>JBAQZP010000014.1:0-22174 GCA_049791095.1 Phormidesmis sp.
CATAACTTTCGGATGAGTCATCGTCGAGGACAAGTCAATAAGCTGGAAGCGATCGCTTAAAAGGAAAAGCTCAGGATAAGGGATGCCTATTTCTGTTATTCACACTATTACCGATAAAGTCTATTAGTTATCGTTCAAGCATTTTTGGAATAGCATCGCCCCAAAAAGACTCGCCGCTAAGCGAAAAAAGATAGAAAGCTTCAAGGATTGATATCAAAAGCCCAGGGTATAGCGCACTTATGCCCTGGGTTTTTGAGTGCGATGCTAAGCTCAGTTATGCGGTGAGTGCAACATCGCACATTGGTCACTATTTAACAGTCGCTTCGTAAGAGACGGACACCGATTCTGTTGCATCTAGTGCCTTGCTAAAATCCCATTTCACATGAGTGTAGGCTTCTGCAGGTGCGGGCTGCATCTCTGTCGTGCCATCTGCCAAAGTCACTTCTATCATCGGCTCAGCCACAAAAGTCTCACCCGCATCAATGCTGTAAGTAATAGCCGCCATCTCATTGCCCTTGGCAGAACCTAAGACATAAGTCATTTCAGGCGCAATTGGCTGAACAACCTTGAGATTTTCAGCAGACATTTCGCTCTCATTTTCCGAGGCGACGACATATCGCAAAGTATCTCCGGGTTGAACAGTGGCGTTGCCTTCTAGCTTTTCCCAAGCAAGCTTGGGCTGGCCATTTTCATCAACCACGGTGACTTGCTTGTCGGCGCTCATGACGAGCTTAACTTCGGGGCGGGTGAGTTTTTGCGCGATCGCAACACCCGCTTCTTGCAAGCTTGCAAAGACCGGTGTGCTCATTGCCAAAGGTGCAGATGCCACCAGTGCAGCAATGCCCAAACCAAACATAAACTTACGTTTCATACGTGTTTAACCTTGTCGTAGAATGTACAGTTTTGAAAAAAGATCAGAGCGAGACTATACTCGCTCTGCGTAAAGATCGAGACGTTATGGAAGCTTTCGTGTGAGAAGCTGATTGCCTATTTAACTTTGCGAACGAACTCTAAAGTTCCTGTTTCCGCAGGTGCAACTTGGTTAACCGCATTTGTATAAATGCTAACGATTGAATCATTCGCCGGTTCAGTCGTGACGACACCACCGGGCGTCGTGTATGTAACTGTTCCTCTACTAGCATTTGTTGGGGTTTGGTGCGTCGTTTCCGCGCCCCAAGTGTTGGGGGTAGCGCTGCCATCCTCTACAATTGTAAAGTTGTTTGCAGTTAGCAGCACGTTTCCACCTGCCCCTGTCGTCTCTCCTTCAGAAATGTTAGTGTAAGTGATTCGATAATCGATAAAGTCACCGGGTCTCATGTCGAAGGTAGGGTTGTCAGTCGCCGATGAATAGCCACTATCATAGGTGGAACCATCCTCTCTAGGGCCTCGGACGCGCGCTTCCTTAAACAGCTTCATAAAGCCAGTGTAGACACGGTCAATAGTGATATTAGAGATGGTTTCGTCAACAGGATCGTACACACCGTTGCTGTCGTCATCGACGAAGGCCACAATCTGAACGCCGTACCCTTTGAGTTGCTTAGCGCCATTCGCGCCGCCTGGTAAATCGATAGTGACTGTGTAGTCTTTTATCTCTCCTGGCAAGAGCGTTCCTACGATGACTCTAGGCCCACCTGGTGTATAGATTCCGCCCGAGTAGGTATACTCCGTAGACTGCCCACCGAATGTAATCGTGACTTTAGTACCATCTGGTAAGTCCGTATCGGTAGTGTAGTCTCCGCCAGCTTTAGGAGTTGCCGTAGAAAGCAGGTCAGCAGCGGTTTTTGCATCAGCGTCTGATAGCGGCAGCAGCGTGACAGTATCTATTTGAGAGATGGTTGAGGGATTTTGAACCTGGTTAACAATGACAACAGGTGCGGGGTCAATATTTGATCCTTCAACACCTGCTTCCGTATCAGAAACACCAGCGGTTGCGTTAGTGAAGTCGTCGTTGTTATCAGTAGGGCCAACAGCAGTAGGCGCATTGTTAGGCCCATTGAACAGTTCGCTGGCAGAAGTCGGCGTCACAGTTGCGACAATCTTAACGACGTTAGATTCACCATCAGGCCCACTACCATCGTTAGCGTTACGAGTAGTTTCTGGATCGTTGACGTTAGCAATGCCAAGGTCGTTGCCAGGATCAAACGTAGTTGTGTTGTTGGCCGGGTTAACGCCATCGTCTAAGTTGTTGGGCCGCTGGTCACCCGACTCGTCATAAACAATGTTGTTATTAACGTCGCCTTGAGTTTCACCGAAGACTTGAGCAATGTTAGCAATAGAGAAAGTAGTGGTAGTTGCTGGGGTCGTTAGGCCATTGGTAACAACTGTAAAGCCAAAGCCGGTGATATTTGTGACTGATGGCGCGATCGCACCCCTCGCAACAGCATCATAAACGAAACCAATCCGTGTAATGTTAGAGGCCACGCCAGGCTGCGTAGTTGACCAAGCCGCATCTAGCGCATTGCCACCAACCGTTTCCGAATATACGACTGTCCAACCAGTAGGCGCTGTTGGTGTAACTGAAGGATCAAACTCAGTATTTTCTGGAATGACATCCGAAACCAGAATCCGTTTGGTGTTGGGAGTTGTATTCAAAGTGATATCGGTACCCTCCAAACTGCCAGCGGTTACACCTGGATAAGTTTGGTTATCTACCTTTAGCGCTAAGCTATAGGCAATTTTGTTGTCAGACGGATCAGATGGCGTCGCTGGCGTTGCATCTGTGACCGTAGAGGTCTTAAACAAAGTTGCTTGAGCCAAGTTAGTTGTAGCCGTTGCATAGCCCACATCAAAGAAAGCAGCAGCCTCTCGCTCGCCATTGACAGGAGGAGTGCCTCCAGGCGCACCGTCTGCATCAATTGTACGAACATCGTCGATAGGATCTATAGCACCGTCAGAATCATCACGAATATTTTGCTGATTTGGAGTATTAGGTGGATTATTTGACGTATTACCGAACTGAACGCCGACTCTGTCACCAACTGTATTGGCGGTGACCTTTACCGTGACGCGGACAGTGAAGCTACCATCTGCGGCGATCAAGCCGCCACCACTTGGCATGTTTGTAAAGGTCTCGGTGCTAGCACCTGCGGCTGGTACAGCATTAAATGAGGCCGCCGGTGCGGTGCTTGCCGCAGTTGCCGCATTGGGCGCTTCAGCCTGAGTTGTTGGAACACCTGGATCAACAATGTCAATCCTGAGGATCTCAGCATTTGTGGGCGTAATGCCATTTTTGCCAGGCACAAAAACGTACGAAGCCGCATTACCCGTATTGGTTACCTTAAAGTCGAAGGTAACCACATCGTTAGTCACGACACTGCCGTTGTTAACGTCATTAGAACCTGAACTGACGACCGTTATGCCTGCGACCTCAGCAACATTGATAGTGACGGTGTTGGAAACAGCATTGATCGTTGCACCACCTGTACCATCGTCGTAAGTTGCCGTAGCTCTGTTAGTGATAGCTGTGCCAGCATCAGTGCCTTCGGCAACAACGGCGCTTACCATATTAAAGACGCCAGCAGCGGCTAATGCGGCTGCAAGAAGAGGCTTTTGAGCCTGGCGACGAAAAGTTTTGTGTTTTTGTGTTTTTGCCATTATTTGTGATAGCTAAATTTTCAAGCAGAGTAGGTTGAAGCAAATGAAAGGTTTCTAAACATCACCGGTAAGCATCGACCGTTGATAGCGATCCAGGTAGCCGAAATTTCTCGGTCTTTGGCCCAGCTCAGTAAAAAGTTATTCATCCTTAAAAAGTAAAAAGGACTGAGCTACTTCAAAGCAAATTCACCGTCGTGAGGTCTTTTCAAGAGAATGTTCGGCTTCTCTCAACAGGTTCTGTTCATAAGTACAAACGTCTTACCACAACAAGATGATGTGGCCCATCAACGTAACCAGACTTAGGTTGCCCTCTCGTTGTATCTACATCTGTCCGTTATTTCACTGAATCACCAGCTTTTGTTGGTTCTCTCTGTACGGACATGGTCGGCACTGACAGAGCTAAGGGCCTTTGCTGAAAGGAATCCAACCTTTTTCACGGCTTAAAATTTAGTAGCCTTTGTAACAAAACTAAACTTACTCCTCAAAGCAAAAGGCCACTCTTAATGATTGAGAGCGACCTTTTTGAGGGTTGACTATGTTGTTTGTTGCCAGACGATTGTTAATTGGCCGACACTGCTGTCTAGTTAGGAAGGTTAAGTGCAGGTAGCGAAACGATGTAGCGATAGCCTGTAGCAGCAGATCCTTGGACAAAAGCGTTGCCGCTATGTATGTCGGTGAGATGGCGGCTAAGGAGAAGACCTAGTTCTTGACGGGAAGCATCTACCTTTTGGGCGGTAGCCAGTGCTTCGAAGACTTCTTTCGTTTCTCCTAACTGACCTGAGTTAGCTGTTGAACTCGACAAGAGACTGCTTTGGTTGTGCGAGCCTTGTGAAAAGCCTCTTTGGCCCCAGGCAATGACTGCCTGAGGCAAGTCTTCTCCAAGCCAGGGGTTAGAAACCCAAAGGGCAATATTGATATTGCTATCTTTGCGAGAGACATGCAGGCGAATAGTGCTACCTGCGGTGGACATTCTAATGATGCTAAAGACAAGATGGTAGATGAGCTGTTTGACTATACGCTTATCGAGATTCCAAATGCGCGAGCCTGGTTCGACCGTTAGCTTCAGCTTCAGCTCTTGTTGTTTAGCTAAATTTTCCAGAGCAGCTAGTGCCTGTTGCCCAATCATTTCGATATCGGCGGCAGCGAGCGATAGCTGATAGCCCTCTTCCTTAAGAGCGCCCACCTCTACTATTTCATCCACCATGACAAGCAACTGTTGACTGCTGCTAAGAACAATCTTGGTATATTCCTGTTGCTTTTCGCTTAGGGGGCCGTAGATTTCGCGGCTGAGCATGTTGGCCATGCCCGTGATTGAAGTGAGCGGGTTGCGAAGATCCTGGGTGAGCTGCACGATCAGGTCAAAACGAACCTGATTTATTTTAGAAAGAAGCGAGTTTTCGGTCTGAGCATTTGTGCCGATAGATTGCAGCGGATGGTTGCCCTGATGCAGCAAGGTCAAGAGATGTTGTTTTTGAAATTCACTCATGCACCAGCGAGCGCTCAGTTCTAAAAAGGCCACTTCTTGCTGAGTGAACTGATGAGGGAGCAGATCCATAATGGCGAGGGTGCCAATACAGCAGCCTTCGGTGGTGATCAGCGGTACACCCAAATAGGAGTGAATGCCGTAGCGCTGAACCAGCAAGCTGTGAGAGAAAGCCGGATGCGCCGTTGTATCTTCAATGGCAAAGGTTTGGCCGCTGTCAATCACATGAGTACAAAAAGATTCGGAGCGCGGAATGCTGCGAGCCTGGGCCAACTGATTCATGAGGCCCAAGCTAGAGAGACCGACTACAGATTTAAATCTTTGTAAGTCAGCATCGATAAAGCTGAGAATGCAGATGGGCATAGCCAGCAGGCGCGAGACCGTTTGCACTGCTTCGTCGAAGACAGGAATGGCGTCGGTACCTGGAAGTTTTAGCTGAGCAAGGGTTTGGGCACGGTTTTGATCGCGCTGAGCCGGGGAGAGTCCTTCTAAAAAACAAGAGAGCTGTGTTTGAATTAAATTGTCTTCGCCAGCTATGGGCTCGGCTGCGCTAGAAGTGCCGTAAGTCATGCGTCGTGCATTACAAGGAAAGATTAGTGGTTTCATCATTCCCGGTGATGTGAAGGAGATCACCCCGTAGCTTTACAGGGATCTGGTAAAGACATGCAGTAAACTGATGAGGCAAACCAGCCTAGCGGAGCAACCCGATAAGACGGGTCATAAGACGGGCTAGAGCGACATTTATTATAGATACGTTTCGGCTTATGCAACCTGCTATTTCCATAGGCGCTGTCCTTCAAAATCATTACCGAATTGTTCAACTGCTGGGGCAGGGTGGATTTGGCCGAACTTATTTGGCAGAAGACCAGGGTCGATTTAACGAGCGCTGCGCGATTAAAGAATTTGTGCCGCTGCAAGGAGAAGATCGGTTTTCGGATAAGGCGACTCAGCTATTTCAGCGGGAAGCGTCAGTGCTATATCAAATCAGCCATCCTCAAATTCCTAAGTTTCGAGCGACGTTTGAAGAGGAAGAACGGCTGTTTTTGGTGCAAGACTATGTGGAAGGGCCGACTTATCATGAAGTTTTAAGCCAGAGACGCCAGCAGGGGGGTGCTTTTTCGGAGACGGAGGTGAGACAGTTTTTGCAGCAAATGCTGCCAGTGCTAGCGCATATTCATGCGAAGGGCATCATTCATCGAGATGTGAGTCCGGACAATATCATTTTGCGGCAGAGCGATCAGCAGCCGGTGCTGATTGATTTTGGCGTGGTCAAAGAAGTGGTAACGCGGATGCAGATGGATGGTGTGGTGTCGCACGCGACGACGGTGGGCAAGGCGGGCTATGCACCGAGTGAGCAAATGCAGACGGGTCGGGCCTATCCGAGTAGTGACTTGTATGCACTGGCGGTGACGGCGATTGTGCTGCTGACGGGTAAGGAACCTCAGGTGCTATTTGATGATGTAAATGCAACCTGGCGATGGCAGGAGGAAGTGACGGTCAGCCCTGAGCTAGCGGCTGTGCTGAATAAGGCGCTGAGCTACAGGCCAGGCGATCGCTTTGCATCGGTTTCTCAAATGGCCCAGGCTTTACAATCTGGTGGGATAGTAGGCGCAGTGCCTAGTCATGCAGCGCCGCCTCAAGTACCTTCTCAAACGCCACCGCCAATGCCTAGACAGGTGCCACCGCCTTCTCAGATGAAAACGGTGGCGGTAGGACGGCCCCATCAGCCGACGAACTATCAATCGGGGCCGCCAACGGTAAATCGGCCAACGACTGTGGGGCAGGCGGACACGCGGCTAAAAATGCCGTCTGAAAGAGAGCAGTCGCCATCAATGCTAGAGAATCCTTTGGCAGTGGGTGGATTGGCAGTGGGGCTGGCGGCGATCGCAGGCTTTGGCGGCTGGGCTGTCGTTCAGTCTTTAGACAACACCGTAACGCCTTCGCCCTCCATTACCTCGCTCCCGCCGCTGAGCAGTACGCCCTCCCCATCCCCCACCCCCACCCAATCTGCACCAAAGCCGGTGGAATACGAGCAACAGCCCCTGGGCTTGGAGCCTGGCGTGACAAAAACGGTGAAGGGTAACATGCGCGAAGGGGACAAAGTAAACTATCCGCTGACCGCGCAGGCTGGGCAAACGCTGACTGTAGAGCAGTCTGAAGAAGGCGTGTTGCTGAGTGTGTTAGGCCCAGATGGCGAGCCCGTGAACCGGCAGGCGAATAGAGTGGTGCGCTGGCAGGGCGTGCTAGAAGAGGACGGCGAATATAAGGTGCAGCTCAGCCCGGTGCGCGGCGTCAGCAGCAGTGACTACAGTTTGTCGGCAACGCTGAGCGCGGTGCCCGAACCCGAACCGCCTGAACCCGAACCGCCGATTGAAGGAGAAGGGCCTGACGTAAATCTACCGACAGGAGCACCGCCACCTGTACAGCCACAGGTGCAGTCTCAGCGGGTGTCTTTTCCACCGGGCTCAGATGGCGTGCTGGTGGCCAATGGTGTGGGGCCAGCTACGATTCGCCGGTATGTAGTAAACGCTCAAGAAGGTCAGATTTTGACGGTGCGGATAACGGATTCTCAGGGGCCGGTGACCTTTGACGTGCTGATGCCAGGGGGTGAGATGGTGGCAGATGCTAGCGGCATTGTTTATTGGGAGGGCTATTTGCCGGTGGGGGGTGACTATGCGATTGATGTGCAGTCGGCTCAGCGTTCAGAATTTACGTTGGAGATCAGGGCGAGCGCTCAGGTGCCGACGGAGTGAGCAGGAAAGTATGAAGGCTAAAGGATGAGCGATGAATGGGGGAGGGGAACGGTTTGGCGGCGTTGTTGGTAGCGGGTACGGATACGGATAGTGGTAAGACGATTGTGATGGCGGCGCTGATTGCCTATTGGCAGCGGTATTGTTGGGCCTATCGGTTGGGGGTGTGCAAGCCAGTGCAGTCGGGGACGGGCGATCGCGAATTCTATAGCCGTGTGTTTGAGTTGGATCAAACCCCTGAGCAGCTCAATCCGCTGTGGTACAGAACGCCGGTGGCTCCTCCTTTGGCGGCGGCAATTGAGGGGAAAAGGGTAGATTTGGCGCTGGCCTGGCAGGTATTTTCTGAGTTGGCGGCTGAGCGCGATTGGGTATTGGTGGAAGGCGTCGGCGGGCTGGGCTCGCCGATGGCGGAGTCGCTGACGGTGGCAGATGTGGCGGCGCAGTGGCGGTTGCCGGTGGTGCTGGTGGTGCCGGTAAAGTTGGGGGCGATCGCCCAAGCAGTCGCCAATGTGGCGCTAGCCGAGCAAAAAAAAGTGAAGCTGCGGGGCATTGTGCTGAACTGCACGCAACCCTGTACGCAGGGGCAGATAGATCACTGGGCTCCGGTAGAGATGATTGAGTCACTAACGCGGGTGCCAGTGCTAGGCGTGATGCCGCATTTAAGGCAAATCAAGGATGTGGCGCTGCTGGCGGATGCGGCGGCGCAGTTAGATTTGGAGCGGCTGATGCCAAAGGCATTTTGGGCGTAGGCTTTGGTTGGGTTTGAGGAAATCTGTCAGAATATAAGGACTGATATGGAGTCTTTATGCTGACGCTTTCTCGCCCTTTGACGACTGATTTTTCTGCTTTGCGGCCCGAAATTCAGGCTTTGCAAGGAGAGTTAGTGGGCTGGCGGCGACAGTTGCATCAGCGGCCCGAGCTGGGGTTTCAAGAAGAGATCACAGCGGGGTTTATTCGCGATCGCCTCACCGAGTGGGACATTGACCACAGCAGCATTGCCAAAACTGGAGTGATTGCTTTAATTCGGGGGACAAAGCTTCAAGGAACAACACTAGGGCCAGTGCTGGGCATTCGCGCAGATATGGACGGACTGCCTGTGCAGGAGCTGAACGAGGTGCCCTATCGCTCGGTGCATGACGGCAAAATGCACGCCTGCGGCCATGATGGGCATGTGGCGATCGCGCTAGGTACCGCAAAGTATTTGCAATCACACCGAGAGCAGTTCTGTGGCACGGTCAAAATCATGTTCCAGCCCGCCGAAGAAGGGCCAGGAGGGGCAATGCCGATGATCGAGGCTGGTGCGCTCAAGAACCCGGATGTAGATGCAGTAGTGGGGCTGCACCTGTGGAATAATTTGCCGCTAGGAACCTTGGGCGTGTGCAGTGGGCCGATGATGGCAGCGACTGAGTTTTTTACCTGTACGATTCAAGGGAAAGGCGGCCACGGGGCGATTCCCCAGCAGACGGTGGATGCGGTGGTGGTGGGCGCTCAGGTTGTAAATGCCCTGCAAACGATTGTGTCACGCAATATTGACCCGCTAAAGTCGGCGGTGGTAAGCGTGGGTGAGTTTAAGGCAGGGACGGCAGTGAATGTGATCGCCGATAGCGCCTATTTGAGTGGGACGGTGCGCTATTTTGACCCGGAATATGGCGAGCTGATTCCCGAGCGGCTAGAGCAGGTAATTGCAGGTGTCTGTGCGGCGCAGAGGGCGAGCTATGAGCTGGATTATCAGAAGCTGTATCCGCCGGTAGTGAATGATGAGGCGATCGCAGATCTCGTCCGTTCTGTCGCCTTATCTGTCGTAGAGACGCCTGTAGGGGTCGTGCCCGAGTGCCAAACAATGGGCGGTGAAGATGTGTCTTTCTTTTTACAGGCGGTGCCGGGATGCTATTTCTTTTTGGGCTCCGCCAATGGGGCCAGAGGATTAGACTATCCACATCACCATCCTCGGTTTGACTTTGATGAAACGGCATTGGGCGTGGGGGTCGAAATGTTTGTGCGGCTGGTAGAAAGGTTTTGCGTGGCTGACGCAGAGACTTCCTTGAAATGATATAAGTGGAGTCTAGCTGGCTTTGGTCAGGCTTTTTTACCGCTTCTCTATCTGCTTTATGAGTGCTTCTAATCCGGCTGGCGACCCTGCCCAAAACCCTACCCCAAACATCGAGACTGATTTACCGCTCGATCGGGCAATTCGGGAAATGGTGTTAGCGGCGATCGCCCAAAAGCTAGACGAATACGCCTTTCCTGAAGTTGCTCAAAAACTGCAAACAGACATTCAAAATCGCCTGGCAGCAGCCGGATATCAAGATATAAAAAGCGGCATTCAGCTAGCTGAGACCTTAACCGCTCAGCTTCAAAGCCTCAGCGCCGATCCGCACTTGAGGGTGTATTTTAGTCCGGCGGTGCTGCCCCATTTGGAGCCGAAAACAGAAATACCGCCCGCAGAGTTAGCGCTTCAGCAACGCCTGAGCGAATTGCGCAATTTTGACTTTAACCGAGTAGAACGGCTACGGGGAAACATTGGCTATTTGGAGTTGTTTAGCTTTGAGGCCCCCGAATTTGCCGGTGATGTCGCCGCCGCCGCAATGCGTTTTTTAGCCAATACCAGCGCATTAATTATTGACTTGCGCCACAACCGGGGCGGATCGGCCAGCATGGTAGCACTGCTGACCAGCTATTTATTACCGGCCTATCCGGCTGTGCATCTCACCGATCTATATTGGCCAAAAGAAGACAAAACCCAGCAGTCATGGACATTGCCCCATGTCACGGGGCCTCGCTATTTGGACAAGCCGGTATATGTGCTCATTAGCCCAGAGACTTTCTCGGCGGCGGAAGAGTTTGCTTACAACTTGAAGCATTTGAAGCGGGCAGTGATAGTGGGCGAAACCACAGCAGGCGGCGCAAACCCTGGCGCGGGCTTTCGAGTGCATGACCACTTTTGGATGTTTATTCCGACTGGGCAGGCAGTCAGTTTGACCACAGGCGAGAATTGGGAGGGTAGCGGCGTACTGCCAGACTTTAAGGTACCCACGGAGCTGTCGCTAAAAACAGCGCAGCTATTGGCCTTTAGAAAGCTGCTACGAGACGACAGTGAAGGTATCTCTATATGGCCATTAGAGCGGAGCTTGCGGCGAGAGTTAGAAGAATCTTTGACTAAAATAGAAGACGATCTGAACCGAATGCAGCAGGATTTGGTGAGCAATCTAAGCAAAATACGGTAGTACGCTTCGCTTGCTGGTTCGGCGCTACCCAATCCGAGCGGCCTCAAAGTGAAAAGTAATCAAAACTTGCATGAATAAGATGAGAATTGGGTGAATACTGATGCACGTAGACCTTTCGCTATTGCTGTGTGCGATCGCAAAGGTCTACCGCCCGCGCATATAGAAGCTTTTTAAAGGCAGATTCCATGATTTTCAAACAGATATACGGTGTTGCATTAGGCGTTGCTGCACTCACGCTAGGTGCGACGAATGCCATTCAGGCTCAAGGAGAGGCAACGCCAGGAGAGGCAACGCCAGAAGAAGCAGCTCCGGTTGTGAGCCAGGCAGAGCCAGCGACCATCGCCGTGCCAGCTTTGCCAAGCCCAGAACCAACGCCTTTTTCGCCTAACCTATCGGGCATTACAGACCTCTCATCTGGGGCCAAATCCATCATGAGCGTCGGCCACTTGCGCCCTGAGAATATAGAGGCGGTGACCGAAGGCCGTGCTAACTGGCTAGAGAGGGCCGTAATACCGCTATACATATCGCCAGGCGGCGATCACTGGGGCTGGATTTATCAGGGCTGGTTGATTCCAAAGGGGCAGACCTATTTGGCGATTGGCCGCGACGCGAGCTTTGCAATGGTGCGCTCAGATGCGGATCTGTACACGTTTCCAGTGTTAGAAGTCCGTGAGGATGGCTGGTTTCGGGTGCAATATACGCCGGGGGGAAGCGCCTGGGCGCATACTTCTCAGCTAAATTTGGGAGACGTGCCTTTGGTGTTAGAGCCTTGGGAAGAGCGGTTGCAAGCGCAGGATGCGGTCTACTTTTTGGACAGCGCGAAGGCACAGCCATTGCGATCGCAACCCCAATCGGCAACCAACATGCTGAGCCTGGTATCTGCCGATAGCCTGATTGAGCCCATAGGCTTTGAAGGCGATTGGATGCAGGTACGGGTGACCCGTCCAACAGCAGACTGTCAACCCCTGACCGGGGCAACCGTGACCGAAGGCTGGATGCGCTGGCGCAACCCAGAAGGCTCTTCATTAGTGTGGTACCAACCAGACGAAAGTTGCGCTCTGTAACGCGCAGGGTATGGTCAGTTGCCCTGGCCGAATATCGATATCGGCTCATCGAGCCGGGGGCTTTTGCCGTACAATCACTTAAGCGAAATGCGTTGAATTCGAGCTGAAAAGGAATGCTTTTTATGCTTTCGCAAAGGCTTAATGGCCTATCTTTTTTGTCCTAAGTTTTTTAAGGCGTCCCCCATGTCGATTGGTTACATCGCACTCGTCCTTCACGCCCACCTTCCCTTTGTTCGCCACCCCGAAAGCGACTTTGTGCTGGAAGAAGAATGGCTGTTTGAGGCGATCACCGAAACCTATGTACCCCTTTTAACCATGTTTGAAGGGCTCAAACGTGACGGCATCGATTTTAAGATGACGATGAGCATGACGCCGCCGCTAGCGTCTATGTTACGAGACCCACTGTTGCAAGAACGGTATGACGAGCATCTCACCCAGCTAGAAAAGCTGCTTGAGATGGAAATAGAGCGTAACGCTCACAACGGCCATGTGAAATATTTGGCTGAGTACTACGCAAAAGAATTTGCCCAGGTTCGTCAGGTTTGGGAGCACTACAACGGCGATTTGACGAAGGGCTTTCGGAAGTTTTTAGAAAGCGGCAATCTCGACATTATGACCTGTGGGGCAACTCACGGTTATCTACCGCTGATGAAAATGTACCCCGAAGCGGTATGGGCGCAGATTGAAGTCGCTTGCCAGAGCCATGAAGAAAATTTTGGCCGACGGCCATCGGGCATTTGGCTACCAGAATGTGCCTACTACGAAGGATTGGAGCGGATGCTGGCGGATGCTGGTCTGCGCTACTTTTTAACAGATGGCCATGGCATTTTATACGCCAGACCTCGGCCCAGATATGGAGCCTATGCGCCAATTTATACCGAGTCTGGCGTAGCGGCATTTGGCCGAGATCATGAATCTTCGCAGCAGGTGTGGTCGTCGAAGGTCGGTTATCCAGGGGCTTCGGAGTATCGGGAATTTTATCGTGACCTGGGCTGGGATGCCGACTATGAGTACATCAAGCCCTACATCATGCCCAACGGTCAGCGGAAGAATGTAGGCATCAAGTATCACAAAATTACGGGTAAGGGATTAGGACTTTCTGAAAAGGACTGGTACGACCCCTATTGGGCGCGGGAAAAGGCGGCTGAACATGCGGGCAACTTTATGCAAAACCGCGAGACGCAGGTCGGCAACTTGTACAACATGATGCAGCGTAAGCCAATTGTGGTGTCGCCTTATGACGCGGAGCTGTATGGCCACTGGTGGTATGAAGGCCCCTGGTTCTTGGATTACTTTTTCCGGAAGAGCTGGCATGACCAGGGTACGTATGAAATGACGCACCTGTCGGACTATATGCATACGAACCCAACCCAGCAGGTGGCGCGGCCTTCGCAGTCGAGCTGGGGCTACAAAGGGTTTCATGAATATTGGTTAAACGAAACGAATGCTTGGATTTATCCCCACTTGCATAAGGGGGCTGAGCGGATGATTGAGCTAGCTAGGCGTGAACCGGCGGATGAGTTGGAGTGGCGAGCACTGAATCAGGCGGCGCGTGAGCTGCTGTTAGCGCAGGCGTCGGACTGGGCGTTTATTATGCGTACCGGGACGATGGTGCCCTATGCGGTGAGGCGAACCCGGTCGCATCTGATGCGCTTTAACAAGCTATGGGAAGACATCCGCAAGGGAGAAATCGATTCGGGTTGGCTAGAGAAAGTTGAAGAAATTGACAATATTTTCCCGAATGTGAACTATCGGACGTATCGTCCGCTGTCGTAGCTTAAAAAAGAGCGCAAAAAAAAGGGTGAGTCTCATACGAGGCTCACCCTTTTTTAGGTTTTTCCTAGCAAAATTGAACGTTAGAAGCTCATTTCAGCAGCTTGAACTCGCTCGACCTGCTTCTTCTTCAAGACAAGCAGAATCTGAGAAAGGCTAATGGCGGCCAAGAAGGCAATCAAACCCTTAATTCGATTGGGGCTCTGTAGCACTAGCTCTTTTTCGGTTTGACCGAAGCCACCCACGTTGGGATTGCTGGTGAGCGGTTTGCCTGCCTCAACCGAGTCGCCTTGATTGACCAGCAGTTCTGGGCCAACTGGAATATCTTCGGTAACGGTGCTGCCATCTTCTTTGCTGATGGTCAAGGTATAGCCCATATCTGTTTTGTCGATGGCTGAAACGGTTCCGGTCGCAGGCGCGTTGTAGACCGTGTTGTTGGAAGCTAATCCAGTTGGATACACCTGACCGCGTCCGCGATTGCCGCCAACGAACACCAGGTTTTTGCCGAAGTGAACATTCTTGTTGGTCGCTGGGTCTGGAGAGAGTACTGGAAACACAATTTCTTGATACTGCTCACCCGGCAGCGGGCCAACAATCGCCCAGTTAGGATGTTCAGCGCTATATTCCTGAAAGTAAGTGCCGCCAACTTCTTCTTTGATATCTTCAGGAATGCGGTCAGCAGGGGCAATGGTGAAGCCATCTGGCAGCATCAAAACTGCGCCAACGTTAAGACCTCCTTTGCTGCCATCGCCAAGGACTTGCTGCATGTCGAGGTCGTAAGGAATTTTGACGGTTGCTTTAAAGACTGTGTCGGGCAAAACGGACTGAGGGACTTCTAGAACCGTCTTTTTTTCGGCGAGGTGGCAGTTGGCGCACACAATGCGCCCCGTAGCTTCGCGGGGAACTTCGTAATTTTCTTGTGCCCAGAAGGGATAGGCGTTAGCAGATTGGGGCATTGCCCAACTGCTGGAACACAAAAGGACAAAGGCGACGAGGAGAATGCCTATGTTCCGAGATATTGTCCGAGGCCAGGACTGTAGCCGGGCGCTAATTGATCTTGCGGTCATCATTGAGGTTTTCATGCGTGCTGGCAAGGTAACGGTTCTATGGACTCTGTTGACGCGAGGCGTTAGAAATTACCACCAAGGCTTTTCGCCTGTGCGGAAGTCAGTTTCGCTCCAATTGGTGAGTACGACGTTGTCATCTTCGGTGACATCGGCGTGGGCCAAAGCCAAGGACAAGGGCGCGGGGCCACGCACCACTTTGCCAGTGGCGTCATACTGTGAGCCATGGCAAGGGCACTTAAACTTACCTTCGTTGACGTCCCAGGGCACGACGCAGCCTAAGTGGGTGCAGATGGAGCTAATGCCGTAGCTTTCCAGGCCGCCTTCTTCTTTGACGACCAGGTAGGTGGGGTCGCCCTTGAGGCCCTGAACGAGGACGCGATCGCCCGGATTGTGCGCTTCTAAAAAGGCGGTTGATTTGACCGGATCGCCCAAGGCGTCTTTAGCGGTAACCCCACCACCGCCACCGCCGCTGGTCGGAGGAATGAAATACTTAATAATCGGATACGAGGCTCCCAAAACGGTTCCTGTAATGGTTCCGAAGGTCAGCAGGTTCATGAATTGGCGACGTCCGAGATCGGGAACGTCGGGATTTCCAGAAGCTTGGGTCATAAGTCAGCTTGCTAAATGTCACAGAAGTTTGCAGTTTCTCAGAATATTATTGCATCGTTCAGAGCCTCTAGCGGCGTCTTAATCTGAGTAATTCGCTGTGAAAATTTTGCGGAAATTTGCGGTGAAGGAAGACAAAGCTGCTCGGCAGACACTTATTTCGCTTGGGCATTCAAGTGCCAACAAACCCTTAGCATAGAGGGTTTGAGCAGTTTTTGGCTGTCTGTTGACATAGGGGCGATCGCACCAAATGCCCAAGCGAACAGGCGCTGAGACCATCGGGAAATTAGTGGAAATTGGCCTTGAGAATTGTAAACAAATGTAAACAGTCAAGTCATATTTAGCTCTGACAGCTAGGTGAATAGCCGCTACCATCGAACTAATCACAATTGAACTGCCTTGAACTGTTTAACGCTACCTACTGCCGTATCACTACTGCGTCTAGATATGACCGGACAAGATTTGCACGACTTGCTGATTGAAAAGTGGGGATATTCTTACGATGTACAGCTCCGCAAGCTGCCGCGTAAAGTGTTTTTTCAAGTGATGTGGCGCTACCTGGAGCAGGCTTCTTTCCCTATGAGTGAAGACGACTACATCGCACATTTAGACGAAGTCGTGGCCTATCTCAATGCCTGGGACGCGGTCGATCAAATTCAAACTTTTATTGCTCAAACCAGTGAGCGGCCCCGGCTAGGAAAAGCCGTTAGCATACCGGTAGACCTGGGATCGCGGGCTTCTGAATGGCTGATATAAAGGCCGCAAAGAAAATCTAGAGAAAACCCGAAGAAAAGTCAATGCCCATATAAAAGTCAATGCCCATATAAAAGGTAGATCGCTCAAGAAAGCTTACTGATACTGTGTAGGCATGTAGACTGTGGAACTTTTAGTTCAAGTACCTTCGTATACTAAACTTGTCAATGTTTAATAGCTTCCTTATATTTTCATGGCTCTGCCTTGATCAGTAAAAGGCCGACATACAGACATAACCGATATAGATATACGAAAGTGTGTTTGCATATCGCCAATGCGTTTCAAACAGACTTTTGTTTAAAATAGCGTTGTTATAAATATAAACATGTCTTAACACCATAATGGTTTTGACTACCTCCCTACTACGCTTTGAGGGCTCGCCGTGATTCGCTCTGCAACGCTGCCGTTGAATACGATGCTTTCACGCATCGAGACAAACAATAGGCTGAAGATTTTTTCAGGATCATCCAATCGAGCGCTGGCTCGGGAGGTGGCCCGCTACTTAGGCACCGATCTCGGGCCAATGGTGCGCAAGCGCTTTGCCGACGGTGAACTCTACGTACAAATTCAAGAGTCGATTCGCGGCTGCGACGTCTATTTGGTTCAGCCGACCTGTAACGGCAATGACAACCTGATGGAATTGCTAATTATGATCGATGCCTGTCGGCGAGCCTCGGCAAGGCAGATTACGGCAGTTGTTCCTTATTATGGCTACGCCCGAGCCGACCGCAAAACAGCAGGGCGCGAATCAATTACCGCTAAGCTGGTGGCTAACTTGATCACCCAAGCTGGGGCCGATCGCATGCTATCTATTGACTTGCACTCGGCTCAGATCCAAGGCTATTTTGATATTCCTTGCGATCATGTATACGGCTCTGCGGTGCTGGTAGAGTACCTGGCCAATAAAGGCATTGAAGATTTGGTGGTGGTGTCGCCAGACGTTGGCGGTGTCGCCCGCGCCCGCGCCTTTGCCAAAATGCTAAACGACGCTCCACTGGCAATTATCGACAAGCGCCGTCAGGCTCATAACGTTGCTGAAGTTATGAACCTAATTGGAGAAGTAGAAGGGCGCACAGCGGTGCTGGTAGACGACATGATTGACACCGCAGGCACGATCGCTGCGGGCGCGAAAGTGCTGCGAGAAAATGGGGCGCGGCGAGTCTATGCCTGCGCGACCCACGCGGTTTTTTCGCCGCCAGCAATTGAGCGACTGTCCAGCGGCGCATTTGAAGAGGTAATTGTGACCAATACCATTCCCATTCCACCCGATCGCCAGTTTGAGCAGCTTAGGATGCTGTCGGTAGCGAACATGTTAGGTGAAGCAATTTCGCGGATTCACCAAGACAGCTCGGTAAGCAGCATGTTTATGGGCTAGGAAAGGGGGTTAGGAAAGGGAATCAGAAAAGGAGAACTAGAAGGGGATTACCAAGCGCCTTTTAGTAGCAAAAATCGAAAGCGCCTGTGATCCGTTAAGGAATCACAGGCGCTTTTTTCTTCAGACTTCACTTCGTTGAACCGATTTTCACCGGGGTGCCGAAAGCTCTGTGTTGATCTATCGTCTAACGACGAGAGCGGCGCTTGCGCTGACGCTGACGAGCTAGCGCTTTACGCTTGTGCTTTTCGGGAGGTGTCTCAAAATAGCGGTTTTTCTTGATGTCTTGGAAAATACCTGCTCTTACTACTTTACGCTTGAAGCGTCGAAGGGCTGCTTCGAGATTTTCGTCTTGTCCGAGGACAACTTGAGCCATACGTGTTTCACCTCCTTAAAATTCTACAAAAATTAGCTTGGATGACGATTGTACCCTAACGCTAGCGATACAGCTAGCCCGGTGACAATAGCAGAGCGCTAATCGTTGCGCAAATGTCACCGGGCCGGTGGAATATATTAGCTAAGGGGCGTTAGCTAAGGGGCTTAAAACAAAAGTAGAGGCTTAGCTCCAACCGCCGTTTGCAGGACGGCTACGCTGCTCTCGGGGCTTTGCTTTGTTGACCCGCAGCTCTCGGCCCATCCATTCAGCGCCATCTAATGCTTCAATAGCGGCGTCCTCTTTGGCTTCCTCTTCCATTTCGACAAAGGCAAATCCACGGGGACGACCGGTTTCGCGGTCAGTGGGTAGGGTGATGCGCTTGACCTTACCGTATTCAGCAAAGACCTGCTCTAGGTCTTCTTCTTTGGCGGTATAAGACAAGTTGCCTACGTAAATTGACATGGCCTGTTGGCTCTCCAAGAATATTGAGATTTTAAGGGTGAATGCTTTTGGCTAGCGATCAATTATTTTTCTGAGGCTATTTAAAGTAAGGGTAGAAAACCTTATTGTCATAACAGCTTAGAGCCTTGATTGATGGCTACAGCTAGCATCCCGAATGTAGTACTGGCTTCAACAATATCATATCAATCTGAATTGGCTTCTTGGATATAGTTAGCGCTGATGATTAACGGGGTTAGAGTCAGCCCAAATCGAGGTGTTGATGACGAATGGCGAAGAGATAAGAAAGCGCGATCGCAATTTTACCACAGACAACAGAAGCGATTTCTGACAGCGGTTTTGACAGATAATATTGTTTCAAAAGAGGGCTTTAGAAGGCGGATAAATCAGCGCTACTGCGGATATGAATATCCAATTGTTTATATCGATTAGCCCCGTAAATAAAACGCTGAGCTGTTAACTTTTTTAAGAAATGTTTATATAAACATTTAAACAATCAGATAGTGCCTTGAAAAGCCAATGGCTTTATTGGACAACAAAGCCATTGGCAAAGGGATTTTAGGCTGATACTTTACTAGTTTTCCTGTCGCTTTATCGAGTCTTTTGTGACCAAACACGGGTGGGCAAGCCCCATACATAGATAAATCCTTCGGCGGCTTTGTGATCGAATTTGTCGTCTTCGCCGTAGGTAGAAAGTTCGTCTGTGTAAAGCGTATTGTCAGATTTGCGGCCCGCGATAATAGCGTTGCCTTTAAACAGCTTGACCTTGACGGTACCCGTCACGCGGCTTTGGGTTTGAGAAATAAAGGCATCGAGGGCGGATTTGAGCGGGCTGTACCAGAGGCCGTTGTAGATCATCTGAGCGTAGCTTTGCTCGATGTTGCGCTTGTACTGGGTGACGTCGCGGGTAAGCGTGAGGCTTTCGAGATCGCGGTGAGCGGCAATTAGCACGAGTAGCGCAGGCGCTTCGTAGATTTCGCGTGACTTGATACCGACCAGGCGGTTTTCGACCATGTCGATGCGGCCAACCCCGTGACGACCGACTGTTTCGTTAAGCTGGGCGATCAGGGCGACTGGCGAAACCGCATTGCCGTTGAGGCTGGTAGGAATGCCTTGCTCAAAGCCAATTTCTACATATTCGGGTTCATCGGGCGTGTTGGCGATCGCCTGCGTCATTACAAAGACTTCTTCAGTCGGCTCCGTCCAAGGATCTTCCAGCGGCCCAGCTTCGACGGAGCGGCCCAGCAGGTTGCGGTCGATACTATAAGGAGACGTTTTTTTAACCGGGAAAGTCAGGCCAAACTTTTCACCATAGGCCATCGCTTCTTCGCGGCTCATGCCCCACTCACGAGCGGGCGCAAGCACTTTGATGTCGGGGTTAAGCGCGGCGATCGCCACATCAAAGCGCACCTGGTCATTGCCCTTGCCAGTACAGCCGTGGGCCACCGCATCTGCGCCATATTGCGCGGCGGTATCAACCAGCAGCTTAGCAATCAGGGGCCGCGCTAGCGCCGTAGAAAGCGGATAGCGGTTTTCGTAAAGGGCATTGGCCTGAATGGCAGGAAAGGCATAGTCAGTAATAAAGGTTTCAGTCACATCGGTCACGACCGATTCTGATGCGCCACACTTAAGGGCTTTTTCTCGAATGGGCTCTAGCTCATCTCCCTGTCCTAAATCAGCAGCTAGCGTAATGACTTCTTTAACGCCGTATTTTTCTTTGAGATAGGGGATACAGACGGTGGTATCAACGCCACCGGAATATGCCAAAACGACTTTGTCTGCAAGGCCCATAGCTGTTTTTGTCCATTTATGAAGTGATCAGCTTCATATTATGTCAGCCTAAGGGATTGGAGAGAAGTTCCAGGACTCCATCCATGAAATAGAATGTGAGGAAACAAAAACATCGGAGCTATGTTCTTTAGCGTTGTTATTCCTACTTATAATCGCCAGCCGATTTTGGAAAAATGCCTGCGGGCTATGGAAAATCAGGCGCTGCGCCCTGACGGGCCGGTGGCGGGTTATGAGATTGTGCTGGTGGACGATGGCTCAACTGATGGCACGGTGGAATGGCTGCAGGCAAATGCAGGCGAGTTCTCTCATGTAAAACTGTACGAGCAAAATCATGAAGGCGCGGCGATCGCGCGTAACTTTGGGGTGCAAAAGGCGACGGGTGACACGATCGTTTTCATCGACAGCGATCTGGTCGTGCTAGATGGGTTTTTGCAGCATCACGCGGATGCTTTGAGCCAGGCGTACGAACAGGGCAATGAGCGCGTGTTTACCTATGGCCGGGTGGTGAACACCTGCAATTTTAAGGAGCCGACGTCGGAGCCGTTCAAGGTGACGGACTATTCACGGGCGTTTTTTGCGACAGGGAATGTGGCGATCGCCAAACGCTGGCTACTAGAGGCAGGGCTATTTGACGCGCAGTTTACGCAGTATGGCTGGGAGGACTTGGAGCTAGGCGTACGGCTAAAAAATAACGGGCTTTCGTTAATTAAATGCCCTGAAGCGGTGGGCTATCACTGGCACCCAGCCTTTTCGGTAGAAGAACTACCTGAGCTAATAGACAAAGAAATTCAGCGGGCGCGGATGGGGGTAGTGTTCTATCGAAAGCATCCGACTTTGGATGTGCGGCTGATGATTCAAATGACCTGGCTGCACAAAATTTTGTGGGGCGCTCTGTCGCTGGGCGGACTGCTGAACGAACGGACAATGGGGCCAATGCTACGCTGGCTGATTAACCGGGGCCAGCCACAGCTTTCGCAGGAGTTGAGCAGAATATTTTTGAACTGGTACAACGTCAATGCGGTACATGCGGCGTATCGGGAGGCAGGCTTCGGCTCCGCTCAGCCGTCGGGCTACGGTGATTGAAGGGTTAAAACGATGGCAGATGATGCGGTTGAGCTTTTTCGGATGCTGGTAGATGCGGGCGCGACACCAGGGGAAGATTTTTCTTACGATTTGCGCAGTGGGTCGGCGCAGATTAGCGATCGCGCGTTTGAAAAGCTCAAGGCGGCTTACCCTACTGTAAATTGGGCGGAGATCTGCGATCGCGTAGAACTCGATCCAAACTTACCCGCAGACTATTTAAATGCTTATCTGGGCGTTGACTTTGTCGAGCGAATGCTGGTGTGCATAGAGCAAAGACTAGAAGAGCTATCAGACGAGCAAGCCGCCTGGTATTTGCAGCAGGTGCTGGGCGGTGTAGAGCATAAAACGAATGTGCCAATGTACGTACTCTTGCAACGACGGCTACCGCTGCGGACGCAGGCCCGGCTAGAAAAGCTGCTGCGGCTATCGGCAGCGCCCTGCTACCTGTGGATGCGCGACTTGGTGGTCGCAGCGGGTGGTAGTCCCACCGATGTGGAGCTGAGCGAAGATGATGCCACCCTGACGCAACAAGGGTTAGCGCTACTGACGGCAGTATGGACAGGAGACTATGACCTGATGGAAAGCGAGTAGCTTTTCAATCACGAGTCCATAATCGCGAGTCCATAACGGGGCGTGAGGGCTAACTACCGCTCCAATGGCACTGACTTAAGCTGAATTAAGCAGCCAGCTTGGCTTTGAGTACATCACGAGGTTGACGCATTCGGGGAAAAGGTTTTGGTCTGCGTTTCACCACTCTGGGTTCATGTCGGTCAGGCCGA
>JBAQZP010000015.1:0-30806 GCA_049791095.1 Phormidesmis sp.
TGATTGAGTGCAAGGCACTCAACAAGATGACCAAGTTGGGAATGCCTGACAGCTACCCGGTTGAAGCTTAGAAAATGACTGCTACAGGGTAACCCTGTCTATTTCTCGATTCATGCAACAAAGCCCAGCAGATTTGTCATATTTGATATGAAAAATACTGTTGATGCGTCCCTATGTTTTGATTAGATAGCAATTGCTCCCTATGCCTGCTGCTGGGCACTCTAGCGCTTGGTGATGCTCGTTAGGTAACTGGCTTGGCAACGGAGAGAGCATATTGGCTGGCGTGGTCGCAAATCAAAGGCGTGGGGCCAGTGACCATCAAGCATCTGTGGGAGCACTTCGGGGCTTTGGCTTTGGCCTGGCAGGCTTCGGCGGCTGAACTGCTGCCAGTTGATGGAATTGGGCTATTGAGCGCCGAGAAGATTGTGGCGCAGCGTCCAAAGCTAAACCCTGAAAAAATGCTGGCTCAGCATGAAAAAGAAAATCTGTCTTTTTGGACGCCTGCTGATCCCGATTATCCAGCTCTGCTGTTTGCCATTAACGATCCACCCCCCGTGCTTTACTATCGTGGCAATCTGCGGCTAAACGATCCGTCTAATGCCCTGACGGTTGCTATGGTGGGCACCCGTCGGCCTTCTACCTATGGCAAGCGATGGACACAGCGGTTAAGCGCTCGGGCCACTCGTCAGGGTGCGGTGATTGTTTCTGGGCTGGCGGCAGGCATTGATACAGAAGCACATTCAAGCTGTTTACAGCAGCGAGGATCAACGGTGGCTGTACTCGGTACGGGAGTAGATGTGGTGTATCCGCATTGGAACCAGGTGCTGTATGACCAAATTGTGACAACTGGGCTGGTCGTCAGCGCATATCCTGACGGGACAGCGCCAGACAGAGCGCATTTTCCGCAGCGAAATCGAATTATTGCGGGGTTAAGCCGGGCGGTTTTGGTGATGGAAGCGCCAGCCCGGTCAGGAGCGTTAATTACGTCACGGCTGGCGAATGACTACTGCCGTGAGGTGTATGCGCTGCCCTGCGGGTTAGATAATAGTCAGGGTGAAGGCTGTTTGAACCTGATTGATCAGGGGGCTCAGATCATTTTGAGTGAGCAAAGTTTGATGGCAGCGCTGGAGGCAATGCCGCCTGTAGAGAGGCTGCTGCCGGGGTGGCACGAGGCATCTTCTTTTAGGGAGAATAACGGTCTGGATCAGGCTAGCGCCGAGACGACGGCTACGCCGATTTTGCCAAACCCGTCTTTTGGAGATTTACCCGAGTCAACCGCTAAGATACCGGAACTATCTCCTTTGCTGCGCCAGGTGCTCGATGCAGTGCCCGGCGAGCCCATTACGCTAGATCAAATTGTACAGCTTGCGCAGATGGATACCGGGAATGTGCTGGGGGCACTGGTACAGCTAGAGTTACTGGGGTTGGTGACTCAGCTACCAGGTGGTATGCAATACCGGCGGGGATAGTAGGCGTAAACCAAACTAACGAGCGCAACAGCCAGTCCGTGACCCATCAGGGCAATCTGGTATAAAGGCTACACGCCTGATTGTTCTAGTCACTGACAATACATGTCTTTTGTTACTAACCGCGCTCAACCGGCACTCAATTTTATTCCGCCGAATTACAGCGTCTGGCTGAGGCGAACTATGCAGCCGCTGATGCCCACTTTGACCGCATGGCGGACAAATTTGGCCGAGGTAGAGTCGCATAATGTAGAAGTACTGGCGGATTTATATCAGGCATTTACAGATGGCAAAACGCGGTTGCTACTTGCCTTTCGCCATCCAAATTCGACCGATCCCTATGTGCTGAGCCATTTACTATGGCGAGATTTACCGCTAGCAGCTCGGCAAATGGGTTTAAATTTGGGCACAACTCACGCCCATTTTATTTACGACCGGGGCATTCCGCTATGGGCTGGAAGCTATTTAAGCTGGGTGTTTTCGCATTTGGGCGGCGTGCCCATTCAGCGGGGGAAACTCGACTTAGCCGCGTTGAAGACGGCGCGAAATCTGTTGGTAAATGGCCGCTTTCCGTTGGCCGCAGCGCCCGAGGGCGGCAATAATGGCCACAATGAAATTGTCAGTCCGCTAGAGCCAGGAATTGCGCAGCTTGCTTTTTGGTGCGCAGAAGATTTGAAGGCACAGGCGCGAGCGGAGTCGGTGGTGATTTTGCCAGTGGGAATTCAATATCGCTACTTGAGTGAACCCTGGCCTCAGATCGCTGAGCTGATCGGTCAGTTGGAGAGAGACAGCGGTTTAGCACAACTAACTGCTGCCGATGGAACTGCGGATCTTTACAGGCGACTTTATCGACTTGCTGAGCATTTGCTAGCGCTGCTTGAGGATTATTACCACAAGTGCTATGGCGTTGAATTTGAGCCGCCAGATACAACATTAGAGCCCAATGAGCGGCTGGCAAACCGGCTGCATGGCTTGATGGATGAGGCTCTGCAGGTAGCGGAGGGTTACTTTAACTTGCGGTCAAAAGGCAGTGTGATTGACCGCTGCCGTAAGTTAGAGCAGGCGGGGTGGGATCGCATCTTTCGGGCAGATACTACGAACCTATCGGCGGTGGAGTGGGGCTTAGCCAATCGGGTGGCGGAGGAGGCCAATTTGCGGATGTGGCACATGCGCTTGGTGGAAAGCTTCGTGGCTGTGACGGGGCATTACGTTAAGGAAAATCCTAGTGTGGATAGGTTTGCTGAAACGACGCTGTTACTGCGCGATATGGTGGCGAAAGTCAAAGGTGAGACGCTCACTCCACCTCAATTGGGCAGACAAAAGGCAATTGTGACAATTGGCGAGCCGATTGAGGTGAGTGGACGATTGGCAGATTATCAGCGGAAGAGAAGGGGGGCGATCGCAACCCTTACCAAAGACTTACAAGCCCAAATGGAATCCTTAATCCTGACCGATTAGGTGGTTCAGGTCAACGGCTCCATACGTTCGGCAATCACCGCGTAGAAGGGGTCGCCTCCGCCCATTCCCATCATTTGCAAGAACGCAGGGCCTTCTGTTTTTTTGACAACAGTTTCTATGTTGCCAAAGCCCGGAACAGACTCGAAGTAGCTTTTAACCAGAGCGACGCGGGCGGCTTCGCTACTGTCTCTCCAGGCCGCGATCGCCTTCTGATAAAACATTCGATTAGAAAAACTAAAAATCGCGATTCCGCCCGGCTTGAGCACTCTGTAGACTTCGGCAAAAATCTTTTCTGGATACTGAACATACTGTACCGATACGGTGTTAATGACCGCATCAAAGACGCAATCTGCTAGCGGAAAGGTTTGGTTTTCGTTCAGATTTTGCACAAAGTAATGGTCGAGCTGCGAGTTGCGGGCCAGTTCTTCACCATTGAGGCCGTGCCCTTCGACATGGGCATAAGTGACGTCGGTAGGAAGATGCGACACCCAGCTACTCATCATGTCGAAGACGCGGGCGTTGGGGGGGATGCGATCGCGATACAGCGCCGTTAGCTGAGCGATAAAGCCCTCATCAACATGAGTCACAAATCGCGGTGCGTCATAAAACAAAGTGTCATTAGTCGGGTCAAGCTTTGCTCGTTGATCGGCTTTGAGCAACATAGGGCCATCAAAAGTTACGTCACTATTCAGGATAGGGCTAGACCGATAAGATTGCATCGACCTGGCCCTGCTTAGCATCTATTCACTTTGATGACTGACAAGCGGCAAACGCTTGCTAACTGCACAACTATTTAATTTTGCTGGTAGAGTCGGCCAACAGACTTGGCCAGTAGTTATAGTTTTAGTTGAAGGCCGCCTATGCAGACACCGTTTGACGGCGACGAATCACAATGATTGTCCCTGCTGTCAAAGCTAATCCCAACAAGGCGGAAGGCTCGGGGACAGATTCAATGGGTGATTCAAGTACTGTCAGGCTGGCAGAGTAGCTACCATTGCCACCGCCGACGAATTGGCCAGATAAGAACCCTTCCCCCAAATTCTGATTATCGAGGCTCTTAAACAGTCCTTTGAAAGAAAAGATCCCCGCGCCAAAAGACCCCATATTGAAGGCAAATTCTTGGCTAACGGGCTCAGTAATTTCGAAGGTAAAAGCATCTCCACCCTTACTCAAGCTTAGAAAGCTTTTGTTGACATAGGTGGCAGCATTCCCAAAATCCAGGCTGAGAATGTTGTAATCAGTTGTGACGCTGCCGTTACTGCCAAAAGCTGCAAAGGCACCAGTAGAGTCGTTTTGCACCCCAAAATTACCATAGCTACCGACGGCGGCGGCGCTACCACCCACAGTGTGAAACCGGTAAAGCCCTGTAGGCGCAGGCGCTTTGTAGGCACCGGTGATGTTGAGGATGTCGCCCCCATTAAACGTAACAGCGAAGGCAGGCGCGGCCATGCCAAAGGTGGCAAGGGCAGCGATAGAAGCGGCTAAGCGTGAACTAAGAAGTTTGAGGTTCATGTTTGAGATCGTTTTGTTGACTAATGTTTGTTGACTAATGATTGAGTAAAAGAATGGTTGAGTAAAAGAGAAGATTACTTTCGCGGGGCTGCGTATCTTCACTGAATAGCGAGTATAAAAAGCACGTCAGAGGGGCTGTGCTTCTCTTTCAATAAAAGCATTTAGCCCATGAAAAATGCCTTGATTTCCCTGAGAGTTCATACAGGCTTTAACAAGGAAAAATGTTGATATATGGGGATTACTGAGAGAAATCTTGGCGGTAGCAGGCGTCTTTACCCTGTCTGCTATCCAATCTAGCTCAGTAAGATTACCAGACGTGATTATACTGCCTTTATATACCGTGAAATAATTGGCATAGCGACATTGGATGACTTATGGCGGTCAATTGTTTTGGCGCACGCTTTTTTGTATGGTTACTTTTGCGCCTGTCTTTTTATGCTCAGTTCACCTACGACTCGCTTTCGACTTATGACTGATCAACCTACGTTCCAAAGTCCTGACGGGGCTTCTAAAAGTGAAGCTGAGTATGCACTAGAAAAAGAGGCCAGATTGCCAATGACCGGCTGGCAACAGGAAGTTGACCGAGGCTTGGAATTTGGCCTGGAAGCCGCAGAAAGTATCAAAGACCGCTCGATTCCGACCTTCTCGCGAGGCGAGCTGCCTCATTACGCGGGTATTACCACTTTTATGAAAGCGCCCTATTTAGAGGATGTTCGCAAAGTAGGTAACTATGACGTTGCGATTGTGGGCGTACCGCATGATTCGGGAACGACCTATCGCCCCGGCACTCGCTTTGGCCCTCAGGGCATTCGTCGAATTTCGGCGCTATATACGCCTTACAATTTTGAGCTGGGCGTTGACTTGCGAGAGCAAATTACAATGTGTGATGTTGGAGATATCTTTACGATTCCGGCTAACAACGAAAAGTCTTTTGACCAGATTTCTAAAGGGATCGCTCATATTTTTAGCTCTGGGGCGTTTCCTATCATTTTGGGCGGCGATCATTCCATTGGCTTCCCGACGGTACGCGGTGTTTGTCGGCATTTGGGCGACAAAAAGGTCGGCATTATCCATTTTGATCGCCATGTAGATACGCAAGAGACTGACCTGGACGAGCGGATGCATACCTGCCCCTGGTTTCATGCCACCAATATCGATAATGCCCCTGCCAAGAATCTGGTGCAGTTGGGAATTGGCGGCTGGCAGGTGCCGCGTCCGGGGGTGAAAGTTTGCCGCGATCGCGCCACAAACATCCTCACGGTTACGGACATTACCGAGATGGGGCTAGACGCTGCGGTAGACTTTGCAGTAGAGCGCGCCACCGATGGCACTGACTGCGTTTATATCAGCTTTGATATTGACTGCATTGATGCTGGCTTTGTACCCGGCACCGGCTGGCCCGAGCCTGGTGGCCTGCTGCCTCGCGAAGCGCTTTATCTATTAGGCAAAATCGTCGAGAAGGTGAACGTGTGCGGTCTAGAAATTGTGGAAGTGTCTCCGCCGTATGACGTCAGCGATATTACATCGCTGATGGCGACCAGAGTAATTTGCGACGCGATGGCGCACCTGGTGCTGTCGGGGCAGCTACCTCGCGAAAAGCCTGACTATATCAGCGAAACAGCCAACATGGAACTGGGCAGCGGTTGGGAGTAATTTAGGTTGAAGGTGAAGATCCAGGTATGCATGAAACCGATATGACTAAGGCGCTGATTTTTACCGTAAAGGATTGGCTAGCTCAGCAGCCAGGTGCTCCTAAAGTAGAAAGAGTGCATTTGACAGTGGGTGAGTTCACCTGCGTGGAGCCCCAGAGCCTTCAGTTTGCGTTTGCCGCGCAGACTCAAGGCACGTTTTTGGAAGGGGTGGAGCTGGTGATTAAAGACACGCCGTTGATTGCTTTTTGCCATGGCTGCAAGCAGGAATATTGGCCCAAGGTAGGACTGCACTATGCCTGTCCAAGCTGCAAAGCGCCAATGGACGATATTCGCTCGGGGCGTGAGCTAAAGATTGAACGGGTAGCGTTTTCTCATGCGGTTTCTGCATAATTTTTTCCATAGTTTTTTCCTGGGATCGTTATAGGTACTGTTTTTTTGGAGGGTTATATGCATCAAACCTTTGACGCTGCTTTGGAAATGAATTTGCTACAGGCCAATCAAGACGGGGCTGACGCGAATCGCGAGCAGTTCAATCGATGGGGCATTACCTGCCTGAACTTGATGAGTTCGCCGGGCGCTGGCAAAACTCAGCTACTTGCCAAAACGTTGTCCTCGCTACAATCTGAGCTACGAATGGCTGTTATTGAAGGAGATATGACCACTCAGATAGATGCGGAATGTCTGCGTAAGTATGGTATTCCTGTCGTAGCGATCAACACAGGGAGAGCCTGTCACCTGGATTCCAAAATGGTCGCGGGGGGACTGCATCAGTTCGCTCACGAGCAGACGGAACCTGACGCCTTCGATTTAGTCTTTGTAGAGAATGTCGGCAATTTGGTATGCCCTGCGGAATTTGAAGTGGGAGAACATGCCAAGGTCGCGCTGCTAAGCCTGACCGAAGGTGAAGATAAACCGCTAAAGTATCCGATTATGTTTCGTGAGGCAGATTGTTTGCTGATTACCAAAACGGACTTAGCGCCTTATTTGGATGTGGATATTGAGACGATTGTCTCCAATGTTCGTCAGCTCAATTCTCGGGTAACGATTATTCCGGTCTCGGCGAAAACGGGTGAAGGCTTAGAAGATTGGTACGCCTGGGTGCGTCAAACTGTGGGCGATCGCGAAGCCTCTTTTTCAAAGACTCACGCTAAAGCTGCGCGTACGAGCGCAACTGTTTAAACGGTGTTTAAACACTGTTTGGGTTAGATGCTGTTTAGTGGGTAATTTTTTCAACGCTTTTAGCCTTTGTACAATACCGCTTGGTGACTACTATGACTGTTTTTGACCTGCTATTTCGCCCTCGTCGTAAAGCTGTTTATCCTTGGCGATCTCGGCTGGGTGCCATGGTGTGGTTTTCTCGGTACGAGTGCTTTATGGACTAATGTTTTATCAATTCAGTCCTTTTGCCACTGTTGTAATGTAAGCTACTTTTCTTAACTGGCGAGCAGTCTAATACATTCGATGCATTGAGACTGCTCGCCACAGTTTTTCTTTTTTGATTTTTGTAATGAGAAGACGTCAGTTCGTTCCGTTTTGTTTGGCTTTTGTCTGTGCGCTGTTTTTCACCGTAAGCTGTGGTGGATCTACACCTGATAGCGCTCCTGATAGCGCGGGTGGTGCGGCTGATGCGCCCCCCATTGTAATTGGTTATAGCAATTGGCCGGGCTGGTGGCCTTGGGCGATCGCAGAGCAAGAAGGCTTGTTTGCCGCTAACAACGTCAACGTAGAAATGAAGTGGTTTGACGGCTACATTGAATCGATGGAAGCCTTGGCCGCTGGGCAGCTAGACGGCAACTGCCAAACGCTAAACGACACCATCTCATTTGCGGCTGACGCGGCGAACGGGATGGTAGCCGTACTGGTGAATGACAACTCTGCGGGCAACGACAAAATTATTGTCACCGAAGATATTAATGCCGTGACGGATCTTAAGGGTAAAAAAGTTGCGGTAGAAGAAGGCGTCGTCGATGATTTTCTGCTGACGCTAGCGTTAGAAGATGCGGGGCTTTCTCGGGAAGATGTAGAGATTTTACCGTTAGAAACGGGGGCCGCAACGGCTGCTTTTGCCGCAGGGCAAGCGGATGCAGTGGGGGCATTTCCCCCCTTTTGGCTGACGGCGCTAGAACGCGAAGGCAGCAAAGAACTAGTGACCTCAAACGACTTTCCGGGAGCGATTCCTGACTTACTGGTAATGAGCCAGACGATCATTGACGAACGCCCAGAAGACGTACAGGCGATTGTGAATACCTGGTTTGATGTGCTGGCCTTTATGGAAGAGAACCCGGATAAGGCCGATGAGATTATGGCGACGCGGGCAGATATCACCATCGAAGAATTGCAACAGCTTAAGGGCGGTACGCGGATGTTCACCCTCGAAGATAACCTTGAAGCCTTTAGCGATGGTGAGGGGATCAAGCATATGCCTGCTGCGGCCAAAGAAATGGCTGAGTTTATGGTGGGCGTTGGGTTTATTCCAGAAGCGCCTGAGCTGAACCCTATTTTGGACGATCAGTTTGTTCAGGCATATGCGGCAGATCAGTAGTTAAGTAAGAGACTCTTGTGGATGGAAACTAAGGTCACGGCTCCTGACTTGGCGCTGCGCGAACAAACCGAACGGCAGAACCTTAGGCCCAGAGTTTTTTGGCGAATGGGCGAACCTATCCCTGTTCGCCTGGACTGGGGGTTGCGAATTCTCTCTGTGCTGGTGCCCTTTGCGCTGTGGTGGGTACTGTCGGGTGCAGGCTTCGTAAATCCTAAATTTTTGCCTTCACCGGTAGATGTGGTGAAAGCATTTGGTGAGCTGTGGAGCAAGGGATTGTTCTTCAACGATCTTCAGGCCAGTCTTCTGCGGGTGGGGGCTGGCTTTTTGCTGGCAGCGGTTGTTTCGGTGCCATTGGGGATTGCGATGGGGGCATTTGCGACGGTGCGATCGCTGCTCGAACCGATTATTGGCATCGTCCGCTACATGCCCGCCCCCGCCTTCATTCCGCTGTTAATTATCTACTTAGGACTGGGCGAAGCCCCCAAAATTGCGCTGATCTTCATCGGCGTCATTTTTTTCAATACGCTGATGATTATGGACGCGGTTAAGTTTGTGCCCAAGCATTTGCTAGAGACAACCTATACGCTAGGCGGCTCGCGGCGGCAAACATTGATGCAGGTGATTGCGCCGTATGTGGTGCCCAATATTCTCGATACGTTTCGCATTAACATGGCGGCGGCTTGGAATTTGGTGGTGGTGGCAGAGCTGATTGCGGCGAATGAGGGATTGGGGAAAAGGATTGCGATCGCCCAAAAATTCTTCAGAACCGATGAGATTTTCGCCTACTTGATCATTCTGGGCGTGATTGGCTTTTTAATCGATCTCTCTTTGCGCTGGCTAATGAAGGCGACCTGTAAATGGGCGGTGGACTAAACCCATGCATCTAGAAGTCTCTGATTTATATAAAAAATTTGATACTCCCAAAGGTAGCGTGAGCGCCCTAGAAGCTCTAAACATAAATGTTGAACAAGGTGAATTTGTCTGTGTTGTTGGTGCTTCGGGCTCTGGCAAATCTACTTTGCTAAGGTTAATTGCCGGATTAGAACAACCTACCGCAGGCAAGATTACGGTGGACTATCAGCCGGTTGCAGGCCCCGGCGCAGATCGGGGCATGGTGTTTCAAGACTACACATTGTATCCGTGGATGACGGTGCAAAAGAATGTGGAGTTTGGGCTGAAGCTGCAGCGGGTGGAGGCAAAAGCGCGGCGAGAGCAGGCGTCCTATTACTTGGATATGGTGGGGCTTTCTGAGTTTGCTCAGGCGTTGCCGAAGCAGCTATCGGGAGGGATGAAGCAGCGGGTGGCAATCGCCCGCGCCCTCACCAGTCAGCCCAAAATTTTGCTGATGGACGAACCCTTTGGCGCATTAGACGTGCAAACCAAAGAAACCATGCAACAATTTTTGCTAGAGCTATGGAGCCGCACGGGCACCAGCATATTAATGATTACTCACGACGTGCGAGAAGCCGTTTTTCTCTCGCAGCGCATTTATGTAATGACGGCTCGGCCCGGCACTGTACAGGCAGAAATTAAGATAGATTTGAGCGCCATGCGAACGGCGGCTACTCGACAGGAACCGAAATTTCAGCTTTACCAGGACGACGTAATAGGTTTATTAACTCAATAGAAGCAGTGTCACATATAGCTTATAGCTTCTCCCGGTTCTTGCAGCGCGTCAGCGTCGTGAGCGTCTATCTCGTCTTCAAGCATCTCAAGGACGGCATCGAGATTGACCTGATACTTGATCCGGAGCGTTGGGAGCGGGCAAGCTCAAAGCTGCCAGAAATGGCTAAGCTGCTGCGTAAAAAATTCGGTGACGTCGGTGCTATTTGGAATTTTGTTCATGGGTACAACCGCTTAATCGGAGAAAAGATTGCAGGAAATGAACTCAGCCCTATTTTCTCTGTCCTTTACTAGAATGGACGACCAGTTTTGAAATAGCTATGTTGCATTAAAGACTGGTCGTTGCCTTGGCTAGATTTATAAGGAGCTATGCGATCGCAACCTCATCAGACAGATACACGTCCTGAATCTGATGAAACAACTTCACCCCTTCCTTAAACTCTCGTTGAAACGTCTTTCGCCCAGAAATTAAGCCGCAGCCGCCCGCACGTTTATTAATCACCGCTGTGCGAACTGCTTGGGCAAAGTCATTCTTTCCAGAAGAGCCGCCAGAGTTGATCAACCCTGCCCGCCCTGCATAACAGTTCAGTACCTGATAGCGTGTCAGGTCAATAGGATGGTCGCTGGTGAGTTCCGAATATAGCAGCTCGTCAGTGCGTCCGTAAGATTTGCCAATTGCATCTGCAACAGCTTTATAGCCGCCATTGTTCTCAGGCAGCTTCTGCTTAATAATGTCAGCTTCTATCGTCACACCGAGGTGATTTGCCTGGCCAGTCAGGTCTGCGGCTAAGTGATAGTCTTTGTCTTGTTTGAAGACATCATTGCGCAAATAACACCACAAAATGGTGGCCATGCCTAATTCATGAGCGCGAGCAAAGGCTCTGCTAACTTCTTGAATTTGCCGGGTTGACTCGGGTGAGCCAAAGTAAATGGTTGCACCAACCGCGACGGCTCCTAAGTTCCAAGCTTGCTCTACAGAACCAAACATCACCTGATCGTACTCTTTTGGATAGCTGAGAAGTTCGTTATGGTTTAGCTTAACAATGAAGGGGATTTTATGAGCGTATTTGCGAGAGGTCATGCCCAGCACGCCAAGCGTCGTCGCCACTGCGTTACAGCCGCCTGCAAGGGCAAGGTTAACAATATTCTCGGGGTCAAAGTAAATCGGGTTTGGGGCAAAAGAGGCCGCGCCTGAATGTTCTATTCCCTGATCGACGGGCAGAATAGAGAGATAGCCTGTGTTTGCTAAGCGGCCTGTGCTGTAGAGCTGCTGAAGGCTGCGGAGGACTTGGGGACTGCGATCGCTCTGCGCAAAAATCCGGTTCACCCAGTCCGGCCCCGGTAAATGGAGCTGATTTTTGTCTATTTTGGCCTGATAGCTCAGTAAGCTATCCGCTTCACTGCCTAGCCAATCTGCAATAGATTTCTTGTCAGATACCGTTGACGATGTCGCAACCATTGGCAACTCCCTTATGAATCAAATTTGTCTTAAGATTAGCGCAATTTTGGGCAGCCATCCGTCTTCCTTAAGGGGCGTTTTCGGCGGCTGTTTCGGCGGCTGTAACGTCAAACAGCGTTAAACAAATAAACATCGCAGGTCTTACTGTGATTGACTAAAGCTGTATAGTTTTAGTCAATCACATATTTAATTGCAGATAGTCAAGAAGGAAGGGCACCCAGTGGTTAGTCAATTCAGCCAACAGCCTGGACAACAGTCATCTAGCCATACCCCGGCCAATGCCCCGGCCAATGCCCCGGCCAAGAAGTTTCCTGAAACGCTACACTGCCGGTATGACGCTAGCAACCTTCATCGAAGATGAAAGAACATTTGAGGCTGTTGTATTTAATCTGCAAGTTATTGGCGAAGCATCCAAAAATATGCCAGAAGACTATCGCGTAGCTTACTCTCAAATCGAATGGCGCAAGATCGTTGGACTACGCAACATCATTGTTCATACATATTTTACGCTTACGGACGAAATTATTTGGAGTATTCCTCAAAACAAACTCACGAGCCTACGCAACTGCATCCAAATAATGAAAAATGACTTGTAGCGTTCGGTTCGGTAAGCGGATGAAGCCCTTGATAGAAAATAGTTTTTATAGCGAGGTATATGTAGCCTTGTGTAGCCTGCATATTCAAAATCAAGTGAGGTTCTATAGTGAGCTGCTGCAAACGGCACCATTGCTCAGCACTCCAACCTACGCAGAGTTTCGCTTGTCAGGGCTGCGCCTCGCTATTTTTGTACCCAAGGCAGGTAATGAGTCGGAGTTTCGTGCTTTAACTGGTGGTTCTATGAGCCTGTGCTTAGAGGTGAGTGATATAGAGTGTGCGATCGCCCGCCTCAAAACCCTTGGCTATCCTCCACCCGCAGGCATCATGAACAGCTTTCACGGGCAGGAAATATACGCCTACGACCCAGACGGCAACCGGCTAATTTTGCATCAGTCGCCAGAGGTCTGAGCGCGAAACTTAATCGCCGCCTGCCGAAAGCCTAGCGCTACTAATATATTAGAGAGTGTCAAAAACAACTCTGCGCTGCCGTGAAGCCAGTCTACATTCGCTAGCTCTGCGCCATAGGCTTGCTTCGCATAGATACCCGCTGGAATGGTTACGGCCACAAACACCAACAGTACATAAAAGCCGATGAGTGATAAACGCGGCGTTTGTTGGGATTTAGTGAGAAACCACAAAAAACCGAGATAGGGGAACAGCGATAGGGCGAAGAGAGATTCCTTGTTCATGGTTTTGCCTCTGGCGCTTGAGAACGTCTGTAAATCCACCAGGCGGCGGCGCAAACCGTACAATTGCCAACAACCGTCATGGCCGCTTGCAAAATCACTAGCCAATTCAAAGCAGGCGAGTTATCAAAAAAGTGCCAGGTGCAGGCGCACATTGCACTAACAAGCGCTGGCAACATGCCAAACGATAAGGCTCGCCAGGCTAAATACCCACTAGCTTCGGCATATTGCCACACAAACCAAATGGCGGCAATCCATTCCACCACGCTAGAAACATGAACTATCCAGGTTGGAATTGAAAGAGCGTGCATAGGCAAAACGTGCGAGTCCGTGTTCTTCTGTATTCTATAGATCTACCTAGCGCCGCTAACCAAACGGCAAGAAATCTATGCGAGCACTCTTGTGTGGCTACTATGGCATGGGAAATGGTGGTGACGAGGCGCTGCTGGCAACGCTATTGCAAATGCTGCCCCGGCAGGTGACGCCGGTGGTGCTGTCGGGCAATCCGCAGGAAACGCGCGATCGCTACAAAATAGAAGCCATTCCCCGCAAATCCATTAGCGCCGTTTTCTCAGCTATGCGCCAGTCAGACGCTTTTATTTGGGGCGGCGGTAGCCTCATGCAAGATGCCAGCAGCGCCCTGAATCCGGTGTATTACGGCGGGCTAATGCTGCTTGCTCAGGCCCTGGGACTAAAAACGATTGCCTGGGCGCAGGGCATTGGGCCATTGAATCAGCCCTTTAGCCGCTGGCTGACGCGCCGAGCGCTGACCAACTGTAACCGGGTGAGTGTACGCGATCGCAACTCCGAAGCCCTGCTGGGAAAATGGAGCCAGCCCTGCCTGCTTGCCCCTGATCCCGTGTGGGGATTAGAGCATAAGCCGGTAGAAGGGCTTTGGGATCTGCCCGCTCCCCGAGTCGCCGTAGCCCTCCGGCCCCACCTGCATCTGACGCAACCAAAGCTAGAGGCATTAGCGCAGGCGCTCGCTAACTTTCAAAAAGCAACCGGCGTTTGTCTATTGCTAGTTCCCTTTCAGCCAGTGAAAGATTTAGCGATCGCCCAGTTCATCGCCCAATATCTGCAACAGCAGCAAAGTGGGCCTCACCACATCTACGCGCTAGAGCAACCCGAGCAGCTCAAAGGACTTTTTAGAGGCGTCGAAATGACTATCGGGATGCGCTTTCATGCGCTGGTCATGTCAGCGGCAGAAGGCTGTCGGTGCTTTGCGATTAGCTACGACCCTAAAGTAGATGCTCTGGCGCGGGCTCTATCGCTAGACGGTTGGGACTTAGCTGATGATCCCGCTACACTGCCGTCAATGCCAGCCGACCCACAAACTATCTGTAAGCAGTGGCTAGATTTTTACGTCAATGGGGACGCGCTCACCATCGATCAAATTAGCTCTCAGATCGATCGGGCTTTTATGCACAAAGACCTGCTAGCCGAAGCGCTGCTCGGTTGAGGATATTGCAAAGAAGATATTGCAAAATCGATATTACGCTCCGTAACGAATTTCCGGGACTACGAACAAGCTCTGGAAGGATTCATCGTCAAATATACGGAAGTTATCGATGATGTTTGTTTAGACGTTTTGTTATTTGACTTTCTGTGGTACTACTTTAGGGAGCAGCCTCTTAACTTTTTGATTTGATAGGCTTCCCAAAATTCTGCCAATTGGCACTGCTGCCCGCCCACCTTTGTCTGCGATTCTTCTCTATAGATATGAGCGAAAATTCGTCACCTCAACCTGTGTCCGACTCTCAAGATAGACAGCTCCCAGACAATCAGACCTCAGATCGCCAGTCAGAGGATCGCCAGTCAGAAGATCGCCAGTCAGACTTATGGGAGACGGTCGATTTGCCTGGCACGGTGAGCGCCGAGTTGAGCGCTAGCCAGGGTGTCAGTCAAGCCGTCAATCAAGCCGATCGAGAGAAGGAACTACTGGCCCTGATCCACGACCTTAATGAATGTAATGACGTTTTGCTAGCCCGGATTTCGCAGCTAGAAAATCGCCTGAATCAGTCTGAGGCGGCCCTGGCTACTGAATTGGAGCGAGCACGGCAGGCCGAAGGTAAGATGGCCGAGCGGGTGTCTGCTCAACAGGCTTCTGTTCAGCAGGTTTCACAGACCGCTCAGCAGCAGATTGCCAGACTCATCGACGAATTGGAAACGGCTCAGCAATCACTGAGTCGCCAGCAGCTCATTCATGAGAACTTGCAAACAGAGCTGGGTAACGCTCAAGAACGGACAGCTCAGTTAGAGCGCGAATGTGCTTTGATCGCTCAGCAGCAAACCGAGCAAACTCAAGCTCGGATAGAGGCCGAAAATAGCAACCGAGACTTGCGATCGCGCCTTCAGCGACAGCAGCGCTACACTCTTCAATTCAAAGCGGCCCTCGAAAAGTCGCTCACCGTCAGCCCGCGTTCCGCCAGCGCTCAATCCATCGGGGCCCAATCGACTGACACAGCCCAGCCCTTCTCCTTTAAAGCATCAGTCGTCCTCCCCAAGGCGCAGCGCATCATGCCCTGGGCTGGAGGCGTAAAATTACCCTTTGCTGGCATTGATCCCCACCTAGAATCACTGATTAGAGGAGCCGGTAAACCGAGCGAACCGGAAGCCACTGCCCCCTTGCCCATCACCAGCCCCGTCAAGCAAGAAGCTGCGATCGCCGCAGCTCCAGAAGCTGAAGCCAAGCTTTGGCAAGATCTTGAGCGCGTCACGAGCAGCAGTGAGAAAGAACCGGCGCAAACAGCATCTAGCCCTTCATCGGAGCTGGTGGATGCTGAAGTGACTGTTGCTGAAACGACTGTTGCTGAAACGACTGTCGTTAAGGAAACTGCTCCTTCGACGCCGGTTTCTCCAAAGTTGAACTGGCAGTCAAGAAGAAAACCGGCTGAAAGCGTAGCTAAAGTCGATCGGGCAACAGACAGTCCAGAACCAGCGATGATTCCAGAAATAGAGCAGTCATTTGTGACGGCTACTCACCAAACGCCAGAACCTGAGGTTGAGTTCACTGAGCCTTCGCCCTGGGATCAGCCCCTACCCGAGACAACGGCTGGCCCTTTACCGGCTGATTATCTACCGGCAGTAGATGGCTCAGTGGGATCGGCGATTTCGCCGATGGTTAAGCCATTGCGATCGCCCAAAAAGATCAGCTCCCTGGCCGCTGTTGAGCTACCAACTTTCCCGAAGGCAAAGGTTACCAGCTTCCAACGGTAAGCTATTAAATCCTGGGTAACGTACCTGATAGATAACGCCTCTATAGATAACGTAAAGCAGATAACGTAAAGCGCCTCAGCGGAGTCTACTCACTGAGGCGCTTTATATGTATCAAGGCAAGGCGGGCGCTAAGCAGACAACCCCTAACGGAACCTAATGGGGCGAGTCGCTGTCGCCCATGGCCATTTGCACTACCGTCGGCTGACCATCCTCATCGTGGTACTTATTAGCCCACTGGCTAATGAGTTGGTCTAGCTCGTCAAACGCATCTTCTCGCTTTTCCTGTGGAATATTGAGTTCTTCCAAAATTCGACGGGTGCCCTGCTGCGCGCTTGCCCATTCGCGCATTAAGCGAAAGTAGCGAGCGGTATCGTCCATCATGGTGTAAGTTCTTTCTTCTGCACCGACAGGAGAGTAAGAGGCGCGGGTGAGGGCATAAAACGGCATCCCCCCCATCGGAGAATCAATGCGAGCGACCGTACCGGCATACATCAGGCGACGGCGAATATGCTCGGCTAGGGCATCGCTGAGCTTCATACGACGACTTTCGGGTAGCGTTTCTTGAGAGCGAGAATGTAGAAAGTCTACCAGCTCCATAAATTGGAACCCAGTCAAAAGCTGAGCATCCGGCAGCGGATCGGGTAAATCGGCTGCACTGAGTCTAGTTTCTACCTGACGCTTTTCTTCAGTGCTAAGGCCGTTGCCGGGCACTCGATACTCTCCAGGATTCCAGGCATACTGCTGTAGCCAAACATGGGGTAATTGAATCAAGTAGCCAGGTTCCTGAGACCCCAGCATTTTTAGCAGTTTGCCCTCTGTGAGCGCGGCCTGCATTTCTTCGACAATGACCTTCACCCGCTTAGGCTCAATATGATGCAAATGTCCGGTCATGCGCAGGTTGTTTTTCTGCTCTACATAGGTGGTGTAGATAGCGCATTTGGCTGCGGTTGCAGCAGCGTCCAAAAAGGCCCCATGACGATGGCCCCCCGTACACATGGCGCTAAACGCCAGGTACATCATAATTTCGTCAATAGCGCTGGGTTCTAGTTTCTTTACTAAATCGGTGTTGCTGGTCATTAAAACGGCATCAAGCGTAAATGCTTAATATATAGGTATAGAATGCACAGAAAACGAATAAAAGGAAACAGCCTTACTTGCGATGTCTGACCCGCGATGTCTGACCCGCGATGTCTGGCCCGCGATGTGTGGCCCGCGATGTCTGGCTTGCGATAAGCGTTAGAGCAATGAAAATTAGGAAGTCATTGTTGACAATGGCAGAGCCAAGGAAAGTGCTTCCTAAAGCTTTCACCTAGCCAATATTCTACACCGCTATCCAGGGGTTCGCTAATAAAAACTATTCCCAACAGTGTCACCTCAAGAGACAACTTTAGTTCGCTATAGCAGATGGGGAATAACTCGTCCGCTACCCCGATGGGCAATAGGGCCTTTTTCGCGATTGCTTTGCTGTTCAGCTCTTTTCTCTTCAATCGGTTCATCTTCAACCCGACCGCTGCCCCGGTAAGCTATCTCCAAAGAGTCAGCAGAGGTTTCTTCGGCAGAAGCTTGAGTCCGAATCTGCGAAGAATCAGCATTAGAAGAGAACACGCTAGTGGCGCAGGAAACGGCAATAAAGCCGCCGAGCAGGCAGTGATAAAAAGTCAGCATGGTTGCTAGGTGATTTCCAAGTCGTTATTCACTGTTACGTTGATTCTCTATAAAGTCAGGATAATCTATATAAAGAATTGACTCGGTTACAGCGCACTAATTTGGTGGCAGAGTAGCCATTTCCCAGATGAATTCCAAATACCTAGAAGATGTACTTGTTGGCGGTCTAATACTTTTGAAAACGCCTCAGTAATTTCCGATCTAACTGTTACTAATTGGAGGCAATCGGGTAGCTCCTTTATCGCATTTTGATGAAGTAAGTAGCTGTCTTCATCTTGGCGATAAAATTCGCCGGTTATGGACAGTTGTCGGGTGGTTGGATTGAAGGTTGAAGTTGGGGATTTGGGGGCTTGCGGGCTTGCAGGCTTGCGGGCGAAGGTGTGATAACCGCTGGCAGGATAGGTGGCTGGGTGGGATAGGTAGTATTGCTGAATAGTCTGCCACTCGGGATGTTCGGGCGGGAGGTTGAAGAGGGGAATGATGGCAGCGGGGGCGGTCGGGTCGCTAATGAGGGCGGTTTGAAGCGATCGCACCCCTCCATTTTGAGTCAACGCCCGTGGCCAACAGCCCTGCTCTACGCATAGGGCCGCTGCCATGCCTGCCGCTTGGCCAATGCCTAAGACCACGGGCTGTAGACGGGTCGCACCATTGGCGATATGCGAAACAGAAATGTTTTTTTCGCACACTAGCAGGCCATCGACTAAGCGGGGCACCAATGCCTCATAAGGAATAGTGAAAGGGGTGCCCGTCCAGCGCCCGCCCCAGCGGATTGATTTGGGGGCAAGGAGCATTTCAAAGCCAGGATAGTGGTGGTCGTTGGGGTAGTTGCCGAAGGCGATCGCACTCATATCTCCCTGATCGTTCACAGGCAGCGCCGCGACCTGTCCACCTGCTACGGGTAAAATATCGCCTTCACTTACCGTGGTCAGCCCTTCTAGCCGCCGACTTTCGCGGTAGTAAGGCATCAGGGCAAATGCGCCACCGGGCGAGCTTTTGATCTGGGGGAACAGTTCGTAGGCAAGGCCGTAGCGTCGTCCCAACTGGGTTTGAATATAGCGGGCAAAAGACTGACTGTGCCAACGGGCCTCTCTGCCATACTTCTGGCGCGCCTGGTCAGACTCAATCAACCGATGCAGCCCCTTGCCATAGTCATTACCCTGATGCGGCCAGTTGATCATCAGCCGATTATCTGGCAATCGACCGTAGTTCAAGAATTTCTCGCCCGCCGATGTTTCGGCATCGCCGTAATTTGCCCAAGCCCCCTCAAAGCAGCTATCGGCAGAAACCTGCGGTGGCAGTTGAATAATTGGGGCTTCAGCCTCGCCATAATCTTCCATCAGCACCACCCAGGTCGGCGATTGCACAGGATACTTCTGAGTAATGGCGTACAGCGGGTCGGCTGGATCGCTCAAAGACGCGGGCGCGCTTGGCTCATTCCAGACGTCTTGAGTTTCCCAGCCCCACCGGAAAGGCACCTCGGCAAGAGCGAGTAAATCTCCTAACTCGGTGCCATCGATGGTAACCGTGGCCTGCACGATTAGCTCGTCAAACCGCACGCCTACAACACAGGCTTCAGCATCAGCGCTGCCCTGACGCAGAACCTCACGAGGCCGCTGTCCAGTAATCCACTTCAAATTGGGCAGTGACGCGACCCAATCGGCAAATATCTGTGCCCCCTCTGCCGGACTATAGGTGAAGAAACTGACCCAGCCATTATCCAACCCACCCGGATGACGCCGCCGCAGCGCCTGCAAAAATGCCCCCCAGATACCCGTTTGAAAAGCGGCTAGCTCATTGCCATCAGGCGCAGAGACTCCTGCCGAGGTCAGCATTCCTCCCAGCCAAGGCAGCTCAGAAACCAACACCACGCTCGCGCCACGCCTAGCGGCCTGAATTGCTGCTGCCGTCCCGCCCGCGCCCCCTCCAACTACTAGGACATCAGCCGTCATTACGTCCATTGTTAGTCCATTATTATATGTACGGCGTCACATCTTCACCACAATCGTCGGCCAAATAGGTCAGCGCTCTAAACCGCAGACCCACGAGTTGTTCGTACAGCGGATTGATTTTACACATGGGGGGAATGTGAACAACTTTATGGCCAAACAGTTTGACATCTCGTTCAAATGGACATTGGGAAGGCACTAGCTTACAGACGAATCGGGCTAAGCGGGGATCCTCAACGCTTAGCTGGTCGAGCCATTCACGAGCGGGTTTCAGCGGATCGACGCCTGACTTTTTGGCAGGTGGCTGGAGGGGACTGGCTGAAACCCCTGAGGCTGACGGCTGCCGTTCTTCTGTGGGGTCTGGCTTTATGGGTTCTAGACTTGAACCGGCAAGGTTAGAGAGGGTTAATCGAAGCGTTTCTATTGCCTTTGGCTTCAGTGCTAAAGCTTCGGCAAACACCATAATTTTTTCATTTTCCGAGTCGGAGTATACGCCGTCAGCGAGGGCCACCATCACGGCCATCCGCAGAAAGTTTTGGGCGGCGGCGCTGTCGAGGTTTAGCGCGGCTAACTCTGAGCTATCTAGGGGTTTTAGCGTCTCAAAATCAACGCCAGGGGCGAACTCAGACTCTACCATGTCTTGAATGATGGCTTTTTCAGCGTTATCGAAGTGACCGTCAGCCCAGGCGACGGTGAGCAGTCCGCGAAGCCATATCTGTATTTGTGACTGGGTATAAACAAGGTGTTGAGTGGCGGATGTCATAGTTTTGAGGGTACAAACGACGGCCCTTTAGAACTTGAGTCAAGCGAGCCTAAAAATAGGAGCACTTGATAAGGACTCTAAAGATAATCTTACTGACGGGATCAAATATGATGCCAAACCCGCTATTTTTTCCATTCCAGGCCGGTTTTACCCGTGACGACCCATAGGAGCGATCGCACCCCATCTCGCGCTTCTCTAAACACGGTTTCTGGCTGTTCAGGGTCTGCCTGGGTAGGAATAGAGATTGGCTTGAACCCAATGCCCCGACTGCCCAGCACAATTTGCGCGACTATGCTGGCTCGGCTCATATGGTAGTCGGAAGTGATGAGATATACCGCTTTAATCTGCCTATCTTCAAGCTTGCTGACCAGGGTAGTGAAGTTAGTCACCGTATCAACTGCCTGATAGTCTAGCGCCCACTGATTATTCGGTACCTGTGCCTGATCAAACACCCATCGTGCATATTCGGGGTTACTGCCCGACGACACCCAAATTCTGACGTTGGGATGCGTTTTTGCAAAATGAGCGGCAAACTGCTCTCGCTCTGGCGATCCGCCCAGTACCAAGGCCACTGGCGGATCTAAGAACTGCTGCTGATATCGAGCGTAGGTAAGTCCAGCAAGAGACGTTGCTACAGCCAGCGATCCCATCCATAGGCCCAGCTTTAAAGCAGCAGAAAACAGCCCCCCGTGAGCGGGCTTGCTAGCGGTTCGAGTCGATCGAATAGCAAACTGACCAGTCGGTGCTTTGGCTCTTTTCGTGGGCATAGGTCAAAGGTACGAGGGCTGTCACCAAAGCGATAGCTCGATCATAAAACAATTCATACCTATAGATAAGAAGCTAATCTGTAAATTCATCTGAATCGTCTTTGCCTAAGACCAAAAGCCAAGGCAAAAGGCAGCGGGTCTGGTTAGATTACCCGCTGCCTATCAAGATTTATCAGGGTAACTTGATGATATAGAGATTACACCTCAACGACCTGCTTGTCGTAGCTGTCCGATGAGTGGCCCGATGAGTGGCTATCTGAATTGACGGTGTTGTCTTTTACTTTAGACAGCATTGATCGCAGGCGATCGCCCTCAATCACTTCCTCATCCAATAGCTGTTGAGAAATCTCTTCCAACAACTCTCGATTGTCTCGCAAAATGGTCAACGCCCGTTGGTGGGCCGATTCCACAATACTCTTGACCTCTTCGTCAATCGCTTTAGCGGTTTTATCACTTACCAGGCGGCGAGCATTGGGCGCAGCCCCATTGTCCAAAAAGTTATTTTGCTTACTGCGGTCATAGGCCAGCGGACCCAAGACGTCACTCATGCCGTAGCTTGTGACCATTTGCTCGGCGACATCGGTGGCCCGTTGCAGGTCATTCGCCGCGCCCGTTGTGATAGAGCCGAACACCACTTCCTCAGCAGAGCGCCCGCCCAGCATGGTGGCAATTTGTCCTCTTAGCTCAGCTTCGTCTCGCAAAAAGCGATCTTCAGTCGGAAGCTGCAAGGTGTAGCCCAGCGCCGCCATCCCCCGTGGCACAATCGAGATTTTTTCGACTTTGTCTGTGCCAGGCATGGCTGCCCCTACTAGGGCGTGACCAACCTCATGGTAGGCCACAATTTCTTTCTCTTTATCATTCAATACGCGGCTGCGCTTTTCTAAACCCGCTACCACTCGCTCAATGGCCTCGGCAAAGTCTTGCTGCTCTACCGATTCACGGTGTTTGCGAGCTGCGAGTAGGGCGGCCTCATTGACTAAGTTAGCCAGGTCTGCGCCTGCGAATCCGGGCGTACGGGTGGCGATCGCCTTCAAATCAACCCCATCAGCCAACTTTACTTCCTGAGCATGAATGTTCAAAATCGCATCGCGCCCTTTTAAATCAGGCCGGTCTACCAGAACCTGCCGGTCAAAGCGACCTGGACGCAATAGCGCCGGATCCAAAATCTCTGGCCGATTGGTCGCTGCCAGCACAATAATAGTGGAATCTTCAGCATCGAAGCCGTCCATTTCTGCCAGCAACTGATTCAGCGTTTGTTCACGCTCATCATTACCGCCATAAAAGCCGCCAGAAGAGCGCGATTTACCAATGGCGTCTAGCTCGTCAATAAAGACAATACAAGGGGCCTGCTTTTTCGCCTGCTCGAACAAATCACGCACGCGCGACGAGCCCACCCCGACAAACATCTCAATAAATTCAGAACCTGAAATGCTAAAGAAAGGAACGCCCGCTTCACCTGCAACAGCCTTAGCTAACAGTGTTTTACCCGTTCCTGGCGGGCCAACAAGCAGCACGCCTTTAGGAATGCGTGCCCCTAAATCAGTAAATCGTTTGGAATTTTGTAAAAAGTCTACAATCTCAACCAGTTCAGTCTTGGCCTCATCAACGCCCGCCACGTCAGTGAACTTAATTTTGGTATCTTCGTCTTCTACATAAATTTTGGCGCGGCTTTTGCCGATAGAGAACACACCCCCCTGGCCACCGCTACCCTGACCTCGCATCAGGAAGAACCGCCAAACCGCCACGAAAATCAGCGGTGGGATGACCCAGCCCAGTAAATTGCCAAACCAGGCATTGCCATCCGGTGGTGTCGCCGAAAACTCTACACCATTGTCTTGCAGTAAAGTTGGCAAATTTAGGTCGAACACAGGCGTGGTTTCGTAGACTGCGCCGCCCTTTTCTAGCTGGTACTGAATTTGTTTTTCGCCCACGTTGGCGCTGACCACCTGATGGTCTTTTACCTGGCTGACAAATGTGCTGTAGGGTACACGCTCTGCCATCTGGCTAAAGGAGTTAGGCAAAAAAGTGCTAATCAACAGCACCGCGCTAATGGCTATGAATATCCAGTTAGCCGTTCTGCGCGGTTGAGGCTTTTTATCCTTCTTAATAGGCATAGGGTTACTCGCTCGTCTCTTTTAGATACGCTTTTTCTCGGTGGTTGTATCGTAACAAAGACAACGGCTGAGGACGATCCCCTAAATGGTGTAATTTCCGTAAGTGCAAGACTATTGTTAACAGCAGAACCTCGATCAGATCAAAGCCCTGCTGAGTTAGGATCTTATGGCTATTACACCATTTTGCCGGTAGCAGGCGATTGGGGCGTAGCTCTCTCTATATCTGCGGCGCTGCTTCCGGTTGCTCCGGTTGCTGAGAAAGTTCTCCAGTCGTTGATGCGATTTTGTTGAAGGATAGTTTGAGCCGAGTTAATGGTAGTAGTGTCGCCTTCTACGATAACTAGATAGTCGCCTGATTTGTTGACGCGATCGCTATAATACTGAGCCTGGTCTTCTGGCAATCCCCAGCCCACCAGCGCACCTAGCAATCCCCCACTGGCCGCACCTAGTGCGCCTGCAAAGACTGTATTCGCCAGCAGTATGCCTACCTCAGCGGCTGGGCCAACACCCGGAATTGCCAAGATGCCCAGGCTACCAATCAGGCCGATTGCGCCACCGCTGACGCCCCCAATTGCCGCGCTTTTACCCGCCGATTCAGCGACTTGATTTTCCTTGTCGGCGTTAACACTAGCGCCCTGCATATTACTTGTATCGGTGTCTTTGTTAACCACCGAGATTCTATTCATGTCAAAGCCGCTGTCTCTGAGCTTCATCAAAGCATTTTCTGCGTCCTGACGGCTATGAAACAGTCCAACCGCACGTTTCGTTTCAACTGGCATAATTTTCTCCTTAAAGCTGTACAACTTCTATTGATTTCCATCGATTTAGAACTGCTTAACCAAGCTGGGCTGTAGCTTGCAACCAGTATCCCATCGCTCACACATACTCAAATATTTTCCCGTAGCCTTCATCCCTACCTAGAGAGAACGCTGAGCTAGCTAGCTTGGAGCGGGCTAGTCCTTTCGACCCCTACAACTGCCGTCTAAAGGGGTATAATCACACCCGATTTTATAGCTCCAGATAGATTCGAGTTCCCGTAATGAACGACAAAATTTTTAAGTAGGTATTTAGGAATTAAACAATCTAAATACCTCTACAAACATCGCAAAAAACGTTTAGGAGAGAAAATATTATGGCAATTGTTCGATGGGATCCGTTTCGTGAAGTGATGTCATTGCAGCGTGAGATGAACCGCCTGTTCGATGACATTTCGCTAAACAACAGGGGTCAGAACGAAGGCTCTGGCCAGATGATGGGCCAGATGATGGGAATGATGCCGCTTGCCGAGATGGAAGAAAGCGATGGCAAAATTCACCTAAAAATCGAAGTGCCGGGTATGAACGCTGATGATCTCGACATTCGCGTGATGAAAGAGGCCGTCATGATTAGCGGTGAGCGTAAGCATGAATCTACATCCGAAGAAAACGGTCAAAAGCGCTCTGAATTTCGCTACGGCAGCTTCAGCCGTACAATCCCGTTGCCAGAACCGGTAGACAACAGCAACGTTCAAGCAGAGTACAAGGACGGCATTTTAATGTTAGAAATGCCCAAAGTAGAAGATAACTCGAACAAAGCAGTTAAGGTCAGCCTGAGTGGTTCTAGCTCATCTTCACCGCAAATTAGTGCTGCTGGTCATGAGTCTTCAGCCGGGCAGGAAGCCGCTTAGGCGCTCGGTTAGGGATCTGCGCAACAAAAAGGTAGATTAAAGTGACAATTGTTCAATCTAAAGGTCATCATGGAAGCTTCTGAAGAAAGCTGGTACATCATCAAGCAAGCCTCTGAAGCGTGCGAAATTCTCTCGGCGCAAGCGGTCACCGATTTAGAAGATGATACCTTACAAAAGTGGGGGCCTTTTGAAACACAAAATCAGGCCATTGCAAAACGCATTGGCCTGATTAGAGCGGGTAAATGTCAGCCTATCTAAGTGCTGGCCATATAGCAGTAAAAAATCTGACTATTGTCCAGTGACGCCTGCGGCACTCGCAGAACTTCGCTGGCCGCGAATAGAATCGGCGAGCACTTCAAGTGCCTTAGAGTATTGCGGATCTTCTGAGGTGCCAATTTTATCGCGATTTTCGGTCAGTGCATCGCGCTGTTCTTCTGTTAGCTCTACGACAAAGTCTGGCTCAATGCCAAGCTTGTTAATGTCTCTGCCTGAAGGCGTGAGATATTTGGCAATGGTGACGGCCACACCCGAGCCATCGGCCAACCCACGGACGGACTGTACTAGCCCCTTGCCGAAGGTCTGTGTACCCACGAGAGTAGCGCGGTTGTTGTCTTGCAGAGCACCCGAAAGAATTTCGCTGGCGCTAGCAGAGCCACCATCGACCAGCACAACCAGGGGCCGATCAGTGAGTGCCTGGTGAGTGGACACTTCTTCATCGCTGACGCCATTGCGATCTACTGTCGAGACAATCGTACCTTCATCTATCCACATCTGAGAGATATCGATGCTGGCAAACAGCAGCCCCCCCGGATTAGAGCGCAAATCGAGTACATAGCCCGCGACATCGCGCTCTTCCAAGGCTTTAATAGCTTCCCGCATCTCTGAGGCCGCATTAGCGCTGAACTGAGTTAGGCGAATATACCCCACTGTACCTTCTGGGCTAGTTTCTACCGAGTAGCGCACGGGGTGAATTTCGATACGAGCGCGGGTGAGTTCAAACTCTAACGGCTTTTCGTCACGAGACACGGTGAGCTTTACCTGCGAATCTACTGCGCCGCGAATGAGATTAACCGCATCGCTAAGATCCATGCCCTCTGTGCTTTGGCCATCAATTGAGGTGATGATATCACCAGACAGTAAACCGGCTTCGTAAGCAGGTGTTTGCTCGATGGGAGAAACCACGACGATATCGTTGGTCTCTTCGTCCTGAGAAATTTGGATGCCGACCCCGGTAAGCTCTCCGGAGGTGTCAATTTGCATGTTGTTGAATTCTTCAGGATCCATAAACCGCGTGTAAGGATCTTCGAGCTGCTCTAGCATCTCGCGCACGGCGGTATAGGCTTCCTCCTTATCGGTGTAGTCACGGTTCAGATAGCTCATCCGAATGTCGTTCCAGTCCAGGGAGTTGAAGGATCCATCGACATATTCATGATCGATGAGTTGCCACACCTCATCGATCAGTTCTTTGGGGCCTTCTTTAAAGAAGGCTTGGCTTTGCGACCGGTGAATACCTATGCCAGTAATCACAACAGCGGCACTGGCCAGTGCGGTTGTTCCGAGAATAAAGCGGCGCTGGGTATTTGCCATAAGAATGTAAGGATCCTGTGTGGAGGAGATGTTCAGTTAGCTGATAATTAGTACGCCCAATTTAACACACCCACTTTATTAATAGCCTGAGTTTTGGGTGAAGCGTTGTGCGCTTTGCATAAGAAGATGCACAGAAACAGATTAAAACGAAATAAGTACCCTGAAAGATACCCCATTAGACCAGTTTTAGAAGCGAATGACAGAGCACCCTAACCTCAGTCAATTAAAGATAGCTAGTCAAGTCTTGTGTTTTAACTACGCTGAACCTATCAACCGAATCATTACCGCGAACCCATAAACCGAAGCTGTATTATACGGTTGCACCAATCGGGACAGCGCTCATAGTGTCAGCTTCGATTTTAGCCTTTGTCTCAGCATTTGCGTCAGGCTCTAGCCATCGGCCATCCGCTTTAATTAAATTGATCAGTTCTGCTACACCCTGGTCTTCGGGGACGCGCTTGATTTCTTCGCGGCCCCGGTAAAGTGCGATTGTGCCGGGCTGTTTACCGACATATCCATAGTCGGCGTCGGCCATTTCACCGGGGCCGTTGACGATACATCCCATAACCGCAATATCGAGGCCAGTGAGGTGGCTAGTGGCCGCGCGTACTTTGTGCAGTACGTCTTCTAGGTTAAATAAGGTACGTCCGCAGGAAGGGCAAGCGACGTACTCCACCATTGTTTTGCGCAGTCCTAGCGCCTGCAAAATGCTGTAGCATACCGGAATTTCTTTCTCAGGAGCTTCTGTGAGCGAGACGCGAATAGTATCGCCAATGCCCGCCGCTAGCAATGTGCCAATTCCGGCGGTGGACTTGATCCGGCCATATTCACCGTCGCCTGCTTCGGTAACGCCCAGGTGTAGGGGATAGTGCATATCGAGTTCGTCCATGCGCTTTACCATCAGCCGGTATGCGGCCAACATCACTGGGACACGAGATGCTTTTAGAGAAATGACGAGGTTGTAAAACGATAGGGATTCACAGATACGGATGAATTCTAGGGCGGACTCGACCATGCCCTCGGGGGTGTCGCCGTAGGTAAAGAGCATCCGTTCGGCCAGAGAGCCATGGTTGACGCCGATGCGCATGGCTTTGTCTTGGTCGCGCAGCGAAATGACGAGGGGCTCTAGGGTTTCACGAATTTTTGCGCCGATGGCGTCGAATTCCGATTGAGTGTATTCGGTGCGATCGCTCTGTCCATTTTTGATAGAGGGCTTCTCGAACACATACAGCCCTGGATTAATCCGCACCTTATCGACATGCTTGGCCACTTCCAAGGCAATTTTCATGCCATTGTGATGCACGTCGGCGACCAAGGGCACGCGCTGATAGGTTTGAGCTAAGCAGTTTTTAATTTCTGCCAGGGCGCGGGCATGGGCCATGCTGGGCACCGTCACCCGCACAATTTCGCAGCCTGCCTCATGCAGTCGCCGAATGCCAGCAACTGAACCTTTGATGTCGAGCGTGTCCTCGTTGATCATGGATTGTACAACGACCGGGTTGCCGCCACCGATAATGACGTCGCCGACTTTCACGGGGCGAGTTTTGCGTCGCACAATCGTAGTCTCGAATTCTGGTTTGGGCGTAGCCATTGAAGGGCTGGCAGGTGCCGAGGGTGTAGAAAGCATTTGTATAGCGCAAGGGGGAGTCAACCTACTCTTTCAGGTTGCCACAGAACGCACCGCTTTGCGTGTCTTACGGCATGCCGTCAGCCTAATTTGGCTGTACATTCCAAAATCATGCGCTGATTGGCAAGAGCGTAGGGTTGTATCTCTAGCGCCTGGCGAAACGCTTGAATAGCGGCTGTATAGTTACCAACGGCGCTATGGCATAGGCCCAAACCATGCAGGGCACCGAAGTGGTAGGGCGCTAGCTGAATGGCTTTTTGGCAGTCGGCGATCGCCCGCCAATGGTGGCCCTGTATGTAGTGAAAAACGGCCCGGCGGTTCCAGGCTTCGGTGAAGTCGGGCTGGGCCTGAATCATATCGCTTAATAGCCTCTCGGCCTGATCTGCTTTACCTGTCTGTAGCAAAGACTCTGCTTGTACTAACTGCTGTGCGCCATAGACACCCTTTTGGTGAAACCACAGGTGCCAAAGCGCGGATGAAGCGCGATCGCGCACAGCAGCATCAGGTTGCTTTAAATCAGCGAGTAACCGTTGGATGCGCTCAGAGGCCATATCCGAGGCCATAGAAATATAGATTAAGTTGTAGCGTTGGGATTGTAGCAAAAAACTCGACAGACCTTCCGGCTTGCCGAGTTTTGAAGCTTACACCGAGTCAGCAAACGCTAACTCGGCTCGAACAAGCTTAAATCTTTACTCTCAAAAGCTCAGGAAACCGGGTAAAAGCGGCCCCCCAATGACACGCTTTTGCCCCATCTCCCTCGCTTCAAAAAATCAAAGTTTAAGCAGACTGCTTGCGCTTGATAGCGCCAAGGCCCAAGGCTGCAACCGCCAAACCTGCCAAAGCTGTAGGCTCAGGCACAGGCTTAGCTGCAGGTGAAGTAGGCACGACCTTAGTCAAATCAACGCCTTCCTCAGAGCCAGTGGGGACAGATGCATCGGCACCGTCCAGCATGTCGCTGAGTCCTGCGAACGCAGATGAATCAGCGCCTTGAGTCTGGGAAGTTCCCGCAGAAGTAACACCACCGTTGTCACCACTGATAGGTGACGCAGAAGTGGTTGTGTCGCCACAGGCTGTTGCTAGCAGTAGCAGGGGCAATGCCGCCTTGATGCCTAGCTTTTTAATGACTTTGATCACGTATGAATATCCTCCATTCAGGGTCTCGAAAACAGACAGAAACACATCTTGCAACCGAAGCTTTCACTTCAGAAGCAGTAGCACCTCTGTTTATCTATCCACAAAACAAAGGAAAGATCCGTAAAACCAGATGACCTTTATAAAGGCTATATATCTTGCTCAGTGTAAATACTTACGTATAGGGCTAAAAACCATACTTAAACAGACCGACCTTGATAGGTTCCCGAAAAAGCGGCGATCGCTGTGATCTTTTTGAAAAGAGCATCAGTCCGTTTTTGGGGGCAGATAGCTGAATCGTCAATACTTAGATTGATAAGTGCTTTTCGACTATTTTGGGGCTAACAATAACCTCATAAAAAGCCTATTCGTTCAACGCTCCTTAAATGCCTTACAGGACAACCGCTAAGATGCCATCGGGATGCTTTTATAAGGATTGTGCAGCCAGGCTAAATCCATTGATTATTCTACGGCTAAAGACACCCGGCGACCGCCAATGCCTCTTAGCTCACTTAAAAGATCGGCAATTTCGTCATACGCTAGGGCGCGATCGGCCTTTAGTAAAAGGCTGCCATCGGGATTTTCCTCAAAATAAACTCGAACCGTTGGGGCCAGCGCTTGTAGGTTAGTGGGCTGACCTGCTAATACCAGTTCGCGATCGCGGGTAAGGCCAATCGTTAGCGGTTCGGCTTCTTCAACGGTGGCTTCGTCTGCGCCGCCCACCGCCTGAGGCAGGCTGACGCCGTTGATTTGAACGCCGGTGAGCCCCATAGAAATAATGACGAAGAAAATCAGTACCGTCATTAACACGTCCATCATCGGGACTAGGTTTACTTCGGGAATGCGAGCGGGGCGGCGATGTCGGGTGCGCATAAAGTAAGCCTGTGTAAAGTGAACAAAGTTTCGTCGATCAATTGTCCGCAGGCGGATTGCCTGATGGCTGTGCCTATTTGTCTTCGAGGGCTAAAGAGACGCGATCGCCGCCCACCGTGCGCATATCGCCCAAAAACTGCATGACCTGTTCATAGGGCAATTCTCGACTGGGTACCAGATACACAATGCTATCGGCATTCCGTGCCAGGTAAGCTTGAACCGCTGCGGATAGCTGGTCACCTTCTACTGCCTGACCGTTTAGTAACTGCTGACCGCTAGCGTCCATTTCGACGATGAACGGCTCTTGTACTGTTTCAGGGACTGGCGTTTCTTCAGTTTCTTCAGGAGGAAGGTCTACTTGAATGAGTTGCTCGCTGCCCAAGGAGACGGAGACAACGACAAAGAAAGCTAAAACGCCCATCATCACCGTCAGCATGGGAATCAGGTCGATGG
>JBAQZP010000016.1:0-3865 GCA_049791095.1 Phormidesmis sp.
GAGTATTTTGGCTGATTGAGACATAGTAGAAAGTGTTATTTGTGGCTTGCAAGGCGCTGATGTATATCTATCAGACCTTGCAGCCTTTTTCTACCTTTTGCCTCCTCTTAAGTCAGTGCCATTGAACCATTAATCTGCTGTCAACGCCATTAACCGCAACTATGAGCCATCAAAACCAGGCTTCTTTTGAGGAAGGGAAGGACTACTCTCTTGGACAAAAGGAGTCGCCTGCTGAAGAAGAACAATCTGTTGAAAGCACTCAGCAGGTTCCGCCAGCTCCTGCCGGCTGGAGTCGCCTGAAGTGGCTTGGCCCTGGCTTTTTATGGATGCTTTCCTCAGCCGGTTCGGGCGAGCTGCTGTTTACGCCCAGAATTGCCTCTTTGTATGGTTACACGCTATTGTGGGCGCTGCTGCTGGCAGTGGCCCTAAAGTGGTTTATCAACCGTGAGGTGGGCCGTTTTGCGGTCTGTACGGGCGCAACCATGCTAGAGGGGTTCAAAGAGCTACCAGGGCCTAAAAACTGGGCTGTCTGGCTGATCTTAGTCCCTCAGTTGTTTGTTGCGGTTTCGACCGTTGCTGGTATGTCAGGGGCAGCGGCTACTGCCCTGATTCTTTTGACAGGCGGTACGGTGCAGATGTGGATGATCATCATTGTGCTAGTGACGGTGAGTATCGTCCTGCTGGGGCAATACGACAAAATTGACAAGGCAGCTTCCTATCTTGCAATTTTATTGACGGTAGCTGTCTTGGTCACTGCTATCAGCGTGCTACCCAATTTAAGCAACTTAGCCGCTGGGCTGGTGCCTCAGGTGCCGCCGGACGTAAACTATACAGAAATTTTGCCCTGGTTGGGCTTTATGCTAGCAGGCGCTGCTGGGCTGATGTGGTACTCCTACTGGGTAGATGCTCGTGGCTACGGCGCATCTCAAATTCAGGGCAAGCGGGGTGAAGCTAGCCAAAACCAGCCGATACGACCTAAGCTGTTGGATCAAGAGAGTCGCGATCGCCTCAAATCCTGGGTGTCGGTAATGTCGTTTTCTAATACGCTGGCGGTTCTCGGATCGATGACGATTGCGCTGGCGTTTTTCATTTTGGGGGGTGAACTGCTGCGCCCCGAAGGTTTGGTACCCGCCGAGAGTGAAATTGCCAATACGCTGGGCCGTCTGCTAGGAGACATTTGGGGCACCTGGGGATATTGGTTTATGATCATCGCTGTCTTTGTGACTTTTTGCAGTACCACTCTATCGGTAGAGGACGGCTTTAGCCGAATGTTCGCGGATGGCACCAATATTCTCTTACGGGGCTTTGGCCTTCGGGGCAACTGGATTCGCGAAAAGTATTTGCGACGGTTTTTCTTAGTAGTGCTGTTGGCCGCGCTGCCAATTGGCGTCTATCTCGCTTTCGGTAAACCGGTTGGGCTGCTGCAAACTGCCGGAGCCATCGAAGCGGCGCATATTCCTGTCGTTACGGGGCTCACGCTATACCTTAACCATCGCTTTTTGCCAGAAGAACTCAAACCTTCTAAATTCACCTTCTTTGCGACTGCCACTGCGGGTGTGTTCTTTGCAGGCTTTGCCTTGGTGTACCTATACCAGACCTTTTTCGCGGCTAGCGGTAGCTAAATGGGTATCTCTAATGTCTTGGACTCACGGTAACTTTGATGCCATATTTCGGGCGTAGCGTGAATCTGGGATCAATTTCGATGGGCTGGTTGGGCTCTAGGGTGACGTGGAATTGTTGGGCGATCGCGCTCAAAATCATCAGCGATTCCATAACTGCAAAGTTTTTGCCAATACAGACATGCGGCCCTGCGCCCCAGGGCATGTAGGCATACTTTGGCCGGTGCTGCGATCGCTCGGGCAAAAACCGGTCAGGGTCAAACTGTCCTGGGTTTTCCCAAAAATCAGGATGGCGCAGCGTGAAGTAAAAAGCCAAATTGAAGATAGTGCCCTTCGGCACGTAATATCCCTGAATTTCGTCCTCTTCTAGCGCCGCTCTGGGCGCAAGTCCCAGCGTTGGCGGGCGCAATCGCAAGGATTCGTCAAACACGCGCCGAGTGTACTTGAGCTTTGGCAAATTTTCAAATGTTGGAACATCTCCTTGCAGTACAGCATCTACCTCCGCCTGCATCTGTACCATGGCATCGGGATGAGTGCCTAGTAAATGCCACGTCCAAGCCAAAGAAGTTGCAGTTGTTTCATGCCCGGCATTGATCAGCGTAATAATTTCATCGAGAAGTTGCCGATCGCTCATGCCCTCCCCATCCTCGTCGCGAGCTGCCAGCAGCATAGCCAGCAAATCAACCTCTTCAATTGGGTTCTGCCGCCGCGCTCGAATAATCTCTAGAACAACCTCATCTATTGTTTGCTTAGCCGCTCGAAACTGGCGATTGCTTTTTGTCGGCACCCAAGTCGGTGGCATCAGTGGATTGGTTAAACGATAAAATACTTGAGCGGTGGCGACTCGTAACGATTCTCTAAGCTGATTAGAATCATCGCTAATATCGACGCTAAACAAAGTCAAACTCACAATTTTCAGCGTTAGCCGCGTCATCTCATCGGCAATGTTGACAATCTCTCCCACTGGCTTTCTTGACCAGTCTTGCAAAAGAGACTGCACGCAGCTCAGCATAACGCTATGCAGTTTAGCAAGCTGTTTTTGTTGAAAGGCAGGCTGTATCAAACGCCTTTGCTGCTGCCAAAACGCTCCTTCGCTAGAAAACAATCCCTTACCTTGCACTTCGCCCATCGGCTTCAGGAAAAAATCAGGCTTTTCGTAGCGCTCTGCATGTGTCGTTAAAATATGCTCCATATGGTCTGGATGCATGGCTATAAAAATATTAAATCCTGGCAAAATAGGCACCCTCACCAAGTCCCCATACTCATGCCAAAGATCGCCGATGAATTCGAGTGGCTGCGCCTGAAGCTGCGACAGCCCAAAAACCTGATACCCAAATGGCCCAGGCGGTAGTTTTTTCTGCGTTACTGGCGTATTTAACGATAATTTTATCATTGTGCTTCTTCTTTCTTCGAGGAAATTATCCTAGTTTTCTACCCAATGGTATACACAAATAGAAATGATCGCGTCCTATCTGCTAGAAGACTTCCATCGCCCTCATGCCTTAAAGTGAACACATAGACTTCTTCTAGAGGCGCGCTCACGGTTCGCGGATAAAAAAGAGAGTTCACCACAATTAGCCCGTCAGGGCGAGATAGATATCATCAGAGCAGCCCAATAACTGCAATATGCGCAGTTGCAGCTTAGACAAAGGCGAGAGAAAGCGTTGTGTGACCTGATTAATCTCCATAACTGTGAGGGTAAGGCCGCGAAACGCCTTGAGCAGTAGCTCAGCGGTGGGCTGTTGGGTGGCTCGTTTAGGATTGCCAGCATATAGTCCTGGTAGCGGCTGTGGGTCAACGTCCAATTGGGAGCGCACCGAAAATTCCAGCAGACAAAGGATACGCAAGCCTAAACTCAACAGCCGAACCAAGCCTTTGACCCGCTGGTCAGAGGCCAAATACATGGGCCGCAGGCCCAGTGCTTTGCCCTTGTATCGGCCAAAGCCTTGTTCAATGAGATACTCATTGCGATAGCTGTACACGGCGTCTGCGAGAGATAAATTCAGGTCGTTGCTGACATAGACTCGCCAGCCCAATAGCTGCGAGCGGCGCTGATAAGCCTTGGCGTCCAGCGTGGGTTTCACCGTTACGTGGGTTTCGGTTAGGGTTCGCGCGGGTTGCTGACCGTAGGCGCGTTTGTGAGTCGTCTGAGTGGTGGTCTCGTAAGCCACTTGTATCAGGTCTTTGACGCGGTGGCGCTGGAGAATCCGCTGGGCCGCATCCTTGGTTTCATCGACCGATAGGCG
>JBAQZP010000017.1:0-27412 GCA_049791095.1 Phormidesmis sp.
TAGCCAAACGTAGGCCCACTCTACTTCTCGCTAAATTACTCGCAGTCAAATTAAAGCCGCCTGAAACACAGCAACAACCGCTTTTGTCCACCTAGTTATTCAACAGAAACTTCGGACTGTCCAGTTACAAGCAAGTTTTAGCTAAAGAATGGGGCGAGAAGTATGATCATCGTTGATACAGGCTTCTGGGTAGCGCTGATCGATAAGAAAGACAAGTACCATACAGCAGCAGCACAGGCACTACAAAAATACAACGAACCGCTGATAACGACATGGCCTGTAATGACAGAAACCTGCTACCTACTATTGAGAAATCGAGGAGCCCGCACTGCAAGCAGCTTTATGCAGAACGCTAGCCATGGACTATTCGCCATATTTGATTTGCAGGCAAACGATAGCGAAAAGATAAGTCAACTTATGCAGCAGTACGCAAACCTAACTATCTATGGATTTAGCAGATGCTTCGATAGTCGTTTTAGCAGAGCATTTAGGCCACGGTCGTATTTTCTCTGTTGATCAACGTGACTTTGACACCTATCGGTGGAGCAACACCTATCCCTTTCAAAATCTGCTGCTCTAAGTCAACTGCTCTAAGTCAACTTCAGCTAATAACCGTTCTCAAATAGCAGTAACGATAGCAACACAAACACTATATTTTTATCTTCTATTGTAAATCTTATGGCCGACACCAAAGAACTCGTCTTTCTATTACCTGATTTTACTGTCCAAGTTTGGGGGTTCACTTCACTCGCTTGCAGATGCGATCGCCTACCGATCTGGCATTCTTCCCGATAGCCATTCCGCTAAATCGTCCAGGCTCAAAAAATCCAGCAAAGCTTCACTCAAAACTTCTAAATCTTCTCTGGTTAAAGACGCTATAGACTCTCGAACGCTATCGGATAAAGCACCGAAGCGCTTTGTTAATAGTCGAATGACTAAACGGGTCGTCGCATCTTTGCGGCCTTCCTCGCGGCCTTCCTCGCGGCCTTCCTCTCTCGATGTGTCTACTACATTGTTCAAATCTCTGTAGTACTTCAAGCTGTCTTCGTAAGCGCCCTGTTCTTCGGCTGAGAAGTTGGCAATTTCAGCAACCTCGAATAGCTGGTTGAAGGTTCCCTCTTGCAGCGCCTGCGGCGGATCGTTTAGGTCAGGCAAATGCCTTAGCAAAAACAGCCACTTATCAAAATGACTCTCTAGCTGGTCAACGGTTTTCTTGAATTTAGGCAGCTCTATGTAAATAAATTTAAGTTTGTCGTAGAAGACTTTGCAGTTTTGATTCTTTAGCTCGACCGTATGCACAATCGTATCGTCATCTTTATGGTCGTCAAAGACAAAGTCTAAAACCCCTACTGTGTAGACGGACGATAGCTGGTAGTCCCAGAATCCCTTTTGAGCTTGCTCTTGAATGGGAAAGGTAGCGTAGTAAACGCTTCGGTCTTTAAAGAAATTTTGCTTTGCTTTTTGAATTTCGACGATGAACCACTCACCGCTTTTACTTTTGCAGTAGATATCAAAGATAGCTTTACGATCTAAAGCTGTATTGCCGATGTTTTCGCTATTGCGGTAGCTTAAGTCGCTAATTGTATGATGGGCAGGCAAGAGGGCATTCAAAAAATCGATCAGTAGCGCCTTGTTGGGCTCTGTGCCAAACAACCGCTTGAACCCAAAATCTGTCAATGGATTGACATATCGTTCTTGGATTAACCGACGACCGAACATTTTAACCCCTCCAAACTTCGATTCCAACTTTGATTTGTTTAATAGCTTAGCAAAGTTCTTCTGGTTGAAAGGTCAGTTCCATGCGATCGCCCCTCAGCTTGGCCACCCCATACTCAATCACGCGCCCGTTTTGATCTTCATTGACAGATTCAGCTAGCAAGATGGGCTGATTTAACGGCAGCGCCAACAACTTTGCATCTGGCGGCTGTACAAGTCTGGCTGAAACGGTGGTGCTGCGGCGAATGTGGTCGATACGATAGCGAGTTTGCAGCCATTTTGAGATAGAGCCAAGTTGTTGAAGCTGTTCTATACTCTCGGGCGCAAGCAAGTCGGAAAACAAGCTCAGCGGAAAATAGCCGGTGCCCACGCTGATAGGCACGTTGTCAGCAAAGCCCAATCGTTCTATGAGGGCAACAGCATCGCCGACCGCAACGGCGAGCCCTTTAGCAACAGATTCATCGGCAGGGAGGCTGAGCGATCGCACCAATTCAAACCGCACCGAATGCCCCTGCGCTTTGAGCGCTTCGTTATAGCGCACCCGTTTCCCAATCGGATAGCGAATGGGTTTAGCTGCCACAAAAGTACCGCGTCCGCGTTCTATGCGCAGCACACCTTCTTGCTTTAAAAGGGCGATCGCCTGCCGTAGCGTATGCCGGTTCACCCCAAACTGCTGGGCTAGCTGCGCTTCTGCCGGTAGCCGCTCGTCTACCTGATAGCTGCCGCCCTGAACCCGATGGCGGATTTGATTGGCAATTTGAATGTATCGCGGGCCAGAAGCTGAATCCATTCGACTTTTTGTAGTCAAGATTGTAGTCAAGAACACTTGAAATTAACCATAGTCTATTCTATGATTCGCTCAAACATCCAGATGTCTAGATGTGTAATTTATTACGTAGTTTTCAAGTAAAGCAGGTTGAAGTGACAGAGTTGACGGAGCGACAGAACTGGATGGCCATGCTGGCGAAGGCTTCGGTGCAAGAGCTGGAAGCGTTGGTGAGCCGAGTGGAAGGTGTGCCAGAATATCGGTTTTTGCGATCGCCCGAAACCGGACTTACCATGGTGCGTGGCCGGGCAGGGGGCGTCGGGCAAGTGTTTAACCTGGGTGAAATGACGCTGACTCGCTGTGTAGTACAGATTGCCGCAGGCCAGTCGGATGCGGTGACGGGATTTGGGTATGTGGGGGGGCGATCGCATCGTCATGCTGAGCTAGCCGCGCTGTGTGATGGGCTGTTGCAGCATGACGATTGGCATGAGGAAATTTGGGATGGGGTGATTGAGCCTTTGGGTGCGATCGCCCGTAACCAAAGAGAACAACAGCAGCAACAAACGGCGGCGACCAAAGTTGACTTTTTTACCCTGCTAAGAGGAGAGTAGCCTATGCTAACTACGCAGCTCCCTGGATTTAAAGATATTACGCACGATTCTCAAAAGACTTTTCGGGCGCTGTTAGAAGCGCTTGCTAACCCAGGCAACCCTTTAAATATCGCTGTAGACATGACGCCTCCAAAGGGTCTCACGGCCTCTAGTGCGGCGGCTTGCCTAACGCTAACAGATCTAGAAACAGCCGTTTGGCTACAGCCCGATCTGGCTTCAGATGTTAAAGATTGGCTGAGATTTCACGCCGGTTGCAGGTTTACCACCACCGCCAGCAAAGCGGACTTTGCGGTTGTAGCGGATGTCGAAAATATAGATCTCAAACAATTCTGTTGGGGTAGCGCAGAGGCACCCGAGGCTTCGACAACTCTCCTGATTCAGGTAAATGCCTTACAAGGTGGAGAAACAGTGACGCTAAGCGGGCCGGGCATTCTCCATCGGCAAAAAATCTCTCCTCAGCTCCCGCTTAGCTTTTGGCAGCAGTGGCAAGCGAATTATAGTGCCTATCCGCAGGGCGTTGATGCTTTTTTATTTGATGCCCATAGCGTATTAGGGCTACCTAGAACCGCCTGCGCGGTTGTTCAATTAGACGAGGCGTAAGGTTGTGTCATATGTAGCAGTTAAAGGCGGCGAGAAGGCAATTGGCAATGCGGAATTGTTGCTAAAGGCCCAGCGCCGGGGCGATACGGCAGTTCTAGAGCTGAGCCTAGAGCAAATTAAACAGCAAATGAGTTTGGCAGTATCGCGCGTCATGGCCGAAGGCAGTCTATACGACCGTGACCTGGCAGCGCTAGCGATTAAACAATCTTGGGGAGACTTGGTAGAGGCGGCTTTTTTGCTGCGGGCCTATCGGACGACGCTGCCTCGCTTTTACTACAGCGAACCGCTACAGACCGATCACATGACCCTTCAGCGGCGAATCTCTTCTATCTTTAAAGATGTTCCAGGTGGACAGCAGCTAGGCCCTACGTTTGACTACGTTCACCGCCTGCTCGATTTCGAGTTGGCAGCGGAAGGCAACCAACCCAAAGCGCCGAGCGCTGAGCCATTGAAAGAACCTGTTCCTAGAGCGATCGATATGCTCAATCAGGAGGGGCTGATTCAGTTAGAGCTTCCCTTAAAGACACAGTCGGACTCGTCGAATGACGGCGATGAAAAGGTGTTTGATTTGACTCGTCAGCCAATGGCATTGCCAGCGGGGCGAGATGCACGGCTGCAAAATTTGGCGCGTGCAGATGAAGGGTTTTTGCTAGGGCTGGCCTATTCTTCTCAGCGTGGCTATGGCAATAGTCATCCGTTTGCCGGAGAGATTCGAGTAGGTGAGGTGGAGGTATTTATTTGCCCGGCAGAACTGGGGTTTGAGGTGGCGATCGCGAACATCGAAGTCACCGAAGTGCAAATGGTGAACCAGTTTAAGGGAAGTAAAGCCTTACCGCCACAGTTTACGCGCGGCTATGGGTTGACCTTTGGCTATAGCGAGCGTAAGGCGATGGCGATGGCGATTGTGGATCGATCGCTGCGGGCAAAGGAATTTGGAGAAGAGATTCAGGGGCCAGCGCAGCAGGAAGAGTTTGTGCTGTCGCATTCGGATAATGTGGAAGCGCAAGGGTTTGTTCAGCATTTAAAGCTACCGCATTATATTGACTTTCAAGCAGAGCTGAATTTAGTCAGGAAGATGCGAGCAGAGTATGAGGAGCGTATGGGTGGCCTCTCAAAGGGGGAAAAACATTATGACTGAGGCAATGTCTGTAGCTTCTACAACAGTTGAAACCGGTTTTAACTTCGCCTATCTTGATGAACAAACGAAGCGTTCGATTCGGCGAGGGTTGTTGAAGGCGGTGGCAATTCCGGGCCATCAAATTCCGTTTAGCTCGCGAGAAATGCCGATGGCTTATGGCTGGGGAACGGGCGGGATGCAGGTGACGGCTGCGGTGATTGGCGCGAACGATACGCTGAAGGTAATTGACCAGGGGGCCGATGATACGACTAATGCAGTGAATATTCGCCGCTTTTTTAAGAAGGTATGTGGCGTCAAAACAACAGAACAAACGACGGACGCCACGCTGATTCAAACGCGCCACCGAATTCCTGAAACGCCCTTGCGCGCTGGGCAAATTATGGTGTATCAGGTACCGATTCCAGAGCCTTTACGCTGGCTAGAGCCTTCGGAGCCAGAGACTCGAAAGATGCATTCACTCAGTGAATATGGCTCGATGTATGTGCGGCTATACGAAGACATTACGCGCTATGGGCAGATTGCGACGGCTTATGACTATCCGGTGATGGTAAATAATCGATATTTGATGAGGCCGAGCCCAATTCCCCGGTTTGATAATCCTAAGCTGCATATGAGTCCGGCTTTGCAGCTATTTGGTGCGGGGCGAGAGAAAAGGCTGTATGCGGTGCCGCCTTATACAAAGGTGAAAAGCTTGGATTTTGAAGACCATCCGTTTACGGTGGAAAGCTGGGATAAACCCTGTGAACTCTGTGGAGCGACAGACAGCTATCTGGATGAGGTGGTGATTGACAATGAAGGCGGGCGCATGTGGATTTGTTCGGATACGGATTATTGTAGCCAAAGGACAAACGTATGACGCCTTTATTAACGGTTGAACAGCTCACGAAAAATTACGGCGATATTCGGGCGTGCGATCGCATCTCCCTCTCCCTTTACCCTGGCCAAATCTTGGGCATCATCGGCGAATCGGGCTCGGGTAAAACCACCTTGCTGAACGCGATCGCCCAACGCCTACCGATTGACAGCGGCCAAATCACTTACCACACAGCCGACAAAACCATTAATCTAAGACGGCTCTCGGAACCCACCCGCAGGCAGCTAATGCGCACCGAATGGGGCTTTGTGCAACAGAGTGCGCCCGATGGCCTGAGGATGAACGTCACCGCTGGAGCCAATATTGGCGAAAGGCTGATGGACGTGGGTCAGCGGCACTATGGCAATATTCGCACCGAGGCAAGCAGGTGGCTTGCTCAAGTGGAAATTCCGGGCGATCGCATTGACGCTTTCCCCAACACATTCTCGGGCGGAATGCAGCAGCGGCTTCAGCTCGCCCGCGTCCTGGTCACTCAACCCAAGCTTGTACTAATGGACGAGCCCACCGGCGGACTGGATGTATCTGTGCAGGCCCGGCTGTTGGATCTGATTCGTTCTTTGGTGAGAAACTTGCATTTGAGCGTCATTTTGGTCACGCATGATATTGGCGTTGTTCGTTTGCTAGCAGATCGGTTGATGGTGATGAAGAATGGGCAAGTGGTTGAACAAGGACTCACAGATCAGGTCTTGGACGATCCGCAGCATCCTTACACTCAGCAGTTAGTAAGTGCAACCCTTTTCCCTTAAGCTTCTGTGGTGACTCAAACATGGCTTCTTCTACAATCACGCATCCCAGCCAACCCCAGCCAGAAACCTGGTCGGATGAACTGCTGCGGGCAGAAAATCTGTGTAAGACATTTACGCTACATGCCCAGGGTGGTTTGCAGCTCAATGTGTTGGACAATGTTTCGCTCACGGTTAAGCCTGGCGAATGTATGGCGCTGAAAGGGCCGTCAGGATCGGGAAAGTCTACGCTGATGCGATCGCTCTACGCTAACTATCGAGTAGATGCAGGCTCCATTTGGATAAAACATCAGGGCAAATGGCTTGATATGACCCGGTGCGAGCCCCACGAACTAATTGCTATTCGGCAGCATACCATTGGCTATGTGAGCCAGTTTTTGCGCGTTATCCCACGGGTATCCGCCCTAGCGATCGCGGCTGAACCTTTGATAGAAACTGGCGTTCCTGTAGAAGCTGCTTACGAAAAGGTGCGATCGCTCTTTACCCATCTCAACCTACCCGAGCGCCTGTGGTCACTGTCACCTACCACCTTTTCGGGCGGTGAAAAGCAGCGCGTAAACATTGCCCGAGCCTTCGCCGTCGATCGCCCTATTCTACTATTAGATGAGCCCACAGCCGCGCTAGATGCCGCCAACCGAGAAGCGGTCATTCAGTTAATAGAACAAAAAAAAGCCAAAAAAAACAATGGCGGCTGTGCCCTCATCGGCATCTTTCATGATGAGGCCGTAAGAGACCAGGTTTGTAACCGCACCTTAACCTTTGGGCTGCAAGATTAACTTTCAACAGGGTCACCATTCCCCTAATATTTGTGATGACAGAACAGATTTATACGAACTACCGGCTACAGCTACTAGAGCAAGAGATTATGGGCACCCTGGTTGTCAAAGACGGTCAAATTGCTGACATTCAGCCAGGTACCGTCACCACCGGCCAAGACGGGCAGGGCGCGTATTTACTACCCGGCTTGATTGAGCTGCATACTGACAATTTAGAACGCTGTTATTCTCCTAGACCGGGCGTTCGCTGGCCCCTAGAAGCTGCTGTTAACAACCACGATCGCGATTTGGCAGCGGCTGGTATTACGACGGTTTGTGATGCGATCGCCATTGGTGACGTCACCCCTACCTCCTTGCGGGCAACCGAGTTCGACAGCATGATCGAGGCCATCGACAGCCGACAGCGCTCTGGCAAGCTTTCAATTGATCATCGCCTGCATCTGCGCTGCGAGCTAGCCTTTGCAGCAGTCGCTGAGGTCGTAAGCCGCTATGTCAATCATCCTCGCCTCGCGCTGATTTCACTGATGGATCATACCCCAGGCCAGCGGCAGTTTGTTAAGTTAGAGAAATTTAGAGAGTATTACATGGGCAAGCATGGGCTGAGCGCAGCAGAGGTTGATGACTTTATTCAGGGTCGCATTGCTGCTCAAAAAGCCTACGCCGAAACCAGTCGTAAAGCTCTCGTCGCCCTTGCCAATACCTATTCGCTGGCGATGGCTAGCCACGACGATGCCACGGTAGAACATGTTCAAAAAGCAGTTCTTGAAGGCGTCACTATCTCAGAATTTCCAACAACTTTAGAAGCCGCCAAAGAAGCGCACACTCAGAGCTTGCAGGTGCTGATGGGCGCACCTAATCTAGTGTTAGGCGGCTCTCATTCGGGTAATGTTTCTGCGCTGGAACTGGCCCAATTAGATCTAGTAGATTTAATCTCTTCTGACTATGTGCCCCATAGTTTGTTACAGTCTGTCTTTATCATCGCCAGTGTGACCAAAAAGCCGGTGTATGAAGCGATGAGGCCAGTGACGATTAATCCGGCGGTGGCGATTGGACTAGCGGGCGATCGCGGCTCACTCGAAGTCGGCAAACGCGCCGATTTTCTGACCGTCGAAGTCGAAAACAATCTGCCTCAATTAACCCAGGTCTTCAGTCGCGGACAGCGGGTCGCTTAGGCATATCATGAGTTCCATAAATATGATATTAGAAACACTGTCTACTCACGGCCAAGCCCAGTATGGCCGCGAAGCTGTCACCCAAAAACAACATGCTTTGCAATGCGCTACCCTCGCAGAAGCGGCGCGATCGCCCCCTGCTTTAATTGCGGCTTGCCTGCTACACGACTTTGGCCACTTAGTCCATACGCTTGGAGAAGACGCCGTCGAACGAGGTATTAACGATCGCCACGAAGAGATTGCCCTTCCCTACCTCAGAAACATGTTTCCTGTAGCCGTCACCGAGCCCATTCGGCTACATGTCAACGCCAAACGCTATCTTTGCGCCATTGACGAGGAGTATTGGGACAGCCTTTCTATCGCGTCAAAACGTAGTCTAGAGCTACAGGGCGGTATCTTCTCAGAAGCGGAAACAACAACCTTTATTAACCAGCCTTATGCCAAAGATGCCGTACAGCTACGAATCTGGGACGACCTGGCAAAAGATCCTAATCTATCGACACCTGAGCTGGAGCATTTTCTGCCTGTTTTGAGTACCTGTCAGCGATGAGAAATTAGGGTATCGACTTAAGCTGGGAGAAACTGGGTTGGATAAGACGGAAGACGGAAGACAGGAGACAGGAGACAGAATTCAGTAAACCTCCGAGTTCTGCCTCCTGATTCCTGACCCCTGCCTCCTAATCCCGTAGTTCTACCGCAAGAAAGATAGAGCAAAAGTACCGCATACGCTTAAATAAATAGCATCCTAACAATTGACGGGGTTGCTTTATGGCCATGATGAATCAGCTAAAAACTTTGCTGCTGCTAACGCTGATGGGTGGCCTGATTGTGCTGGTGGGCTATTTGCTGGTCGGTAGCGAGGAGGGCCTTTACTACGGTTTGGCCTTTGCGGCTGTCAGCAGTTTTGGCTCCTGGTACTATTCTGATCGGGCGGCGCTGTCTGCCTTTCAGGCGAAGCCGACGCCGCGTGAAGAGGCCCCGGAACTGTATGATCGCATTGAAGGGTTGAGCGATCGCGCCAACCTCCCTAATCCCAAACTCTATATCGTGCCTTCAGAGTCTCCCAATGCGTTTGCCACTGGGCGCGACCCCGAACATGCTGCGATCGCCCTCACCGAAGGCATCATCAAGCTGCTATCACCCGACGAACTAGACGCCGTTGTGGCCCACGAGCTAACCCACGTGCGCAATCGGGACACCCTCACGCAAGCTGTCGCTGGCACCCTGGCCAGCTCATTAACCTACCTGGGCCGGATCCTCACATTTGGTGCATTGTTCTTTCCGTTTGCGCGGATGGGCCGTAGGGCAAACAATCCCATTACGATTCTGTTCCTGCTATTCATTGCACCGCTGAGCGCGGGACTGTTGCAAATGGCAATTTCGAGAACCCGCGAATACGCGGCTGACGAAGGTGCTACGGAAATCACCGGCAATCCTTTGGCGCTGGTGACGGCGCTCGAAAAGTTAGAAGCAATGGGTCAGAAGGTACCGATTCATGGCAACCCGGCCTTTGCGCCGTTGTTTATTGTCAGTCCGCTTTCTAAAGAGGGCTTGATGACGCTGTTTATGACCCATCCGCCAACGAGCGATCGCGTTGAGCGCTTAAAAGAAATGGCAAAGGCGATGGCAGAAAAAGATGATGCTGCGACAGAAGCGACTGAAGCGTTGAGCGCTGCCTAGATACGAAGCCGCTAGCACAGGCGAATGCCACCTGGCCGAGATACATTCGGTACTCGAACGTTTCATAGAGTCTTCTATCTGACAAATCCTATTGCTCAGACTCGGGCAAAAACCGCTTAAGCAGGCTCTGCCAATCCGCCTCGTCCTGTTCTCTCATCATCTGAGCGTTAATGGTCTCAAAGTTCTCAGCATCTTCTGGCAGGGCAAACACATACCGGCGAGAACGCAGCCCCGTCGATTCAACAGCCAGCCGATTTTGCAGCTCATTGCGGTTGAGATAGCGCAGCATCGCAGTGTCGTCTACAAAAGCGTCAAGCTGACCTCCCTCGATAGACTGCAATCCTTGCAAAGGCGTGCGTATAGGCTGAAACGATATCCCTTGTTGTTGTAGTTCCTGAGCAGCACCAGAATCTTCTATGCTGCCGACATCCATATTTTTAAGACCGGCAAACTGCGTTAGCTGGCCGGTTTTATCTTGAGTAACCACAGAAGTGATACTCGCTGTCAAGCTAGCCGTAATACCCATAGAAACTAGCATCCAAAGCAGCGCCACTACTCGGCCACCGACCGAAATTGGCGCTTTGTCACCATAGCCAATTGTCGTGAGGGTAACGCCCGCCCACCAAAAGCTGTCCCATAGGCCACCTGTGGGCTTAGCTCGAAACATCTCCTCATTACTACTGCGCTCAAACAGCCAAACAATTAGGCCCACCACCAGCAGCAAGAGCGATAGCCACAGGCAAATCCAGAGAAAGCGCGGTGATAAGACAGCTAGCACTGTATCGATCAATCGACGGCGGCGCAGTTGAGCAATGCCCAAAGAAGACGAATAGTAGCTTTGGGTGAAATCAACCTGCTGCTCTGCTTCGGCGCTGGCGTTGGCGATAATGGCAATGTCAACGGTGCCATTTTGTACGGCCTCGATGGCTTCGGTAGGGTTTAGCGATCGCCACTCGTACTGAATCCCTAGTTCTTCGGCAACTTCTCGCCACAGGTGGACGCCAATACCGTCCCAGTCGCTGCCGCTATCCGTTTTTGTTTCAATTGCAAATGGGGGCGCATGGCTTACCCCAACCGTAAGCTGAGTCTGCGCTTGGGAATCTGATTCGTCAGATTGAGCCACGGCCTGAGGAATACCCAGCAGCGAAACACTGCCCCAAGACAGCCAACAAAAAACTAAAAACCTTCCTACAGGAAAAAGGAAAGAACGCTGCATAGGGGATCTTCAAAAAATCAGCAAGCCGCATAAGCCACAACGCTCAGCGGGCTATCAGACCTTACCGTTTTTCGCGATCAGCAGCCTATGTAGAAAGGCCGAGTTATGGTCAGCAAGCCTCAGTCTATATAGCCATTTTGTGACAGCCATTTCTTAAACAGAACTTATGACAACGTTAGTCGCTTTTTATTCACCTCTCAATATGGGTGCCTTATACGTGGCTCAAAGGTGTTCAAAAAAGGAACTTTGGTTTGATCTATGTATTGGAGGTTTTGAAGGCGGTATGGGTCGTCGGTTGGCTGCTATTGGCTGGCGATTTTATGTCTACCTTTATCTACCATGTGCCCGAGCACGCATTCGGACGCCTGCACTGCCGGGTGCATCACGAAAAAAAACAAACTTTTCAACATTACGCTGTGCTTTCCAAACAGCCCTTGGTTATGCTGGATGGATTGTTGGGTGCGCTGCCGTACATTTTGCTCGCTGTCATGCTCTGGTCATTTTCTCCGGTAGGTACGGGCATAGGCTTGCTGCTTGGAGAGTTTCATGTGGTGTGGCGACATACGACTAAGATGGGTTGGCAAACGCCGCAATGGGTCAAGTTTCTGTGCGGTGCGATCAAAGCGGTTACCCCAGAAGAACACTGGGTTCATCATCAGAACGGGGCGATCGCCTTTGGGGATATTTTCACCTTTTTTGACCGGCCTGCTCAGTGGTGGCTGCGCTGTTTGGTGCAGCTAAAGAAATGGCTGAGAAGGCAAAGCTAAGCAGGCGTAAGGGTGTGGCGTAAGGGTAAAGGGCAAAGTAAAGAGCAAAAACCCTCTCAAGCGCGGCGCGAACTGAAAGGCAGTAGTGTATGTTACCATTCAGACGTAATATAAGGATTCATTACGCACTGATTATAGGGACATGCCAGCAAATGGTCTGGTGGATATGCTCAGGGCATTCGCTAGGATAAACCCATCAAAACGGCATTAGTCTACTGCGAGCAACAATTTGGCCAGGTAGACGGCAAAACCTCTCACGGACTGATACGCCATTCCGAACGCTACAAAATTGTGGGTGTTTTAGATAGCTCGCTCGCAGGTCAAGATGCCGGGGAGGCGCTGGGCGAGCAAACGCAGAACATTCCTATTTTTGCCGACCTTGGCGATGCCCTCAGCCAGCTACCGGCTACGCCAGACTGCTACATCTATGGAAAGGCCCCTTTAGAAGCCTCCATCCTGCCTGAAGAAAGGGCGCTGATTCTAGCCGCCATGAAAAAGGGCATGGATATTATCAACGGCCTGCATCAGTTTTTTTCAGAAGACGCTGAGTTTGCCGCTGCCGCCGTGCAGTATAACGTTCAAATCAGAGACATTCGCAAGCCGCCCCGGCTGGAAAATTTACATGTTTTTACGGGTGCGATCGCCAGCGTCACCATCCCCGTCGTGGCCCTGCTTGGCACAGACTGCGCTTGCGGAAAAATGACCACCGCCATAGAACTCAACAAAGCGCTCAATGCGGTCGGCATCCATTCAGTCTTGGTGGCTACGGGGCAAACCGGCCTGATGCAGGGAGCCAAATACGGGGTTTCGATGGACGCGCTGGTGTCTCAGTTTGTCATTGGCGAAGTCGAAAACGCCGTGGTGAGCGCATTCGAGCAAGAAAGTCCCGATATCATTTTAGTGGAGGGGCAAAGCGCCGTCAGTCATCCTGCCTTTATGAGTTCTGTCGGTATCTTGAAAGGAAGTCTGGCGGATGGGGTTATTCTTCAGCATCCGCCAGCGAGAAAGGTTCGCTGCGATTTTCCTAATTTGCCGATGCCGACTGTAGCGCGTGAGATTCAGTTGATTGAGGCGATTTCGTCGGCGCGGGTGTTAGCGATCGCCCTCAGTCACGAAGGTCTTTCATCTAGCGAAGTCCCAAATATTGTAGAGCGCTGCGAAAAACAGTTTCAACTGCCCACCACAGACGTGCTGAGCGATGGCTGCCAAAAACTGGTTCAAGCCCTTACCGATCGTTTTCCAGTGCTTCAACATAAAGCCAAGGCAAAAGCCATAGCACAAAAGCCATAGCATAAAAGCTAATCAACAAAATCGAGCCATCGAAATCAGACTGCCATCCAATATTGGCAATCCATCAGACTTTACTGTCTAAAAATAAAATGAAGCTGCATCTGCCAAGAATAGAGATTTCTCTCTCTAAAATTCAAGAGAATGCCCGCATACTGTGTGAGTTCTACGGACAAAAAGGGATTTCTCTCATGGGCGTTTCTAAAGCGGTATTGGGAGAACCTGCGATCGCCAGAGCGATGATCGCAGGCGGCGTTCAATTTATCGCCGACTCGCGCATTGAAAATATTCAAAGAATGAGGCGAGCCGGTATATCCGCTCAGCTCGTACTTCTACGCACCGCGCCCAGTCAGGCTAAAGCTGTGGTCGAAAGCGTAGATATTAGCCTCAATACAGAGCTGCAAACGTTAGAACAGCTCGCTTATCACGCAAAAAATCAAGGGAAAATCCACCAAGTCATTATTATGGTCGAACTAGGCGATTTGCGCGAAGGCGTACTCCCCTGCGATCTGGTGACATTTGTGAGAAAAACGCTGATGCTCTCTCACATCAAAGTAACCGGTATTGGCTGCAATCTAGCCTGTTATGGCGGCGTCAAGCCGAACCACAGAAACATGAGAATGCTATCCGAGCTAGTCAATATTGTTCAAAGTGAGCTAGGGATTAGGCTAAAAGTCGTTTCTGGCGGCAACTCGGCCAATTATGAATGGGCAAATTCTGGCCAGGCGATTGGAGAAATCAATAATCTTCGCATTGGTGAATCCATTCTCTTGGGCTGCGAAACCGTTGACAGGCAGGCTATTCTAGGGCTCCATACAGACGCCTTTCAGATGGTGGCCGAAGTCATTGAGTCCAAACAAAAAGCCTCGCTTCCCTATGGCGAAATTTGCCAAGACGCCTTTGGAGACATCCCTAAATTTAAAGACCGAGGTATCCGGCAGCGAGCCATCATTGCGCTGGGCCGACAGGATGTTTTGGCGACTGGGTTAAAGTCTGAACGCCGCCTGAAGATTTTAGGATCTAGCAGCGATCATATTATTCTTGACAGCGAGAACTGCCGCCTACAGATTGGTGATGAGGTGAACTTTGGACTCGACTATGGTGGATTGCTCTCGTCAATGACGTCTCCTTTTGTAGGTAAGGAATTTGTGGTAGGCAAACATCGAGCAATTGGGCGAACAAATCCCACGCCCATAGGCGTAGATCTCAACTAACTAGTACTGTTAGATTCTTTCAGAAAGAGCAGATCGTCTTCATCGCGGGATATATAACTCCGGCAATTAAATAGACCTCATCAGGTGTGAATCCCCTCTGGACGCGCAGCGGACGGGGTGGGGTTTCTGGGCGGTGTGATTAAAGTGGCGACGCCCGAAGAACACTGGGGGTAAGGAGTATTTTGTTTAGGCGATCGCGCACTAACCTATAGTGAGTATAGTCAGCACCAATCGCGACTTGACTCATTCACCCTGTGCCGCCGTGCTAGCGATAGATTCATTCATGCAGTTTGAAGCCGTTCTGTTTGACCTCGATGGTGTACTCACACCGACGGCCAAAATTCATGCTGCCTGTTGGAAGCGGGTATTTGACGATTTTTTACGCCATCATGCTCAGCAAAACGGCACCGCCTTCGTGCCGTTTGATATCCAAAGCGACTATTTTCAGTATGTTGATGGTAAGCCGCGCTATCCGGGGGTAGAAAGCTTTCTGGCCGCTCGGGGCATTCAATTACCCTACGGAGAACCTAGCTCGCCACCCAATCTGACGACTGTTTGTGGGCTGGGCAATAGCAAGGACAGTTATTTTGCTGACGTGCTGCATGAAGAGGGCATAGAGGCTTATCCGGGGGCTTTAGCGCTGGTGCAGTATCTACGCAGCCAGGATGTAAAGCTGGCGGTGGTTTCGTCTAGCCGCAACTGTAAAGAAGTTTTGAAAGTTGCAAAGATATCTCACCTGTTCGATACCGTAATGGATGGTAAATTGGCTGAGCAGCTTCAGCTATCTGGCAAACCCGCACCGGATACGTTTCTTAAAGCTGCTGCTCAGTTGGGGGCAAGTCCTCAGCAGACGGTGGTGCTTGAAGATGCGATCGCAGGCGTGCAGGCAGGCCGCAACGGTCAGTTTGGCTGGGTGATTGGCGTAGACAGAGGAGAGAATGCGATCGCCCTTCAGCAGAATGGTGCAGATATCGTCGTCCGTGACCTCGCAGAACTGCTGCCTGAGACCCTAAAACCCTAAGATCCCCAAACCCTGAGATCCTAAAACAGAGAGAAGAAGAAAGAAACTGAGCTGACATATGACTACCCAATAGGCTCACTGGCCCATGCTCCACCGCGAACCGATTCACTTACCCCAACATATTTACCCCACTCATCCCTGGCGACTAGAAGAAAAACAATTCTATCCTCGCTTCCTGGGTCAGCTTGAGACGCTGTATGCCCTGAGCAACGGCTATTTGGGCATTCGTGGCTGTTTCGAAGAAGGCACGCCAACGCACCACAGCGGCACCTTTGTCAATGGCTTTTACGAACTGTGGCCAATCATCTACCCAGAAGAAGCCTATGGATTTGCCAAGACCGGGCAGACCATGCTGAATGTGCCCGACAGCACCATTATTAAGTTATATGTAGACGATGAACCCTTTACGCTACAGACCGCTAACTTACTGAGCTACCAGCGGGTGCTTGACATGCGAGCAGGCACTCTAGAGCGAGAAGTGCTGTGGGAGACGCCAACCGGCAAGAAAATCGCGATCAAATCTTGGCGGTTAGTCTCTTTTGAATACCGTCATTTAGCCGCGATTAACTATGAAGTCACAGTTTTAGACGCCGACGCGACCGTCGATATTGTTTCAAAAATCCACTACGACCCCACCACGCAAAGCAGTGAGTCACCCACCCCTTACAACGACCCCCGACGGTCGAGAGAATTTGCCAGCCGCGTGCTGCTGCCACAGTCTTGTGATGTGTTTGGCTATCGCTTGGTGCTAGCGCAGCAGACCCGCGAAAGCAAAATGACGCTCGCTTGCGGGGTCGATCACAGCCTGGTCACCAACTGCGCCTTTACCAACCGTAAAAAATGCGGAGATGATACCGGCGAAATCGCGTTCTCTGTACAGGCTAAGGCGGGTGAGCCAATTGCGCTTGTGAAGTATATGACGTATCATACGGGCCGTCATACGCCTGCTACAGAGCTGTGTATGCGGGCGGCGCGATCGCTAGATCGCGCCATGAAACAAGGATTTGAATCACTTCAGGCCAGTCAAAAGCAGTATTTAGACGCCTTTTGGTCGCGCAGCGATGTGCAAATTGAAAGCAACCCCGACTGCGACCATCGGACAAATGCCTTGCAGCAGGCGATTCACTTTAGTCTTTTTCATGTTCTGCAAGCCGCCATCCGCACCGACGGACTCGGCCTGCCAGCAAAAGGGCTCACCGGTAAAGGCTACGAAGGTCATTACTTTTGGGATACCGAAATTTACGTGCTGCCGTTTTTGACCTATACCCAACCGCAGCTCGCCAAAAACCTGCTGAAATTTCGCTACAACCTGCTAGACAAAGCGCGTCAGCGCGCCCAGGCAGTTAGCCAAAAGGGCGCACTTTTTCCCTGGCGAACCATCAATGGCGAAGAAGCCTCTGCCTACTATGCAGCGGGAACTGCCCAATATCACATCAATGCCGACATTGTTTTCGGCCTAAGAAAATATGTAGAAGTGACTGGCGATACCGACTTTCTCTATGGCGAAGGAGCCGAAATCCTACTCGAAACGGCCAGACTATGGCATGACCTGGGCTTTTTCAACGAGCGGCGTTCAGGCCAATTTTGTATTCACGGCGTCACCGGCCCCGATGAATACAACACGGTTGTCAACGATAATTTATATACCAACCTGATGGCTCGGGAGAATCTGCAATATGCGGTTCTCACCCTAAAAACCATCCAGGAAAAACAGCCGGAACGCTTTGCAGCCCTAGCACATGATACTGGGTTAGATGCTGCCGAAATAGCTGCGTGGAAGCAAGCAGCCGAGTGCATGTATCTTCCCTATGATGAACAACTCAAGATTCATCTTCAACATGATGGCTTTCTTGATGAGAAAGTCTGGGACTTTGAGAATACCCCCTCTCACAAGTATCCGCTCTTGCTTCACTTTCATCCATTGTTTATCTATCGCCATCAGGTCATCAAGCAGGCAGATTTAGTCTTGGCCATGTTTTTGCTAGGCAATGAATTTTCCATCGCGCAAAAGCAGCGAAACTTTGAGTATTATGACGCCTTAACGACCGGGGATTCTTCTCTGTCGGTATGTATTCAGAGCATTATGGCCTCAGAAATTGGTGAGGTTGAGAAAGCGTTCAGGTACGCAACCTATGCCATCATCATGGACTTAGGAAATCTGTCAGGCAATGTCAAAGATGGCTGTCATATTGCCTCTATGGGCGGCAGTTGGATGACGATGGTGTATGGATTTGGCGGCTTGCGAGACTATAACGGGAAAATCTCCTTTAACCCAAAGCTACCGGTAGAATTCAACCGATTACAGTTCTCACTCACCATTCGAGGACAGCTTTTGAACGTAGATATAAAACACAAAGCAGTCACCTACCTATTAAAGGAAGGCACTCATTTGATGATTACCCATGAAGGTCAGGGGGTTAGCCTCACTGCTGGCACACCTGTTTCTGTTGATCTAGCGCCGTTGAGCAAACCTAAATAACCCTGCCCGTTGCCCTACTAGCACTCTTCCTTGCTGGATGCACTCTTCACCACAATCAGAACGCTATTAGCTCGTTCGCACCTGTGTCGGCGATAGAGTGACTGCTGCACATTGGCCATATAGTTACTTATGCAACGGTTACGCCTGAACGGCAGAAATGACATATAGTTTCCATAGGCTTTGTTGCACCAATATGACAGAAGCCTCATAAATCAAGGGTTTCTCATTAGCGATATTTATTGAGAATCCTTGTGTATCAAGGATTTCATGATATTGGTGCAACAAAGCCGTTTCCATAGACGATGATGTTATACAGCAAAAGTGTCAAGTAAGGTAAGGATATAGGATGTTAGCCGCAAATTTGACGTTGAATATATAGTTAGGTGTGTGAGCGACGCTATGGATCATGGCGAATTTGTCAATATGTATAGGAAGGGCTCAATTAGAGTTCAAGTGGATAAATCCGCAGCTATGCATGTCTGTGATCGCGATTCAAGGACTGGGAGTGGACGCAAGGCAGCTCATTCATTTTGGAAAAATATTGGCTGCTTACTGCCGATTGCCGGTATTGCTTCGCTGATTTGGCTACCTTGGTACTACTGCGTAGGAGGCATCATTCTGGCTTTAATCGTGATGCCTGCAACCCAGAAGAGCGCAGCAGAATTTGTGCTGGAAGCTGTGCTAGAAAATGAATCATTTTACGCAAGCATGTTAGAAGCAGGAATTATTCGGATATCAAAAGGTCAAGCCTGACTATAACAGGACAGTATAGTCAGGCTTGGAACCCACCAGTTTCTCAACTTCACAGGGTTAAAATATAAGGGTACCTCTAGGGAAACTGATGACATTAACACTTGACTTGCCACCAGAGCTACAGCAATATCTTTTGCAAGAGGCAAATCAGCACGGGCTTTCAGTAGAAGCCTTGGCACTAAAACTTTTGAAAAGCTCTATTTCGTTGAAACACAAGCAAGCTGAAGCCGCTAATTTGATTCAGTCTTGGATTGATGATGAGGACTCAGAGGAGCAGCAAGAAACGGGCCAGTATCTGCTTCACGCCTTAGATCGCGACCGATGGTCTGAGCGAAAGCTGTTTCCAGTTGAAATGAAGGGCATAACTTGGTGAGCCGGGTCATTATTTTAGATTCTGGGCCATTAGGTCTTATCACAAATCCAAAGCTATCTGCCGAAAGCATTGCCTGCGCTCAATGGCTCCAGACTCAAGTGACATCAGGTAATCGCGCTATTATTCCGGAGATCGCAGACTATGAAGTCCGGCGTGAACTATTACGGGCAAGTAAAACAAAAGGTCTTGCGCGTTTAGATGATTTAATCAATCTTCTGGAGTATCTGCCACTGACAACGGTTGCCATGCGCCAAGCTGCGGAATTTTGGGCACAAGCTCGTCAACAAGGACAACCGACCGCTGGCGATAAAACGATTGATGGCGACATGATTTTAGTGGCTCAAGCAATGACCTTAGAGGCTTCGGATATTATCATTGCGACAACAAATGTAGGCCACTTATCCAGGTTTGCCGTAGCCGAGTTATGGCAAGATATTTCATTGTCGGATTGATCTGCACCTAACACTGCGTTGGTGCGGACGGTACAGAGCTTATCGGTGAGAGTTCGAGGTTATCTGCCGCCGCACAACTTCACCGTTAGCTGGCTCTATTCCGCCTGTGGGTATCCCCAAAGCTTACCTATTAGTCCGAGGAATCAGGGCATATCGACTTCGTTGACAAGCTGTAAAACGCTGTTGCGTAGAGGTTCTGTAACCCAGAATCCAGCTTCGTTAACCAAAGCGTCCAATAGAGGCTTTACCTCAACAATCAAGCCTTGACTTTTCGCTTCGACCACAATCCCCAAAATTCCTGTGTATCGAAGGTTCAGTCTAGTTGCTACTAGCCGTCCCCGACATTCATCAATCAGAACTTGATCGGCTTGGGTCTCAACTGCTAGAGCGATCGCTTCTGCTTCTCTGATATCAAGTTCGTTGCTCAGGGCTTCAACAAGGGTGCGATCGCTAACAGCACGAGTTTGAATCCAGTCAAAGGTTTGTACTTCGGTCGCACCCGCCACCGGGAAATCGGAGTCAGTCAGTTCTCGATAATAAAAATCGCTAGAGTTCTTTCCTTCAGGTAGATGGGCTATGTATGAGGTTGCTAGAAACGTACGGAGAGTTTCCTGACAGTACTGAGTTAATACTTGAGGACAGGGATAGATAGTAGTGAAGGAAATAGTAGTTGACAGTAGCGTAGCTATTAAGTGGTTTGTTCCACAACCTAACTCCACAAAGGCATGTGAAATACTTGATTCGTACCAGAACGATGATCTATAGCTCTTTGTAACCGCTCAACCGAAACGTTAGCCAATCCTCAAAGTCTCTGTCGCCCTTGGAGAGAAGCGTGAAAGTAACGTCACATTCTTTAACGACTTGCTGCCATTTTTGCAAAATATAATTACTGTGAGGGTAGTTTTTGCTGGAGCTAACCTAAATGATTGCGCTTTACCAGTTCGCCCCTGCGCTAGGTGTCCGCTGCCCAAGCCCGCTATGCCTGAAACTAGAAACTTACTTGCGAATGGCCGGGTTGCCCTATCAGGTAGCTGCCAACGCAAATTTGCTTAAAGCTCCCAAAAAGAAGCTACCCTACATCACCGACAACGGACGAGTTGTTGCTGATTCAGGCTGATCATCAACTATCTCAAGGAGACCTATGGTGACCCGTTAGATGCCCACCTGAGCCCAAAACAGCGGGGGGCTATGCTGGGGATGCGGCGGTTAATGGAAGAGCATCTCTACTGGATAGCGTTTTACTTTCGTTGGGTCGATGATGATAACTGGAAGGTGATTACTGAAGCAATGCCCCTATCTCTGAACCCGTCGTTGTTTAGTAGCTGGCTTAATTCCCAAAAAACACCCTCAGCGACGTCAGGCTGAGGCGTTAAAGAAAAAGCCTAAGGACAGCGCTATAGCTTTTCCTTGGGCTTTTTTCTCAGGTGTAAGCAGTTGGTTAGGAGAACAATTGGGCTATGCGATCGCCATGAATGCAGACTCCGAAAGCACGTTAGCGCTCGTATCCAGCACCATTGCCAATATCTCATCACCTACCAAAATCATCGCATCGCCGCCGCTCTCCGTAATTGAGATCTGACCAAAAGAGAGACCGCCCGCCAGGCCAATGAAGTCAATGCCTACTTCAAAGTCGGTGATGATGTCGGTGCCTTCGCCGATAGCGAATACAAAGGTGTCGCTACCCATGCCGCCCGAGGAGTCGTCGCCGGTCAATATGTCATTGCCGAGACCGCCGCGCAGCAAATCGTCGCCGTCGTCGCCCCACAGCATGTCGTCACCCTCTTCGCCAAAGAGCCTGTCGTTGCCGCCTTTGCCGCCGATGCGATCGCTTCCCATCCCACCAAAGATAATGTCATCACCACCAGCGCCGCCCGCGCTAGAAGATCGGCCACTGCCATCGCCTCGGAGGATATCGTCACCGCCTTTGCCTGCTATCACGTCTGCGCCGCCAAATCCTGCAATCAGATCGTCACCCTCGGTGCCAGTGAGGGTTTCGTCCGCGCCAGTGCCCAACAGCTCAATGCCTACTGCCACTGGGGATTCACCGTCGCCGCCGCTCATGCCGCCGTCAATCACGGTATCGGCGCGAAAGGCGAGGTTCTGGATGCGGGTATCTTCGGCCCGGTCTGTGTCGGCCTGATTAAAGGGATTGTCTGCACCAAAGTTGGCAGCCAGGTATTCGGCCAGGGCGTCTTGTTCGGAGCCGTCGGGGGCAAAGGTGGCTGCGCCTGTGCGCGCGGCGTCTTCGGGCTGGGTGATATCGACGACATCGCGCTCGGGGAAGAGATAGCCGTCGCCGCCGCCCGCCAAAAAGCCCAGGGTGACCATGCGGAAGGTGCGATCGCCTTCTCCCACCAGCTCACCATTTTGCACAATCACATCTGCGTCGTTGCCTTCTTCATCAAGTACAACGAGTGATTGGACGCGATCGCCCGCCGGAGCCGTCAAATCAAAGCTAAACTCAATCCCTGCCACCTGCGGAAACTGGCCAGCGGTAACAGAATCATCGGGCGCACTTGCCGAAACGCCATGCTCAATCACTGCCAACAACTCTGCTGCGGTAATTGTCAACAGCGTCAGGCCGTTGTTAAAGCGCAGCGTATTACCAATGTCAGTTTCAGAAATACCACCCGTTGGCTTTACCCCTGGAATAGCTTCGTTGGGCAACAGCTCGGGCTCACCCGTACCACCAGGGGGAACAATCACCTGACCAATGTCATCGCGAATGCCGCCACCGTTTTTTAGCGAGATTACAACAGACTCATCTATTTCTTTGGCGATCGCCAAGTTCGCATCAGCCGTGAGGTTTCCTAAATTAGTCTCTTCAGTGCGAACGCGATCGCGCAAGCCGTTCAGATATACATCACTAATCCCAAAGACGTTACTCTCTTTAGCGATAATGACATCTTCTAGCGTATCGACAATCTGCTGAATTTCAGGATCGACCAATCCTTCAGCGCCCAAAGCCGCAACCCCTTCTGCATCTGTAGCATAAGCGCCGCTCACCGTGGCGTCATAGCTTTCTGGAATGATGTTGCCATTCTCATCAAAGTCAATTACTAAACGGCCAATGTACTTGTAGTTACCGTCGGTGTTGACAATCGCAATCGGCTCGCCCGCTGCATCGGTCGTAAAGATAGGATACTCGCCTTGTACCGTGTCGCCAGGCCGGACGCGATCATCTTCGTCAAACAAGCGAGTGTTAGAGCCCCCTGCCACAATCACATCTACATTGGTCAGGCGAGTCGCTAGCGCTTGCTCAATCGAGATTTGTTGCATATGCGCCAGCAAGACAACTTTGTTCAAATCGGGATTGGCCGCGAGTAGCTCATCCACGTCTTTTTGAATCTCAGCGGCGAGGGTGTCTAGCTGCTCGGATGTGGGCATGCCGTCAAAGTCTGCTGGTAAAACGGTGACATCACCAGGGCTAGAGATTGTGGGCAGCGTGGGTGTGGTTGCGCCCACAACGCCAATTTTTTCGCCGTTGACATCGATCACCGTGGTTGCGGCAATGCTGTTGGGTACAGGGGCCTGGTCGTCAGGAACAACCAGATCGGCAAGGTCTTCAGAAGTGGTGAAGTCGAGGTTGCTGCTGAGATAGGGAAACTGTGCGCCGATAAAGGATTCGTCAATGTCAGGCGTTTCTGGATCGTCTTCACCGCCTTTTACCAAGTCGCGAATCAGGCTCGTACCCAGGTCAAATTCGTGGTTGCCAAATGCGATCGCCTGAATCCCCAATTCATTTTGAATCGCAATGTCAGCCCGGCCAGCCCCGCCAAAGGCATCCGCGCTGGCCGAAAAGAACAACCCTGGAATAATTGCATCGCCTGAAGAGAGCAACAGGGTATTCTCATAATCATCTTTGAGCGCATTAATGACGGCAGAAGCGCGAGGGGCATCGTCTAAAGCCGGGATACCTGCCTCTTGATCGGCCAGGTGTAACAGTTGCAGTTTAAAAGGTTCCATGGGCGTTATTCGTTCTTTTAGGGTAAGTTGGGCAACGATGGATTCGTGGTCACTAGCGACCCCGGCATCTGCAATGGCACAGATACACACCTAAAAAATAGACGGTAAAAATAGCGTGACTGTAGAGCAACCATGCGCCCCTGTTTTTAAGAGATTTGTCTATTGACCTCTCTCTTCTATCAGAATTCTTTGACAGGAAGGTAAAGAGAAGGTTATGGTCGCAAACCTTACCCTTCGCTTAACCTTTAATGCCTACAATTTGAGAAGATAAACAGGCAGGGGCGCGTATGAGTGATTCGGCTATATGAATGATTCGGCTATGAGTGATTCGGCTAACATTCGACTAACGCTGTGAGTTAGCTATAATTACTTGCTCGAATAACCCAGCGTTTATGGAAAAGAAAGTGGTGCCAGCGTTCTCAGTGGCTATTTGTACTTATAACGGAGAACTGCGTTTGCCAAAGCTGTTGGCAGCCTTGGCATGTCAAAAAACTGACTGCGACTGGGAGGTGGTTATTGTCGATAATAATAGCTGCGATCGCACTGCCCACATCATCCATCAAACACAGTCCACTTGGCGTTCAACCGTTCCCCTGCGCTACTGCTTCGAGCCCGAACAGGGGCTGGCCTTTGCCCGCCGCCGCGCCCTCACAGAAACCCGAAGTCCCCTGATTGGCTTTTTGGATGATGACACCTTACCGGCTGCAAACTGGGTAGAGGCCGCGTTAACCTTTGCCCAGCAGCACCCTGAAGTGGGGGCCTATGGCAGCAGCATTGAGGGCGTCTACGAAATTCCCCCACCGGCTGAGTTTAAGCGAATTGCCTGCTGTCTGGCCGTGATTGACCGGGGTAACCAGGCTTTTCCCTATGCGCCCGACCGGGGCGTACTGCCCGCTGGTGCAGGAATGGTGGTCAGCAGACAGGCTTGGCAAGAGCAGGTGCTCGCTGTGCCTGCACTTTCGGGGGTTAATGCCGATAGCTTAGCGGGCAAAGGCGAGGATATTGAAACCCTTAGCTATATTCATCGCGCCTGGCCGATCTGGCATAATCCGGCGATGCAGCTTTGCCATCTCATCCCCAAAGCGCGGCTAGAGCAAGACTATTTACTCAATTTGTTTTGGCAGATTGGCATTAGCCGCTATCCGCTGCGAAGACTTCGCTACAGACGATGGCAATGGCCGCTGATGGCCTGGCTATATATTGCTAACGACCTCAGAAAAATTCTGTGGCATCTAATCACAAGAGGATTCAATGAACAATCTAAGCAAAGATCAGGCCAGCCATCTGGCGGCGCTAACGAACAACCTGGCCAGCGCCCTGATAGGAAATTCCGCAGAAGATTTTATCGAAAGCTGGGAACAGTCTCAGCCTGCGAGTTCTCTTTATTACTCGGTAGTTTGTGGAGTCCTGTTTCCTATTACCGCCATCGGTATTCTCATGCTATTGAGCCGCTTGTAAGGCTAAGCCACTGGCCGCTGACGACCGGCCAGCGCTGACTCGTGATGCCGCCTATCTTCTTTTTCATTCCGCCCGCCCTCTGGCCGAACGATTTACCCACCCAGCTCGATCAACCCTGGGCGGGCTACAGTCTAGGACTCTATGCCTGGACAGTACAAACCCATTTACACCTGCGGGCAGCCGGTGTGGCCTGTGTGCTAACGCGCAAGCTGCCTGACGAAGGCATTGTGCTGTGCCACAGTAATGCGCTGCGATCGCTCAAAATTCCAACCTCACCCCGACGACTGGTTATATGCATCAAAGCAGAATCGCCCTTGAGCCCGCAATCGACCCTCCATATTGTTCAAAACCCGTTAGAAGCTTCCCCCACCGCCAACCGTTACTACATTCCACATTGGCCTCAACCTCAGCTCATTCCTCGCGATGCCAGCCGAGGTATCAGGTTCAAAACCCTCGCTTTCTTGGGGCATGAAGACAATTTAGCACCTGAGCTACAGTCTACTGCCTGGCAAACAGCCCTGGCCGAACGCAGTTTGCAATGGCGGGTGATTGCCAGTGCTAACCGCTGGGATGAATACAGCAATGGCATAAGCAATGGCGCTAGTAACGGCACTGGCGCGGGCTGGAATGACTACCATGATATTGATGCAATCGTGGCCGTGCGCTCTTTTAACCCCTGGCAGCGGCGGTTGACGAAAGGCTTTGACTACAAACCCGCCACTAAGCTGTATAACGCCTGGTTAGCGGGGGCAATCCCTATTTTGGGGGTAGAAAGTGCTTACCGAAGAACGGGCGATCGCAATCAAGACTACGTAGAAGTTCTCTCTTTTTCTGAGCTATTGAATGCGCTAGATTGGTTGAAGGTAGATGAATCTTATCGGCGATCGCTCCTCGTGCAAGGTCATATCAAAGCCCAAGATTACACGCCCGAAAAGATAGCGCGCAAGTGGCAGGTATTTTTAGAGGCGATCGCCATTCCCGCTTACCTCGACTGGCGCAGCTACTCCCCCCGCCAGCGAAAACAGGCAATCCTCGCCGCACAGTCTGCCAGCTATTTCGATAAAGCCAAAAGACGAAGTCGCCGTTGGTTAAACCAGATTCTACCCAGCTAGCACGCTTCGGGTTTTCCTAAGGCAATATCAGCTCAGCCTGCGGAAAATAGGTTTGGTAAGGTTTAGCATCTCGGGTAATTAGCGCAAATTTTGAGACCGAAACATGGGCTCCGAATTACTTTTTGAATAATGCGGTGCTATCTTGTTATCTTCGCTGCCGTGATTAAATGTAAAACAACAATGAAACTTTTTTACTATCAAAGAGAAGATAAACAGCCTAACTTTGGCGATGAGCTAAACCAGTGGCTATGGCCAAAGCTATGCCCTGGTTTGTTCGATCAAGATAGTTCAACCCTGTTTGTAGGTACGGGCACGTTACTGAATAGCAAGCTAGCAGAGCGGCTAAAGTCTGCTGAAAAAGTTGTTATTTTTAGCACCGGAGCTGGATATGAACAGCCAGTAGAACAGATTCCTAATAACTGGAAAATCTGTTGCGTGCGCGGGCCACTTTCAGCCAGGCAGTTGGGATTGCCGCCAAAGATGGCGATCGCAGACGGCGGCATCTTAATTGCCAAACTGTTTACCTCTCCAATTGCTCCAGTTGTTGTTCAGAGCGATCGCACAAGCTGTAGCTTTATGCCACACATTCACAGCGCTACTGCCGCCGCTGAAACCTGGCAGCGCATCTGCGAGCAGGCAAACATTCGCTATATCGATCCGCGCTGGCCGATAGAAGATGTCTTAAAAGCAATTGGCGCTAGCGAGCTGGTTTTAGCAGAGGCCATGCATGGGGCGATCGCCGCCGATGCCCCATGCATGGCCTGGATTCCGGTAGTAACCAGTCCTCGTATTTACGCCTTTAAGTGGCAAGACTGGTGTGCCTCGATGCAACTGCCCTATCGCCCTTGCCGGTTGCCACCGCTGATAAACTATCCTCGCTGGGGTCGGGGGCTGCGCTCTGGTGCGATCGCTGCTCGCCATTACCTTGGCGCAATGAATAACACAGACAGTTTGCAATATGCGATCGCTGCTGATGAAGGTGCGATCGTCCGACGACTTACCCGTTTAGCCAAATGTAAACCTTTTCTTAGCCATGACCAAGTTTTTGAACAACGGTTGGCAGCTCTGACCGACACTTTGAAAAACTGTACTTTGAAAAACTGTGTTGATGGTTAGGGACTCGCAAGTAAATAATCTACCGTTTATGTCGGAACAATCGTCACATCCCACTTAGGCAACGTCTCAGAACGCTGCCATTGTTGCTCGAACGGTTCTAACTCATCTTTTGCCACCTTAAT
>JBAQZP010000018.1:0-5414 GCA_049791095.1 Phormidesmis sp.
GTATTTTGGCTGATTGAGACATAGTAGAAAGTGTTATTTGTGGCTTGCAAGGCGCTGATGTATATCTATCAGACCTTGCAGCCTTTTTCTACCTTTTGCCTCCTCTTAAGTCAGTGCCATTGATCTATAGACAGACTACAGACAGCTTAATGAATAAAGTCATCCCCATCTCCTTAAAAAGGGAGGACTGGTGTATCAAAGGTTACGCTAAAAACGGCCTTTTCAGGCTTACGCTTGCCGTGTCTAAATGTTGTAATCAGGATTTAAAGCTATGTCGATATTTTGGAAAAGAACTGTACTAACCGTACTGATGGCCGTGAGCCTGGTGGTCAGTTTGTCGGTGGGTGTGGCAGCGCAAACGGTTATTCGTCACCCCATTCCGGGGTCGGATTTTCCGATTGCCCTGGCTGTCGAAATTCCCGCAGATGCCACGCTGGTTTATTTGAGCGGTCAGGTGCCTGCTGTGACTGATGAAACAGCAGAACCTGGCACCATTGCTGCCTTTGGTGATACCGAAGCACAGACAGTGAATGTTCTGGAAAAGATTCAAGGCATTCTCACAGAATTGGATCTGACGATGGCAGATGTGGTGAAGATGCAGGCGTTTCTGGTGGGCGATCCTGGTTTGGAAGGGAGGATGGATTTTGCGGGCTTTATGGCGGGCTATACTCAGTTTTTTGGGACGGAAGAACAGCCTAATTTGCCTTCTCGCTCGGCAATGCAGGTAGCTGGGCTGGTGAATCCGGGGTGGCTGGTTGAAATTGAAGTGGTGGCGCTGCGGGCGTAGACAAGCGATAAAGGTTGGACGGCCAGGATGGCGATATCACAAGAGGACAGGTCTGGTGCAATATGTACCGGGCCTGTTTTTTCTGCTTTTGGCCTGCTTTTGGAGGGAGGAGAATGGGCTTTCTCTGTTTGTTCTCGGCTGGTTTGTACGCTAGCGGTTGATTGCAAAAGGTCGCCTGTCCTAGAGTTTGTGCTGGCTGCTTTTCTGCAATCTTTGTTCCTATTTACAGTGGTCATTCTCTTTTATAGCGAACAGTAACTAAAACAATGGCCGGATACAACAGTTTACTGCCTCAGCTTAGTCATTTTCTGTTTGTCACTGACGTGCAAATCAAAGAAAAATTATTAGGCGTCAATTCATGCAAGCTATCTCTATGCTATGGCGGTGTTTTGCTTAAGAGCATCCCTAAAAGGCTGTATGAAAAGATCTTTTTAGGGAAGGTCATTGCCGCGAATGCTGCGATAGTGGTTTGCCCGGATGCGAGCTATGGTGACACCGAGCTGGTCATCGATTTCTCCGAGGGTGCCAAGTAGGTGAACGCTGAGGGCTAGGGCCGCTTCAAATTCGGGTTGAACCACTTCTTGGGCACCGAGCTGGCTGAGCTGATCGAGTTCTGGGGTGGTATGAGCGCGAGCAATGATGTCAAGGTGGGGTGCGATCGCCCTTGCCCTGATTAGCAATAGCCGCGTGCTGGTCGGATCGGGTAAAGCAATCACTAACGCTTTTGCCTCGCCCAGCGCCGCCTTTGCCAAAATTAGCTCTGAATCTGCATCGCCTAAAACAAACGGAATGTGCTCACGCCGTAACGTCTGCACGGCTGCCTCGCTATTTTCTAGCACCAGCACTGGATAGTTTCGCTGCTGCAATAAGTTCACAATTACCCGGCCCACTCGGCCATAGCCCGCGACAACCACATGGTTGCAAATGGATTCATGGTCTCGATCATGCTGGCCTGACTCTCGCTGCCGCAGGAAAGATGACAGCCTGGGCTGATGGTAAAGCCAGTCAGACAGAGGCATCGCCAACCGAAAGGACAGCGGTGTGAGCACCAGGGTAATTGCAGTGGTGCCCAACAGTAAGAGATAGGTATCTTGCGTAATCAGATTGTTCTGTAAGCCGACGAGCGCCAGCACAAAAGAGAATTCACCAATTTGATTAATACCGCAGCTAGTCAGCACCGCTGTCTTTAGAGAATAGCCAAACCACAGCACAATGGGCAATACAATCAGCGCTTTGCCGACCATCACAAAGCTCACCAGGCCCAAAATACGCCCGGCATTATCGACCAGTACTGTGGGATCTATCAGCATCCCAATAGAGACAAAGAACAAACTGGCAAAGGTGTCGCGCAGGGGTAGCACCTTGGCTAGGGCATGGTCAGCGTAGTCAATTTCGGCAATCATTAATCCGGCGACGAAGGCCCCAATTTCAATCGAGAGACCGAGCTGAGCGGTTACCAAAGCTACGCCCAAACATAGCGAAATTAGCGTCAGCAAAAAGAGTTCACTGCTTTCGGTGCGGGTGATCTGACGGATGATGACTGGAATGATCCAGCGTCCGGCAATTAGGGCCGCTAGCAAGAATCCTATAACCTTGAGCAGCACCAAACCAATCACCTGCCAAAGCGGCCCCGGCAGATTAATCGCAGGGAGAATTGCTAGCATTAACCCTAAAGCGAGGTCTTGGGCGATCAGGATCGCCAGCATGATTTGACCATGGCGGGTGTTGGTTTCGCCGCGTTCTGTCAGCGTTTTGAGGACGACGGCGGTGGAGGAAAGGGATAGCAAAGCGCCCCAAAAAATGCCTTGGGGGAGATGGTTTACCCAGCCGAAAGTCAGGGCGATCGCACTTACCAATCCTGTCGTCAAGCCAATTTGAAACAAGCTACCTTGTAGGGCAACATTGCGAACCCGGTTTAGCTCTGCTAGCGAAAACTGTACGCCCAGGGCAAACAGCAAAAAGGCCACGCCCAGTTCAGCTAGCTCTTGAACATTGTCTGTGTCGGTAATTAAGCGGATGCCGAGCGGGCCAATCAGCAAACCGCTAGCCAAGTAGCCGAGCAGTACGGGCTGTCGCAGTCGATTGGCCACATAGCCACCAACGGCGGCGGCCCCGAGGGTCAGCATTAACTCGTAGGTAAATCCTAAATCTGATGTCATCAGTGCCTTGTTCTGGGGCTGCGTTGCCTCATTTCATCGGGGCTACATCGTAGCTTTACAAACTTCATGAAGTTAAAGGTACTTTAGCTTGCATTCAACAGCAGCGGCTTCTATAAGTTAGGGGCTCGCTTTAAACAATTCATAACAGAGACAGCTCGATGAACATGATGGAACGGCCTGTGTCCGTGATGGCGAAGCCTTTGCCTGGCAAAATTGCCAGTCGGCTTTTGGCTGCCAGCGCTTCTATTGTCTGTTTTTTACCGGTTCCTGCCTTGGCAAAAGCTGAGATTACCGGGCTCAATATCTTTGGCGATAGCCTGATGGATGCGGGCAATTTGTTTAATCTGACGGGTTTGCCGCCTTCGCCACCCTACGATCAAAAGCTTTCTAACGGAAAAATCTGGGTCGAGCAGGTGGCGGATGCGCTGGATTTGGAACCGGCGCTATCTACTGATGTGCTGCCAGGTTTGTTTGCTGGTACGACGCTTTTGCCGACTGACGGCATTAATTTTGCGTTTGGTGGCAGTTTGAGTTCGGATGTTAATGTGGGCAGCTCACTGCTGCCGGGGCTGCGACAGCAGATTGAGACGTTTGGCGTTTTGAGCGCACTGGCCCCACCCGACCCGGATGCGCTTTATCTGCTGCTAGCGGGGGGCAATGACTATAACGAAGCCTTTTTTAATCCGGCTGCTTTGACGGTTCCTTTAGACTTGCTGCCCAATCAGGTGACCGATAATTTGGCCAATGCAGTGGCAGCTCTGGTGGGTGCAGGTGCTAAGCATGTGTTGGTGAGCAACTTACCTGATTTAAGTTTGCAGCCTTTTGTGGCCACGCTTAATCAAGCTAATCCCGAAAGCGCAGCGCTGCTCAGTGGGCTTTCTGCTCAGCACAATCAGCTATTAGCTCAAAAGCTAACTGCGCTAGAGGCGACTTCTGGGGCTGATATTATTGAGCTGGACTTGAATGGTCTGTTTGCAAAGGCAATCGAGAATCCGGCATCCTTTGGCTTCAAGAACGTTACAGAGTCTTGTTTGACTAACTTTCAGCCAAGATTTGTGTTCGATGGTATTTGTGAGAATCCCGATGAGTTTTTGTTTTGGGATAATGTGCATCCGACTGAGGCAGGGCATGGGGCGATCGCCCAGCTAGCGCTCAAGACGATTGCTGACAAAGACGCTGCTGAAGAGGTGCCAGAACCAGCGGGTGTGTTGGGCTTGATGGCAGGGGCGGGGGCGATCGCGGTGATGGTGCGCAGGCGATCGCTTAAAGTGGCTTAACGGAAACAGCTTCGGAGCCTTCGGGCGAGGGCGGCTGAAATCATAGAAGTCTGTGTTTCTTTGGCCAGCACATCCAGCGTTAGGGTCAATGAAAACGGACTGGATAGTGATTGAAGCGCGCACCGGACGGCAGGCGCTAGAGATTGCTCGCAAGAAGCCGCTGGATTTAATTCTGTTGGATATGACGCTGCGTTGAATTGGCCAGCGCCAAGCTAGCGTCTTAGGCAACTGGGCTGTTGCGAGGAGAGGGGCCGTACTGATTACGCTCGAAGTCGCCTTTTTGGGCTAAAAAGACAAGTAGCACGATTGCACCAATGAGAGGAATAAACCCAATGAGCTGCCACCAACCGCTACGGCCCGTGTCGTGCAGCCGTCGGGTGGTGACGGCTATGTTGGGGATAAGAACTCCTAGCGAATAAAGGACACTGAGTAGACTCACCAGGTGGCCTAAAATATTGTTGCCCAGGGCAGAACCCACCACTGAAATCGCCAGGGAAATGAGGATGTTGAACAGCACAAAATACCAGAACTCAGCGCGTCTGGCTCTGCCTTCAAAGTCTGCGTAGTGGTTTTGAATAGCGTTGAGATACCATTCCATAGTTTTTTCTGGTTATGTTGCTTTGATTTGAGCGATTTCAATTTGGACACTACTACAATAGACAGTCTTTGAAAAATCGCTACTGTGCTTCATGCTTTTTATCATTGCAAGATTATTCGAGGGCGCTAAAGGCTGCTGGCCACGAATGCCATTTGCCAGAAGTCTTCTTCAAGCTGGGTGACTTTTAAGAAGACATTCGCGGCCTGCGATCGCTCGACTTTACTGGCTGTCGCTAGCGCAGTGTCGGCCTGCTGCTGTAGCACTTTTACATAGTTGGTAAAGTTAGAGTTGCCCCAGCGGTCGGCAAATTCTGTGTAGGGTTCGCTCATGGGGGTGTGGTTTTGCCAGCCCTGGTTGTAGGCGAGTTCGATGGCCCAAAAGGCGGTGGCTTGGATGGCGTAGGGCTGGGTGGCGAGCGATCGCATAAACTGGCAATAGCTGCGGCAGGTGGGCTGGGGAAGTGTAGATAGGGGACTCGCAAGTAAATAATCTACCGTTTATGTCGGAACAATCGTCACATCCCACTTAGGCAACGTCTCAGAACGCTGCCATTGTTGCTCGAACGGTTCTAACTCATCTTTTGCCACCTTAAT
>JBAQZP010000019.1:0-8352 GCA_049791095.1 Phormidesmis sp.
GCGGCCTGATTTAACGTCTGTTAGTTAGTACTTTTCTGGAAGGTCGATTTTTCGGCGGCTGTAACTCAGTCGTCAAGGCACTTTCAGCCTATGGCTGGATTTTGCAAGAGTCTGGGCCATACCCCAAGAAGCTCACCTCGATTGCCATGTGCTAACTGTAGATCAAAGTGCGCGTTTTGATAATACTTTTTATTATCAAAGGCGATTAATTTAGGCTATCTTACAGATATAGTCATAAATCAAAAAACGCGCTTTGATTAGTAAAGTGCGCGGTATGCGATTGTGGAGGAGAATACACATTGACTTACCCAGACATGCCGCGAAAGCGAAGAACCATATCCATAGATGAGGAGCTACTGAATGCTATAGATCATCTGAGCAATAAATCAGGTGTTAAATCGTTCAGCACTTACATTGAACGATTGCTTGCAGCTCACGCTGTTGCAAATCACCAACTGCCTCCGAACTATCAACCACCAGGAGAAACCAGGGGCGGTGATCGCACATCGATCCAAATGGAAAAACAGACAACGAAAAGCGGCTCAGACTAAAAGGTCTAAACCGCTTTAAAAAAGCAAAACCCACGGGCTTCAAAATCTAATAACTGTGCTTCTTGGTAGGGAATGCAGTTATTGATTTTCAACAGAAACCGATGGGATTCACTAATGCTTCCCTGGGCGGGGGCATGTATGCACTATGTTACCCGATTTTAGCGGGCTGCGGCAGCAGTCCAGTGATGGAGACGATCTACGTTCTCTAGAACACAGATTAGACAACCATTCCAGCCCTTCTCAAAGTTTCCAACAATTTTCAAAGAAGCGCGATCGCAAAGCCCCAAAAGGAAATCGCACCGCCTCCAACAAGAAAAAGCAGTCCGCCCCTCTCTTCATCTACGTCGAAGAAACGCTCAACGAATTCCTCGACCTCTGGCCCCATCGCTTTGACTATCTCTTCGCCCCTCATCCTGACCCCGGCACCAAGCCCGACTGGAAAACCGAAACCAGTCATGCCCTCTCCGACCGGCTGATCATTCAAGGGACTTATCTCTACGGCGTTCGCCCTGGCCCTCAGACTGCTTACGGTCTGCTCGACATTGACAAGGGCAGTCCCTACCATCCCAAAAACGATCCGCTCGCGCTGGGTCGCATCTGTGAAGCCCTCGAATCGTTGGGCCTCGTTGCTCATCTCTCTATCACTAGCTCAGATAGCCAAGGGCTACATGTCTATCTACCTTGCGATGAACCCTTACCCTCCTGGCAGCTCGCACTCGCGATCACCGCACTGCTAGAAAACGCTGGCTTCAAAATCAAACCCGGCTGGCTAGAGGTCTTTCCTAATCGCAAGCCCTTCGCCGCTGACGGCAGCATCAGCCTCTTCAACGGCCATCGTCTGCCCCTTCAGCAAGGCTCCTACCTGCTCAACGATGACTTACAGCCCATTGCTAGCTCTCAAGCAGCATTCGTCCGACAGTGGCATCTAGCCGCCAGCCATAACGATATCAATGCAAAAGTCCTCAAACAGACCATCCGACAGGCGCGGCGCGAAATTTACCGCATCACCGGCAAAGCTGACAAGTTTCTCAACGACCTCAATGCGGAGATTGAACCGGGCTGGACAGGGCGAGGCCAGACGAACCATATACTCGGGCGGATCGCCATGCGCTCCTACATCTTTGGTCATACCCTCTATGCGGATGTCCCTTTAATCGGTCAAGCACTCATCGACGACATCGTGAAAGTTGCTAGAGCGCTACCGGGTTTTAAGGACTACTGCGGTCATCGCCGTGACCTCGAAAAGAAAGCAACGGAATGGGCGCACTCTATCGAAGGGAAAGAAAAATATTTCCCCTATGGCATTGGTAAAGCAGCTAAAACACCCATAGAGAGCACTGGCCCCACCTGGAACCAGCAGCAGCAAGCAGAAGCCCGCGAGAACATTCAGCAGCTTGTAGTCACCTTCTGTGAACAGGACGCATGGCCTGATAGCATTACGCCTCGATATAACCTACTCTGTGCCGCTGGCATCTCTGGCAGTACCCTCTATAACCACAAAGACCTCTGGCACCCCGTCTTTATAGCCGAACAACAGCAACGGCTTGTAGGAGACTCCCCGGCCCCCCAGATTCTTCATGAGAGGGAAGCCAAGGCTAGCGCTAAGGGCGCAACCTTGGCTTCTTCCCCTACAAGCTTATTGGGAGCAATAGGCTGTAATAAGCCAGTTAACAAGGCTTTCAGCGATCAGGCGGAGCTAATAAACCGTGCCGAAACAGAAGCAGGCCGTAATACCCCACCAGCAAAGGCTTCTAGGCTATCTGAGAACACACAGCACCCAACAGAGGCAGAGAGAACCGCACCGCCTGAGCAGTTGGTCTTGAACATTCAATGGGCTTTGCAGGTCGTTAAGGCGAATCAGCAAGCGCAGGCAGAGGAAAACAGAATGCGGCAGCAGCAGGCGCAGCAACGGCGCTCTCAGGATGAGTATCGAGCGGAGCTACAGGCGTGGGTGAAGTCGGGTGACCCAATCCTAGAGGCCGAAGCAAGGCGACAGTTGAGCAAAATGGCAACATCAGCTCAGTCGCTAGCAGGTTCGGGATAAGGCTGAAGGCGATCACACCAAGTGGGGGTATGGCCCCGACTATTTCAAAATCCAGCCATAAGGCTAGAAACGATGAAAAGTGCGATCTCAAGCAAACGCGCAAAGCCAATGCGTTTTCTGTCTGAAGGATTATGCAGCTACAAGTGATTGAGGTGCAACCACGGTGAAATCAGCCTCACCAAAACCAGTAGCGTACTCATCAATCCAGCTAGTGAAAGCTTTCACTAGCTCATCAACGGTTTCACCTTCACAAGTGAAAAAGACCCCAGGGGCATTGATGAGCTTTGCGTAGAGGCAGTTATCTTCGATGTCTATAGTCACTTCGCCTAAATAACCGCGATGAGAAATAGTGTTAACCATTTTCTTCAATCTCCTCCTTAAGCCCACTGGCTATTAAAAATTCCCGTATTTCCCTGATGTAGTTCCTTTTTAGTCCCTTGTCAGGATGAGGGCGGTGCATTCCCCAGCTCTTCGCTCTATGCTCAAAAGCAACGTTTGGAGAGCCTTTGCGAGCAGTTCTTTTCTCACAAATCGCACTTAGCAGGCCATCGACTCTAGAAAATTTGAGCTTCCGATTTATCGGCTCTTCCCAAATGGCATCATAGGTTTTTTGCTGGCCGCTGTTCAGATTGATAGCCATATTATATCCTCGCTCCACCCGCTATTTCACTTTGGGAACTCTTCAACGATTTAACCTGTTAACACATTCACATGTTGATTTTTTACTTATTTAACACTTTAACGCTTGAATGTTTTGACTATTCGGGCGCTATTGGGTTTTTCCCATTGGCTTCAAAAAACTGGTTCAGGGCGCGGGCAAGGAGCGCTTGTTGGGTGATGCCCAGTTCAGCCGCCAGTATCCGAACTTGTGTGTTCACCTCCAGAGGATAATAGCCGCCGACCATCTTCGTGTTTCGGCGGGCGGGTGTTTTCTTCGATTTCGGCATAGCGGGCTGTTCGGTTTCGAGGGGTGCTTCAGTCGGTTCCTTCGTTTTTATCCCGGCGTCAGTTGCGATCGCATCTGTAAGTGATTTTCGTTTAACCATCTTTTAACCTGTTAATTCCTCAGCTTGTGAACTTTTTAACCTGTCAACACATTAAGGCTTCAGCGTGTTAATTCTTCAATTCCTTAAGTACCCACCGCCAAAGCTGGGCAATTTCGGCAGCGGCTTTCCCGTTAGGTTCGTATTCGGTTACGCCTTGCCCTGCTGTAAAGGAATGATTGAAGGCTACGCGCTGCCCAATCGAAACCGGGCAAAGGGGAAGGCCGATGGATTGGAGTGCATTTTGGGCATCTATCTTCAGCCCTGCCGTAGGTACTGCATTGAGAACTACAACGCCTTGAGCCTTAGCTAATTTCACCAAATCAACCGTGTGGGTAAGCGCTCTGATATCTGCCAGGGAAGGCCGACAGGGGCACAAAACTAAATCGGCATTACGGCAAGCGGCGAGCGCTGCTGTTTCGCTATGGGGAGCCGTATCTATAAATACGAACTCGGCTCCGTTATCTTTAGCGCTATTCAGTACCTTTTCAAGCTGATAACCCTGAATACCTAGCACTCCTGGATCTTCGCCGTCGCGTTGTTCACCCCAAACCACCGCTGAAGCCTGTGGGTCTAAATCCACTATCAATGCCCCATCACCTGCTGCCACTGCTAGATTTATTGCCGTAGTTGTCTTCCCGCTTCCGCCCTTATTCGTGGCGATCGCTATTTTTAACATGCTGAAGCCTTAAGCCGTTAAGATGCTGAACTGTGAACATGTGAACCTGTTAACAGGTTAAAAACATAAAAAGTTAAACCGTCAAGCTATTAAACATCTGAAGGCTATCATGCAGACGGCTTAAATTTGGGATTTTTGCACATCCCCTCAAAAAGATATATCCCAATCTGAGATGGTTGAGTCTCATACATGAGTTTTTATGGCTTCCTTCATCTCAAAAGTCCCCCTAAATGAGATGGAGCGCAAAGGCGATTGCTATAGCCTGTACTTACTCGCGCTCCACCTCACTTAGGGGGTGAGTCTATGATCGTGGAGACTGCCAATTGCAGAAGCTGGCAGCGAATGTGTGATCGTAGAGTATGTAGAGTATTGCGCGATTACTGCAATAATTTGTACCATTCAGAGTATAGTCTGATTGGTACAGTAAAACGGCACGACATAGTAAGGGTTTCAGCCCTCTATTTCCCGAGGGGTTCAATTGGTACAAAAAACGGTCGCCATCTATTGTCGCGTCTCGACAACTGATCAATCTTGTGACAGGCAGGCGCAAGACTTATTGGCCTATGCCAAGAAAGCTGATTTCGAGGTTGTTGGCATTTGGAAGGAAACAGCCTCCGGCACAAAACAAAATCGGGTTGAACGACAGAAGGTGATGGCTCTGGCGCAGGCGCGTAAGGTTGATGCCATTTTGGTGACCGAGCTGACCCGCTGGGGCCGCAGCACCCTAGATCTGATTCAGACGCTACAGGATTTACAGAGCTGGGCTGTCTCCCTAATAGCTCAAACCGGACTCCAGTTCGATTTAGCGACGCCTCAAGGGCGGCTGATTGCTCAGATGATGGCAGCGCTGGCAGAGTTTGAGCGCGACTTAGTGAGTGAGCGGGTGCGCTCTGGGCTAGCCGCAGCCAGGGCTAGGGGAAAGGCACTAGGCAGGCAACCGGGTCAACGCATTAAGTCTGACCTCCTCGCGCCAAAGGTGATCCAGATGGTGGAAGATAAGGTTTCTTATCGCACGATTGCTCATGACTTGAAGCTCAGCAAAACGACCGTAACTGAGATCGTCAAACGGCACCGGCAAACTCATCCTGATTTTCAGCCCTCAAAATCTAAAATGGCTCCTCGCAAGAAATCACAGTCTGTTTACCAGCTCAAAATTACGCTCAGAGATATCCGGCCACCGATTTGGCGACGGGTGCAGGTGCGCAGTGATATCACGCTAGGGCATCTGCACTGGGTCATTCAGTTTGCCATGGGGTGGACGAGTTCCCACCTGCACTCGTTTTCGATTCAGGGGATGGAGTACTCGATGAGCATGCCTGACCTGGGCCTCGATGAATTGGATATGCGCGATGAGCAGTCGGTCAAGTTGAGCAAAGTCATTACGGGTGAGAAGTTCAAGTTCTTCTATACCTATGACTTCGGCGATTCTTGGGAGCATGAAGTCTTGGTTGAGAAGGTGCTTACCGCTGAGAGTGACACTAGCTATCCTGTTTGCATTAAGGCTAAGCGAGCCTGTCCACCCGAAGATTGTGGCGGAACCTGGGGCTATCAGACGTTGCTAGAAGCTATCAAAGACCCTGATCATCCTGAGCATGCGTTTCGGCTCGAATGGGTGGGCAGTTCCTTCGACCCAGAGGAGGCTGAACTCGATGAGATCAATACGCTGCTAAAGACGATTCCTCATGACACGGCTGATTTTAATGGCTACATCCCCTGACATTAAAGGGATACAGCCTTAGCGTACGTTTCTGCTCCATTACTACTCAAACCCCCTCTCCCACTTGCTAAACGGCTGATTAGCGGTGATGAGTAAGCTCTTACGCTCGTAGCGATGAGCAATCAGCTCGAAGAGCACAGAGGTTTCAGCCTCAGACTTTTGTACGTAGCCCAGGTCGTCGAGGACAAGCAGGTCAAAGCGGTCAAGCTTCTTTAAGCGCGATTGCAACAGCAGTTGTTGTTTGTCTTGCTGAAGCTGTTGAACGAGCGCGAGCGCATTGAAGAACTTGACGCGCCGTCCGGCTTCGAGCATGGCTTGCGACAACCCGAGTGCTAGATGAGTTTTCCCTACGCCTGAGGCCCCGAAAAATAAGCAGTTGGTGGCGCTATCTAGCCAACTGTCATCGTCGGCTAGTTGCATCAAAGGCGCAGGGTTGAAGCTTGGGCAGTGGTCAAACTCAAAGTTGGTCAAACTTTTTACGGCGGGTAGCTGAGCTTCTTTTTTTGCTCTTTTTAGCCGCATCTGGTCTCTTCTGTCTGCTTCCTGTTGGCACAAACTGAGTAAAAATTGCGCATAAGACCATTGTTGCTGCAAAGCGCGGCTCTCGGTAGCTTCCCAGTGGGTAAGCATGTTGGTGAGCTTGAGCTGTTTGAGCAGGGCGCTCAACTGTTGGTACGGACTGGCTGTCGCTGTCGTCTTCGGTGTCGTTGCTGCTGTTGTTTTGGTTGTCGTTTGAGCTGTTAAGGAGTTGGTCATAGCTATCAAGAGAATGTTGTTGCGTGGCTATCGGCGGCAAGGCGGCCACCGCGCTAGGGATGAACTGTTGTTGCAGCCGTGCTAGCGTCAGTTGCTTCTTTTCCGAAGCCTTGGTCATGTAGTCACAAACCGCTTGTTCTTGGTCGTAAGTGGCGGCGATGTAAAGCGCTTCGACCATCAGCACAGCGGCCTGGTCGCGTTCAAACTGACACTTCAACTGCTGCCAGAGCTGACGGAACTCGGCGGTCGGTAGCAGATCGCTTTGCCACTTGCAGAAGAGGAAGGCACGCGGCTTCTTTCGGAGGCCGCCTATCAAATGCCGGTAGTCGATGCAGCGCCCGCGCCGTCGCCCTTTACCTGCGATGCGCACTCGTCCCAGCTCGAACACCTGCTGACGCGCAAAGTAGCCGACTAGCCGGTCGTGGTAGAGATGAATCTCGACCTGCTGGCCTATCAGACGTGACGGCACGCTGTAGAGAATGCAGCGGATCTCTATCGTGCTGTGACAGCTAACTTTGGCGCTGAGGATCTCGTAGTCCGCGACGCGGCGTTTGGGCAGCGGTTGCAGCACGGATTTCTCTGCTTCGTACTTAGCTTCGCACTGCCGATTGAGGCCAGCAGCGGCCTGGTCTATCACCGCCTGATAGTCAGCAATGCTCTCAAAGTCAGCGCTGCCGCGCAGATAGATGGCTTGCTTGATCCGGTTCTTTAAATGGCCGTGTGGACTCTCCACCGACCCGTTCTCGTTCGCTTTGCCTTTGTTGTTTCTCGTCGGCACCATCCGGTAGTGCTCGCACAGGTCGTCGTAGAACCGCGTCAGTTCTTTCGTGCGATGCCCGCCCGAATTGCGGTAGGCCGCGCTCAGGCTATCGGTGCGATGCTCTTTCGGTGCTCCACCGCTCGCTGATAGGGCATTCTGCAAGCCTTCGGACAGGGCCACGAAGCTCTCACCACCCTGGATAATCTGCGCATATTGCCAGCCGCTGTAGGCCAAACGGTAGTGGTAGATCAGGTGCTCGAACGGCTGGCCGTTAATCGTGATGTCCATTCCCTTCAGCTTCGTGAAGTCTGAGAGTCCTATCACCCCTGGTTCATGACGCAGCATGAACATCACTTCTGGCTCCGGCCCATGCAGCGCTTTCCACTCGCGTACCCGGCGCTGTAGCGTCCGCAGCACTTTGTCATACTCGCCCGGATGGGCTTCTTGTAGATACTCAAACAACGTGGTTGGTTTCAGTCTCGGCTCTCTGCGCAACATCGGCTCTAGCTCGCTGGCCCAGACATCGGCTAAGGGGTCTCGTCGTTGAGGCACTTCGATGACGGCTCCCCGATTAGCGCGGTGATGGCCCGCATCAATCCGTTGGCCTGTCCGTTCTGATATTTCGGCTATCGTAGACGATGCCGTCTGGGTCAATCCCAGCTTTCGCGCGTTCATATAGGGGACTCGCAAGTAAATAATCTACCGTTTATGTCGGAACAATCGTCACATCCCACTTAGGCAACGTCTCAGAACGCTGCCATTGTTGCTCGAACGGTTCTAACTCATCTTTTGCCACCTTAAT
>JBAQZP010000020.1:0-6668 GCA_049791095.1 Phormidesmis sp.
TGTAGACATGGTGATGAACCTCGGGTATTTTGTCTTTCTCAAGCGTTCATCACTTTTCCTCTTTTGGCAAGGCTTTCAGCTTTTTTACCGCTGCATACTGACGCTTATTTGGCCTAGATTTAGGCAAGTAAGCAAGTGAGCTATATTGATGGTGTAACAATCAAAAATATCCTCGGATATTCAAAAGCCTTCGGTCTCCATAACCGGGGGCTTTTGTTTGCGATTCCATTCTGGCAGATCTTCGAGCCGGTTACTCAGTGGACGCGAAGGATTTAATATTTTGTCTGCCTGGATCGGGCCATCTGTACGGTTTTGCCGACTGCCCATCCAAGCTCACCCTGAGACTTCAGAGTCTGCGTGGTATTAGTTGTCATAGCTCCAAACGTAGTCCTGACAGCACGGATCAACATCCATGACTGATAGCACCAGAATCAACGCATTCGTTTCCTACAGCCACCATGATGCTGCGCTGGTGGCACCAGTGGTAAAGCTGCTCCGCGTTTTCGATCCAAGTATTTTTCTAGACTCTGAGCAAATTCGTCTGGGCAAGAAATGGCGAATTGAACTTAGCGATGCTATCGAGCAGGCTGGGTTGATGCTCATTTTCTGGTGCTGGCATTCGAGTAAGTCAGAAGAAGTAGAGAAAGAATGGCAGGCCGCAGTTAGTCAAAACAAAGATGTATTGCCACTGCTGTTAGACGACACTCCTTTGCCAGAAGCGCTTAGGGAATTTCAATGGCTTGACCTCGCTGAGGCACTTCAGCACCAGCAAAAGGCAAGAAGACGGTTCCGAATAAGAAGATGGTTTCAAGTAAGAAGATGGTTTCAAGTAAGAAAATGGTTCCAACATAAAAGAAAAAGAAAGAAGTCAATCGACTTTCGATATGGCGAAGCTTTTGAAGAACTGCTGACTAAAGAAAGCCTAGAAGAAGAAATTGGTTTTTGGGCTGAGTTGCCTCTTGAAGAATTTCAAGAAATCGAGTCTAATCTTGAGGCTGAGTCTTTTAATTATGCAGGGTGTGAGTCTTCTAATTATGAAGAGTATGAGTATGAAGAGGATGGGGATGAGTATGAGTCTTTTCATTCTGAAGATGATGAGTTTTTCATGTTTGAAGAGGCGCTTGACAAAGGCCTAGAAGCAGAAGAAGAACAACAGTCTCACGTACAGCGAGTGGTGGAAGACATAGCACGCGAAATTGTCAGGAGAGCAGAGGCTAAGAGCTAAGACAATGTCTCAGGTTGAGCAATAAAATATCATGTTGAGACCAAAGCACCGCGCCCTAGTCTCAAATGCCATTTTTCTGATTCATCCCGTGAGACTAATGAGATTAGTCCATATTAGGCCAGCTCGAAAAATGGACTAAAGGCGAAGACGGATATATATCAAGGGTTTCAGAGATTTAGCCCAGCTTGACTAGTTGCTGATACAGCAAACAGTCAAAACACATAAAACGAACTGACAGTAAAGCTTTAGGGCGTTTTTTTATTTAGTCCAAAATAGGCCGGTGGACTATCTCACAGTGAGAACGGGGTATTTTTACCCCTCTCAGTCTCATCTCAAAGTGATGAGCGCCTGTCTTATGATGAGATAACAGCGCTAGCAGGATAGTACAAATGAGCCAGTCTAAGACGGTGATGATCGGGTGCCGTGTCTCAGGTGACTTTCTGGCAGAAATAGACAGCGCTGCTGCTGGTGCCGGGATGAATCGCAGCGAGTTTCTAGAAACTGCGATCGCTCGGCAATTGGGCAAGCGTCCTAAGTTGCCATTGGTGGCCAGAGTAGCCCAGCTCGAAAAGATGGTGAGCAAGCTTCAGCGCCTGGTGCTGGATTCCTAGTCTCCAAACTGGCTGAAATCTGTGAGCGCCACGGCAATCACCAGCCATAGCCTGCTCTCCCCTGGTTAACCTAAGCCAGGGTCTAATAGAACTACTGCATAATCGACATTATATTATCTGTAGTAAAGGCTATATCGGCATAATTGCTGAAGTAAGAAGTGTTGTAGCCCTCTCTAAGCAGCATCGCAGAAGTGGAAAACGTGAAATAGTCTGGGCCAACTAGGTTATGGCAAGCGGCCAAGTACGTTTGATAACCTGTGTAGTTGGAGCCATACGGCTCGTTTAAGATTGCCAGAACTGCGCCGCTATATCTATCTGGCCCTTCATCGTTCTTCCACAAGAGTGTTGGACGTGTTGGACTACAGAAAACAAAACTCTCAGACTGTTCCGAAACGCTATAAGAGCCATAGCGATCAAAAAACTGCCGTCTATTTATTTCTATCCTTTCTGGGTAGTAAGTAGTGTCTGGGGTAGTTACAATCGTTTTTTTTAGTAGATACAAGGTGCCGTTATTATTGCTATCTACGTATTCTTTTGAATCTATTGTTGTTTGGTAGCAATAATCCATATGGCAGTAGTCCGGCATAGTCAAAGCCGCCGAAGCACCAGAAGGCAAGGAAAATACTGCAAGTAGCGAAAGCAGATTACTAAAGCTTAGTTGCTTCATCAATGGTTAATTATTTCAAGTACTAGATGTACTTTCATAGCCTATCTGAAGTGATTTCATAAATGCAGAGCGGCTAAGTCCACATACAAAGGCTTTAAACGTGGGTGAAAATCTACATAGATTCTCACCCACGAAATGAACTAAATGGCCCTAAAACACAGTTTCGCTACTTGTAATTGGGGTTATTTGCATAACCGGCCCTTGAGTAGTAACGGAACAAGATCCTACGCTAAGGCTGAAAGCCCTGCGGTGAGAACCTTTCAAAACTCGTTTTTTAGATTTTCTTTGGCGAAGGCTTCTGTACCAGTTGGACACTGGGCTAATTGGTACAGAAAAATAGAACGGTATATCAAGGGTTTCGGCCCCTCGCGGGCAGATAGGTTTAATTGGTACAGAATTCAGAGGTGCTTAGCGTAGGTTTTTGTTCCGATGATACTGAAACCCCTCTTTGAAGCGATGGGGCCAATTCCAAAAAGCATCAGGGTATTTCTCGGGGCCGTGCCGACGATCCGCCCGCAATAGCCCGCTGTGGATGAATATCATCAGCACTGCCCAAAGTGCTAGCTCTAGCCAAAATCTCATGGATTCGCCCAAAACACCCCGCTCAGGATGCCCATAGGACCCCTAGCCGAGATACGTGTAATTCCGCTCACATCTCCCCGAGATGCTTGCGTAGCGGTCATTTAAAGGTGTACTACTCAGCTACGCCGAGCGTTGAGAAGCGCATCGGCCAAGCCATGATCTCCTCTAAGGGCAAGGGTTTGGTCAATAAATCCAGGATGTAATCGCCATAGCGCTTAATCTTGCTGGTGAGGTAAGGACTGAGGCCCGCCAGCAGCTCTGGCGTGACCGGGAAGCCTTGATCGCTGACAGTCTGAATCGCCTGGGAGAGATCGATGGTGTTTTGCAGAATGATGGCATTGGCAACCAAGTCCAAATAATGCAGCCGCTTCTCCTGCTCCAGTGGGTCATTGTCGGTAATCAACCCCGCTTTAGCAAAGAACACCCAGTCAACGAACTGATTAAACTGTTCCACTTTATTAGTGCAAGCCGTCGTCTCCTGCCGCAGCTCTGGCTCAGAAACATAGCGTAAGAGGAACAGCGTCCGAGTGACATTGCCCAGCGCTTTAAACGCTTTGTATAGACGGCTTTTGCCGCTGTAGCTATTGAGCTTTTTAAGCAGCGTAGAAGGCATCAGCCTACCTGCTTTGATAGAGAGCATCACCCGCATCAAGTCCTTCCAGTGGGTCTTAATCAGCGCCCAGTCAGCCACCCCTTTGAACAACGGCTCAATGAACTCGTAGGCACTGCTTGCTGTCGGTTTAAGCAGTTTGAGATCGCTCCAGTTGCGAATGCGCGGCCTTAAATCAATGCCCATTAAATAGGAGAGGCCAAAGACCGGTGATGACTGACCTTGAGTGTCAGCATGAAGGATACCGGGCTGAATATCGGACTTATTTTTAATCAGGCCATCGAGAATGTAGACCGCCTCCCACATCCCGCAGCTAATGAAGTGCGTGAACAGCGCCACGTACTGGTCAGAGATATGGTGATAGGCAATGCCGCCATAGCCCTGATAGCGAATGTGATATTCACAGAGCAGATTGTTCTCATAGGTTTCAAACTTACTGCCATCGGCAGCGGCCTTTTCTCCTGTGCCCCAGCATTTGGGTAAGTCCAAACGATGGTAGGCGTTGAGGATATCGCAGATCGCTCGCTGCAAGGTGTCAGCGCTGACGTGTCGCCGATTGGTGTAGGAAAGCTGGTGATAGGTCGTATGGCCGCGAACATGCCGAGCGGTTTGCGTCGGCCCCAAGTTGCAGCCATAGGCAAAGGCGGTCAAAATATAGCGCTCTGGGGCATCTGCGATTTTCGGCTCAGAGCCTGAAAGCGGGCCAAGGTGCCGCGTCCAGTTTAGCCAATGCTCGACGTTGCACAAGATATCGAGCACCGTGCGCTCAGGCATCTGCTCATCTAAGGCAGCAGCGAATTTATCGGTATCCTTTGGAATCGGCGCGGCGGGCACCTTCTTGAGAACGGGGTCGCCTGCTTCATCAAAGGAGAGCTGGTCGTCACCTTGCAATTTGCTATCCACCTCAGCAGATCGCTCTATCAGCTTGGCTTTGAGATGTTCGACGAAGCCCTCAGCCGTCGCCGGAATGCCCAGTTGCTCGCAGTACTCTGCGACTGATTGCTCGCACTCCTCCCAGGGCAATAGCTGCGCTCGAAAGTCGGCATACTCTTCTGAGCCAGTGACGTAGGCATCGCCGGTTTTCAACGCCACTGCCAACGCCGCAAAAACGCAGACCTCCAGGTGTTGACGCACCAGCTTTTGCTGGCCATCGACGTTGGCGATCGCTAATTTACGCCACGCAGTGCTCATAAAACTCAGGTCAATCTCTGCTGGCAGATGCTTGTGCCGCTGGTGCTGATGGGCCAAGACCAGTGCCAGCGCCTCCATCAGCGTTGAATCCTCACTGGCTGATTGGATATCGAGTAGGCGCAGTAGGTCAAACAGTCGCCGCCGAAACGGTGAATAGAACCGCCACATCAGCGACAGATGATTCTGTGAGTTGTAGGCTCTAACCTCTTCGCATTCAGCTAAGAGCGCATCGGCTCCCCCCTCGGCGGTCAATAGCGTCTGCATCGACTGATGAAACGGCACGGGTTTAGTCTCTGTTTTGGCAACACTCAGCGTTTGGCTGAAGAGTCCCAGTAACCGCTCTGTCCGTGCCAGATGTTTCTCTCGTAGCTCCACCAAGCGTCTGCGGGCACTGGCGTCAATCTTTCTCATTCGCTTGAGCAGCATCTCGACGAGATGATCTCGCATTTTTACCTGTGCCCGATAGAGCAAGCACAGCAATAACGTCCGCCGCTTGGCGACGTTGATATCTCGAAACTCAGCGATATCCAAAGTCTTAGCATAGGCGGCTAGGTGGGGGTATGGCCCAGACTCTTGCAAAATCCAGCCATAGGCTGAAAGTGCCTTGACGACTGAGTTACAGCCGCCGAAAAATCGACCTTCCAGAAAAGTACTAACTAACAGACGTTAAATCAGGCCGCTTCTGATGGTGGCGAGACCGGTAGATCGTAACGCAGCGGCGGCGGCTGACGAGCGTCATCAAGATGGTATTGCCCCAGCCGGATGAGATGATCAGTGCCATAAGGATTAATGCCAGCAACCGCAGCCGGGTCAATGCGATGACCTTCTAGGGCCAGCTCATTGAGAATGCGACTCATCTCAAAGACGTTGTAGAGAACGACACAGTTGGCCACCAGATGGTTGTACTTGATGCGCTTGCGCAATTCCTCACGGTCGTTAGTTCTGAGCACCCCCATATTGCCAAAGGCTAACCACTGAACAAAGGCATTGAACGACTCACTCTTGTTCGTCGCCCTCTGTACCTTTGCTCTGAGCTTGGCACTATGAATGTACTCCATCAAGAAGCCCGTTCTGACCGCAGAACCCAGGGCATGAAAAGCCTTGAAAAGTTTATTTTTTCGGCTGTTGGTGCCCAGCTTTCTAAGAATCGTCGAGGCACTGATCTTACCTGTCTTAATCGAGAGCACGACCCGCAGCATGTCCGGCAAGTGGGTCTCGATCAGATCCCAATCTACGGTGTCAGAGAACAACACATCTATGTGCTGACAGGGCGTTTCAGTACTCGCTCGATAAAAGGTTAAGTCTCTCAAATTGCGAATGCGCGGCATCAGCTTAATGCCCAACAGATAAGCTAATCCAAAGACCGTTAGACTCTGGGCATGAGTGTCGCCGTGCAGCGTATCGGGCTGAATATCCGAGTGGTTATTCAGCAACCCGTCAAACAGGTAGAGCGCCTCAAAGACGCCGCAAGGAATGAAATGGCTGAAGATTGCGATGTAGTTGTCAGCGACATGGTAGTAGCCAATACCGCCGTAGCCCCCATAGCGGATGTGATACTCAGCCAGCAGATTGTTCTCGTAAATATCCCACTTAGTGCCATCGACCGACGCGCTTTTGCCCACCCCCCAGAACTTAGGCAAGGCAAAACGGTTGTAGCCATTGACGAGAGATTCAACCGCATAGTGCAGCTGCGTATCGCTGATATGCTGTTGGTTTACCCGTGAAAGCTGCTTACGGTCAAACAGCGAGAGCGACTGGGCTAGCTGCGAGGGGCCGATGTTG
>JBAQZP010000021.1:0-23975 GCA_049791095.1 Phormidesmis sp.
TGCCCCTTTTTTTGCTTTTTGGCAACCCTGCTCGCGTCGGTTGCGGTGCGCTACCTGTCTCACCCGGCTTTCGCTATTCCCGTCAACCGCTGTCGCCTGCTCGCCTATCTCCACTGTCGCCTAATAGAGGCATCTGATAGAGAACTTTTTTGCTGCCTAAAACCTTGTCGTTTTTACAGGCATCCTAGCCAGAGGCTAACGATAGTTGGTCTAAGCCACGGGCGGAATAGCTGCCAGCACTGCTGCGCACATTGGGCTTTTCCAAGCTTTGGGCGAAGCCGGGAAGCTTTTTAGGATTTCAGCAAATCGGCAATTTCCTTGTAAGCATAGGTGAGGCGATCGCCCAGAATTTGAATCACTGCTGCTTGAAACGCAGTCGCGACCTCAGGGTGTTCTCGCTCTAGATGCTGAAAGCTTTCGCTGGATAATCGGTAGAGGGTGCTAGGTGCTGCAACAACAGCAGAGGTTTGGTGCGTTGAGGCGTGGCGAAAAAAGTCTACAGCCCCGACGATATTGCCTGCGCCAAGGGCTTGAATCCGGTGGATTTGCTCATGTTGTCCGCCCAGATACACGGTCACTTCACCCATTTCGATCAAGTCAACGGTGTCGGCAGGCTCCCCTTGCTGATAAACGTATTCCCCTGGTTCGGCATCCCATTCTTCTAGGTAATTAATAAATTCAGATGCGATGTTGCGGTTGGGAAACAGGTCGCTGAGCTGAATGAGCAGAGGGAGGGCGCGGGCACGTCGAAGGGGAATGATGCCCAGCAGGTCGTTTTCACACCACTCTAGTCCGTGATCACGATCAGTAAATGCCTGGCAGACTGTGTCATCTGGCAGTAAGCATCCCCCCCGCTTTAGTTGGGTACGAATAACCGGGCTGAGATGGGTCAGTGCCAGCTTGATAGCTTGCTGTTGCAAAAGCTGCTTGAGCCGGACAAAGCTGAGAACAGCGGAGGAATCCAAGCCGTTGACCGCCTGAAAGTTCAACAACACATATTTCAGCGGCAGCAAGGTTGGGTCTTCTAGTCGTGCTTTAACAGAATTCAGCAGGATATTGGCGGTGCCAAAAAAGAGAAACCCCTGCAAATCGAGAATGTAAATTTGCTCTCCTTCATCTTGAAGAATGCGAGCTTGCGGTAGGCTTCGAGCCGTGTGGCTCTGGTGGGTGGCTCCAGAGAGGGTATGTTTAGTGACGTTGACTTGGCTGGCACTGAGGACAAACAGCGCAACGGAGACAACAATGCCTACACCGACGCCCTGTAAAAAGCCGACGGTAGCAATCACAAAAAGAATCAGAATAACAATGCCGTAGTCTGTTTTAGGCAGCGTAAACCAGGCATCGTAGACCCACTCCACTAAAAAGCTCAGGCCCAAAAATAGGGCAACGCCGCCTAGCACGGGTTTTGGAAACAACGTGACCAGCGTTTCGCCTAGCAGCAGCGTAACCACACAGATGCCCGCTGCAATTACCCCGACAAGACGACTCTTGGCATTGATTTTGACGCAGCTTAGAACAGATAAACCCAAGGCATGAAAGCCGACAATGCCGCCGCCTAGCCCAGTCAATAGATTGGCGACGCCAGTTGATTGCAGTTCTCGATTCAGGTCGATATCCTGACGGGCGGCTAGCTCAATCCCTGACACGTTGAGTAAAAGTGCAATCACAGAAAGGAGTACCACAGTGGCCACTTTATCGGCCTGAGAAAAAATGAGCGCCCATTTGACTTGACCCAACATTGACCAGTGCAGCGGTCGCCACAGCCCACCTTCGGGAAAGTCACCGAAGAGTAGCCCTAACGCTTGGGCATTGCTGATGGACGTTTGGCTAAGCCATAGAATCGCGTAAAAGGCGAGAATGCTGCCGACGATAACGACCGGCATGATAAACACATTGTTGTAGCGTCGCAGCAGTACAACTAGCGCAAGGCCGATGGCGCAACCCGGTAGCCAGCGTATGACCATAGTTGGGGCTATTAGAACCGGTAAATCAGCCAAGTTAAAGAACTGATCTGTCATGACGTTGAAGGCACCTTGAGCGAGCAAATAGCCAGTGCCTGCTAGAAAGCCGCCGACGACGGGATAGGGAATGAAGCGAATGAGATTGCCGAGTTTGAAAGTGCCGAGAAAAAAGCAGACGATGCCAACGGTGCTAGTGGCGATCGCTAAGCTCATAATCACCGTTGGCAATAGGGCTGGATCAGAGGCTGGCATTTGGGTGGCGATCGCACCTACCATCAGCGCCAAAATGATCGCCGGAGAATCCTGCGGCATAATCACAATCCCCGGCATAGAGTTTGTCAACGCCACAATGACCGCGACGACGATGGCCGTAACTAGCGTTAAGCCAATGCCGATAGGAACAAACTCGACCAGCGGGCCAGTGAAAATTAGCGCTGCCATTGAAATGGCGTAAATTACCAGCAGTACGCCAGTAATGAGCCCTGCGGTCAACGTGGGGACGAGCCGATTGGGCTGTAGCTCCTGACGTACCTGGATGCCAAGGGTTAGTCGGTGAGATTGAGGATCGCTGGTGGGCAATTTATCCATTTAGGCACCCATCACTTTATTGGCAATTTGGTGATAAGTCTCAGTAAGGGAGTGGTCAGGGTATCGCAGCGAGAACAGATCGCTACTGGCAAGCTGCATCATCTCGTCACAGTTGGGCAACACCCCCACGACGGGCAATTCATATTTGGCGGCTAGCTGCTGACGCACCATCTCTGGATCAGAATTTTGCATCACCCGATTCACCACCATCAGAATTCTGGGCACCTTGAGCCTTTGGGCCAGATCGACCATGACAGCAGTGCCCTGATAGTCCTGACGATCGGGGCGTAGGATAACGACTAACGTGTTAGAAAGCGCGATACAGAGTAGAGTTTCTTCATTCAGCCCTGGATGGGTATCGACAAAAACATAGTCCAGATTCAGGGTTTTAATCAGGCTGCGGAACCCTTTCTTGAGCAGGCGAACATCGTACCCTTCATGCAAAATTCGGGTAATGTCGTTCACATCACTACTCGACGGCACTAAGAATACCTGTCCTCCGTTTTGCTTGACTGCATCAGGGCTGACATCGTGGGCCACCTGCTCTAAAGCGCGATTGCCCCACAGATATTGGTTAAGCGTCGCTTGCGGATCCACCTGTTCCATGCCAAACAAAACATGGATGCCAGGAGACTGGATATCGGTATCAATGACCGCCACCCGTTTGCTGGTGCAGGCGATCATCGTTGCCAAGTTAGCGGTGGTGTTAGATTTTCCAGTGCCACCGCGAAAGGAATGGACTAATACAATCTCTGCCATAATTCAACTCCACTCATCGTCGAAAGATCTTAGGTCATCGGCCTCTACCATCAACTGCTGAAAATATTCAGTTGAGGTGATTTCAGCCACTTGACGTGCCCTTTGCTTCTGGTCAATTTCGATTTGTAGTTCTTCTAACTGCCGTTTCCAAGACTCTTCTTGTTGCTTTCGTTCGGTGATATCGACGCAGTTGCCTTCATAGTACAACAGATTACCCTGAGAATCTTTGACCGCTCTGGCCCATTCCGATACCCAGATTTTGCTGCGATCGCGTTGATAAGCTTCAACCTCAAAGTCGCGAATTTCTCCTTGTTCGTCGAGCAAACGCTTAAATTCTGTCCGCCGATGCGGATCGACATAAAACTGCCCAGCCAGTTCCTGAATCTCTAGCAACATTAATTCCGGCGAGTCATAGCCAAACAACTTGGCATAGGCCGGATTCACATTCAAAAGTCTGCCATCAGGCGACGACTGAAAAATCCCTTCGACCGCATTTTCAAACATGCTGCGGTACTTAGACTCTTCAATTTGCAGCGCCTCCCGGAGGCGACTCAGATTTAGGTGAGTGCGAATACGGGCCAGCAGTTCCTCGCGGGCAATAGGCTTAGTGAGATAATCGTTGGCACCTGCGGCTAAGCCTGTAACCAGGTCGGTTACCTGGGTTTTGGCCGTGAGTAGCACAATGGGTAGCTCGGTGGCGGGGTAGCTCTCCCGCAGCCGTTGGGTGACTTCATAGCCGGTCATTTTCGGCATCATCACGTCCAGCAGAATGATGGAGGGTCGCAGCCCCTGCTCAATTAGGCGCAACGTATCTTCTCCGTTACTGGCCTGCACAATCGAATAATCTTGCAGCGACAGATGATTGGCTAAAACCTGTAGATTGACCGGTTCGTCGTCTACGACTAACACGACTGAGCCGGATAGTTCAGTCAAATTGATGGGGTTGGCGGAAGCGTTATTTATGGCTTCACTATCCCACTTCCCGGAAGTTGCTAGGACTGACGAGCGTTGCAGTCGAGTGGTGCTTACCGGTGGATCATACTGGCCTTCATGGCTTTTTTCTGTTGCCACCGGTAAAGTAAAGGTGAACTGAGACCCCGCGCCCACGGTAGAGGTGACCGTTAGTTTGCCATGGTGCAGCTCTATCAACTGTTTGGTGACGGCTAACCCCAAACCGGTGCCCCCGTATTCACGAGCGGTGGAACCTTCGGCTTGCTCAAAGGCTTCAAAAATCCGCTCTAGCTTGTCTTCAGGAATGCCGACGCCGGTATCAGCAACTGTGATAGCTAGCCCCTCATACTCTGTTCCCTCTTGGGAATGGCGCACGTCAGCAGAAATTTTGACCGTGCCTGACGGTGTAAATTTCACCGCGTTGCCCACCAGGTTGTACAAGATTTGCTGGAGACGATTTTCATCGGCCTTGGCAGCGGGCAAATCGGGTGAGACATCATTGATCAAAGTGAGTTGCTTGGGGCCTGCCAGCGATCGGCTCAGGGTTAATACCACTTCAACCAATTCTCGCAGGCTCACGGGCTTGAGCTGGAGTTCTATCCCTTTGTGCTTCAGCTTAGAGAAGTCAAGAATGTCGTTTACCAGGTTGGAGAGGCGGTGTCCACTTTGAGCCACCATCCATAAATTACGCTCCTGAATCTCTGTTAGCTTGCCAGTTGCGCCGTCAATCATTGATTCGGCAATGCCGATCATGCCATTGAGCGGCGTGCGCAGTTCGTGAGAGGTGTTGGCTAAAAACTCATCCTTAAGTTTGTCAAGGTGCTGGAGTTCGACGTTCTTGGCCCCCAGCGAATTGAACGATTCCTGGAGCTGACTAGCCATGCCGTTGAAGGAGTTAGCCAATTCTCCCACCTCATCTGATCGCTGAATTTCGACTTTTCGGTTTAACTCTCCCTTCGCGATGTCTTTAGCTGCGCTGTTAAGTTCGATCAAGGGATGAATGACCCAGCGGGCGGTTAAGATACCAACCCCGGTAGCGATCGCCAACGCCACGATACAGAGCAAAATTGTATTGCGGGTATTGGCATAAATTTGCCCCATAAAGTCTGACTCGGGAACCGCCACCACAATCAGCCAGTCGAGTCCTCGACTATCTTGCAGGGGCAAAACCTGAACAAACTGACGTTCTCCACCCAGCAAGTTGGGGCCATCCCCCGGCAACCTAAAATTGAGCTGCTCAGGGTCTTGAATGGCGGCAAAGCTGCCAAATTGCCGTTGCAAAAAGTCAGCGGTGCCTTGAATCAACGGATCGCTGCTATCGACAGCCTGCAGCATGGTCATCTCTTCCCCTTCTCCTTGGGTGAGGGGTTCATCGGTCGCACTAGACAGCACAGCTCCAGAGCGATCCATGACAAAGGCAGTGCCCGAGTTTCCGATGGATAGGTTGGCTAAAAATTGACGAAATTCTTGTAAAAGGACAACGTCTGTTGCACAGACGCCGAGCAATCGACCTTTCGGCCCATAGACAGGTTCACTGGCTGTAATGGTGGGTAACCCGACGGCAAAATCGAGGTATACCTCACTCCAAATTGGTTGCTGAGCGCTGATTGCCGACTGATACCAGGGTCGCTGACGCGGATCGTAGGGTCTGAGGCGCTCTATCAAGGGGCCTTGATCGCCATTCGTCCCAATCTGGTAGAAGGTGAAGTTGTAATCGTTGCTAGCATTGCTGGCCACTAAAGCTGGGGCAGATTGTGTTTCTGTGATGTATCGCATGGCACCCAACCACTGCCCTCTGTTATCCCCACAGTAGGAGGCAAAAGCGAAGTCCGACACCTTTAGCTGGCGCAAGAACTGGGCTGCATTACTCCCGTTGTCCATATCAAACTGGCCTTCGGCCAAGGTCGCTCCGTTGATCCGATTGAAGCCATGGGGGCTTTCCAGGTAACTTTGCAATTCCCCTTCAATGCGGGCACTCATTTCGCTGCGAAGCTGCCCGGCCAGCTTATTTACCGCCTGCTGCCCATTGCGAAAAGACAAATAGCCAACTAACCCCACGGCTCCCAAGATCTGAAGGACAAAAGGCGCAATCAGAACCGTTCGCAGCGGAATATTTGATAGTAAGCGCTGGCGTAAGGAATTAATGATATTCATTTCGGTATAACCCTTTCAGCACTGCGTATATAGGGCAGTCGTTGCACCCGCTTGTTGCTTTTGCATGCTCAGTAGTATTGCAGACAAGCTAAAACTAGAATTCAGATAATAAAGTTTGCATCATTCAGGTTAGTTGAGGAAAATTCAGATGCCTGGGTACAGTCGCTTGCGATCGCCGTCAAAAATTTATGCTATCGAGGTTAGCTAGAGAGTAATTTGCATAGTTCATCTAAGTGTTTATCGTGCTTCTCGATCAGACCTGCTGCACTATCGATTAATCTGACAATGTTCTTGGAACTCGCAAGATCCATTGCACCAGATTCCTCATCTATATCAGTTTGCATACGGTAATAGCGTCTAGGCTGATTGCCGAGCACATATCTCAACTGATAATCGGCGGCATCAGAGACGCCATCAAACATGAACTTGATCAGAGGTCGTACCCAGTAAGCCATGCCCCAACCCTTAGCCTCTTCGTAAGTTGCTTGAGGGTTAATTTGCCCCGTGCCGAGTGAAAGCACTAGGAAATCATTCTCCTCAGGAAACAGGCGCTTTGCTTCAGCATAGGCCGAAACTGCAGGAGAATTAATAAAGACACCGCCATCAACGAGAGTATGAGTTTTCTCGACAATCGCGTTCCCGTCAACTATTTTCTCAGTGATTACCTTCTGATATTTTTCTTTTTCATATCTCTTCTGATATTTTTCTTGATATTCTTCTTGGTCGTACGAAATTTTTATCTGGTGAGGCTCAAAGTAGGTGGGCGCAGCCCCGGTTGCTCGTCCAGCCTGCCACATTTTTACGGTTTGATGATCTTTATCCCAGCTCTTGAGAAAGACCGGTTCCCCGTCTACGATATCGTAGGTTGGGATTAAGACTCTGTTGAGGGCATCGCCCATTGTCGCGTCTCCAAACTCTTTTCTAAGCAGCGCTTCTAAGCTCGCATGATCGTAGACTTCTTCTGAGATCCCAAACCCTCTCCAAAAATGTCGTATAGCCGAACGAACAGTACTTTGCGGAAATATCTCCTTCCCTTTACTTTTATAGATTTCGCTGAGATATTCTGCCGAGAATTGGGGAGTGCCTTCGTCATTGGCTTTACTTAGCCCAAGCGCAATAATTCCGCCTGTCGAAGTGCCCGCAATTAAATCGAAGCTATCCGAGATCGATCTGTTGGATCTCTCTTCAATTTCAGCAAGCACCATGGCCGGTATAAGACCTCGAATGCCACCACCATCAATACTCAGAATTCTTTTCATATATGCTTCCTAATGTTCAACAGCTAACTATTTGTTCTCTATTACAGCTCGATCAATGGTTTGCCGTCTTTTGGTTGTAATCAGCAATATTACAGATCCTGCGAAGGCAGAGTTGGGGAAAATTCAGATGGGTTCCTTGACCGTATGGGCGATGGAGAGCCTGGGGTTAAGACGCTTCAGCGCGGCTACACCAGGCTCCATCATCTGCTGCCTCACAGCTTACGCTGTTATCTGTTGCCGACGGCGACGAATACAAGCACCTGCCACACCCACTAGCGCCAAGCCTGCCAGCATAGTGGGCTCAGGAACAGATGCCGCAGTCGCCGCGTTTGTCTCATTAGCGGCGAAAAGGCGCACCTGAAAATCGACATCCGAGTTAGGCTCAATCGAGCGCTCAATCCGGAACAGCTCGCCCGGATTAACCCGCGCACCCGTAAACGTTGCGACCTGGTTGTTTTCAGACAGCGCGACATCATACAGGTTTGAGCTAACCGCGCCAAACTCAGCCTCGCCAAATAGGCGATACTCAATGTTGCCGACCGCGTTGGGCAAATCGTTCAGGTTGTTGTTGATGCTGACATTTGCGCCACTGCCCGTGGTAAAGGCACCCGTGTCAAACGGGATAGTGTCAACCCCTTGCTCGGTGAGTGTAAAGACGAGATCGTCTTCTCCTGCGGGCGCTTTCGTCAAAACGTCTAGCGCTTGGTTAACAAAAACGAAGGCTTGGGCGGTTGTCGTAGTTGCTGCCAGGGTCGCGATCGCCACCACTGTGGAAAATAAAAGCTTTGAAGCTCTCATGTAATTAAGTCCTCAATATAGTGTTTTAGCTATATGCACGCCTGAACATGCCTTTGCTGGTACAAAAGCGGCTACACCCAATGGCTGTTGGTAGTATTACGGATATTGATGCAGGACAACTCAGGAAAACTCGGGGGATAAAATTTCTCAAAAGTCGGGATAATTGGGGAAAATTCAGGTGTCTTTAGTAAATCATCAGCCTTTGGTAAAGTAGCTATAGATTAAGAAAGTACGCATTTATCACTATGGTGCGAGCAGTGTTACGTATTCCTTTAAAGGCAGCTCTCAGAACCGGACTAAAGCCAATGTTAGCTTTGGCCTTAACAGGGCTAGCAGGCTTTACAGAAATTCCGTCGGTACGCTACGTGCCACCGCCAGATAGAGGGACGCCGCCCTCTGATCGAGGAACGGGAAGTCGAGGGGATTGTCTATATCGAGCAGATTTACCGCCAATGGCAGCGTTGGTCGGTGAGCCTCATTTATCATTAACAGTGAGCGATCGCCCCACCCTATGGGCTTACCTGCCCTACACAACTAACGATGCTAGCCATGCAGAGGCTGTTCTCCAGAGAGACTCTGACGACCAAGAACTTTACAGAAGCGCCTTTCCATTAGGCACAATGCCAGGGATAACAGGCATTCGCTTTTCAAACTCAGCACCAGCATTAGAAGTCGGTGAAACCTATCGGTGGTACATCGACATTCCCTGTTCGCCAGAGAACTCAGCAGCTACACCCGCGACACTTACGGGCGTGGTAAAACGGGTAGCCGCATCCCCTGAGCTAACGCAAGCCTTACAAGCAGTCGCTACCCCAGTCGAAACGCTAGCGGCTTATGGCGAACATCATATTTGGTATGACCTGTTGAGTAAGCTGGCCGAACATCGTTTAATGGGCGAGACTGAGGCACGGCTTGAACAGACAAACTTTGAACAACTTTGGATCGATGTACTGAGTGATGAAGCTGGTGCTGATTTAGGAGACTATGCCGAAGCGCCCTTAGTCGGCGTTGTGACAGTCGAAGCGATCGCAGCCAGTTACCCATTGGAGTGAAAGAGACAATTGCGTTAAGCTATAGCTCATAGCATTATGGCAAACCCTAAAAATGAAAAGCGATTCCTTTGTAGCCGACGGCAATATCGAGACAGAATTACTGGAGCAGGCCATTCAGGAAGTACAGCAAACGCCCCAAGAGTATTTACCCAGTTTGCTACAGATAATTCGCTTGTTTCGCGAAAGCGTGACGCTAAAGCCAGCGGAAGAAAGCTTTCGTCAAGGTTGGCAGGAAGCGATGACAGGCAATACGATTCCTGTTGCGCAGCTCTGGGATGGGATTGATGCAGAATGAACCCATCAAAATTAAGGTTGAGGCAACTCCTGAATTTAAGCGAAGCATACGTACTTTAGCCAAGCGATATCGACATATTCGCTCTGATATTCAGCCGACTATTGATCGCTTACAAGCAAGTGAAATCATGGGTGCTCAGATTTCGGGTACAGATTACAGTGTCTTCAAAGTCAGGATCAAGAATAGCGATATTCAAAAGGGAAAAAGTGGCGGATATCGATTTATCTACTATCTCAAAACTTCAACCCAGATTACTTTAGTGACTCTTTACTCAAAGTCCGATCAGGGAGATATCTCAGCCGACAGGATTAACAGCATTTTGTCAAAGTTTGAGTCTTCGTAAGTTCCTCATGAGTGCCACCTATAGCAATTGGCTCATGCAGCATTTAGATGTGGAATGAGGCCGCGACCAACTGCAATCTTTAAAGCCTTGGCTTTCCGTACTAGGCCGCGACGGTAGAGGTTCATTAAAAATTTAAGTTCTTGCTCTTCTTTATCAAACAGTTCACCTTCTCTCTGTTTCGCGAGTAAAGTGCTTAGTGTTTTTTGCTGCTGCTCGTCAAGCTGCATGCTGCAAAGCGCTAAAACTTGGCTATCAGGGAGGGTTTCTATCGGATGCTCTATAAAGCTACAGGTGAGCCACTCTAGCAATACATCTTCTAATCGCTGCTGCCTCTGTTCAGCAATCTGCTGGGCTTGCTGAACAATGCTGTCAGGAATGTCGAGACTGATGGATTGTGTCATAGGATTATTCTACAAGCTCTTTATATTCTAATTCAAATAGCAGCGCCTTAGCCTCAGCGGTCACAGCCAGTTCCCAATCAGCGTAAACGCTGCCCAGTGATAGGGGCGTCGATAGTCGGTGCCCTCATAGTCCTGAAGGAAGGCTAGCTGCGCATTTCTGAGTGCTTCGGCTTTGTTGAGGTCGGGGCGGCTGAGCTGCTGGTAAAACCGGGTCATGAACTCAGCGGTGGAGGCGTCGTTGATGTTCCAGAGGGTGGCTACTGTGCTACGCGCCCCGGCGCGAATGGCAATCCCTGCGAGTCCAAGGGCCGCGCGATTGTCGCCTGCTGCTGTTTCACAGGCGCTTAAAACCAGTAGCTCAATTGGGTTCTCGACGGCTCGCTGCGGATCGAGTAAAAACAACAAGTCGTCAATGTCTTTGGCTGGAATGCGCGATCGCCAGTCCAAAACAAAGGTTTGATCGGGGTCAGCACTAAACTGTCCGTGCGTTGCCAAATGAACAACGTTAAATGGGACTTGATTGATTTGTTCGTACAGCGTCTCCTTTAAGAAAGATTCGTTTTCTAACAAGCGACTTTTTGGCAGGATGTGTTTAATCCCGTTCAGCTCTCGCGAAACGTTGATTAATGGGCCTAAGTTGGCGGTTTGAAAGCTAGGCGCGTCTTCGGCTCCGGCCAGTAGCGCGCGCAGTGTTTGCCGGGGAAACGGTCTGGGTTCCAATAGGTCTAGTCCGGGCGTAGTGGCGATCGCATATCTCTCCACCAAATACCGCTCGCCATCATAAAGTGCGGCCATTGGCACATTGCGCAGCGAGCCATCCAGAACAAACGTTAGCGTTTTAAAGGGGCTTATTTCTCTTTCTAGAGTAGTTTCTAGCGCTGCTTCAAACGGTTTAATGAGCCAGTTATAAAGCTGTTGAGACGTTTCTTTGAGGGCTTGAGGATTGCTGCTACGTCGATTGAGCTGAGTTAACAACTGGTTGACGGTTTGATTCACCTGCATTGCGGAGACGTTTGGTTGGGCATAGTGCAGAAGGTTTGATTCGCCAGGCAGCTTTAGGATAATCTCCAATCGATCTTTCAGCACAATCGGGTAAAGAATAGCGGCCTGCGGATCGAGATTGTCGATGTTAATAGCTTTGGGGCTGGCGCAGGCATCTCTAAAAAAGTTGTCTAGTTCGGCAAGCTGTAGTGATTCGATTACCTCGCGGGCCTGGATGAGCTGCGCTGGGGTAGGCTCGGCATCGCGCAAAAGCAAATCGACAAGCTGCCGATAAACGGGCTCTACGCTGGCCCGAAACTCGAATCGAATATCTGAATTTAGGGTGACCAGCTCGCTGCGCAGTTTGCCAAGCGTTTCTACGGCGGCGGTGTATTGAGCGATCGCCTCCGAAACATTTCCCGTTTGTTTCAGCAATCGCCCTAGCTGCCACTGCCATTGATAAGTGATGTCTGGAGCGCTCAGGCTTTGGGCAATACTCTGGGCTGCGCGGGTGCGGGCGATCGCACGCTGCCAATCTTGTTGTTGTTCGTACCAAGCGCCCAAGGTACCCAAGGCATAAGTGTAGGCACGATTATCTTGTAAGTCCTGAGATTGTTGAATAGCCGTATTTATAATGGCTTCGCTATCGGGCAAAGAAAAGCGCTCGGACGGTAGCAAGGCTAAGTCCATCAGGCTTTGGACGAAATTAATCTGTGCGTAAATAGCCGGACGGCTGGGCAATAGCCGAGGAAGCGCAGCCGATAAAGCGGTTGTCAAGGTCTCTGCGGATTGAAGATAGCTAGCATCTGTTTTCGCAGCTTCAACTATCAGGTTTAGCAGGCTAAGTTGAGCCTGTAGTTGCAACCGCGAGGAAGGAGCCACGGTCGCGGCTTGTTCGTAGTAAGCGATCGCAGTTTGTAGATAAGTTTTTTCAGTTTCGCTGTTGTTAGCCTCATTGTTTGGCGTATAGCGATTGTGCAATACGCGCTGAGTGTTTGCCAGCGCCAGATAAAGTTCGCTGTAAATTTCGCTCAGATTTGGGGGATTGGCAGATGTCGATAGTTGTTGAGTCAGGGTAAGACTGGTTTGCAAGAGGTGGTGCGATCGCTCAATTTCCCCTTGCAACCGCATCGTATTGCCCAGGCTTAACAGCGCTTTCACTTTTAAAATTGAAGTGGGAGAATCCGCTATCTGAGATTCAATGCTTTCGAGCTGTTGTCTGGCCTGCCGGTAAAATCCCAAAGTTTGCAGCGCAGTTGTCTGATTGAGCTGACTGCCCAAAACACCTTCTAGATCTTTCGCCGCTGCATAGTCTTTTTCAGCCAAACGCCAGCTCTCTAATGCCAACGTCGTTTGCCCGGTTGCTAACTGTCCTTTACCTTGAGCGTTCAACACTTGGGCTTTAAGCTTTATGTGGTCTTTTGGCAAAGCTTCTAGCAATGCCAAACTTTGTTCCAAGGCTGTTTGAGCTTGCGCCCACTGATCCATCGCCTGCAACGGCAGCGCCCACAGCCTGAGCGTTTGGGCTTGAGATAGACGCTCGCCCGCCATCTCGTAAGCCTGCACTGCTTTCGCCAACAAATCAGCCGCTGCCGAAAACTGTCCCGACTGGTAATAATCTTGGCCAGTTTCCACCCAGACCAGTGGAGCCTCCTGTGCAGTCTCTTGAGCTTCCACCCGAGGCAGACTCACTGTAAAGCATAAGCTCAGCAACAGACCCAGCACGACCAGGATCGCTCGTCTTTTGATCCATCTCCTAATTAATTTATTCATTGATTAGCCGCTCGCTGAGCATTTGGCAGGTTGGGGAATTGGGTGCGATCGCCATAGACACGCTGGGTGCCACCAAAGCAATCTGACCATCTGGCAACCGGCTCCAACCCTGAGCTTCCACCAGCGGCAAACTCTCTCTTTGCTCTGAATTTTCAGGAGAACCATCATCAACAGAAGAGCGTACAGCCGCTCCTCCGTTAGTTAATGACCTGAGTGATTGCGTCCAGTCGTCTCGCTCGTCTGTCCAGACAACGCCAGTGTCCAAACTGTCTTGAGGTGATATTGGCACACTCCCGCGCCCAGTTACCACAAAATTACTCCCCGGCCCCACCGCACACACCGACTGACCAATCAGCCGTTCGCCGCCAAGCAGTTCACTGGGTAGCTCACTGATCCCTTCTGTTGGATCTTCAACCTGGTTGAAAATCTGTACCTCCCCCGGCGCACCGAGTTCAGAACTAGCGCTGATATCGTTAGTTTGATTGTTGCGCAGTTGAGTTGTGGTGAGGTTATCATTGATTTCAAAGCCAATCACATCCTGCGCGGTGAGTAAAATTCGGCCACCGTTGCCAGCGACTGCATTTGCGATAATGTCACTGTTTTCATCAGGAGCAGCCAAAATCAATCCGCCTTCAAAGACAATGTTACCGCCGTTGCCTGCCGCTGCTTCTGTGGAAATCAGACTCCCGTTTTCAAGAAATAGCAGATCTTGGATCTTAAAGGAGAGGTTGCCACCGTCGCCGCTTTCTGAACTAGCCGTGATACTACCGCTACTCAAGGCTAAGGCATTCGCTGTTAACGTAATGTTGCCGCCTCTGTCTGATGTCGTTGTTGCCCTCAGGCTTCCATCATTCTCTATGCGAACCTTATCTGCGGTAATGTCAACGTTGCCAGCAGCTCCTGAGCCAAAACTACCAACCGTTATTTGAGCAGCGTTTTGTACGGCGAGGTCAGCCGCGTTAATTCTGATACTTCCGCCCGAGCCACTGGCAGGCACTGGTTTAATCTCTCCTGTAATAAAAGCGACTTGAGCTTCACTACCCGAGTTGGCAAAGATACCGCTAGCTGAGTCAGGGTTTTCATTTCCCACACCTGAAACAACAACAGTCTGAGCGTCAATCGCGATCGCACCTCCCGTCCCATCACTTTCTGTCTCACCCGTAATTCGCCCCCCATCAAGAATGCTGAGAACAGGCGTTGTAATTTGTATCTTGCCAGCATCTGCCTCAGAATAGGTTCTAGATCGAATAGCCGTAGATCCAAATATGCCAGCCAGCGGTCGCCCTCCCACAACCTCAACAGATTCAGTTGCCACAATATTCACATTCCCGGCGCGTCCACCAAACCCGATATTACCAGCCAGTGTTCTGAACCCCGAATCAGCAACAATGATCGCACCATCTTGAATCAAAAAACGGCTCGTATTAATGTCTAAATCGCCTGCGGCCCCTTGCCCACCCAGCGAAGCCGCTGTGATCGATGTTGGAATAGTGAACGGTAGAGATGAGCCACGTAGAACAACAGACTCGGTGGCATCGATCGAGATTTTTCCGGCGTCTCGATCGCTGAGCGTGGCGGATATGATTGAACTACCATCCTCGATAATCAGCCTTGTGGTGCTGATATCAATGTTGCCACCGCGTCCGGCAGGGATACCGCTAGTAGACAATCCGGTGGCAGCAATGTCAGGCGTAATTAGCGCTATTCCAGAGACTCGACTACCTACCAAAACTCCTGACTCTGTGATCTGAACTAAATCTGTTGCTGAAATCTTAATATCACCACTATCGCCTGAACCAAGAGATTCAGTAGACACTTGAACGCCTCGATCTAGCACTAAGCGTTGCCCGCTTAAGGATATGTCGCCAGTACGTCCAGAGGCCGCCGTTGTCGCACTAATTCCACCAATTTGGCGATCTGCAATCTGTCTTGCGCCTGCAAGGATCAGTATTTCTAATATCTTATAGTTGCCATAGTCAGTTCCGATAAATTCAATATCTGCTGCCGTAATGTCGATACTGCTCCCGTCGCCGCTCCCTAACGTTGCAGCGCCGATGAAGGAAGCTTCTCGTAGGCTCAAGCTATCGGCGACTATCTGAATAGTTTGTCCATTGAGGTTCCCTAGCGTATCCGAAATGAGAGCCGACTGGTCAGTTAGTGTTATCTTTTGCCCGTGCAGTCTGATGGTTCCACCACCCGTTCCGCTGGTGTCAATAATTGACTGATCTAAGATTTGGATATTGCCGAAATCTGAGACTTCATCAAAGTCGATAGCAAACCCTAGGGAGAACGGCATCAAGGTGGGTTCGTTAGTCTCTTTGACGCTGGCAATCTCGATGCGTCCTCCAGCGGCTGTGAGCTGAGCACCCGTAAGCGAAACATCGTTGCCAACCAAAGCGAGTGTTTGCCCGTCAGGGACTGCTAGCCCAGGTGAAGCACTGCCGCCTGTAACGCTGAGATCGCCTACGCCTTCGCCAATCACTAAGCCGATCGGCGCGCTAATCGTGAGTAGTGGTGGACTTTGAGCAGCGCGTGTATCGTACACAACCCCATTCGCAAATCGTAGCCCTTCTCCTGTACTCGCTAAAAAAGAGCCGCCTATATCCAGGCTAGCGTTTGGCCCAATCACAATGCCAGCAGGATTGATGAGAAATAAATTGGCACTGCCCGCTGATTGCAGCTTTCCATCTAGCGTAGAAACCTGCAAACCCGTGACGCGCCCGATAGTATTTTCGATGGCGATAGAGTTGGCAAAAAGGGCCGTGTCATCTGCCATCACTGAGAACTGATCGAAGCTATGGAAGAGATTAGCGCCTCTTGTAGCTCCGCCCGTAATGCGATAGGTGGTAGCGCCATTTTGAGTGGTTAAGTTGACGACAGACTGTTCAGAGCCTAGCGTGGTATCTTCTATTACCTGTGCTATTCTCACAGGCCGCGAGTTCGCAACTGCAGCCGCATCCGATAGGCAGAGCGCGATCAGCGTTAGTAAAACTGAAGTTAAGGAATGAAGACTTTTCACCTTTGCGTTTTAGTGAGTTTTTACAGGATGTAAGATAAAAAGACCTCAACGAAGGTCTGGCTATAAATCTCAAGATTGCGTTTAGCAAACTGTATTTAGCGTACAGGAGGAGTTTACGCCCAATCAAGGCGATCAAATATTACACATTACGTAGAAACTTATCGGCGCGATCGCCTGATAAACTAATCAGCAAAAGCCCGTTAAGAAAAGCCTGTTAACATGCCTGGTTGCTATCATGCCATTTCGGTTAGAGGATGCTATTAAGATTGCAAACCAAGCGGCAATGAATCAGGGCGATCGCACCCTCACCGATGTAGAAATTCTGGTGCTTAGGGGCGTTTGGGAAAGACTAGAGTACGACCAAATAGCCGCCCGAGGTGGCTACGCTACAAGCTATTTAAGTCAAGATGTGGCCCCCAAATTGTGGAAGCTGCTCTCTGCGGCACTAGGAGAAAAGGTCAAAAAAAGCAACTTTAAAACCGTCATCGCACAGCAGGCCAAATTTTCCAACAGTGCCGATACTAAATCACCGTTTTTTCCTCGCAGGCCGCTATCCGCGACAGCCCCCATATCCCGTCAGTACTACATTCAGCGGCCCTCAATTGAGCAGTTGTTTTACGAGACACTGTTACAGCCCGGTGCCCTCGTTAGGCTCAAAGCCCCCCGGTTTATGGGCAAATCTACACTCGTTTCTCAAGTCCTCTCTCGTATAGAGCAAGACAACTATCAGGTAGTCATGCTAAGCCTTGAAATGGCCGATCGCGCTGTTCATTTTAATGACTTAAATCGTTTCTTACGATGGTTATGCATCAACATTGGTCGAGGGCTGGGTCAAGAAAATCGACTGGGCGACTATTGGGAAGCCGAAGACATGGGGGCAAAAGTGAGCTGCACCGCCTACTTAGAAGACTATCTTTTAGCTCAAGATCGTCGCCCCCTGGTGCTCTGCCTTGATGATGTTGACCTACTCTTTCCCCATCCTCAAATTTACGAGGACTTTTTTGGCCTATTGCGCTCCTGGCACGAAAAGGCGCGTACCCGAGAGGCTTGGGCAAAACTACGATTAGTGATTGTGCATTCAACCGATGTCTATATTCGCTTGCAAATGCACCAGTCTCCTTTTAATGTCGGTCAGCCCATAACGTTGCCTGACTTTGGCTCAGAGCAAGTTATGCAGATGGCTGAACTGTACAAAATTAAAATTGAGTCAACAGAATTGCAGGCCATCATGGACTTGATTGGCGGTCATCCCGCTCTGCTCAAACAACTTTTCAACCACCTCAAAAAATATCCAACCGTCTCTGTACAGCAGCTATTAGCCGAATCAACAACAGAATCTAGCCTATTTATCTCTCACCTGCGCGAACAACTGTTAACATTACAGACGACACCAGCACTAGCCCAAGCTTTTCGAGCGGCGATCGCCTCAGAGCAGCCCATTGCACTGCCCCCCTTACCAGTGTACCAGCTTCAGAGTATGGGATTAATTAAACTCTCAGGAAACCAGGTAGAGCCTCGATGTCAACTGTATCAGAAATACTTTAAAGAGAGATTGAAGTCAGTATGACCGAGGTCAGTCGCGATCGCTATCAGGTAGGTGGCAGTCTCCCCATTGATGCCTCCACCTATGTCATGCGTGAGGCCGATACAAGACTTTTTGAGGCGCTATTAGCTGGTGAGTATTGCTATATTTTAGAGGCCCGCCAAATGGGTAAGTCAAGCTTACGCGCCCGTACCATGAGAAGGCTCCAGGCCGAAGGCATCGTCAGCGCAGAAGTTGAACTCAGTGGCATTGGCAGCCAGCAAATCACCGCCCACCAGTGGTACGGCGGCATTATCTGGGAACTCACCAGTGGCTTTTCTCTCACGCTAAACCGTAGAGCATGGCTCAAAGAACACGATAGCCTGTCACCCGTACAGCGGCTAGGCACGTTTATCGAAGATGTCTTGCTGACAAAAATTTCTCAGCCGATCGTGCTCTTTTTCGATGAAATTGACAGCACATTGGGACTGGATTTTCCCACCGATGATTTTTTTGCCCTAATTCGCAACTGCTATGAAAAACGGACGAGCGACCAGCGCTATCAACGCCTTTCTATTGTGCTGCTAGGGGCTGCATCGCCGTCAGATCTCATTCAAGATAAGCGACTCTCTACGCCATTTAATATTGGCGTTGCGATCGCCCTCCAAGGCTTCCAATCTCACGAAATTGGCCCACTGGCAAAAGGCTTTGAAACCGATGTCCGTGACCCCACTGAATTGCTCAATAATATTTTGGATTGGACAGGCGGACAGCCCTTTCTCACTCAGAAAATCTGCGACTTGTTACGACAGTATTTTGACACTCAAAACGAGACAGCTATAGAGAACAACGGAGCAGATAAACTATACGCTCTAAAAAACTTGCAGGCACTAGTGAGTGAAGTGGTGAAGGCAAACGTGATTGATCAATGGGAGACACAAGATGAGCCAGAACACCTCAGAACTATCCGAGACAATATTCTCCAAGCTTCACAATCCAGTCCAAAGTCTCTCAAGCTCTATCAAAAAATTCTACACCAGGGTGAGGTTCGTATCAGCGCGCAGCGCGAGCATTTAGTCCTGCCGCTTTCGGGATTGGTCGTTAAACAATCAGGTCGGTGGAAGATCAAAAATGCCATCTATCGAGCTATTTTTGATCCGAATTGGTTTGATCGAGAACTTTTACAACTTTCTCTTGCTGTTGACTCCGAGCGCCCCCTAGAAAAAACTTCACCATCGCCTCGATTGGTCTGGGCTACCCTTATTCTCGTGAGTATAGCCACCAGCAGCGCTGTTCTGGGTTTGCGATTAATGGGCCATTTGCAAGCCTGGGAATTACAAGCATTTGATCAGCTAATGCGGCTACGCCCTACCGAACCGCCCGATCCCAGACTGTTGATTATTGAAGTCACCGAAACCGATGTGCAGGCCCAGCCCTTAACCGAGCGAGGCGCCTCTTCTCTAAGCGATTCAGCCCTAAATCAGCTCCTCACCAAGCTAGATACGGCCAGCCCTCGGGCCATTGGCTTGGATATTTATCGCGAACAGGCCGCTCATCCTGACGATGGTCAGCTCGCTGAAAAACTGCGATCACAACCTAACCTTTTTGCCATCTGCAACTACGGCAGCCCAGGTGTCCCACCCCCACCCGAAGTCCCTTTAGAAAATCATGGATTCAACAATGTGTTGGAAGATGCTGATGGCACTGTCCGGCGGTATCCTTTAGCCGTTAGCGATCCAGCGCCCTGCAACAATGCCTATTCTCTTAGCTGGTTGCTGGCCGCTCGCTATTTAGAGACCCAGGGCCTTCCCTTTAAAATTACAAATGAGGGGTATCTCCAACTCGGCGATCGCGTTTTCCAGCCCTTAATGCCCCGATTCGGCGGCTATCAGCGAATAAACGCCAGCGGTCATCAGGTCGTGATTAATTACCGGGCAACGCCAGAGATTGCTGAAACAATCAGTATGAGTGAGTTTTTGAGCGATCGCACAGACCCTCAGATTGCGCGCGATCGCATCGTCATTATTGGCACCTCCGCCCCCAGCTTCAACGATCATCGCTGGCGCACCCCCCACAGTCACAACACAGACCTTGCAACCTTATCTACCGGCATTGAAGTGCAGGCCCATCTCGTCAGCCAAATTCTCAGTGCCACGCTCGATCAGCGTCCTTTAATTTGGACTTGGCATCCTTTAGCAGAGGGACTTTGGATAGTCTGTTGGGCGGTAGGGGGGAGTGCGATCGCAATATACATCCCCGCCCACCGAAATTGGGCCTTAACCGTTGTTGTCTGTCTCGTTATTTTAACGGGCCTGAGCTGGCGACTTTTACTGTTGGGCGGATGGATTCCTTGGGTGCCTGGTGCGATCGCCTTACTGACCAGTAGTAGCAGTACCCGTTTGGCAAGGCTACGCGCTAGTTCTCACGTACGCACACATAGGCGAGTGTAAATAGAGTGGGCGACTTGTTGAGCGAGCTGCGCAGGACGCGGCTGATCAGCAACAGTAACCTTGACTGGCAGATTAGAAAGCCGTCCACCCTTCTGAAGGCTATCGGGAATTCCCTGGGTGTTAAACAACCGCATCAATTCTTCCCGCAGGGCGGCTTGTAGCTGAGGGCGCTGGCTACGGGGCAGGTCAATGCCTTCTAAAGTAATTTGGTCGATATGGAGATTGATATGCATGATGGCTACTGTGGTGGTTACTCACGAAAGTCAGCTTCATTAATGGGGCGCTCTAGCTTGCGAAACTCGCTGCGGGTAGCGGCCAGCATAAACAACATGGTCACTTCAGAACCAGCTTGAGCAGCCAAAAAGGCAGCGTTTAAGACAATATTGTGAATATTGCCGCCTGTCAGGTTGAACTGAGCCAGGCGTTTATAGTCTATATCACCCAGGGGAGCTTCCGGTGGGAAAGCCTTTTGCCAGATGGTCTGGCGCTCTTTTTGGCTGGGGAAGGTGAAGTTGACCACGAAGCGAAGACGTCTGAGAAAAGCAACATCCAGTGCTTGTTTGAGGTTGGTCGCGAGAATGGCGAGGCCGCGATAGGCTTCGATGCGCTGAAGCAGATAGTTGATTTCGATGTTGGCATAGCGATCGTGAGAGTCTTTGACTTCGCTGCGTTTGCCAAATAGGGCATCGGCTTCATCAAAGAACAAAATCGCCCCACCATCTTCAGCCGCGTCGAACAGGCGGCGTAAGTTCTTCTCAGTTTCACCGATATATTTGCTCACGACCGCCGAAAGGTCGATACGATACAAGTTTAGCTGCAAGTCATTGGCGATGACTTCTGCGGCCATAGTTTTACCCGTACCGCTTTCTCCGGCAAATAAGGTGCTGACGCCTAGCCCTCGGTTCATCCGCCGTTGAAATCCCCAATCGCGATACACTCGACTCCGCTGTCGAACCTGATCGGCGATCTGATGCAAGAGCGCGGTTTCTTCGGGCGGAAGCACAATATCATCCCAGGTGGCTTTGGCATCCAGGCGCTGGGCCAGCAGGTCTAAGTGAGGGCGCGTACTGTCGAGGCAGGCTTGCCAGATTTGTTGTTCAGTTGTTGGTTCAGTTGCTTGGTCATTGCTAAAAGCGTGAGCGATGCGCTGGATACTGGCTACGTTCAGGCTGAACTGATCGGAGAGTCGCGGCGGCAGGTCGGGTAGCTGTTGGCCGACTAACGAAGCCCACAGGGCCTGCTGCTCGTCCTTTGTGGGCTTATCAATATCAACTGCGAGGCTAGTGCCCTGTAACCGATGATAGACATCTCGCAAGCTTAAAAAGCACAGGGGAGGGGTTTTGAGTAAAAAGCGATGAAAGGCGGAGGCGATCCCGATGTGCTGTGGGTCATCGGCATGGTGAACATCCAGGTATAGAACAATCGGCATTAGCCGACTTTCGCGCTGCCACAGGCGAATTAAGGTTTCTAGCTCGTTGGGTTGGGCGGGCAATAGCTCTACCGGTAAGCGATACAGGTAGAGCCCAAAGCTGTTGGCTACCCGCTGGGCCACGATTTGCTTGCTGAGTGAATCTGGCCCAATGAGCTGAATGAGGGGGGTCTGTTGAGTTTGGCTGCTGAGATGGGCGGAGATGGTGGCGACTGCTTTTGACTGAGACGGGGGTAGGGGCAGAGGCTGATCGGGGACTTCCAACGGCACAAAAAACGGCGTGAGGCGACTGTCTAAGGCACCTGCGCCTTTGAGATAGTCCACTATATGCTCGTCTATTTTAAGCGGGCTGGTGGTAAGTGGCTGCGTGTTGAGGGGGGTGAGATGAATGAGCTTCCAATAGCGCAGGGCTTGTTCTGCAGAGATGGCATCCCAGGTAGGCTGATCGAACAGGGTGAGGGCCAGTGCAAAGGTCGGGTAGGCACGGGCTGGATCATCCTGGGCGCGGCCACATAAGTTGGACATGCTGGTGTCGAGTTCTACGGCGGCGCACAGCAACAGTACAAACTGTTCAAAGTCTGATAGATTAAACAACTGCTGAAGCTGTAATAGGGCTGGGGGCGGGTCGATTTGGGCCGCTTTGGTAAGCTTTGCGGTGGCATTTTTTAAGGCTTGAGAACTGGTGGAGGGTGAAGCTGTAGTTGGGGTTCGTTTGAACAGGCGTAGTTCGGAAGGGGCTGGTGACGGGGAGGCGATCGCATCAATCTGTTGTAGTAGCTTTAGCCGCAGCCACTCTAACGCAGCCGATAAATAGTCTTCATTTTGCACATGCCATTCAGACGCGCTTTGCGGTGGTCGTTCACTCATTGCAATGTCACCCGCTGCTGAGAATTAAATTCTAAGGGATCGGCGCTCCAGTCAATTACCAGGCTGTCAATTCCATCTACGCGAAGTCTGACAAAGTATTCGCCCGCCGGGATATCGCCGACATCAAAGGTTAGCTGATTTACTTTTTGCCCCATTTGGGGCGCTACTTCAACCGGCTCCACATCCAGCTCTGGCAAGCTATCGACAATGGGCAACAGCTCTCGATTGCCTAACAAAAGAGAGACCTGCTGACCCCTGAGCCGCTGGGGGCGATCGCCTCGCCGCCATAGCCACACAGCAGGCTCACAACGAACCCTGAGCTGACGAGCCGCTGCCGGAATGGTTTGATCCGCGAGGGTAATTTTGGGCGCTAAAGAAAACGGTAGTAAGTTGGTTGTCAATCGCTGACCATCTTCGTTAACCGCTACCGATACACCATAAGTGCCCGCCAGCCAGTTTGGATTGCTCGGATCTAGAACAACCTGCAATTCGTAAGCCGAAACGCGCTCAGCCGATGACAGGGTGATGGCCTCTGACAGGCGAGGATGCCGGAATAAAAAGGTGGGTGTACTCGGTGGATTGCCCTGTAAGCGGTGACCTTGTAGCGTCAGCAGCTCTCCTAATTGAATGCTGGGCTGTTTGGCGGCAGGCAGCTTTAGCGCGGTTAACGTAGGAAACGGTGGCGCAGGTATCGTCACATTGGCCTGGGTGATGATACCGGCATCACGACCATCAGGCAGGCGGCTGCCAATGCTAAGAATGGGGAGCGGCGCTTTGGTGGCACGGCGGCTTTCGATGAGGACTACCGAAGCCTCGTAAGCGGCGGAGATGCGATATTGGGTTTGAAAAGTCGCCCACATTTTAGAGATCTCTTCTAAATTGAGGCTCATTGGCGTTAGCTTGACCCGTTCGATTTGGTTTTGCAGATCGCTTTCAGCCAGCGCTGTGCGAATATCTGCCGGGTTGAGGAAGGCATTGTCGTGCAGGGTTTGCATGGCCAGGCCCAGTAGCTGATGGGCCAGCAGGTCATCACTGTTTTGGCCATAGGCCGTAATCAGGTAGTACAGGTTCAGCGCTAGGGGCTGTGCGCCAGTTTCGCCGGGGCGTACGCGACTGGGCAGCTCTCGATTTTGCCAGGCCGGGTTGGGATGGGTACGGTACAAAAACAAGTTGAGCTGGTTGGTGGTGTCGCCGCCATCGCGGGCTTTGTCGGGCGGTTTGGTGGTGACGCCGCCAGAGCCAATTTCGCCGCCAATGCCCCGAGAGAGCAAGTTACGAAGCGTGGTGGTGACCGCTGCGATCGCGAGTGCATTACTCATAGGGCTGCTGGGGTTTAACCTTGATTACGTTGATTCAGATATTGTTGTAGTGAC
>JBAQZP010000022.1:0-48313 GCA_049791095.1 Phormidesmis sp.
TTTGTTGTCGCGCCGCATACTTGAAAGAATGCACCACGACCCACTGTTCGTGCCAGGTGAATGCTTTTTCTTTGCTCCCAACCGATTGCGGCATCGTCAGGGTAAATCCCTTGGCAATGAATTCCGGCTGCTGCGGGGTGGCTCTTGGAGCCTCGGCTCTGACGGCTGCCGGTCAGCCGATCGCAGTGGGTACGCGCGCGATTTTAGATTCGACCCCGTCGGTTTTCGGGTTGTGTGTGCCTCCCCGTGGGCTCTTACGTAACTCTCTGCTCTTTCTGCTTTCCACTTCCCTACGCGAAGCGCTCCAATTTTTTACGCATTCTCTATTTGCTGCTAAAGTACTGCAAATACGTTGGCAACACTAAACTTACGAGCGATCTAGGAAAGAGCCTTGCCTGTAATCTTCAGATACGATGGCATTGAATATCGTATGTGGTCAAACGACCATATGCCCCCACATATACATGTTCGACCGGCACAAGCTCGTCCCGAATGGGAAATTATTGTTTTTTTGGGCAATGAAGAGGATGGAAGTATGGATGCCTATGGTAAAGAATTTGGCGACACCAAAATTGTTAGTGGTAAAATTAGGACATCGCAGATTAACACTTTAGTTGCATACTTGGATCAACGACGTGATGCAGCATGGGTCAAATGGCAGGAAATCAACGGGTAAGGATGATGACGACAGAAACGACCTTTGAAGCTCGACTGATTCCCCATACAGATAATCATTGGGATATTACTAGCGCTCGGTACGAAAGCGGTAACCTGTACGTTGAATTTCAAGATGGCACTAGCGGTACTATTCCTACCAGCCAATTTCCAGCGCTGGCTAACGCTACTGAGACTGACTTTGCAGATTTACAGGTCGGCCCATGTGGAGTGCTAATTGAGAACGGTCACATCGAGTGGGATTGTGCTGAGGCCGGACTTTATCGGCTAATCAACCCAGCATAAGAAAGTAGTGTTTTGCGCGATCGTGATCGCCCACTAGAATAAAGAATTTCCCTGGAAAGACGAGTAATTTCCGCAACAAAAAAACAGAAAATTACAAGACTGTCATCTGAGTGTTGCGAAGCTGTGATAAACAGCGGCAATGATCAGCCTATCGAGTTTCAAAAAATGAAACTGGGTACTGTTTGGCTCAATCAATTGCCAAACTAGGCGTATCCAGAAAATACGGCTTATCACTCAGAGGAACTATTCATGAAGCGTCTTTGCCTTTCACTCTTGACCGGCTCAATACTGGTTGTTTTTGGGCTCGCAGGCTGCGCCGCAGCGCCGACATCGCAAGACATGGCGGCGGAATCTGGCGGGGCGATGGAAGCACCGTTGGCTGATACCACTGCTAATCAGGCGCAGAGTGAAACGGTCGCCCAAAAAGCAGGAGAACCGCCAACAAGTAACGTCGTAGCTCAGCGCCCTCAGCTTATTAAAAAAGCCAATCTCTCATTGCGCGTAGACTCTTTAGAAGAAGGACTTGCGCAAGTTAGAGAGATCATTAATGCTCAACAAGGAGATTTGTTTTCTTTAACTGATCAGGGCGAAAGCCAGCGTCAGATAACGGCTCAATTTCGCATCCCTGCCGATCGGCTTGACGCCACGCTTGATTCTCTAACAGAAGTGGGCACTGTCCTCAATCGTTCTATTACCACCGAAGATGTCTCTAGTCAGCTCGTGGATTTGCAGGCGCGAATTAGTAATGCGCGTCAGTCTGAAAAGGTGCTAAAAGAGATTATGTCGCGCTCTGGAGATATTTCCGATGTGCTGGAAGTGTCTCGTGAACTAAGCAATACCCGGCAGAGTATTGAACAGATGGCCGCGCAGCAGCAAAGCTTGCAGGCTCAGGTGCGTTATTCCACCATTAGCTTGAGTCTGCAAAGTGCGATCGCCTCTTCTCCCAACAAACCCGCCTTCTCCCGTCAGCTTGCTAACTCATGGGAAGCAGCCACTAGCTCTGTGGGTGACTTTACGACTGATTTATTGCAGCTTGGGCTCTGGCTACTGGCTTACAGTCCTTATCTGGCGATATTACTATGTGGGGCTGCGATCGCACGCAAAGTCACTCGCCGCAGCCCACAGTAGCGTCCATAATAAGCCAGGCTAAATACCGAGCTTTCTAACCGACGGTGACCGTCTCTGGCGACGCTGCTGGCAGCGACTGAGGCTGTACACCGCGTAAGACAGGATCGTTCATCGCCCGTTGAATGTAATCTTCTGGGTGAAGTGCGATCGCCCGTCTCAAATACTCCACCGCCGAAGGCACTTCCTTTAGCAGCGCATAGCAGCGGGCCTGCCGGTAAAAGGCAAACGACTGATCCGGCTCAATCGTCAGTGATTTGTTATAGGCTTCGATGGCTTTCTTGTAATTGCCCATTTTTTCTAAAGCCCAGCCCAGGCTTAGCCAGCTTTTATGGTCGTAAGCTTGAAACTTCAGCGCGCATTCAAAGCTGTCGTGCGCTTCGTGGTAGCGGCTCATGTTCATCAATGCCAGCCCTCGATGATGCCACGATCTAGCAACAGTCGGTTCTAGTGCGATCGCCCGATCAAAACACTCCAGCGCTTCTGCGTAACGGCGCAGCCGCTTCAGCAAAAAGCCTTTATACGTCCAGCTCAGCGCACTGTCTGGGTCAAGCTTCAGCGCCTTATCAAACTGTTGAATGGCAGCTTCATTCTTTTGCTGATACATCAACGCTTGGCCCAGGCTAGCCCATACCTTTGCCGTATGAGAATTGAGCGTCAGCGCTTTCTGCAAGCTAACCACCGCCTCGTCTAGCCGCTTTAGTTTAATTAGAACCTTGCCTCTGCCATACCATAGCTCGTAAGCGTCAGAGCGTACGGCGATCGCTTGGTCATAGCTTGCCAATGCCTCTTTGTACTTTGCGAGGCGATATAAGTTTTTGCTTTTACCATACATAGCTTTTAAGTAGTTGGGGGAAACCACCAGTGCGCGTGTGTAGCCTTCGACGGCCTCACTATAGTATCCCAACCGATCTAAAACTGTGCCGTAGTTATACCAAATGCGAGGTGCATCAGCTTTTATGTGGATTGTGTGAATATAAGCCCTCACCGCTGCCTGATATTGGCCCGAGCGTGCTAAGTAATAGCCCAAATGGCTCCAGGCTTCAAAATCATTAGAAGTCTGTTGAGTGATGCGCTGGTAAGTGCTGACTTTTTGAGCAAAGTCGACTTGAGGCGATGCCGAAAAAACGCCATGACTACTGGACGTAGATGTCTTTGCGGTCGAAGCTTCTGCGGGCGAGACTTTCACAGTCGAAGTTTCTGCAATCGGGACATTTGCCGTAGAGACGTCACTAGAAAGGTCGATAACAGCAGCGTAATTTATAGCCGAATCGGATTGAATCTGCGCCTTTGGCAGTGATATGGCTGGTAGCATCGCCTCTACTGCTGATCGCTTCGGGCTTAGTGGCAGCCCCGAGAATGGGCCGTTTGTCTGAGCCGAGTTTGGATCAAAGACGGATGTTGCAAATAGGAGTGTGAGCGGTAGATTAGTGGCGATGGGCTTTGGCAGCGTTACGAGCGGAACTAAGCTGGCTAAAGCGTCGGTACCCTCTTTTCCTACCTTCAGATTTCCCGTCTCTAGAGGCAAAAGCTTGGTCACGGACGCTGTGACTGACTTTGCGACTGAAGGGTTGCTGGAGCTAGACATCACGATTGTGCCACTTGCGCATTGCGCAATGTCAAAAGGTAAAGAGCGTCCTGTGGAAAAGCCTGTGGAAAACTCTGTGAGTTAGTAGGCTTTACAGGTAATAAATATTTTATGCCTATTTCTGAAAGATTCATCAAGATGACAAATTGTTCCCTAAAATCAGTATTTCAGAGGGCTTTAGATCATTCCGTATAATTACCCAGTTACTTCATCGAGTAGCTTTTTGTGAGTCAGGAAGTTTTCCCCAATAAATTTTCGTTGTGGATAATTTTGGCAGGCGACCCTATTTTTAGAATTGTAACGACTGTGCCAAATGAGCAGAAAAGTAAATCGAATGATGCTGAAAATGACGGCTAATTTTAAGAGAAAAGCTGTCTTAGCAAACCCCCTTTGCTCGCTTTACCTGCAATGAGTTGGTGCAGTAGTTCGTACTGCCACTGGTACAGGAATTGTTCTCGGTGGGCGGCGATGTTGCTCAGCTTGCTAATTTGGTCGAGGCTGGAAGCGGCTTGCCCCCCTTTTTTGCTGAAGCAGGTGGCCATGGGATGTTCCCATTGAGCAAAAAACTGATTGATAAGGCTGCGATCGCCCTTCATCATCCTCTCTTTTGCCTGCACCTTCACAAAGGCAATCTCCGCTTCAGGGCGCGATCGCGCTTGCAACTGACCGGCTGGAAACGAGAGCCACTGCTTAGCCAACAAAGGCGGCAGCATACTCAACGTATGATTGCGGCCTTCGGATCCATTGGACAAAGGTATGCCGCCAATGGCCGTCATTTTCTCACCTGTCAAAAAGTCAGCCAAGTCCGTAAAGAAGGGCTTCAGGACTTCGCGTTCTACCGCCGAACTTAGCCGAATTCCTGCTTGTGAATAATCTGCAATGCGAGGGTCTGGCCCGCTCGCCTGCACGAGCTGATAGTTTTTGTAGGCCGCTTGCAGATCCTCCTGGCTAGCCGCTTGCAGGCAAAACCAAACGCCATCACCGACGGCCTCGCGCACCTGCTGCTTAATGTCTGTCGCCGTTGGCAGCGGCGCATGACTTACCTGAACTTGAAGCTGCTCAATGTGGGCTTCCTGGCCTTGAATGGTACTTTCTTGCGTTTGCCGCTCGATTTCTAATACAGCAAACTGCTGCTGCTGCTCGGCTGAAAGCTGGGTAATTTTTTCGTCTAGTAGCTTAATCTGCGCCCTCATCGTGGCAATCTGTCTGTCTTTTTCCGCCAGCAGTTCGTCTTTTTTTATCAGCAGCAAATTTTTTTGCTTTAGCTCTAGCGCCGTGATGCCAGCTTGAATCAGGTTGAAGTAGTTAGTGTCTGTAATATCAATCGCCTGCGGTGGCTGGTCGGGCAAGTACAAAATCCCCTGGCGATCGCTCATTTGTACGGCTAGCAAATGGCCATCCGAATTTTCTATCGTCACCTGACGCGGGCCATTTAGCTCGTCGCTGGCCTGCGCCAATATGCCTTTATAACGCTTCTTGCCATGATAAAACTCCACATGCAAAGCTTGCTTATCAAAGCGATCTAGCGCCGAATCCGCCCCTGAGAGAAGTTGGAGAGATTTGTCGTTTTGAGCGGCTTTGTGGGGTTGCGCGTAGGGCTGCTCTATTTTTTGAGGCTGCTCTATTTTTGGTAGCTTAAGCGGTGAGCTAACTTTGAATGACATAGGTACATCTCCGTCACCTGCCGATTTTTTGGCTAACTCACGTTGAAGGTTAAGGGCAATCTCCTTAGCGGCTTGCGCGGTTGTTTGGGCGACTGCGGCTGGCTCTGACGCGATCGCTGAAGACGCTATGGTTGGAGACGCGATCGCTGGAGATGACCAGGGACGAATGCCTTGATCATCTTCATCTATCGTGAGTGCGACTGGTCGGACGCCAACAAGCTCTAGTTCTACGGTTCGTCGGCCTTTCCATTCGTTCAAACGGATTTTGTAAGCAATGTCTAGCGCTCTAGGTAAGGGATAGTAGTTGCCCCAGCGCCAGGCGATCGCCTTCATCACCGTTTTTTCTGTACCGGCTGTTTCTTCTGAGCTGGGGGTATGCGCAATTGTCAGCTTCAAATGCGCATTGGTTTTCCCGATCGCCTTTTGCTCAACCACAGCCACGTTCGCCGTCCAAAAGATGGGATCTGGGTTTTCGATGCCGCAGGGATGAATTTGATCGATCTGCGCATATAACTCTAAATCTATGTCTGCTAGCTGGGCCTGCACGTCTGCGGTCACCAGGGGCTTTAGATGCTCGGGCTGTAAATGCTGCCGGGCAAAGTTGCTGAGCCGAGACTTGACTTGCCGCAGCTTATTTGCCGCAAAAGAAAAGCCGCCCGCAGCCCGGTGCCCGCCATATTTATCTAGCAGGTCGTCGCAAAATTGCAGCGCTTCAAATACGTTAAATTCAGGAATGCTACGGGCTGAACCTCGAATTTCCTTTTGGGCTTTATCTTCGTAGGTACCAATGAACACAGGCACGCCGTAACGCTCCACTAGCCTGGAAGCGACAATGCCGATCACGCCGTGGTGCCACGCCGGCTGGACGACGATCAGCACTCGCTCCTTATTCAAATCAAGTAGCCCCTTTTCCTGCTGCTGCTCGCACCATTCCACCGCCTGGGCTTCAATAATCTCGCACATCTGGCGGCGCAGCTTGTTAGTCTCCTCGCACTGCATAGCCCGCTGTAGGGCAATGCCAATGTCGTCGGTTGTCAGCAGATCAATCACAATTTGCGGATCGGCAATGCGCCCAACCGCGTTAATGCGTGGCCCTAGCCGAAAGCCAATCGCTTCTGGCCTTAACGCCGTTTCTTCACTGAGTCCAGCGACTTCTATCAGCGCCTGTACCCCTGGAATGCGTGATTTTGGCAGTAGCCTGAGGCCGCGTTTGACCCAGCGCCGGTTGACGCCCGTCAAAGGTGCCAAATCGGCAATGGTTCCCAATGTAAAAAGGGCCAGTAGGGTCGCGGTTAAATCTTGCGTTTTGCCCAGGCGCTGCGCCAGGCACACGGCCAAAATGTAGGCAACGCCTACCCCGGCAACGCCGCGATAGGGCGAGGTTTCACGAATGAGCTGAGGATTGAGAATGGCATCGGCAGGTGGAATTTTTTCAGGGACTTCATGGTGGTCAGTCAAAATGACTGTGAGGCCCAATTCTTTAGCCCTCAGCACTGGCTCGTAGGCGGTAATGCCGTTGTCTACGGTAAGAATGATAGTGCCGCCCGCCCGGTGAAAATCTTCGACGATGCGGTTGTTAATGCCGTATCCTTCGTCCATGCGGCTGGGGATCGCGTAGTCTACTTGGGCCTGTAGGTAGCGAAGCGATCGCATCAAAAGCGCCGTACTCGTCATCCCATCGGCGTCATAATCACCACAGATCAGGATCTTCTGCCGCCTTTCAATTGCTGTTACCAACAGCGTCAGACTTTTATCTAAATCTGGAAACTCATCTAAAGGCGAGGGCAGCGAGAGCGTTTCGGGATCTAAGAACTCCCAGGCTTGCTCGGGGGTATAAATGCCACGGTTAATCAGCACCTGGGCGAGTAGCGGCGATAGTGCCGTGGCCTGGGCAATTTGTTTGGCTTGAGCTTTTTGTGCAGGAAAAATTTGCCACCGCTGAGGCGGAACCTGCCGCTGTTGGATAGGCTTTTCGGACACGTGAACTAACCGTTAGATCAAACTACTCTCGATCAAAAAGTTTGATGGAGTAAGAGCACCATAGCGCAAGCTACACCACCCGAGCCGTTGAGTAAAGGATGGTTCGCTATAGAACATTTGATCTAATGATAGGCGATCTCAAGTAAATCGAGAGCGCGGCTGCGAATGCCTTCGACCTAGTAGATTGACCTAATAGACCGACCTAGTAGACCAGGACTCGGCCATCGCTAGAGACATGGACAGCGCGATCGCTATCATGACCGCTAGGCAAAAACTCGATCTGCAAGGTTTTGGTATCGGGGCGATGTAGCACGGCATTGACCGCCTGATTGTGCTCATTCCAAAACACTAGCGACATATCATCATCTGCACCTACCAGCGTATCAATCGCAAACTCGGTCTGTGGCCGCAGCCAGTGCATATCGATATCGAGCACACGCTCCAGGTTGATCAGGCCGTTGGTGTGATTGACAAATTGAATGGTGATAGGTTGACCTGGGTCGAAGCGGATTTGGTTGGAGTCGCATTGGTAGGTGCAGGGGGCTGCTTGGGCGCTAGCGCTCAGCGCTGGGGATACAATGGCTGAAATCGATAGCGAAACGGCTATGCAGGCAGAAATCGGTTTCCAGAAAAAAGATTTCGTCATCAGGCAATCCTCAGCGCTAGGGTGTTGGGTTAGGTTGGGTACCTAAGGATTCCCGCTTGGGGCCGGGCTTTTGCTGCTGCCAGATTTGCGTTTGAGCAAGACGAGTGCGATCGCGCCCACCATTAAACTCAATACCTGACCCGGTTCTGGCACAGACGCCGTCAGCGGGTTGTTCGGCTCAGTGAGATTGTCTTGACCATCTTCGACTTCGCGATCAAAACGATCTTCGGCGGCTTCAGCTTCTTTGAGCAGTTGCTTTTGCCGCTCGTCTACCAGCACCAGCATGGAGGAGTAGGGTGTGACGATGCCAGTGCGTTTGGCGATCACATGCACCCCGTCTAAGGCTGCAACCTGTGTGGTGTCTAGCGTACGGCTTTGCTGAGCGATGAGCTGTCTGGCTGCGATCGCCTCAAACGCATCTGCTTCAGCCGCTTTCCCCGTCGCGCTGTTTTCCACCGTCCAGGTGTAACCATCAAGCGCAACCCTGTCAGCAGCGGCCAGCGCCATCCTTTGCAGGGCGGTTTCGGCGTCCGTTTCTACGCCACCTTTAGTCGCTTGCAATCGCTGCAATAAACCATCGGTGTAGGCAGACGGCAGTTTGCCATCTACATGCACAATCCACAGGGGCATATCAATGTTAGGAATTTCAGTCTGATCGCTGGCTAGCTCGTAGCTGCCCTCATCGGTAAGCAGCAGAACCGCGTCGTAATCTGTGGACTTCGCACTTACAAATTGCTGGAGCATGTCGGCAGGTTGTAAGCTGCCGTAGAACAGGGTTTTAGCTACGTCAACGGATCTGGCAGGCGTCAGCGTTTGCGAGGCGGGGGGAGATGCGATCGCCGTATAAAAGTCGAGCGTATTTTCCTTCTGAGCCGTTTGCAAAGTTTGCACCGCCTCCGTCAATGCTTTTGTATGCTGGCCCATACTGTAAGAACTATCGACTACGACCGCGATCTTCTGGCCGGTGGGCAGCTTTTTCTCTTGTCTAGTGAGCGGCGTTGCGGTGACTTGATAGCCTTCGCCTAGTTCTACGAGGTGAGTTTTAGCCTTTGCCTTGCTAGCTGGTATCGCGGCCTCAAACCACTGACCTTCATTTAGCTCGACGGCTTTTTGTCCGCGCAAATGCTCAGTTTTATCTGTCCAATAGATGCTGCGTTTTTCTGTGAGCTGTGGCAGGGGCCAGCCATTCTCTTGTTGCATTACCGCATAGGTCATCCACAGTTCTAGCTTGCCGGGGCCAGGTTCGACCGCATCCTCTGCTTCGCGTGAAACCCCATCGCGGTCTCTAACGACTGGCGTCGCCGTCGGAATCGGATATACCCGCAGTCTGTACTGCCTTGGCCCAACTTGCTCTAGTAGCGCTGGGTCAACGGCTTGCTGCACCTGTCCACGTTCCACTTCGCCCTTATACACTTGCTGCGCCGCCCCCCGAGGCGACACCACATATTGATATAGCTTCGGACTTTCAGCATCGCCGAGCCATAGCCCGGTAATCGTTGCTGTTTCGGGCAGTGAAAAGCTGTAAAAGATTTCCTGATCTTGCCAGGTGGAGTTTTGATACTGCTCATGAATTTCCACTGTCGCCCAGTCACCCTGCTCGGTCACGGTGGCTTCCTGACTCGCCAGGTAAACGATCTCCTCATCGAGGTTTAGCACCCCAGCGCTGGTTTCATCGCGATTAGCCGTCGCTTGCAGCGCTTGGCGAATGTCGGCTCGCTGTGCCTTTTGAATTGGTTCGTCAAAAATTTGGGCGTACAGGGTAGCCGCTCGTTCGGCGTCGCCTGCCTTTCCTCGGTATAGAAAAGGCGACAGCAAGCCATTGTGAATGTTTTGCACAAGGCCCGTCGCCTCGTCTGTGAGGCCGAAAGTATCCCGATAGATATTTCTGATTAAATTGCTTCGATCCCACGGGCTGAGGTAGCGGTAGCGATGCAAATAGGCGTTCGTCAGTCCTGCTTTGATGGTGTCTGCGTTTTCGAGTTGGGACTGACGACTCTCTAGCAAGTTTTCTGTGCTTAACGCGGTCACTTTCCCAGTATCGGCGAACTCGCTATGGTTGAGCAGATTAAATGCCTTGGTTTGAGGTTGCGCCTGTAAACCGACGAAAAGAAGGCAGCTCAGCGCAACGGTAGAGCCTGTGATCGCCCAGCTTCTGGCCTCACCATGCTGTTTGCCAAAGGCACTGCGAATTCTGGCCCAAGCTTGTGTGTAGAAGTTGACAAAGGCGTAGGGCATGGATAAGAAAACCGCGCCGCTCATCAGAAATAGCAGACCTGCCAGGGCCTGAAATGGGTAGCGAACCCAATCTTTTAGAAAGTAGCCGAAGCCTGAAATCCAGTTAAAGTCAAAGAAGCCAACGATAACCGCAGCCAATAGAGGCAGCGTATACAACAAGAGCAACGTTCCGGCGTATAGACCTACCAGTAGCATCAGGCTGTGGCTGATCATTTGCATAACGGCCAGGCGGGGACGGTAGGCTGAGTAGCCCGTTAGTAGCTCTGTGGCAAACATGGCGATCGCAACCACCCCCAAAGCCAACGTAAACCCACTCGCCACCGTCAATTCACGAATTAAAAATAGCCGCAAAAAACACAGCGTAAACAGAGGCGCTTCCACCCCATAGAACAGCCGCGCTAGCAAAACAGGATATTTGCGAAGGCGAAACAGTCCTAATAAAGTGCTTACGACTGGCACAATCAGCAGCGCTAGAAGGCTGATGACAAAAGTCGGTTCGATTTCGCCATTGCGGGCGGCAAGAAAAAGATCGAACCCTACCTGCGGGAGGCACCAGAGGTAAACCAGGCCAATGAAGGTAAGGTTCCAAACCCAGAACACCAGGTGAGAGATAATGTGGATGAAGTTTTTCATAAGCGTATGTGGTGAGGCTGAGGAGTCTTAAAACTATTGAAAGTGTTAAAAGAAGGCTGTTTGCCTGAGCGGTTTGAAGGGCACCCAAGCATAGAAACAGGGTGTCTGATTGATTTTCCAGAGATGAAACTAAACAATGGCGGATAATCTGCTAGGTTGCTTGCAATATTATCCAGATGATCAACTGTACGCTGATCGATGCACTCGCTCAGATAGTCAAAGTTTAAGGCTATAACGAACGGCTGACGTCTGACTCAATAAGCTTTGGCGGATTTTATCGAGAAATTTGTTTGAGCTAAACAATACCTTTAAGATATTGCTTTTATAAGATGAATCTGTTCAGAACTCTGATGATTTTCTGAGCTGATCGTGAATAATAGTGGTGCGCTGTGACTTTTGGCAGAAGACCATAGAGGAACCAGTGTCTTACTTCAGATGTTCCTTCAAATATTCTTAAAGCAGGGTCAAGGGTTCCATGGCAAACGGTGTGTACATACTGGGTAACGATGTTGTTTTCGATCAGGTGATTGCACTAATCAATAGCCTTGAGCAAAATGTGGGGGCGGATTTACCTATCTGCATTGTGCCTTACGACGACAATACTCAGCGCGCTAGGGCCGCGACCCAGGCATATCCTCAGGTGCAATGGTTCGATGACATAGCGATCCTAAACAAGTGGGAAAACTTTGCAACCAAAATATGGCAGGCGCACCCTACTGCTTTTGCTGCTTGGGCCGAACGCGGCGTCAGCGGGGTCAACCGTATGGGAATGCACCGCCGGTTCTGTTGCTTTGATGGCCCGTTCGATAAATTTATCTATTTAGATGCCGACATCCTGGCAATGAACTCGTTCGATCTATTTTTCGACAGCCTGGATGACCATGATTTTGTCACCTACGACTTTCAATACAAAGATCTGAGCCATGTTTATGATGTTAATGCGACTAATTTGACAGATGTTTTTAGCCGCGATCGCCTGGAAACCGAAATCTTCTGCGCCGGGCTCTTCGCTGCTAAAAAAGGTGCCTTCACCGATAAAATGCTGGCTGAGTTGTTGAGCCACTTACAAGCCGGTGACGCCGAGATTTTATACTTCCATGGCCCCGACCAAGCCATTTTGAACTACATGGTGATGAAGTCAGGAATTGATGCCATCAACCTTTCTAGAACGCTACCTGCCGCAAAACGAACTGGCTGCTGCGTAACCTCTCCTCACTTCACTGAACAAGATCACATCTTATATGACGGGGCGGAGCAGCTCATTTATCTTCACTACATCGGTGTCGGCTCAAAGTTCTTTCAGCGGGTGTGCAACGGCGAAAATATTTGCTTTCCCTATCGCGATTTGTTTCTGCACTATCGATATCTCAAAGGTGGCGATCGCCCTCACCTAACCGGCAAAGCCATAGACTACATGCAACCTGCTTTAAACAGACGTCAGCGCGCCCTCCGCAAAGTCAAGCAGCTTGTATCAGCCAAATCTCCCTCTCAAAGTGCTGTATAGCTATTAGCAGAGCTACTCAGTAGCAACTACCAGGGCAATTGACTGCCATCCCATGAAAAGAACTCACCGCTGTCAGCGGGCGTAACGTTAGCAAGGACAGCAAGCAGTTGAGAGACGGTGCGCTTGGTAGAGAACAGTTTTTCGGGTGGGACACCGCGCTGAAAGGGCTTTGATAGCTGGGTGTCGGTCGTGCCAGGATGGAGCACAACCAAAATAGTGTTGGGATTGCGACGGCTGTACTCAATCGCAGCCGTTTTAATGAACATGTTGAGCGCCGCCTTGGAAGCGCGGTAGCCATACCAGCCGCCGAGGCGATTGTCTCCAATGCTGCCTACCTTCGCGGAAATAGTCGCAAATAAGCTAGGCTCTTTGTGCTTGAACAGCGGCATCAGGTGCTTTGCTAGCAGCGCTGGGCCAATACTGTTGACGTGAAAGTAGTGGAGTAGCTGATCGGCATTGAGCTGGCGCAGCGCTTTTTCGGGCTGTTGCTGGTCGTTATGCAGCAGGCCGACACAGTTGATAGCGATATGTAGCTGGGGTGCGATCGCTTTAATCTCCTCTACACCACTGGCGATTTGATCTTCTTGCGTAAGGTCTATCGCTATGCAATGCAGCCGCCCTGGATGCTGCGCGGCCAGGGCAAACAAATCTGCTGCTGTCTGCTGCGATCGGTAAGTCGCAAATAGGTGGGCAACACGGCTGTCCTGTAAAAGTTGGCCGACAAACGCTAAGCCGATGCCCTGTGTAGCACCAACTACAAGCGCATGGAGCGTTGTTACACAGGGAAGAAGAGACATGGCATCGTCATAGGATTAAGGCTGCCATTGAGCCTAACACCTTTGCTTTGTGACTAGCGCTTAGCTGAGAGGATGCTATCTAGCTCACGACACTTTTCTTCGGCGGCTTGACGGGCTTTAATCTCATCTTCCAACTGCTGTGCTTGGGCTCGGATAATATCTTTTTGAACTTTCAGTCGGCGGCCTTGCTGACAAGTTCGCAGTTGATTTTTGACGCGGGCCATGACTTCTGTCGGGTGAAATGGTTTGTTGATGAAGTCAACTGCGCCTACTTCAAAGGCTTTGACTTTGTCGAAGGTGAGGTCAAGGGCGCTGAGAAAGATGACCGGAATGTCCTTGGTTTTGGGGTCAATTTTGAGCTGTTTGCACACTTCATAGCCGTCCATATCGGGCATCATGATGTCTAGCAATATGAGGTCAGGCTGAAACCGAGGAACGTTGCTAAGCGCCATGCCTCCGTCAGGGGCACGCCTTACTTCATAGCCTGCTTCTACTAGAAGTGTAGACAGTAGCCGGAGATTTTCTAATAGGTCATCTACGACCAGAATTTTAAATCTGTCTCGTTGAGTGTGATCGACGGTTGGGCTGCCTGCGATCAGAATATCTTCGGTAGCGGTACTTGCTGTGTCAGGGCCTGTCATCGCCTTTTACCTCGATAGCGAACGAATGAAGCTGCATTGATAGCGTTCCCGATTTAATATTCCTTGATGCATCGGTGATATCAATGATTATTGATGCTTCGAGTATGGGCAGTCTGCTAATAGGCTTGCTGTTTGAAGTAGCTGTTTGAAGTAGCTATTTGAAGTAGTTATTTGAAAAGCTATTTGGCATAGGGTTTTCCTGGAGACGTTGCTGATGGATATTTTGCTGGTTGAGGATGACTATTTGCTGGGACGAGGGACGGCAAAGCTGTTAGAAAAGCTGGGTGGGCATCGAGTCCGGTTAACCCACAAGGCTGCGGACGTGTTTAAGCAAGCCCAGTCGGGGGCTGTAGAGTTGGTGATTATGGATGTGAATCTGCCGGGAACGTTTTGGCAGGGGGTAGAGGTGACGGGCGTAGACCTTTCTCGCTTGCTAAAGTCTCAGCCAGGAACGGCCCATTTACCTGTGGTGCTGCTGACGGCTTATGCCATGGATGTTAACTGCACACATTTATTGAGAGATGCTCTAGCTGATTGCCTGTGTACTAAGCCGATTGCTGACTATGATGCTTTCTTGATGCTATTGGCACAGGTCAAATCGGGAGATGTGGAACTTATGGCTTAACGGCTTCTGCTGATTGCAGGGCCTGTAGTAGTTGTTTGTAAGCCAGATTTTTGACGTAGGTCGCGATAGTTTGAGCGAGCTGTGACTGCTCGATGGGTAGCTGATGAGTCAGATTAAGAATGGCCACATCGTCTAGATCTAAGACAGCCTGGGTGAGGGTATGTTGCCAAGCCGGGGGCGCTTGAGCGAGCTGCTTGGCCAAGATCTCTGGTGTAAGAGGGGCGATCTGTTGAGGGCGAGGTGTGTGGGTAGTCGGCTCATATTGGTAGCGCACACCGAGGTGCTGGGCCATTTTCTCGAAGATGTTGTTGGCTCGAATGGGTTTGCTCACAAAGTCGTGACAGCCACTGTTGAGTGCGGTGATTTTATTTTCGTCGAAGGCGCTGGCGGTGAGTGCGATCAGTTTTGTGCGTTTAGCGGTGTCGAGGGCTGTAATTTTGAGAGCGGCCTCTTCTCCGTTCATAACGGGCATTCGCATATCTAGCCAGATCAGGTGCGGCTGCCAGGTTCGCCACAGGTTTACGGTTTCTTGCCCATTAGTCGCCTCTTTTACCTCGAAGCCAGCGTTGTAGAGTAGGTGTTTGAGCAGTTTGCGGTTGAGTGCAACATCGTCAGCGATGAGAATTTTGTAGGGGGGCTGGTTCGGGGCAAGTCCAATAACGCGACCTTTGCCGTGGTTTTCTGGCCGATCGGACAACGCCAGTGAGGCACTGACAGGAATTGCTGAGATGTTACAGGTAAAGGTGGAACCTGAATTGAGCTTGGATTCTACGGTGAGGGTACCGCCCAGAATTTGAGCATATTCTTGGGAAATGGTGAGACCAAGGCCGGTACCTTCTTGGGCGGTGAGGCCAGATTCAGTTTGGACAAAGGCTTCAAAGAGGCGATGCTGGTCGGCAAGTGAGATGCCAGAGCCGGTGTCGGTGACGGCAAAGGCAAGGGTTTGCGGGGCTGTTTGCGAGGTTAATTCCCTGGAGCGGTCGGCGGCAGCTTGAGGGGCGGTGCTGGCGGTGAGCGAAATAGTGCCAGTGGCCGTGAATTTGACGGCGTTGCTGAGTAGGTTAATGAGGATTTGTCTGAGCTTGAGGCGATCGCTATAAATGATATGGGGTAAATCGGGCGATCGCCCAACCTCTAGCTGTAACCCTTTAGCACAAGCCGCGTTATGAAACATTTGCTGCAACTCGTCAAGCAGCCGATAGAGATCGAATTCACTTTCGCTCAGGGTAATTCGCCCGGCCTCGATTTTGGAGATATCGAGCACATCGTTAATTAAAGCGAGCAAATGCTCGCCGCTGTTGTAAATAATGTCCAGACTTTCTTGTTGTTCTTGAGTCGGCTGGGATTCTTTAAGAATATGAGTAAAGCCTAAAATCGCGTTGAGCGGCGATCGCAACTCATGGCTCATATTAGCTAAGAACTCACTTTTTGCCAGATTGGCTGCCTCTGCGTCGGCAGTCGCCTGGGCGAGCTTTTGAATGGCCTGTTTGCGCTCGGTGATATCTTCAAAGATATAGAGATAGGCGAAGGTTGAATTATTTTCTTGAATAGGGCCATAGATCCGCCGCAGAGTACGGCCATCGAGTAGGGGAACTTCGTCTTCTACAATCTTGTTGCCGTCAGTGAAGTCACGAGCGGTAGAAGTGGCGACAAAAGCCCCAAGATCGATGTTGCTGAGACATTCTGTAAGCAATTGTTCGCCTGTGATTTCATGGCGAACAACGGCTTCTTTTAAATGTTCTAACTGCCAAATTCGATAAAATTGCGAGTTCACAAAGAGCGCTTCGTTGGTATGACAGTCCATGACGAAAATGCCCGTCGGCGGCAGATTGTTGATGGCCCTCAGCAATGCCTCGCTTCTACGCAAATTCTCTTGCGCCCGCTTGCGCTCTGTAATATCAACCAGCACGCCTAAGGCATTGCAAGAGCAGCCGTTGTCATCACATTGGATGATGGTTGATAGGAGCGCATCTATTCGATCGCCATTCTTTTTTATAAATTGACAGGACTGATCCCGGTAAGAGACTTTGCTACTGAGTGCAGGCACTAGGCTGCTAATCTGCTGCTGAGACGCTTTGGATAAGAAGGTAGATAGCGGCTGACCAATGACTTCTTCATTTTGGTAACCTAGCTTGGCTAACCAATCGTCGCTGACGCTGACGATGCATCCCTGTGAATCGATAGAATGCAGCATAGCGGGTGTTTTTTCGTAGAGATGCCGGTAGCGACTCTCGCTTTCTTGCAGTGCTCTAAAAGTTTCCAGATAATGAGAAATATCTATTTGTGTGCTGACGTAGTGAGTAACCTTGTCAGATTCATTGACTAAAGGAGAGAGGGTGATTTCGTTCCAAAATGGCCTGCCGTCTTTGTGATAACTTTGCAGCAGAACTTTACAGCCTATACCGGTGGCTACCGCCTGGCGAATGTTTTCTATTCCTGCCTGCTGAGTATTTTGACCCTGTAAAAATAGGTAGCTTTTGCCAAGAACTTCTTGAGCGGTATAGCCCGTAAGCGACTCAAAGCTAGGGTTGGCATAGACGATGGGCAGGTCTGGCTGCTGCGCATCATAAATAACGAGGCTATTCGCGGAGTGAATGACGGCCTGTTGCAAAATAGAGATGGGCAAACTTTGAAGAACATTGACTAAAGCACCCATGCTGTCATTCCTTTTGCGGCGATTTTCAGGTAGTGGTTGGCAAAAGCGTGTTAGCCGACACTTATATAGATTTACCCAAAATTCCGCGTCGCTAAAACAGCATACGTAGCCGCAGATGCTTAACTTTTGCTACGGGTAGAGGCGATTTTCTACGGAGTGCTTTCTGGACAGGTCGCTGACGTGGAGGGTAGAACGATGGAATCTACCAGCGTTTTGATAATGCGATCGCCCGCCAATGGCATCAGCTCTGAGCCACCGAGCACCCGCTGTAAAATGACGAAATAAATTAGCGTGCCTGCAAACATCCGGGCGGTTGCCTCTGGGTCGGCTAGCTGTAGCTCTTGGCGAGAAGACAGGTAGCGAGTTAGCCCTTCAAACAGAGGCTTTGCGATGTTTTTGATATAGGGTTTGGCCAGCTCCGGGAAGCGCCCTGACTCGCCGATAATCAGCCGCATAAATTCGCAAAACTGCGAATCATCGTCAGTATCGTCCAAGATTTTTTCGGCTAGCTCACTCAATACTGTTCTGGGTTCACCTTGCAGCGAACTTTCGTCACGGGGATCGAAGATGGCGCGAAATTTGTCTTCGGCAAGCTGCTGGATGAGGGCAGCAAAGAGACCTTCTTTATCTTCAAAGTGGCTATATACCGTGGCTTTCGAGACGCCAGCCGTTGCCGCTACTCGATCCATGCTGCTAGCTGCATAGCCATTTGCCAAGAACTCCTGCATGGCTCCTTGTAAAATCGCTGCCGTTTTGACAGGGGATTTTTTGCGATCGCGGTGAATAGGTGTCACGAGTGGGGCCAGGGGCAAGGGACTGAAAAGCTGAGGGCGAGGTAGTGACCGGCTAAAGCCAGCTTAATGCATTACCCGACGCGGACAGACCTCCCCAGAGGTGAAGTTCCCCTCTTCGCTTAAAGAAAGGATCCAAAAAGCGCGACAATTTACTGAAACATCACGAGCTAGTCGAGTTTATTGGGTTGAAGACACCTGATTTAATCGCTTTTGGTTGGCTCGTTGCCGAAACTGCTGAGCAAAAATTCCATACTTCGGGGCAAAGACCATTGCTAAAATAAAGAAAATTGTCAGCAGTACGACAATGCTGCCGCCCGTTGAAATATCGAGGTGATAGCTGAAGTAAGTGCCCAGCACACAAGAAAGAACGCTGACAGCAACAGAAATCATCAGCATCCGGTCAAATCTATCGGTCAGCAGGTAAGCCGTTGCGCCAGGTGTCACCAGCATGGCGACAACCAGAATGATTCCAGCGGTTTGCAGCGCAGTCACGATGGTCAGCGCCAGCACCGATAGCAGTGTGTAATACATCAACTGAGTATTGAGACCGATAGCTTTGGCGTGGTTAGGATCAAAGCAAAACAGCAGCAGATCTTTGCGCCGAAACAGAATGACCAAGAGCGTCACTGTGCCTGCTATCAGGGTTTGAATAATGTCTTGCTGAGAGATCCCCAGCACATTGCCAAACAAAATATGAAACAGATCGATATTGCTGGGAATTTTGGTCACCAGCACCAGGCCAAAGGCAAAAAAACCGGTAAAGACGACGCCAATAACAGCATCTTCTTTGAGCCGCGTTTTTGATTTGACATAGCCAATCGCGACCGTTGCGCCAAAGCCAAAGACAAAAGCACCGACCGAAAAAGGAATGCCCAGCGCGTAGGCAACTACGACGCCTGGAACGACCGCGTGAGAGACCGCATCGCCCATCAGTGACCAGCCCTTGAGGGTCACGTAGCAAGAGAGCACCGCGCAGACTAGGCCCACAAAAGCGCTCACCCAGATCGCCTGTCGCAGAAAACCATACTGCAAGGGTTCGACTATCCAATTCCAGGGCGTTGCTAATAAATCCATTATGCCTCTACCGCGTGGCTGCGCGTTCTTTGAGTCATTTGGCGCAGGCTGCTGATCGGCAAGCCGCCGAAGGTCATGGTGAGGTTGTCTTCGGTGAAGACTTCTTCAGTGGTGCCGGTCGCCAGGATGGTTTGGTTGAGGAGGATGGTGCGATCGCAAAAAGTAACGATCGAAGCGAGATCGTGCGTAGAAACCAAAATAGTATGACCCTCCTGCCGTAGCTGTAGCAGTAAATCAATGATCTTTTTCTCCGTTTTCACATCCACACCGGTAAACGGCTCATCTAAAAGAATCACCTTGCCCGCCTGCGCCAGCGCCCGCGCCAAAAAAGCCCGTTTCTTTTGCCCGCCCGACAGCTCGCCAATTTGATGATTGCGAAAATCCGCCATCCCAACGCGCTCCAAGCTTTCCATCACAATCCGGCGATCTTTACGGCCAGGCGTACGAAAGAGATTCATATAGCCATACCGGCCCATCATCACCACCTCAAACACGCTCACCGGAAAGTTCCAGTCCACTTCGTCTGACTGCGGCACATAGGCCATTAGCTGCTGCTTTTGCGCTTTTTGAACAGAAAACCCGCCTACGCGAATCTGTCCCTGACTCGGCTGCAAAAAGCCCATAATCGACTTGAATAAAGTAGATTTTCCGCCACCATTAGGGCCAACTAGTCCGGTAATCGTGCCCGGCATAACCGTACAGCTTGCGTTGTAGAGCGCCAATCGCGCGTTGCTATAGGTAACGCTGATATTATCTACGGTGATGTTGAGCGGGGAAGCTGCTGGTGTCGTTGTGAGGGTCATTGATTTTCAGTTCTATAGAGTATGTTCTGAAGCTTTAAAGGTCAGCTCAAGGCCGGCTTGTGAGCTGAGTTATGAACCTGGCTAGTTAGCCTGGCCGCCTGCCAGCAGACCGTTTGTAATGGTGCGAGCGTCGTATTCCAATAAGTCTAGATAGGTTGGCACTGGCCCTGTTTCAGTCGAGAGCGAATCGACATAGAGATTGCCGCCAAACGCTGCCCCTGTCGTCTTAGCGACCTGCTTTTGCCCTTCGTCATTGACGGTGCTCTCACAAAAAATAGTGGGCACATCGTTTTCTTTTACCGCCTCAATCACGCCTTTTAGCTGCTTGGGGGTAAACTGCTGTTCGGCGTTAATCGGCCATATATAAATTTCACTCATGCCGTAGTCACGTGCGAGATAAGAAAATGCGCCCTCGCAGCTCACTAAGTAGCGCTGGCTTTTGGGTACGCGCTCTAGATTGCGCTCAAGTTCTTTGTCGATAGCGCTGAGCTGTTCGCTGTAGGCGGCAGCATTAGCGTTGTAGGTCTCGGCATTCTCGGGGTCGAGTTCGACAAACGCCTGACGAATATTTTCGACATAGATCAGTGCGTTTTGCGGCGACATCCAAGCGTGAGGATTGGGCTTGTCAGCGTAGGGGCCTTCAACAATTGGTATTGGTTCAATGCCATCGCTCAGCACTACCGACGGAACCTCTTTCACGCTGCCCAAAAACCGCTCAAACCAGCGCTCTAAATTCATTCCGTTGTACAAAATCAAGTCGGCATCTTGAGCTTTGGTAATGTCGCTAGGCGTCGGCTCATAGCCGTGAATTTCTGCGCCAATGCGAGTAATAGAGTCCACTTTGAGGGCATCGCCTGCTACGGCTTGAGCCATGTCTGCCAAGATGGTAAAGGTGGTGAGCACGATTTTTTGATTTCCTTGCTCGGCAATCGAGGTATCGATCTGTCTATTAGATTGGCCCTCTACGGCAGTGTTAGGGGGCTCAGAACCACTACAGCCAGTTAAAAATAGGGCGATCGCCAGCGCGCCTAATAGACGAGTAGCCTTCACCTCTACCGGGGGTAGCAGCGCACGCTTCATAAATACTCCAAGCTAGCAACGCTGAAAAGACCTGCGGGTTCTGCTAAAGCATATTCAGCTCAAAACCGCTGGCTTTTCATAATTGCCTCATTTTTCATAATTGTTTCATAATTATTTGAAAATGACAACCAGGGCAATTTGCCATAGCTTTCAATCCCCACCCAGTTAATCGCACCACAGCTATCCGCACCACAGCTATCCGCACCACAGCTATCCACCAGCATCGAGACTGTATGCAGTGCTAAGTGAATCTTTTTTGACAGTTATCTTTTTTGACAATTAAGGCTGATGGGTTTGTACTACATCCAGGCGTGACGCCGTCAGCCTTTTCATCCACCCATTCAAATAATCGTGGTTGACGACTTGCTCTTTAGGGTCGGCGGTCTCTGCCGGATAAGGCATCAAACCTCTGACGGCGGCTTCTGTCACACAAAACATCGACTTTTGAAAGCTCTGGCCAAGCTGGACGCGAATGTCATCCTGGCCGCGCACGGTGGCTCGATACATTTGGCGCAGATAGTCGGGCACATAGTGACGCATATCTTGCATGAGCAGCGTGGGCGGGATCCCGGCACCGCCGATCGGCAGGGGATCGGCGAAAAGCGCACCGTAGCCGAATTCTGCTTGATCTAGCGGGATTTGCTGTGCCTGAGCGTTGTAAGACACCGTGCCGAAAAAGGGCGCACCGCGAAAGAAAATGCTCTCTACGTAAGGCACCGCCGTGTCGGGCAAGAAGGTAAGCCCAGCCGATTTTGGAATAATTTCGTAGGGGGTGCCGCCGATGGTGACCGAGTAGGTAATAGGCTTAGTCGCATTGGCGACCAGTCCATTTTTAATAAATTCGACTACCTCAGGAATAGAACCAATGTTTCCGGCGTTGTACTGTGCGGCCAAATTCGCAAAAATATCACTCATCACTCGCCAAAACTGCCCCAGCCCAGAATAGTAAGCGAGCTGACGAACCTGCTCTATCAGGAAATTAGGAAAGATTTTGTCAAGGGTGAGTAGCACCGGATTGAGCCGAATTTTTGCCTGAACTGCCGGTGAGCAGCAGGCCCAAAAGTCATCCGAGTCCAGATAATCATCTAAGCCGCCACCGCCGTGCCACATCATGGTGCGCATGACGTATTCGGCGTATTCGTAGTTAATGCGATTGTGCCAAAGGTGTTTGACGATTTTTTTGAGGGTGATTTCGCCGTTAAAGTATTTGAAAACGGGCAGCAGTACTAAAAACTGATGGTTGGCAATGTGCTGAAGGTTGATGGCATAGGCATCTAAAACAACGCCGTAGGTATCTAGCACGCCGACAACTTCCTTGAGGTTTTCGGCGGTATCGGGCAGCAGCGTTCCACCCGATAGCAGTCGGCTGATGTATTCTGCCGAAGAGTAGAGGGGCGCAGGGGTGAGCGGTTGGGCGAGGGTTGTTGGGGTCATAGCGATTCTCTAGAAATCTGGCCAGCGGCAACCTGTTCGGCGACGGGGACAAAAGTCGTGGTAGTAGATTCTATCCAGCGGGAGATCCACTCGGGCTGTAAGCCAAAGGCGAAAATGAGCAGCACTAGGGCTAATGCAGGCACGCGATCGCGCCACTTCACACCTGGTATTAAGGTATCTACCGCTGCGCCCAACTGCGGCGGAGCCACCGCTAGACGGCCAAAAAACACCCGGTTAATCATTAGCAAAAAGTATACCGCCGTGAGTCCGGAACCTACCATACATAAAAGCGTCTGCGGGGCGCGGGTTTCAAAGCTACCGCGAAACACAACAAACTCAGAAATAAAGCCCATCATGCCCGGAATCCCAGCGCTGGCCATTGCGCCGATTACCATCAGCGAGCCAATAAACGGCAGCCCTCGTTCAGGCGCTAGCAGTCCTTTAAGCACAGTCAAATCGCGGGTGCCCGTCTTTTTGTGAACGATGCCTACTAGCAAAAACATCAGCGCTGAAATCAGGCCGTGGCTAACCATTTGCATGACGGTGCCCAACACGCTTAGCGGCGTGGCGGCGGCAGCAGCGAGCAAGATATAACCCATATGGCCGACAGAGCTGTAGGCCACCATTTTTTTCATGTCGGTTTGGGCGATCGCCGCCAAAGATCCATACAGCACACTCACCACCGCCCACCAGGCCAGCAAAGGAGACAAATCCAGCCAGGCCGCCGGAAACAATCCCATACAAAAGCGCAACATGCCATAGGTGCCCAGCTTCAGCAGCACCCCAGCCAGCAGCACCGATATCGGCGTAGAAGCCTCCACATGGGCATCAGGCAGCCAGGTATGAAAGGGCACCAGCGGAATTTTAATGCCAAAGCCAATCAGCAAAACACCCATTAACAGGGTTTGCTGCATTAGCGTCAGGCCCTGAGCCACCGCCGGATCGTAGTCAAAGCTGCCCGTCCCCGACAAAAAGGCCAGTCCCAGAAAGGCCCCCAAAATCAAAATGCCAGAGAACGCCGTATAAATTAAAAACTTAGTCGCCGCATAGCCCCGACGCGCCCCACCCCAAATCGCAATCAGCAAATATAGCGGAATCAGTTCCAGCTCATAAAACAAGAAAAACAGCAGTAAATTCTGCGCCAAAAAGGCCCCCGCCACCGCGCTAGAAATCACCAGCAATAGCGGGAAATATAGCCGGGGCCGCTTCACATTTGCACTGATATAAACCGAGACAAAGCTCAGCAGCGCGTTAATCACTACCAACGGCAGCGCAATCCCATCAACCCCCAGCCTATAAGTTAGTCCCAGCGGCTGGATCCAGTTCATTTTCTCAACGAACTGAAAGCCAGCGTTACTGATGTCAAACTGACTGACTAAATACAGTGAGAGCGCTAGCGTTGCGCCTAAGGTAATCAAAGCGCCTAACCGAGCCTGCGCCGATTCCAGCTTTGTTGGCCAAATGCTGATGATTAGCGCTCCTACCAGCGGCACCCCTATCAATGAACTTAATATCACAAACCTTTCCTTTTGCCCTTTCTCATCGGAACCAGTTTCTTAACCTATCAGTCCTTACCAAATCAGCCCTTACCAAATCAGCCTCTACCACATGGCCCATGTCGTCATCAGCACCAGCAAACCCACGCCTGCCACAATGGTCAGAATGTAATTTTGAGACTGCCCAGATGCACTGTACTTCAGGCTTTCGCCCCCCAGTAAAGAGGCCGCTCCGACAAAGTTCACCGCCCCGTCAATGATGTAGCGATCAACCCAATTGCTGAGCGCCGATAGTTGAGAAACGAGCCTGACTACCGTACCCTCGTACAGCTTCTCAGTGTAAAAATCATTGCCCAGCCAGTCTTGCAGCACTCGCAGCGAAACTATTCTAGAGCGAGACCAGGCCCGGTTGAGTGGTAGATAAAAGCCCAGTCCGACGCCCAGAGCGCCCGAGCCCACCAGCAGCGCAACCGCCGCCAAGTTGAAATATTCCAGTGGCGGCAGCATCGACATCCGGCCCATGATCACGGGCACCAGCAGCACAATTATCGATAGCGTCACCATCGGTACTGCCATTAGCCAGCCTACCTCCGGCGTTCGGCGGGTCTTAGGCTGAGGCTTGCCCAAAAACACCAGCCGGAACACCCGCACCAGGTTCAGTGCGGTGATAAAGTTCACCAGCAAAAACACGCCTACTAGCACCGGATGCTCTTGCCACAGGAACTCTATACCCAAGCAAAATGACCAGAAGCAGCCAAACGGTAAAACGCCCGTCAGCCCCAGGGCACCCGTCACAAACGCAATCGTTGTCGCAGGCATTCGCGACCAAATCCCGCCCATTTCGGTTAAATCTTGGTTATTAGACGAGTAAATTACCGAGCCAATGCTCATAAATATCAGCGCTTTTGCCACAGCATGGGTAAACAGCAGCATAAACGCTACCCCTGGCCACTCTGTACCTACTGCAATGAACACCAGCCCAATATAGGCACTTGTCGAATAGGAAAATGAGCGCTTGAAGTCAATTTGCGCCAGCGACACCAAAGACGCTCCGATTGCCGTGGTCACGCCAATTGCAATTAGCACATCCAAGGTCACTGGCGAAATGACTACCACAGGCTGAAGCTTGATCAGTACGAACGCGCCGCAGGTAACCACTGTAGAATTTCGCAAAATCGAGGCTGGGCTTGGGCCTTCCATCGCCTCATCAAGCCACAGGTGTAGTGGAAACTGAGCGCACTTGCCGGTTGGCCCCGCAATCAGCGCCAGGCTCATCAAAGTAGCCGTGAGCGGCGCAATATCGGTAACCTTTACCCAGTTGTAGAGGTCATTAAAGCCCAGGCTCCCAGCGTAAGTGCTGAGGGCGATTAGACCCATAAACAGCAAAACGTCTCCGACTCGCTTAGTTAAAAAGGCATCGCGAGCGGCAGTGATGACGAGGGGCTGAGCATACCAGAAGCCCACGATTAAATAGGTAGACAGCGTCAGCATCTCTAACAGAAAGTAGCTAGAGAACAGAGAACTGCTGAGAATAACGCCGCTAATGGCCCCTTCAAAAAAGCCCATGAGCGCGAAGAACCGTGCCAGCGCCCAATCTTTTTCCAGGTAGCCCATCCCGTAGATTTGGGCAAGCAGGCTCAGACCTGCCGTTAGTTCTAAAAAGATCAGATTGACGGTAGATAAGTCCAGCGAGGCCGACAGGTTCAGTCCAGCGGCTTGGAACCACTCAAAGCTCACTTCCTGGGAGCCTGTGTTCCAGATGGCTTGAATTAGGATAATGCCATGGATAGAGGCCAGTGCCGTCATCAGCACGTTGATGTACATTGCGGGACGAGGCCCGGTCTGGCGGATCAGCCGAGTTGCCCAAGGAAGCGCCAGCAGCGATCCCACGAGGCCGTACATCGGAATCAACCAACTCCACTGAATGAAAAACTGCATCACTGATACTTCAAAAATTTTCAAAGGGAGAAATTGCCAAAAATAGTCTAAACGCGACTAATTCGCCAACAAAAATCAGGTCAGAAGGGAGCGAGTAAACATTTTTTTGGCTTCCTTTTAGCCATCTATCTAAGATTGTTTTGAGAGAGCCTGAAAGGCCAAAAAAGCGAGGGTTTGGCTAACCGCCTGAGCACCCTATGGACGCAGGTAACTGCTACGCCACGTTTTGGCTTTCAAAGCTAGCTGTATCTCAAGAATGAGAGCGTTCTCACATTTCTTTATACTACCTGAGCGCCGGACGCCTTAATGCCTGAGGTGCTTAATGACGGACAAGATGACTGACCTAGAGGGACTGGTTTTGTGGGTGGGTTGCGATCAATCAAGCGCGATGACTCAAACTACAAACTATTACAGCCTGTTAAGATTTTCTTTGCATTTGTTCAAAAATGCATAAGAAATGTCACACATCCGACATAAGCTTTAATGATGACCGTTATTAATGACAATCATTGAGGCTTATATTGTCAAAGCGGCGACGTCACTTTATTCTGAGTTATGACGCAGGAGTTATGCAGGTTCGCCTGACGAGTTTTGCCCGGTGAACTTCAGGTATGAAATAGCTGAAAGTGTAGCTAAAAAATCAGCTACTGCTCGGCTGCATTGCCCTAGAAAACCTGGGGTCAATTCGGGCCATCAAAGTGAGCTTTTTCTATCAGAAGTTCAACCTGGCTGTAACTCTACTTAAGAGCTTTTTATCCGAAGGAGATTTGACTAATGCCTATTGCTGTTGGAATGATTGAAACAAAGGGTTTTCCCGCAGTGGTTGAAGCGGCTGATGCCATGGTGAAGGCCGCTCGTGTGACCCTGGTGGGTTACGAAAAAATTGGTAGTGGCCGCGTCACGGTGATTGTTCGTGGCGACGTTTCTGAGGTTCAAGCGTCTGTTTCGGCAGGGGTTGAATCTGTTAAGCGTGTGAATGGCGGCGAGGTGCTTTCAACTCACATTATTGCGCGACCCCACGAGAACCTGGAGTTTGTGCTGCCTATTCGCTACACCGAGGCGGTCGAACAGTTCCGATCGTAGGCTTGGCTGTCTGGGCGATTGTCCGGGCGATTGTCTGGGCGATTTGAGAAATCTGAGCGATCGCGCCTCAAACCAGCCAGGCAGATTTCAAATTTGTCGTTTCAGTACTGTTCTTTTAGGTACTGGTTTAAGAAAAAATTAGGAAAAAAATATGGCAATTGCAGTAGGCATGGTGGAAACGTTGGGTTTCCCCGCAGTGGTTGAAGCGGCTGATGCGATGGTGAAAGCCGCTCGTGTGACCCTGGTGGGCTACGAAAAAATCGGCAGTGGCCGGGTAACCGTCATCGTTCGTGGTGATGTTTCCGAAGTGCAGGCATCGGTCGCGGCTGGCGTCGAGAACGTCAAGCGTGTCAACGGTGGCCAAGTGCTATCTACCCACATCATTGCGCGCCCTCACGAGAACCTGGAATTTGTACTACCTATTCGCTACACAGAAGCCGTCGAGCAGTTCCGCGAAAGCGTGAGCGGCATCCGTCCTTACGGCAGATAGGCATCTCTACGGTAGACATACGGTAAGTAGACGCTATGCGCCTAGCAAAGGTCAGAGGTACTGTCGTTAGTACCGTCAAAGACGACAGCCTAATGGGAGTTAAGCTCTTACTGGTTCAACTGATTGAAGAGTCGGGCGAGCTAGCAAGTGAGTACGAAGTCGCTGCTGATGTCGTCGGCGCAGGGGTTGGAGAATGGGTGTTGGTGAGTCGCGGGAGTGCGGCTCGCCAGCAGCAGGGCTATGGCCAAAGGCCCGTTGATGCCGCCATTATTGCAATTGTGGATACCGTCAGCCTTGACTCCGGCTTGCTATACGACAAAAGAGAAGACTTCAGGTGAGCCATTCCAGGTGAGCCGCTCCAGATAAATCAGTAGGTAAAACAGTTTACAAGAGGCAATCGGGGCCAATGGTCGCCCAAAGTCTAGCCAGAGAGGCCGCTACTTCACGGTTGGGCCGCTCGGCGCATCCACAAGTACATCCCTCCGCTGAGGTTCATGAGTTCTCTTTTATAGAGGGCGATGTTCGCCTCAGTGCTGGCGTTACGATCGCGCCCGGTACGGCTGTTACGGCAGGTGCTGAGGCTTTGGTGATGGTGGGCGAAGGTTGCTCGCTGTTGCCAGGGGTTGTTGTCGAAGGTCTCGGGGGCGCTCAAGTGGTGAGTGCTAACGGGCTAGCTTGTGCGGTTTGGCTGGGCGATCGCACCGTCATCGCCCACAAGTCTGTCGTTCACAGTCCGGCCTTCATCGGTCAGGACTGTTTCGTCGGTTTTCGCTCCACCGTATTCAATGCCAGACTCGGTAACGGCTGTGTTGTCATGATGCACGCCCTCGTTCAAGACGTAGAAGTACCCCCCGGTAAATACATCGCCTCTGGCAGCGTCATTACTAGCCAGCACCAAGCCGATCAGCTTCCAAACGTACGCTCCGAGGATCTTGAGTTTGCCAAAGAAATTACCGGGACTGTAGCACAGGGCGCAAATTCATCTCGCTCCAGCCAGACGACTTCTTCTAAAGCCCGCCTTACGCCCATAAACAGCTATTCCAATTCCAGCTCAGATGGCCGCTCAAGTGGTTCCTGGGCGTCCAATTCATCCCAATATCCAACCAGCCACTCGTCGTCCGCCACTGAAGGATCCACTATGCAAACCACCCCTATGCAAACCCAGAGACTCTCTCCCGAAATTGTCCAGCAAGTCCGCCAGTTTCTTGGCCAGGGCTATCGCATTGGGATGGAACATGCCGACAAAAGGCGCTATCGCAGCGGCGTTTGGGAAACCTGCACACCCATTAAAGAAACCAGAGAGCAGGCTGTCTTTGCCGCCCTTGAGCGCTGCCTGGCAGAGCACAGTGGCGAGTATGTACGGATGTTTGGAATTGACCCACAAGTTAAGCGCCGAGTCGGGATGACAACGGTACAGCGCCCTGATAGTAAGCAGGGTAGCTTCGATAAAAGGTCTGGTTCTTCAGCTTCTTCTAATAATGGCGGTGGATCTTACCGGCAGTCCAGCCATAACGGCGACAACACAGGTGGTGGGCTAACGGCTGATGTTGTTCAGCAGGTTCGCAACCTGTTGCGCAGTGGCCATATCATTGGCACTGAGCACGCCGACGCTCGTCGCTACAGAAGCAATGTGTGGAAGAGCTGCTCTCCTATCAGGTCTACCAACGAGCAAGAAGTGCTCGCTCACTTAGATCACTGCCTGGCAGAGCACAGTGGTGAGTATGTCCGCATGTTTGGAATTGATCCTAAAGCAAAGCGGCGCATGTCTTCGGTCACAATTCAAAGAGCTGATGGTAAGCCAGTAGACGCATCGGGAACAAGCACCAATGCTCAATCTTCTAGCCGTCAGTCCTATGGAAGTTCTCAAGCTGGCGGATACAGCCAGAGCAGTGGGAGCGGCGGTGACAACGGCGCAGTTGCACAGGCCGTCAATCAAATTTTAGGTCAAGGCAACCAGATTGGTATAGAGTACGCCGATGCGCGTCGCTATCGCAGCGGTATTTGGCAGACTGCGCCTTCCGTCCAGTCACTCAATCAGCTCCAGGGGTTTTTGAGTCAGCACGCTGATAAATATGTCCGTGTCTTTGGGGTAAACAAAGCCCAAAAGACGCGAGGGGCTGCGCAAACCGTTCAGAAGCCAGGGCAAAAACAAGAAATCCAGCCTTCTGAGCCGAATGGTTCCCAGGGGAGACGAGACCCGATTAACGCTAACCCACCGCACTACGATGATCCGGCCTTTCGCGGTCAGCCTAGCAGCTACAGCAGCAGCAGCTACAGCAGCGATCGCGCTGGTGGCGGCATGGACAATAGCGTCATGGAGCAGGTCACGCAGCTTGTCAACCAGGGCCATAAAATTTCCATTGAGTATGCCGACAAACGCCGCTATCGCAGCGGCATTTGGAAAACGGGCGTGGCGATTAATGCCCGTCGTCCGGCTGAAGCGATTTCGGCATTGGGCAAGCAGCTTGCCCAGCATAGAGATGACTATGTAAAGCTAGTAGGCATAGACACTAAAGCGAAGCGCCGGGTGGTAGAAACGACCATTCAGAAACCTGGACAGGGTGTTTCTGGCACTGGCCCAGATCCGATTAATGCCAATCCTCCTCACTATGATGACCCGGCTTATCGCGGTCAACCTAGCAGCTACAGCAGCAATAGCTACAGCAGCGATCGCGCTGGCGGCGGCTATGGCTACGGCAGCAACAGCGGTAGTAATGGGAACAACGGTAGTAGTGGCGGCATGGAATCCAAAGTGATGGATCAAGTCACGCAGCTCGTGAACCAGGGGCACCGAATTTCGGTGGAGTATGCCGACAAGCGTCGCTACCGCAGCGGTATTTGGAAAACAGGTGAGGCGATCGACGCTCGTCGTCCGGCTGAGGCAATCTCTGCGTTAGGCAAACAGCTTGCCCAGCATCAGGGTGAGTATGTGCGTTTGGTGGGCGTCGATCCTCAAGCAAAGCGTCGCGTACTAGAGGCGACGATTCAACGTCCATAAGCGTTCTTCAGCCGCCAGTCGCCCTTTTATGCAACCTTCAACCGACATCATCCAAAGGGAACCCATTGCTGTGAGCTTGACCCATTACTGTGTGATGGGTGATGTCACAATCGATGATTCGGCGGCGATCGCACCAGGCGTCGTCCTACAGGCATCTGCGGGCAGTCGAATCGTGGTGGGCAAAGGGGTTTGTTTAGCCGCAGGCGTCTGTATTCAGTCACGTGCAGGCGTCCTGACAATTTTAAATGGCGTCAGCTTAGGGGCCAACGTACTGGTAATAGGCAAAGGTACCATTGGAGCCAACGCCTGTGTAAGCCCAGGCAGCACGCTCATAAATCCGACTATAGAAACCGGCGCAATTTTGCCGCCCGCTACTTTATTGGGGGGCAAACCGGCTTCTCAAACAAAGGATAAACCCGCTGCCAGCTTTGGGGGAAACGGCTACAGCCAGCCCAGCCCAAATCCTCAGCCAGTTGGTTCCCAAAGCACCTTTCAGAATACCTTCGTCGAACCAGGGCCAATCACAGCTCAGCCTGTCTCCATTCCTGACCTCAGCGATCAGTCCAGTGCCTTTGTGCCACCGCCGCCGATTAATCAACCTTTCAATCAACCTTTTAATCAAAATAACGGGCATGTCAGCAATCACGCTAACAACGGCATCCCAACTAATGGCGTACAATCAGGCTATGGCTCATCATCGCTAACCGTGCAGACCTCTAGCAATCATGTGTATGGCAAATCGCAGGTGAGCGAACTCATTTCAACGCTGTTTCCTCATCGGCAGCCCCTGAACTCGCAGAACGACAATTCCTCCTCTTAAACGTATGCACTCCGATGCTACTCCCCTCCGTAAGCCCACCATAACCGCCCGTAACTGGCTGTATGACACGGCTTTAGGTATGGTTTCGACTACCAGCTTTCCGGCTATCATCGGCACCGCTGATGCCATGATGAAGTCTGCCAATGTGTTTTTAGTGGGCTACGAAAAAACGGGGGGTGGGCACTGCACGGCGATTGTGCGTGGGGGTGTGGCCGACGTGCGCATGGCGGTTCATGCCGGTGAGAAGACCGCGAAGCAATTTGGTCAGTTTGTGTCAGCCTCCATGATTCCTCGCCCGATGGCGAACCTGGAGGCTGTGCTGCCGATTAATACCCGGCTCGAAGCGCTTGAAGGGGTGGGGCAATCTATGGGCGGCAGTGCGATTGGTTTGCTTGAAACCCGAGGATTTCCGGCAATGGTGGGCGCGGCTGATGCGATGACAAAATCGGCTGAAATTACGCTGCTTTCTCACGAGACGATTGGAGAAGGGCTATGCACAATTATTATTCAAGGATCGCTCTCTAATGTGGTGATTGCAGTAGAAGCCGGAATGAATGAAGCGGAGCGGATTGGCGAGCTTAATTCGGTGATGGTGATTCCTCGCCCCTTGGATGAGTTGGAGCGGAGCCTGCCGAAGACCCATGCGATCGCCCAGCAGCAACCGGTGCGTTTGCCACTGAAGCTAGAAGAGCGTCAGCCGGAACAGCAGCCCGAGCGCGAGAAGGAATTGATTCCGGTGCGATCGCCCGAGCTAGAACCCTCGAAGGAAAAGAAATTGGCGGTACCGATTAAAGAATTAGAAACCGAAGAACTGTAATCTCTACGGGTTTTGAAGTGGGGCAATGACCTGTTCGACCCGCGCCGATACCTGCTCTACCAGCGCCGGATCATTTGCAGCGAACCACTCAATACGCGGCTCTTTTTGAAACCAGGTACGCTGGCGTTTGGCAAATTGGCAGGTGTGCTGAATAATTTGCTCAATTGCGGCACCTAGCGAATACTCTCCGGCCAAATGCTGCTGCATTTCTGCATAGCCGAGCGTCTTAAGCAAAGGCAGCTCAGAGCCGTAGGTTTCGATTAGCTGGGCCACCTCGTCTGCGAAACCGGCTTCGACCATCTGATGGGTTCGAGTCGTGATGCGCGATCGCAGCTCATCCACCTCGCAAGCCAGTCCTATATATAAGATCGGATAGCTCGGTGGATTTTCCCCCTGCTGACTCGAAATGCTACGCCCTGTCACATAGAAAACCTCCAAAGCCCGCAGCGTTCTGACGTGATCGTTCGGGTGAATGCGTCGCGTCGCTGCCGGATCTACCTGTTTCAGCAAGTCATAGCAGTGGGACTGGCCGAGGGCGGTGAATTGCGATCGCAACCCTGCATGAGGCGGCACCCGTGGTATTTTCAAACCTTTAGCAATGGCATTGACATACAGACCTGTGCCACCGACCAAACAAGGAACGCGATCGCCCTGCCGATGCATCTGCGCAATCACCGTCTGCGCTTGCTGTTGATAATCGGCTACGGTCAGCGTGTGAGTGGGCTCGCAAATATCTACAAAGTAATGCGGCACCGCCTGGCGATCAGCTATTGAGGGTTTAGCCGTGCCAATATCAAACGCTCTGTATACTTGCCGAGAGTCAGCGCTCAAAATAGCCATTGGCCAGCGCCGAGCCAGCGCCAGCGCTAAGCCTGACTTGCCCGAAGCCGTGGGGCCAACTATGATAATGAGCTGTGGCTTAAAATAATACAGGTGAACTATTTGCCAGTCTTGGCATACCTAATATAAGGACACTTTAAACGTTAACTTTTGAGGCAAATTTTGAAGGTGAATCTCAGATGGTAAAAAAAGAGGACTATCACCCCGTTTTTGCAAATGCCCTGAGATAGCGCTGAGATAGCTCTAAAATCGTTTTTAGCAGCTTTGTGCTAGAATTCTTACACATTACCATTTTATCGTTCTAAAACGGCCTTGTAGAGGTCAGCAAAAGGACAAAGACAGGACAAAGACAAAATCGAGAGAAAACGCGGTCACCACTGACCTCCAGGAGAAACAGGTATGGCGAATAGCTACGGTGCTCAGCAGATTCAAGTTTTAGAAGGACTTGAGCCTGTTCGTAAGCGTCCGGGAATGTATATCGGTAGTACTGGCCCTCGTGGCCTGCACCACCTGGTGTACGAAGTTATTGATAATTCCGTTGATGAAGCGTTGGCTGGTCACTGTAGTCATATCACAGCCGCGCTCAATGCAGATGGTTCAGTCACCGTTACTGATGATGGTAGAGGTATTCCCACCGACATTCACCCCACTACCGGTAAGTCAGCATTAGAAACCGTGCTAACGGTGCTCCACGCAGGCGGCAAGTTTGGCGGCGACAGTGGCTACAAGGTATCTGGCGGTCTCCACGGCGTCGGTGTTTCGGTGGTGAACGCCCTTTCAGAGTGGGTAGAAGTGACCGTATGGCGCGAGGGCAAAGTTCATACCCAGCGTTTCGAGCGCGGCAATCCTATCGGTACCCTCAAAACCGAGAAAGGCAGCAGCAAAACAGGCACTCAAGTAATTTTCAAGCCCGACGAAACCATCTTTGTCCACACGGTCGAGTTTGACTATGACACCCTCGCTAGACGTTTGCGAGAGCTAGCCTACCTGAATGCGGGCGTAGATATTACTTTTACGGACTACCGCCTGGAACTGAATAAAGCTAAGGAACCGCGCGTTTCTCGCTATTGCTACGAAGGCGGCATCAAAGAATATGTGGAGTACATCAACAAAGAAAAAGAGCCGCTTCACCCTGAAATCATCTACGTGAATTCAGAGAAGAATGGTGTTCAGGTTGAGGCCGCTTTGCAGTGGTGCGGCGATGCCTTTTCAGACAATCTGATGGGCTTTGCGAACAACATTCGCACGATTGACGGCGGTACGCACCTGGAGGGGCTGAAGGCCGTTTTGACGCGCACGATGAATGTGTTTGCCCGCAAGCGTAAAAAGCGCAAAGAAGGTGAGTCGAATATGGCGGGTGAGAATATCCGCGAGGGACTCACTGCGGTGGTTTCGGTCAAGGTGCCTGACCCCGAGTTTGAGGGCCAGACGAAAACTAAGCTGGGTAATACCGAAGTCCGGGGAATTGTTGATTCCCTGGTCGGCGAAGCGCTGAGCGAATATTTAGACTTCAATCCCAACGTGGCAGATGCCATTTTGGCTAAGGCGATTCAGGCGTTTAACGCAGCGGAAGCCGCGAAGAAAGCGCGCGATCTGGTGCGGCGTAAGTCGGTGCTAGAGTCTTCGACGCTGCCCGGCAAGCTGTCGGACTGTAGCTCGCGCGATCCGGCTGAGTCGGAGATTTTCATTGTAGAGGGTGATTCTGCCGGGGGTAGCGCGAAGCAAGGGCGCGATCGCCGCTTCCAAGCCATCCTGCCGCTGCGAGGCAAAATCCTCAACATCGAAAAAACCGACGATAGTAAAATCTACAAAAACAACGAAGTTCAGTCGCTCATCACCGCCCTGGGCCTGGGCATCAAGGGTGAGGACTTTGACCCGGCTAACCTGCGCTACCACCGCATTTGCCTGATGACAGACGCGGACGTAGACGGCTCACACATTCGCACTTTATTGCTCACCTTCTTCTATCGCTATCAGCGCGACCTGGTAGATCAGGGCTACATTTACATTGCCTGCCCGCCGCTATACAAGCTAGAGCGCGGTAAAAATCACACCTACTGCTACAGCGAGCGCGAACTCGCCAACGGCATTGCGGCCCTGCCCGAAAATGCTAAGTACAACGTGCAGCGCTTTAAGGGCCTTGGCGAAATGATGCCCCAGCAGCTTTGGGACACGACCATGAACCCCGAGTCGCGCACGCTCAAGCGAATTGAGATTGAAGATGCAGCAGAGGCGGATCGGATCTTTACGGTATTGATGGGCGATCGCGTTGCCCCCCGCCGCGAATTCATCGAAACCCATGGCCCTCGTCTCAACATGACCGACCTAGATATTTAGGCAGTCAACGCTTTGCACTCCAAGGCTAGAGGTCTCAAGCATAAGAGCTTCTTAAAAATTAGAGCAAACGTGAAAAAATGTTTCGACATCCTTCTTTAGGTAGAGTCACGCATCTAAGCTTTAAACATAGGCACTTTTTCGACTGCAACAGCTACCAGCCAAAAGCCGTCGCAGTCGAATTTTGCTTAAAGCAGAGGACACAATCGAGTTTTTCTTAAGTTAGAGATATTTAAAAAACATGAGCAACAATTTAGCGACCCAGCTCCGTGAGGGCACTAAAAAAGCTCACACCATGGCCGAAAACGTCGGATTTGTTCGATGCTTTTTGCGGGGTGTGGTTGAGAAAAAGTCCTACCGCAAGCTGGTAGCCAACTTTTACTACGTCTACTGCGCGATGGAAGAAGAGCTAGAAAAGCACAAAAACCATCCTGTCGTGTCTAAAGTTTACTTCCCCGAGTTAAACCGAAAAGCCAGCCTAGAAGAAGACTTGGCCTTTTATTACGGCGCTAACTGGAGAGATCAAATCTCTTTGTCCAAGGCGGGCAAAAAGTACGTCAACCGCATTCGCGAAATTTCTAACACGCAGCCCGAGCTGTTAGTTGGCCATTCCTACACACGCTACCTGGGCGATCTGTCTGGGGGTCAAATCCTGAAGACAATCTCTCAGCGGGCAATGAACCTGTCCGGCAGTGATGGCGTGGCTTTCTATGAGTTTCCCACAATCAAAGACGAAAAAGCGTTCAAAAATAAGTATCGTGAATCTTTGGGTGAAGCGCCTGTAGACGAGGCTACTGCGAATGCCATCGTCGAAGAAGCCAACAACGCCTTTGGCATCAATATGGAGCTATTCCAAGAGCTAGAAGGTAACCTTGTTAAAGCGATTGGCGTGATGCTATTCAACAGCCTCACGGGCGGTCGGCGGCGGGGCAGCACTGAGCTGGCGACTGAAGGCTAAGCGAAACGAGCCATCCGTTTGAATAAGCTATAAATAAGCTAAGAAGGGGGATGTCTGCAATGCGGATGTCCCTTTTTACTGTCATAAAGATATATGTTGAGGATACGGCCCTATCGGTATTAGGAGAGATGGATTCATGGTGAAAATAGTAGGCATCGGCGGTAGCCTCAGAACCGACTCTTACAGTATGCAAGCACTACACTTAGCGGCTGAGCGAGCAAAAGATCTCGGCGCTGAAGTGCAAATTCTAGATCTCAAAGAAATGAATCTGCCCTTTTGCGATGGCGGCAGCGACTACCCAGACTATCCAGATGTGGAGGTCATGCGCAAAGCCGTCCGTGAATCAGACGCCCTAATATTGGCCACCCCGGAATATCACGGCAGCGTCAGCGGTGTGATCAAAAATGCGTTAGACCTGATGAGTTTTGAGCATTTGGACGGTAAAGTCACCGGCATGATTAGCGTCTTAGGCGGACAGCCCAACAGCAATGCTCTCAACGATATGCGCGTGATCATGCGCTGGGTTCACGGCTGGGTCATCCCCGAGCAAATTGCCATTGGCCAAGCCTGGAAAGCCTTTGACAAAGAAGGCAACCTCGTAGATGAAAAACTCTCAGAGCGCTTCGATGCATTTGCAAAAAGCCTTGTCGAGAACACAAATAAGCTGAAGTAAGATTTCAGCCTTGCTCTACTGCCGCTAAAACCGGTTCTTTAACTTTTTGCGCTGTTATAAGGGCTCTAATTTGAGCGGCGCACCAACCGCCATGATTTGCGCTACGACTTCACCAAGAAGTTGTTCTGTAACGAGTGGATACCCAAAACTCTGCATATTCTGGCTTCAACCAATACTTCCAATCATATCTGACAGCACACTAATCATTCTGAACCTGGTCTGTTCAGCCCGTTAGCAAATCTTCTTCGGGGTAGTGAATGGCGCTGGGGCTGGGGTCGCCGAGGAGGGCGGCCATGAGCAGAAGAATGCCGACCCGTCCGATGTACATGGTGATGATGATGAATAGCTGGCCAAGGACGGAAAGGTCGGCGGTGATGCCGGTAGACAGGCCCACGGTGGCGAAGGCAGAAACGGCCTCGAAGAGGATGCTGATGAAGGTGAGGGTGGGGTCGCTGATAGAAATGCAAGTGGTGATAATTACGACGCTGATGGCCGAGGCAACGACGACAGAAAGCGCTTTGAGTACTCGCAGTGAGGGAATCTGCCGCTGATAGCAGTTGACTTCTTCTTTGCCTCTGAGGGCGGCGTAGGTGCTCATCAGTAAAATGCGCACGGTGGTGGTTTTGATGCCGCCACCAGTACTGCCTGGACTTGCACCGACAAACATGAGCGCGATCGCCATAAACAATGCACTCGTCTCCATCGCCCCAATATCAATCGAATTAAACCCGGCAGTGCGCATCACCACCGACTGAAACCCCGCTAGCAAAAGCTGAGTGCCGCCCCCCTTATTCGCTAGCGTTTCGGGATTGTCAAACTCAATGAACAAAAAGGCAATCGTGCCCAGAAAGAGTAGAACTAGCGTTGTGCTGGTGACAATTTTGAAATGGAGTGAGAACACGGTATGTGCTTTGCGGCCCCGGAGGCGATCGCGCGCCCACATAAACGCCTCCATAATCACCTGATAGCCGATACCCCCCACAATAATCAGCGCCGAGATCACCGCCATCGGCCAAGCACTTTCGGCATACCCCACCAGGCTATTGGGAAACAGGCTAAACCCGGCATTATTAAACGCACTGATGCTATGAAAAATAGACAGCCATAGCGCCTGGTCTAGATTGAAATCTTGGGTAAACGTCAGCAGCAGACAAAAAGCCCCCGTCAGCTCAAAAATCAGCGTCATTGAAATAATCGAAATCAACAAAGCTTTCACATTAGCCAGTTCGGAGGTTTCCATCGCCTGCTGAATCGCCAGCCGATCTTTTAGGCCCAGCCGACGGCCAATCAATAGCAGCAACAAAGTCGTTGCCGACATGTAGCCCAAGCCCCCAAGCTGTATCAGCGCTAGAATCACACTTTGACCAAACGAAGAGAAGTACGAGCCCGTATCCACCACAATTAGGCCCGTCACGCATACTGCCGAAGTCGCGGTAAATAGCGCCGTTAAAGGATTATTCCATTCACCGCTGGCCACAGAAAACGGCAACAGCAACAGCAGCGTGCCCACCACAATCAACGCGAGAAAGCCAATGCAGATTGTTCTAGGGACAGTCATAGCAGGCGGCCATACAAAAGGGCCAGACAAGAGAGCCAAGCTTATCCTTCCATTAAGACGCTTAACGTCGCAAGTCTCCATTGAATCAGCCTGACTAAACTGACTAAACTAAATAAGGACAAGCTACTTCTAAGAGGCTGCTGCACGTAGATGGGCACGACGACAATCACCGAAAGAATTCAGCAGTTTTATGACGAGTCTTCGCCGCTATGGGAGCGTACCTGGGGTGAGCATATGCACCACGGCTACTACGGCCTCAGCGGGCATCACCGTAAAGATCGCCGCCAGGCTCAAATTGATCTAATTGATGAACTGCTCCAATGGTCTGGCGTGAGCGCGGCGCAGACTATTTTGGATGTGGGTTGCGGTATTGGCGGCAGTACGCTGTTTTTGGCCGACAGGTTTAACGCTCGGGCCGTGGGTATTACGCTCAGCCCTGTGCAGGCTCAACGGGCACGCGATCGCGCCACCGAAACCGGTATTGCCTCACAGCCCTGGGAAACCTTCCCAGACACGGCCACTGCAGACACCCCTGCGGTTCACTTTCAAGTCACCGACGCACTCGCCACGCCTTTTCCTGACAACACCTTTGACTTTATCTGGTCAATGGAAAGCGGCGAGCACATGCCCGACAAGCAAGCCTTTTTGGCAGAGTGTTACCGGTTGCTAAAACCAGGCGGCACCTTTTTAATGGCAACCTGGTGCCACCGCTCTACCCACAACCTGGCAGGCCCGCTGACCGAAGCCGAGCAACTGCATCTCGATCAGCTCTACCAGCTCTACCACCTGCCCTATGTCATTTCTTTATCAGCATACGGAGAGCTGGCTCAAGGGGTTGGTTTTACAGACCTAGAAATGGCGGACTGGTCGCAGCAAGTTGAGTTCTTCTGGCAAGACGTAGTGCGCTCAACAATAGATCCTCGCGTGATTGCGGGTATCTTTCAAGCTGGGACACAAACGGTTCGCGGGGCAATTGCGATCGCCCTCATGACCACCGGATTCGAGCGCGGACTGATCCGCTACGGCCTCTTGCGCGGCACAAAAAAATTCCCCAACTAGCACCCGGCCAATCAGGGAAATCAAGTTATCTCTTAAATCATCTCCAGCTAATTTGTTGTTAGCGTGCGCCATCTCCACAAACCAGATGGCGATGGCGATGGGTTCACAAGCTACTGTCTAGCAAGCTGCGGGCAGTCGAGTAGCCGTACCATGGCTGCCGCCGCATAGTTACGCTTCGCAGCTTGGTTAGGCATAAAGGCACTGCCCGTTTCATTCATCGGCGTCGCCAAACCGCAGAACTCAGACATCGTCGAAATAGTACCCTGCGCCCAATGCCCTTGCGTATCGGTAAAGTTGCGACCAGGCTGGTTTGAAGGCAAGTTAGCAAACTCAGTGCGGAACTGAGACGCTTTGCGCATAATGGCCATCAACTCAGCGCGAGTGACTTCTTGCGTGGGGCGGAAGGTACCATCCGGGTAGCCGGAGATAAAGCCCAGCGCCGCCGCCTTTTGAATCTTCGCTGCGCTCCAGCGGTTAGTGGGGACGTCTGGGTAAGGCTTGGTTGAAACCACAGTCGAATCAGCGGGCGCTTCACGCAAACCATCTAGCACGATAGAAACGACCTGCTCGCGGGTGAGTGAAGCGCGAGGGCGGAAGGTATTATCTTCACGGAAGCCAGAGATAACACCCAGTTGAACCGCGCGGTTGATCTCGTTGGCGTAAATGTCGCCGCTAACGTCAGGGAAGCTGGCGACTGGAGTGGGCGGGGTAACCACGGGCGGCGTCGTGACGGGCGGTGTTGTCCCCGTAGGCGGCTGGGCGATAATTTCGCCCCCAGACTGCTCTACTAGCTGCGCCAAAGTCAGATCGTTGGCCACGTATAGGCGACCCGTCTCTTTGTTATTAAAGGTTTGACGGTCAATCCGCCAGCCTGGGTTCAAAAAGATTTTGGTGTAGCCCGTGGGCGAGATGCCGTCAGTCTGACCAATGATGATAGGGCGCGCATTTTGACCAGCAGACCGGCGAGGAATGCCAAAAAGCACGAGCACGCCGTCTTTTTCTTCTAGGACAGGGTCATAGCTAATATCGTCACCCGCAGCGCGGATCAAGTAGCCATTGGTATCTGTACTCCGACCACAGATGCCCGAAAAGTCGGGGAGCTGTGCTAGCAGTGGCAGCACCTGAGTAGGGTTAGAGCCAGTGGTGCTAAAGCAAAGTGGATCGGCTTTCTTTTGCTCAATAATCATTAGCCCGTAGCGCTGTTGACCGCCCAATCGACTCGTGGGGTTTGTCGATAGGACGAAAGCTGACTGGTTGGCAGCGGTAGCGCCAAACTGAGAGGCGTTCACCTGCGCTTCGACTGCCGCATCAGATTCGACTTCGATCGGCGTCTCCATCGTCTCAGCAGGCATCGTCTCTGTTTGAGCTGTTCGCATTTGGGCAAATGCGGCGGGCGCTGTGCTGGCAGTTGCGGCGATCGCAGCCGTTGCCAAAGCAGCCATCGTAAATCGGAATGTCTTCATGTTCTGTACGTCCTTTAGTAGATTTCGCATAGTCGGCGACAGCGCGGGCGATGCACACCTGATACGAGGAAGTTCAAGTCCGAAAGTGTAAAGATTTCACTAACGGTTTGAACAGTGTTTATTAAACTAGTTCACACAATACCCGTGAACCGGTTTAAATGACCTTAAAACAAGGTTGAAGTGCGTCTATAAACGACTGTGTGAGTAGCGCCTTTAAAGACTCTTCGCGTTTACCTCTTGCCACGTTTACATAGCATCTGACACCATGGAAAGAAGCCATGAGACAAGTCACAATTTAGAGGTCGCCCCGCGTCATGTATATAGGAATAATTGATTCACTTGGTAAGTGCTCTTATAGAAGGGTCGCTTTCGCAGTCGGCACAGTTATTGCTAGCTCGATGCTGATGGCTACAAGCGCGGATGCGGCTGATGAAGCCTCTATTCAGAAACTGATTGAAACTAATGAGTGTCGGGGCTGCGACCTGCATGAAGCTGACTTCAGACGGCTCGATTTATCGGGCGCAGACCTTGCCGGTGCTGACCTCGAAGGAGCCAACTTTTACTATGCCAATTTGGACGGTGCCCAGCTTACGGACGCCAACTTGATCGACGTTAACTTGGGCTATGCCAGCGCGCGGGGGACGCTATTTAACGGTTCCGACTTACGATTTGCTATTTTCGACCACACCGACTTAACGGGCGCATCTCTGATCGACACCGATTTGCGTGAATCATTTATTGACGGTGCCGATTTAACAAGCACTATTTTAAACGGAGCAGATTTAAGAGACACCTTAGTGTTTGATGCAGACTTTTCCCAAGCAAGTTTGTGTGGTGTACTCACTTGGGCCGGTACCGAGTACCGGCGAGGCTGTAACGTGGCCGTGCCCGAGCAAATCGACGACATCTATGGCAGATAAGAAGGATCATTCGCTTGAGACGCGATGGTCTCAGGCGAGTTTTTGGGGTTTTGCGGCTGAGGAATGCGGCTGGAATTAGCGACCGCCAACTTCTGAACTTGACTCACTCGCTGACTATGCCACCAGTCTCGCAGTCCCATCGGCAGTTTCTCTGTATATATCGTCATTACAATCGGCTCGCTGCGGTAGCTTTGGCCCACAATCTCGACACAGTATGAAGGTCGATTGCGCGTCGCCAAATCGACCGTAAACCGCCGACCCACCCGCCGCCAACTCGGTTCTTTACTACGCCACTGCACCCGGCAGCAGGGCCAGGGCAACTGATCGCGGTCGTACAGGCGGCAGCAGGGGCCAACGACTCGGTAGGTCAGATGTGCGCCTAAGCTTTCAAACAAATGTCCTGTCGGCCAGGGGTGAGCGGCTAGCTGATGGGTCTGAGGGTTAATTTGAGGCTTAAGTTGGGAACTGACGTTCATGGAACTGGCGATATTATCTATGATGAAAGAGGTTTCAATGATTAATGATTGAAGGTGGGGGAAGCCTGCACCGGGCGACTGCTGGAATTGTAGTGTTAAAGGGGACTAAAAGAGATGTCGGCACCAGACAAGTCAGAAAAAATTACTACTCAAGTCAGCGATCGCATCTGCAAACACATGAATAAAGACCACGCTGAAGCCGTCCTCACCTACGCCCAAAAGTACGGCAACCAAACCGCTGCAACCGCTGCAACTCTCACCGCTATTGACGCACAGGGTATGGACTTAACCGCGCAAGTCAACGGAGAAATGCTGCCCGTGCGCGTTGCCTTCGACCACGAGCTGAAAGACGCCGCTGATGCGCACACAACTTTAGTGGCGATGCTTCGATCATAGAAGATTTGCCCTTACGACATTTGTGATCCCTGGAACTGTGTAAACGATGACTGTAAAAGTTCGTTTTTTGCCTGATAATGTCACCATTGAGGCAAAAGCTGGCGAATCCTTGCTGGCGGTAGCGGCTAGAGCAGGTGTTCGCATTTCTACGGGCTGCTTAATGGGCGCTTGCCATGCCTGTGAGGTAGAAATGACCGGAGAAAGCTCGCCCACACTGGCCTGCATAGAGTCGGTGCCGAAAGGTCTAACTCACATTGAGATCGATTTATTAGAAGATCCAACCTGGTAGGCTGTCGATAGCTAGTGGAGAGTGGAAAGGGCGCTCTACTAGCTCAACCAAGTTGGTAAGCCTGTTCGGTCAAGCATTCGGTTTCAACGAATAGGCGAGCGTTAACACAGTTGTTACATTAGTGATGTCACAAAAGCCGCGTTGGTATAGCTTCTTGACCAGAAAGCTTTCGCCGTAGAGTCGCGATCTATTTGTTTAGCAGAAGGTATCAGCAATGGATGATGTAACCGGGAAACTTCCAGAATTTATGGACTCTAAATCTGCCAAAGAGAACGCTCTACTCAGCTATGTAAAAACGATGGATCCAGAAACCATCACTCACCTATCGCGTCCAGCTTCGTCTGAAGTCATGCAAGTGATAGAGCACAACGTGATTGGCCTGCTAGGTGGCTTGCCAAGTCAGCAGTTTGACGTTGCCGTCACCACCAACCGTGAAAATCTGGGTCGGCTGTTGGCCTCCGCCATGATGAGCGGCTATTTCTTGCGGGGCGCAGAACAGCGCTTAGCGTTTGAAGAGCAATTTTCCAGCAGCCTGGAAGACGATAGTCAGGCGTAGCGCTCGTGCAAACATCATTTAGCGCAGACTCGGCGGGCATCAGTTCGCCGAGTTTTGCTATGTCTGACGCAGATATCGAGACCTTACGGCAAAGCTTGCTTGTCTGGTATGACGCCCAAGGCCGTGACCTGCCCTGGCGACGCACGCGAGATCCCTACGCAATTTGGATCTCAGAAATCATGCTTCAGCAAACTCAGGTCAAAACGGTCATTCCCTATTACGAGCGCTGGCTGGCGAAAATGCCAACGGTAGAAGCCTTAGCCGCTGCCGATCAGCAGCGCGTCCTCAAATTATGGGAAGGGCTAGGCTATTACGCTCGGGCCAGGAACCTGCATAAGGCAGCTCAGCAGGTAGTGAGTAAGTTTGGCGGCGAGTTTCCTCAAAATTTAGCAGGCGCTCAAGCACTCAAAGGCATTGGTCGCACAACCGCAGGCGGTATTCTCAGCGCTGCTTTTAACCTTCCCACCCCAATTCTTGACGGCAACGTCAAGCGCGTACTCGCCCGCCTATTTGCTTTTCCTACCGTTCCCAGCAAAGCCCTTAACCAGCTTTGGCAAATCTCTGAGCGTCTGCTAGACCCTCAGCATCCTAGAGACTTTAACCAGGCCATCATGGACTTGGGCGCGACTCTTTGCACTCGCCACAATCCTGCTTGCCTATTGTGTCCCTGGCAAAGCAAGTGCGCAGCGTACAATCAAAATGCCGTTCTTGAATTTCCTATGACTGAAACTCGCAAGCCGCTTCCTCACAAAAAAATTGGCGTCGCTGTCATCACCAATGCTCAAGGCAAAATCTTGATCGACCGTCGCAAGCAAGAAGGGCTTCTCGGTGGCCTCTGGGAATTTCCTGGCGGCAAAATTGAGCCAGGCGAAAGTGTAGAAGCTTGTGTAAAAAGGGAGATTATGGAGGAGCTAGGCATTGAGATTGAAGTGGGAAGCCGCCTGATCACTATCGATCATGCCTACACCCATTTCAAAGTCACGCTGAACGTATTCAACTGTAAACACCTCAGCGGTGAGCCCCAGCCGATTGAATGCGATGAAGTAATATGGGTCACTTTAGACGAGATTGACGAGTATCCTTTTCCGAAGGCGAATGGTCAAATTATCAAGGCTATAAAACAGCAAGCCCCGTAGAAAATATCTATTGTGAGAGAATCGATACGTGTGGCCGCCCTATTTTCTTCAGCTCACGCATACTTTGACATCGATACGGATATCATTTGGGTGATTGTGCGCGATGGCTTACGTCTGCTAATTCGGACTATTGAGGTGCTGCTCAAACAATTTGTGCAGGAAGGATAGTGGGTCGCTCATGTCTTTAGCGAAACCGAGGATATTGCGATCGCGCCACTCATAAACCAGCTTCTGCGCGCCTTCTCCATCTGGCTCAAACAAAAACGTCCCCCCGCGCTGCGTCAAGTATGTCGCATCCGGCACATATGTTTTCCAGTTGCCTAGCACTTCCGCCATATTCCGCAGCCGCAGCGTCGCTAACTCAAAGGGCCTCTGAAAACCTTTGCCGCCCGCTCGCTTGAACACTTCACCCTTTAAGGGGGGCAGCGGTGCTGCTTTCACCACTTCATCATCACCGATCAACTGAGGCGCAGATTTATCGCCTTTGTAACCGCGCAGGACTTCTGTAAGCGTACCAGGACTGCCAATACCTGCGCACATGAGCAACAGGCTAAGGTAACCATTTTGCTGGGCAGAGAAGCCAGGCAGAGAAGCGGTGAGTCCTTTGTATAGGCCGAGTTCTTGGTGAAGGGATGCGGTGGAATCAACAAAAAGTTGCTCGGGCGAGAAGCCAGTGTAGGCACAAAATTTTTGCCCGGCGGCGCGATCGCCTATGCCTACCGCTCGCACTTCTACATGAGCGGCTGCGAGTTTGAGGCGATCGCGCCCCACCCACCAGGCATATTCCAAAGCGTCAAAATCACCTAGCTGTGGCCACAGCAAAATTAGCCTGCGCTTTGCCGAAGGGCAGTTGTCAAACAAAGCAGTGAGTTGGCCATCACTCACCCTTATCAACTGAGCTTGGCTTAAAAGTGAATAGGTGTTCATAAGTTTTAGGATCTGTTCCTACATCTGTTCCTACATCACAGGCAAACTTACCACCAGGATCATCATTGCCAGGATCAACTGTTTAGCTCAAGCGGATCCAATTGCTGGCGGCTTTGCCGACAACAGCATTAAGTACCCAATTGCGCAACAGGTTATCCACCTCAACCGGTGCATCGTCATGAGGGCAATGACCTGCATTAAGGTGATGCTCTTCTAAATTGTCATAGTGTTTTTGAAAGAGTACTCCCCGGCTGTAAGTATCCATCCAGGGGTCAGCGTCGCCCCAAATCAGCAAGAGAGGACAGCTCATTTTGCCTAGCAGCGTATCAACATATTCGCCTTTTTCAGCCTTAAAGAGAGCAGCAAAGGCAGCAGGCGCTTCTGGATCGGTGGCTGGGCGGTAGATATCTTCGATTAGTTGGTCAGTGACTTCGGCTTTGTTAACGTACACCTGCTCTAAAGTTTTACGAATGTAAGCGCGCTTGCGCACGAACTGAAAAATTAGCCAGCTTGGCATCGGCGAGAGCACAATTGTTTTAATTAAGCTGCCGATGGCGTCTTGGAATGGATTGGGTTTGCTGTCGGTTTTCTGCTCGCTAAAGGAGCCGACGCCGTTAAGCATACAGACGCCGACTACGGCATCAGGGCGAGTCGCACCTGTGTAGAGGCAGTTATAGCCGCCGATGGAGTTGCCTGCGATGACGGCAGGGCGACCGATGATATTGGTAATGAAGTCAGCAGTTTGGTCGCGCCAGAGGTCATTGCTATAGCCGCTGTTAGGCTTAGACGAGCGTCCGAATCCAATTAGATCGAGCGCGTAGACCTCAAAGTCTGACTGGAGTTCGGCCATGTTTTTGCGCCAGTGGTCAGTTGACGCGCCAAAGCCGTGAATGAGTAACAAGGGCGGTCGATCAAGATGGCTGTTAGCGTCCCCCATTTTGACGTAGTGAATCCGGTAGCCGCGCCACTGCCAATAGGCTCCATTTTCAGCAGGAGGCGTGGGGGGTGCAGAGGCTGAGGGGCGGTAGGCGGTGGCGATCATAACAATCGTGAAGAAGAGTAAAGGATTGTGCTTAGTTTATCGCGATCGCCATCAGGCTGCGATGTATCGAAACGGTGGATTACCGACAATCGTTCTTTTATCTACTGAGCGAGCCTTTCGGTAGAAGGGCCTATACACTATTGGCTAAACACTTTCACTCAGGCAGAGGTTGTGGTGCTATCTTCTTTGCGACAGCGTGGCCAACGCCGACGAGCCACTCGCTTCGAGCGGTTGATGGCAGGGCTTGCTTTAGTCAACCTGGCGCTAGTGGCATTTGACTTAAGCTACATCCGCTTTCGCGATCTGTATTTACAGGTGCTGCCAGCATCTACAGTTTGGTACGGGGAGCGGTTTAAAGGCATCGAGCCAGAACGGACGACGGTAAAGTATCTGTCACTGGTAGATGAGCTGATGCAGATTGAGGCGGCTGGGCAAGATATTGCTCAAACCGCAGAGGCGCAGGTGATACTGTCGCAGTTAAGAGCAGAGAGTGCCAGCATTATCGATGAAGATCCGTTTGTGGTGGCGGGCAAGTCGGGCACGCTGGAGCGGATTAAGAACTTGATGCGCGATCGCTTCCAAGAAGATTCTGCCAAAGACGCCTTCCGTCGCTTTTGGAGTGCAGATAACTTAGGCGCTGATAACGGACGCGCTGACAACGGAGAGCTGGCTTTTTTCAACGAAGAAATTCGCCCGTTAATGGCCACGAATTATTTCCGTGGCATCAATGAAAGCGGCAGTCCGATCGATTTGTTCTGGCAGATCGACATTTGGTTTATGGCACTGTTTGCCGCAGAGTTCTTAGCGCGTACCTACGTGCTTAGCCGTCGCCACCCCAGCACTAGCTGGATAGATGCGATGCTATGGCGAATTTATGACGTGCCGATGTTCATTGGCTTTTGGCGCTGGCTGCGGGTGATCCCGGTGACGATGAGGCTACATCAGGCCCGCTGGGTGAATTTGGAGCCTTTGCGAAATCGTATTAGCCGCGCTGTGGTGAGTCAGTTTGCCGTAGAGCTGACTGAGATTGTGTTGCTGCGATCGCTCGACCAAACCCAACGACTCATCCGCGATGGCGACATTAGCCGCTGGCTGGCCGCTGCCACCGACCGCAGCCGATACGTCGATATCAATGGCATCGATGAAGTGCAAACCATTGCTAAACGCCTCTCTGACATCGTGGTCTATCAGGTATTGCCAAAAATAAAACCCGAGTTAGACGCTTTGATGCAACACAGCGTAGTGGGTGCCTTGCACCAGGTTCCTGCCTACCAGGGGCTGAAGTTCATGCCGGGCTTCGATCAGCTCTCGGCCCAAATTTCTCATCAAGTCGTTGCCGACCTTTCCAAGACATTAACAGAGACATTACAGAGCGCCTTTGCCGACGAAAAAGCCGCTGAGCTGACGAATCAGCTCATTACTAGCTTTGGCAACCATCTCAGCCACGAAGTGCAAAACGCCCAAACCCTTGAAGAAGTTCGTGGGCTAGTCAACGACCTGATAGAAGAGATTAAAATTAACTATGTAGAAAGAATTGCTGATGAAGACGTCGAGCAAGTGCAGGCTTCGCGCTATCGGCTGTACGGCGCGACTCAACGGAAAAAGTAGGTTTTCGCTGCTCATGTCCTGACGGAACCGAACTTTTATGGGCTGCTGATTTTGGCTGCTAGTTTTGAGTACTATAGCCATCCTACGTGATTTGTGAAAACGAGCCGTACATGTTCATTTTTGGAAAGTCGAAGATGGCCAAGTCTAAGAACTGTTCAAACAAAAACTTGAGACCTTGGAAGGATGGCTGTAGTCCC
>JBAQZP010000023.1:0-95358 GCA_049791095.1 Phormidesmis sp.
TGATTGAGTGCAAGGCACTCAACAAGATGACCAAGTTGGGAATGCCTGACAGCTACCCGGTTGAAGCTTAGAAAATGACTGCTACAGGGTAACCCTGTCTATTTCTCGATTCATGCAACAAAGCCCATTCAAGCCGTAGATTCTCCCATTATTTCACTAACCTTCTTCCATCTGGCTAGTATTAGTATTGTGCTTGGGCAACAGCGGCGAAGCCACATCGACCGCAGTCGCATAAAAGCGCTGAGTCGGGTAGGCCAAAGAGATGTCGTCATTTTTGGCAAACTCACGCAGCACGTTTTCCCATAGCACCTGCTCCGATCCTCGGCGACGGCGCGGTTCGCAGAGGTAGCGCATGGTCAACAAAATGCCGCTTTCTTTGACAGTGGTGTACACCGTCGGGGTGAGCTTCGAGTAAAAGATCATGTACTTGTGCTCGGCCCTACGCAGATGTTCTTCAGCGCTGACGCTCAGCGGCTCGGCATGGGTGTCAAGCTGAGTAAACAGAATTTTTTTGGCTTTTTCCCAGTCGCTCTCAAAGGTGACCAGTACCGGGATTTCGTGCCAAATGTATTTGAAGCCTTGAGAATAATTGGCAACCGCTTGCTGAAACACAATGCCATTGGGCATATGAATAATTCGCCCCGTACTCTGGTCAGTTTCTACCCAGTTGCCAATCTCCATCAGGGTAAATTGAAACACGCCAATATCGATCACATCGCCAGCATGATCGCCAATTTGAATGCGATCGCCCATCTGAAACGGCTGACGCCACAGCACAAACAACCACCCCACCAGGTTCACCAGCGGATCTCGCAGCACCACCGCTAAACCGGCAGCAAATAGGCCCAAAAAGGTCGAGAGCCCTTGCATATTTGGCAGCCACAGCACCACCATCACAAAGCCATACAGCCCATAGCAAATGTAGCCCAGCCACTTGCGCCAGGAATAGCGCAGCCGAGGATCGCTAACTTGCCGATTAATGACCCGCGTGATCACGAAGCGGAGCGTACTGACCGCCGCTAGCCCAATCAGCGAAACAATCAAGTTACTGCGAAGCGTCGCATCCATCAGCACATTAGGACTCTCCGTTGCAACTCGACGGGCCGCTGCTTGTAAAAGAAAAAGCATCTATTCAGCTACGCATAGTCATGCGGGCAAAGGGAAAGTCAAAAATTTACAGCACACCCGGCGAGAAATAGTCAAAAAAGTACTGACAGAAATTAAAAGGCAAGGTAACCGCTTCATCATAAAGAAAGGGTAGTCATATAATTTACGTAGTTGTAAAGCTGAAGAATAAAAGGTTGTGGTTTTTGTGTAGCTTGACCTCAGCGTATTTACGTAGAGGGATGCGAGCCTGCACAATAAATCATGAGATACACTAACAGCATGAAAAACACGACCAGATCCCTTGCTCTGGACAGGCGATTTCCTCACCTTTGTAAGGTGCTTTACTTTCCTGAAGAAACGCCACAGACCTCTTGCCACGCGCCAACCGGCCAAATGAACTGGTACTTACGGGCACCGATGCTGCCCAGGGTTGGCGATGTCATCCCTTATGGTCAATACTTATTTTCGGTCACTACCGTCATTTTAGAAGACTGCTGTAGTGCCGATAGCATCGCAAAAGTAGATAAGCAAGCCGGGCGCGTTGCCGAGCGCGACGAAACGCCCAAGTGGAACGCCGTCATTTGGGTGGGCTTTTGGGGCGTAAAGTCAGTTTAAACTACAGCATGGGCTTAGCCACATGCTTTTGCCACAGCCATATACCGCCCGCACAAAGCGCACTTGTCCACCAGGCGGCGGCAGCTTCTGGATGACCAGAAAGCACATAGCCGCCGCCTACGCATAGCAGCGCGATCGCACTTGCCCCAGACACCACCAGCATCATTTTCACCGTCCGAGTAGCCTGCACAATCCGCTGAGCCATATCGTCTCCAGCGCTCAGCGTCATTGACTGGGCGATCGCAAGTTGAAAAGACTGAACCTTGCTGGCGTCTACCTGATAATATGTGCCTAGCTCTAGATCGCGCAGGGCCGGATCGCTATGCAGACCAAACTGTTTGGCAAGGGCGATCGCACCCCTTACCTGCTTTTTCGTCGCCACCGGTCGAAATGCCTCAAACAGTGACTCTCGATACACCCCTGTTTGAGCCATATCCAAAATTCTTGCGGTCAGCTCGTTCATAGAAAGCCGAGTAGCCATCATATTGGGGGTCATTTTTCCTTGCAGCTCTTGGCAATGACTCTAAAATAGTACATTAGAACTGATTTGGTTTTTTATAGCTGGCACTGTCTCTAACTGGGTAGATTTTAATGTCTTCAGGACTATTTATATTTGTGCAAGTGTTTTTTGATACGAAAGCGCCTCTAGCACTGATATGATTTGGGATGCCTGTTGAGGCAACTTAGTACATACGAAGCTAGCTCTCGTAGTATGACTAAGGATGACTTCTAGAGAATGACGTTTAGAAGTAGTTCTGCCATGGTAGCGAACGGGTGGCATTGGTTACAGCAACAGCCACGGCTGCTAAGGGCTGGACTTCTGTTGATTATTTATTTGGTACTTGGGCTTTCTTTGGAAGGGGTTGCCGATTACTATCGCGCCTCGCTTCAAACGCAGCCCTGGGATCCAGCCTCTGGCTTGCATATTGTCCTTTTGCTTGGGTTTGGTCTGCGCTATACCCCGGCTATATTTTTGATTCCTTTTTTAGAAGACGCTATTTGGCCTGTGGCTCAGCCAGAATATGTCTTTGAAGCGCTTTCGGCAGTGCATCTTTGCGTAGGCTACGGTGCGGCCTGTGCCTTCTTGCTGCATAAAGTGGAAATTGACCCACGCTTGCAAACGCTGCGAGATTCGGTTTGGTTTACACTTGTGCTTTCGATCGCCTCGTTATTGATTTCTGGATTCAGCGTCAGTACTCACTTTTTGGCCATCCCTATTTCCCCATCAGAGTGGTTTCAGCGGTGGATGCAGGAGTGGGCTGGCGAACTGACGGGCATTATGGTGTCAGCGCCGCCAATTTTAATTTGGATGCGATCGCTGCCCTGGACAAATAAACACCTCACGCTGCGAAGTCGTCCACCTGATCTGAGTTGGGGAGCATGGAACCATAGAGAAAACTTAGAATGGGCTGCTGTGATGGCAGTGACTGTGCTTTTTACCTGGCTGGCCTATGACGGTATAAAGTCAAAGTCAATTGATTATTCCTATTTCACGTTTTTGCCACTGATATGGACAGCAACGCGATACGGACTACCCAGAACAACGGTTACTATCTTGATTATCAACATTGCGGCTGTTCTGTTCGTGGGCAGAGGCGGGTCGGGTGAAACCAATATTTTGGCAGTGCAGTTCGGGCTGATGACCGTGAGCCTTGTAGGGATTTTGCTAGGCGCTTATGTCACCGATCGACAGCTAGAAATGGGCAGACGAGAGGCGCTCGAAGAACGATTACGCTTTGACGCAACTCACGATCATCTAACCGGTCTGTACAATCGCACCCTGTTAAACGATCGCCTAGCACAGGTCATTCACACTGCTCAAAAGGACGAAAATTATCTGTTTGCGCTGCTGTTTCTCGATTTGGATGGCTTTAAAGACGTTAACGATAGCTATGGGCACTTGATTGGCGATCGCCTGCTCGTGATGGTCGCCGAAAGAATCAAAGCCTGTGTCCCTGACGAGTCCATTTCATCTCGTTTTGGCGGGGATGAGTTCGTTATTTTGTTTAGCCGCATCGTTAGCCATCATGAGGCAGAACACTATGCCCAGCAGCTTTGCGAAGCGCTCTCTCACGCTTACAGCATTGACAGCTATCAACTGTCAATAACGGTCAGTATTGGAATTGCACTGGGCTCTCAACAGGAAAGCAGCGCCGTTAATTTGCTACGAAATGCTGATATTGCTTTGTATGAGGCTAAAGATAGAGGGCGATCGCAGTTTGTCGTCTTTAGCCATCAAATGTATGAAGCACTGGTACGACGAACCCAAACCAAAAGCGATTTGCGGCGAGCCATCCGAGACTTAGAAGATGAGTAAAAACCAATTTCGAGTAGAGTATCAGCCCCACATCTGCTTGCGAACTGGAAAAATTGGCGGCTTTGAAGCCCTGGTTCGCTGGGAGCATCCCACCTCCGGCAGAAGATGTCCCAACGAATTCATCCCGATTGCCGAAGAAACTGGCCTCATCCTGCCGCTGGGCTACTGGGTATTAAAGACAGCCTGCCGTCAGCAAAAAGAATGGCAGGCCACGCTGCCAAACCCACCCGCAATTATCTCCGTCAATCTCTCTGTCAAACAGCTCATTCAACCAGATGTGGCCCAGCGGGTAGCTGAAATTTTGCAGCAAGTTGACCTAGCGCCCCACCATCTCAGGTTAGAAATCACCGAAGGCGTTCTCATCGAAAATCTAAAAGACGTTATGGGTAGGCTCAATCAGCTCAGCGCATTAGGCATTCAGCTAGCCATTGACGACTTCGGCACAGGCTACTCTTCCTTAGCCAGGCTGCGCACCTTTAATTTTGACGTCTTAAAAATCGATCGGTTGTTCGTTCGCGAAATTAGCTCGATTGAAGCCAAAACCGCAATTATCAAAGCAATCATCGAACTAGGACACAGTCTGAACATCAGAATCAACGCTGAAGGCATTGAGTACGAACATCAGCTCACAACGCTTAAAGCATTAGGATGCGACGAAGGGCAAGGTTTTTTTTTGCCAGGTCGCTGACAGCACCAACGGCCACGGATTTAATCTCTAAAAATTTGTGCTGGTGAGCCCTTACTAAAACAGCCCTCACCAAAATAAAAGAGGCAAAGCCATCTAGCCATGCCTCTTTACATTCACTCTTTACATTTAACAAGCAGCGAATATTAGGGCGATGGGCTACATCATACCCATGCCGCCCATACCGCCCATACCGCCCATGCCGCCCATGCCACCCATGCCGCCCATGCCACCGTCAGGCATTGGCGCTTCAGGTTCAGGCTTTTCGACCACGAGCACTTCAGTAGTGAGTACCATACCTGCCACAGAAGCCGCGTCTTGCAAAGCAGAGCGAACCACCTTGGCCGGGTCAACAATGCCGCTAGCCATCAGGTCTTCGTACTGGTCAGTCATAGCATTATAGCCCTGGTTAAAGTCCATGGCCTTAACCTTTTCGACCACCACGTAGCCTTCCGCTCCTGCATTGTCAGCAATCTGACGAAGGGGTGCTTCTAGCGCACGCTGCACAATGTCTACGCCCGTTTTCTCTTCGTCTGAAAGAGATTCCTTAAGCGCATCTAACTTTTTCGCCAGGTGCAGCAGCGTTGCCCCGCCGCCCGGAACAATGCCTTCTTCTACGGCTGCTTTGGTCGCACTAAGGGCATCTTCAATCCGCAGCTTGCGATCTTTGAGTTCGGTTTCGGTGGCCGCACCCACTTTGATGACCGCAACGCCACCTGCCAGCTTGGCCAAACGCTCAGCGAGTTTCTCCTTGTCGTAATCAGAATCGGTTAGCTCCAGTTCTTTGCGAATTTGCTCAACTCGCTTCTGAATATCAGCCGTGTTGCCGCTGTCTGACACAATTGTGGTGACATCTTTGGTGATGGTCACTTTGCCAGCGATACCCAGCATGTCTATTGTGGCGGTTTCTAAGTTCAAGCCCACCTCTTCAGAAATGACCTGACCGCCAGTTAGCGCCGCAATATCAGCCAACAATGCCTTACGACGCTCGCCAAACCCAGGCGACTTGATCGAAGCCACATTCAACACGCCGCGAGCTTTGTTAACCACCAGAGTCGCTAGCGCTTCACCTTCGACATCCTCGGCAATAATGAGCAAAGGCTGACCCGAGCGGGTCACCTGCTCTAGCACGGGCACTAAGTCTTGAACAGAGTTGATTTTTTTGTCAACGAGCAAAATGCGAGCGTTTTCTAGCTCTACAATCATCCGCTCTTGATCGGTCACAAAGTAGGGCGACATGTAGCCTCGATCAATCTGCATCCCTTCAACCACGTCCAGTTCGGTTTCTAGAGATTTAGATTCTTCGACGGTGATAACGCCATCTTTGGTGACTTTATCCATGGCACGAGCGATCATATCGCCAACCATTTCATCGTTGCCCGAAGACACCGCTGCGACTTGCGCAATATCGTTGCCAGCAACAGGCTTCGCCGCCGCCGCAATATCGGCAACAAGCTGAGCAACGGCTTTCTCGATGCCACGACGCAGGCTGACGGGATTCGCACCTGCCGCTACGTTCTTTAAGCCTTCACGGATGAGGGCTTGGGCCAGTACCGTTGCCGTTGTCGTCCCGTCGCCTGCCAGGTCTTTAGTCTTAGAAGCGACTTCTTGAACCAGGCGTGCGCCAGTGTTCTCGTAAGGATCGTCTAGTTCAATTTCCTTGGCAATCGTGATGCCGTCGTTGACGATTTGAGGCGCGCCAAACTTTTTCTCTAAAACGACGTTGCGGCCTTTTGGCCCCATTGTAATCTTGACTGCATCTGCCAGGGCGTTAACGCCGCGCTCAAGTGCCTGGCGCGACTTTTCATCAAATAATACTAGTTTCGCCATATGCCGGTTGTTACGAATTTTCCATTCTGAGTCTAGTGCAAAATTTAGCACTCGTTAGCCGAGAGTGCTAATTCCAACTCACACTGTATAAGGGCAATCTCTTTAGTAAAAGTCGCAATAACCGATCCTTTTAGGGTGAGTCATGCTGAAAGTATAAAAAAAGCTACTCGCAATTTGACAAGTAGCTTTTGGATTAGCTGTATTTAAAGGATAAACAGAAAAGCTTGAGCTTATAAAGACTTTTGACCTTCGATGGGGCCACCAATTGCCTTCCAAGCTTCCAGGCCCCCTTCAATGGCACTCACTTTTTTGAAGCCTGCTGCATAAAGCTGTGAGGCTGCTTCTGCGGTTGCCGCGTCAGAGTCGCCATATACAAAAAGATCGCGTTCGGGCTCGAAGGAGGTTTTGGCGCTCTCAATTAAATCAGAGACGGGCATGGGCATTGCACCAGTGATGCGCTCCTCGTTAAAGGATTCGCGATCGCGCACATCCAAAATAGAAAGTGCAGGCTCGCCCCAATCCAGCCGCTTCTTTAAATCAGAAGGTGAAGTAGAAGCTTCAAACTTAGTCGGTACGGGGGTGGCCTTCCCAACAACGTTCTTCACTTTCTCGACCGCATTAAGCGCGTCTCTTTCAGCAGACTCCGCCTTTTCCAACACGTTAGAAGCGTTCTCTTTACCGGCCTCGAAAGCCTCTCCAGGGTTATCAACTGTCATAAATTTATCCGTCCGTAATATGTACTTTTCATGCAAGGGTGAACCTTTACGCCTGCTGATTCTTTGCAGAATCAGCATCAAGCTCGAAGCGGTCTTGGTCGCGCGCTTCTAAATCTTCAGCGACCGACAGGGTCTCTTCTGGCTGAATATCTAGGCCAGCTTCCGTCCCCATCTTGTCTACACCCATTTCAGACGGTTCTGTCCACTTGTTGCCGGCGTAAGCGCTCTTGCTATCAAGTGCAGTCTGCTTGGGCTTGCTGTCTGTATTTTCCATTGGGGTTCAATCCTTGAAATCTACTGTTACGTTAAGAAATAATGCAATCATGCGCCTCTACATCGCGATAGACTCTCTTATCTGCCGTAGAGTCAACGGGCATATTTTGAGACGTCACGAAAGCGCCCAAAAACTCAAACTTTCGTCATACGCACAGGGGGAGAGTAGATGTTTATACTGCTACTGCACTCTCTTGAAATAAATTTATTTTCTAAGGACTGCCTATGCGCGGATTAAAGGGCAAGAAAGTACTGGTTACCGGGGCAAGTAGCGGTATTGGACAGGCGATCGCGATCCGATTTGCCGCTGAAGGTGCCGATGTTGCGGTGAACTACTACAAAGGTGAAGAGGAAGCCGCCAAGACGATTCAACAGATGCGAGCGGCCAGTGCTGAAGCCGGTATCGTGCCTGGCGATCTAAAAGATATGACCGTGCAGGCTGATGTCTCTAAAGAAAAGGACGTTAGCACCATGTTCGAGAAAGTCCTGTCTACCTTCGGGGGGCTCGATATTCTCATCAACAATGCAGGAATGCAAATTCAAGGTGCCTCGCATGAAATTCCGCTCGATAAGTTCGACAAAATGATCGACATCAATCTACGAGGGGCTTTTTTATGTGCGCGGCAGGCAATTACCCATTTCTTGACAGTCGGCGGTGGCGTCATCGTCAATGACTCTAGCGTGCATGAACTGATTCCCCGTCCGCAGTACGTGGGCTACACCATGAGCAAATCTGGGATGCGCGGCATGACTCGCACCCTGGCGCTGGAATATGCTCGCGACAACATTCGGATTAATTCCTTTGCGCCTGGCGCGACCCTTACGCCGATTAATCCCTGGAAAGACGATCCTGAAAAAAAGGCAGAAATTGAAAGTCACATTCCGATGGGCCGCTCGGGTACAGCAGAAGAAATGGCGGCGGTAGCGGCCTTTTTAGCCAGTGACGACGCGGCTTACATTACCGGTCAGACCCTGTTTATTGATGGTGGCTTGACGCTGTTCCCCTCTTTCCGTACGCCCTGGACAGGTTGATACTATGCTGAAATCTTGGATGGTTGTGGGAATTGTCACCCTGGCGATCGCCCTCCTTGCCAACGTCATCAGGCCCAAAGACGTCAAATGGTTCAGACGGCTGCAGCGCCCGAACTGGCTGACCTTTGAAAAGCTCATTCCGGTGATTTGGACAACCGTGTTTATCTGCGGCGGCTGGTCGGCCTACATCGTGTGGGAACAAACTCAGTCTTGGGGATGGATGGTTGCCTATATGCTGCTAGAGCTGGTGACCGTAGCTTTTACGCCTGTATTGTTTTGGACGCATAGCCTCAAGGCCGCCACGTTTATTGGTGGCTTAGGCTTTGTGATCTGCGCTCTGCTTGCCATCGGCGTTGCGGGCATCTCCATCTGGGCGGCGGTACTATTGATTCCCTATTTTTTGTGGAGTCCGATTGGCACCGCTACCACCTGGCAAATGGACAAGTTGAACTGACAAGTTGAACTAGAGCGCTGTTTGTGACTTAACTCTCTTTTTCATCCAGTCCAGTTCGGCGGCTGACCAGCCGGGTTTTGGCGGCTGAATGTAGTCAATCGAAAAGCCATAGCCAGAGCGCTCATAAACCTGGTTTAGCAAAGCTTGGAAATTGACGTTGGGCTCATCATCTTCCGGGCGCAGTGGGATAGGCACCTGGGGCAGTGGCTGAGATAAATTAAAGGGATATAGAAGCGCTTGAGGCCGTTGCTGAAACGAACTGACTAAAATTCGATAGTGGCTGTCGATATTCCCCCGCGAGGTTGGCATCGGGGCTCCTTTATGCAAAAAATCTATTTCAACTAAGTTAGCCTGACTCTCTAAAATGCGCGATCGCTTTTCCTGATAGCGCGATCGCCCCTCACCTCGCTTGTTCGCTGGCGAAAGTACCTCAATCACTGTTACGACTTCCTGACTAGCGGTATTACGAATTTCAATAAAGCGCTGCCGAAACGTTTTGAGAGCAGGCAATTCCACCACGCCTACCATCACAGATGTCTGACCGCTGCTCTGGTAAACAGATTCTTCGATCACCGGCTGGTATTTTGGTAGTAGCCGCGAGCTTAAATCGTCTGCGATCGCTACAATCAACCGCCCGTAAACGTTAGGCCATAGCGCCGGATTCTCTAAATAAGGATCCATTCCAGGAAAAGGAGAGGGCATCTCTAACGGTCTCCACGAGCGTTATTCAAAAGCCTAACATCCGCACCTAGCTATCTGCTTGGCCCCGCTTGCCTGCATTGCTCAGGCGAGCTGCGACGCCGAATCTTGATGAGCATTCAGCACAATTGGCTTCATTTCATAGTTACTCCATTCACTTTGATAGCGCTCTGCCACCAAAGGCCGCAGCACTAACTGAGGCGTTTCTTTATCCGCTTTGGCATAGGTCACATCTACCCGCAGCGCCGAATAGGGCCGACGCTTTTCGCGCCCGTGCCCCGAACGCCCAATAAATAAATGACATTTTGCCACTGGCTGCCCGTACTCTTCTAGCTCGGGGCCTTCCTTTCGCTGTCGGCGCAGGCTAAAGCCACTGCCGCCGCATACCACCCAGGGAATGTTGCGATCGCCATGTCCGGTTTCTGCCGTACGCAAATATTCAAAACAATGCGCATGGCCGCTCAGCACCAAATCTATTAAAGCCCGCGACCCAGCTAAATCACCTACCTCAGCTTCTACCGCATCCAGCGTCTGGCGCAAATGCGTCCTCACTGCCAGCGTTTGCCCTTGAAACCATTTAGTCGTCTCGGTCACATAAGGAGGATGGTGAAAATAGAGCACGCGGCCTTTTGCCTCAGGATCTTGCCAGGACGCGATTAAGCGATCTCGCAGCCAGGTCAACTGCTCTTGATCTAGGGCGTCACTGGCCTGAGACGCGGTTAGCTGCTTTTCAATGTCCCATAGCTGCTCTTCAATTTGTTCTACCTTGCCGTAAATACTCGTGGCCCGCTCTGCTTCTTCGGGAATGTCCATATTGAGCGTGTCTGACTCTTGGGTGAGCGATCGCATCCGCGCTTCTAACTGCTCGCGGTAAGCCACTATTCTGTCTCTTTGAGCCTTGCCTGCGGGCGTTTTTGGCAGAGGCTGAGGGGCGTTAAAAGTATTGCTATCCAGGGCAAAAAAATCAATCCCGCCCCGGCGAAAGGTGTAGTAGCGATTGGGCAGGCGGGTAAACTTACCCGGCTCATATCGCAAGCATAGCCCTGTATCCGTTTTGCAATCGTAATGCTGCTGCACATGGGCAGCCAATTGCTGTTCGTCGTTAACTGGCTGTAAGTAGTCCAAAAAAGCCTTGGCAAACCCCTCCCCCTGAAAAGACCCATGCCAGCCCACATCCAAATTAATCCGCTTGCGCAACAGGCGACGCAGCGGCGAAAACACCTTACCCAAAATGCCTGCTGTCAGCGAGAGATCGTAATAGTCGTGGTTGCCCAGCACTGGCAAAAAAGGCTGAGTAAACGTCATTTGATCAAACCGAATTTTGTCGGGTTTCTCTCCGCCTCGCAAAAACTCGCGATAGGGCTTAATAAAATTATCAGGGTACTGCTCGCTCGATCCTGACAGATACACCACATCCCCCGTGTGCAAAATAAAATCGCACGTCGATGAATGTTCTATCAAACGCTTAGCCACCCGCCGCTGAGGGGGATCGTGCAAATGACGGCTCGTGCCGCTGTCGCCCAGCACCAAAAATGAGAAACTACCTGGAGATTCATCTTGACCGGCTAGCTTGAGCCGGGTTTGATCGACCCCCGCTTGGGCCATAACCGGATGCTGCCAGCGCACCCGCTGCTTCATCCGAGCAATCTTGGTTGCGATCGCCGGATCGGTTACGAATCTCATAAATATCTCCAGCCCAATACATCAATCGCGCCACCGCCTCAAGCAATTATCACTCATCGTAAGCCAGCGCTATCCTATCGCAGGGTAGCAGCAAACGCAGCCTAATTCATCCGCAAATGACATAGCACTTATTCTCCACCAAAAGAGACAGTCTTCGCATCGTTTCGGCCAATTATAAATCACCCTTTTGTCCAGCCTCAGCAACCCTAGCCTGCGCCCCTCGATAGATTCTCTTCGACTGCCGGCTCTCTACTATTGTGAGAGTTAGCGTTTTGCTCAGGTCATACGATGTCTGAGGATAGCGCAGCCAACTGTTACTTCATGACATTGTGCATGAAAGGAGATTTTATAATGGCTAACGAAGAAAAAGATACCAATTTGGAGACCAGCGGTAAGCAAACGACTATCGAAGAGAAAACTCGCAAGACGGGTCAAGGCTCCGGTACAGATACTCGTGACGGCGCTGAGCCCGAAGCCCCCGGTAATGACGGAACCAAGGCCGGTTCTCCTAACCAGGGCACAGAAGCTCGCTAAGCATACAGCCTAGCTAAGCGTCTGGTCTAACACCTTGTGGGGTATGACTAAAAGTTGTGCCCCACAAGACCAACGACCTCAGCAAATATCTCAGCAAATACCTATACTCGCTGCAATTACCAGAACTGTTATGTCTGCTACCCAACAAGAACGCCGACCCGGCCCCGAAGATATTCCCGGACAGAAGCTTCCCTATCCCGCCAGCCAGGAAGACATGACGCCTGCTCCCGATAGCGACCTGTCTAACTACAAGGCCGCTGGTAAGCTTACTGGCAAGGTTGCCATTATTACGGGCGGAGATTCTGGCATTGGGCGGGCGGTGGCGATCGCATACGCCATGGAAGGAGCCAACGTTGCCATTTTATACAACGTCAACGACGAGGATGCCGAGAAAACAAAGTCCATGGTTGAAGAAAAAGGCGGTCAGTGCCTGCCTATCAAAATGGACGTTCGCAAGCCAGAAGAATGCGAAAGCGCCGTGCAGCAAACCGTCAAGAAGTTCGGCGAGCTTAATATATTAGTGAACAACGCCGCCTTTCAGATGGTTCAAAAAGACCTGGCCGACCTCACTATTAAGCAGTTCCATGAGACCTTTGAAACCAACGTATTTGGATATTTTCACATGTTCAAAGCGGCCTTTCCTCACCTCAAGGCAGGCGATGTGATTATCAACACAGGCTCTATCGTCGGCAAAATGGGCAAAGGGATGCTGGTAGACTACGCCTCTAGTAAAGGTGCTGTGCATACCCTCACCAAGTCGCTAGCGCAGAACTTAGCCGACAAGAAAATCCGCGTGAATTCTGTTGTACCTGGCCCGGTATGGACGCCCAACATTCCTGCCACCATGCCCAAAAAGAAGGTAGACGAGTACGACACAGACAACGCCTTTGGCCGCGCTGGGCAGCCCGAAGAGTTAGCACCAGCCTATGTATTTTTGGCGGCAGAAGACAGTAGCTTTATGACCGGAGCCCTGGTAGATGTCACGGGTGGACAGCTTTCTAGCTAGGGGCTAAACCGATTGAAATAGAGTCGATTGAAATAGAGTCGGTTGAAATAGGTAGGTTAGGAAGCGTCGTCTTTTTTATTGATTTCGGGCACGATGTCCGGGCGCTCTTTGCCTTCCCAGCCAGCAGGGCGCTTAGAGTTGTACCAGGCAATCGAGCCGATGCCTACCGCCGCTGCAAAGCCAACCACCCCTATAACCGTTAAAAACAGAGAGTAAGGAACTGGCCCTGCTGCCGCTTCCTGAATGAGTAAGTACATGGCTCAGTCTCCTCAGACCACAAAAACAATATCTTCTACCATACCAGCTAGCGTTTCACCCAGGGTCAAACCAAAGCAGGGGAAAGCGCCATGAAAGCGAGTCCTGAAAAAGCCGCTAAGCAAGCCGGACTTCGCTACGTCCATGATGAAATGCCTGGCATTCGACGCCAGCGCTGGGGGCAGGGCTTTAGCTATGTGTTGCCCAATGGCGATCGCCTTCAACCTTCTCCTGAACGCGATCGCATAGAAGCCCTAGCGATCCCCCCCAACTGGGAAGACGTCTGGATCTGCCGCGATCCCAACGGTCACTTGCAAGCGACGGGCCGCGATGCCAAGGGCCGCAAACAATATCGCTACCATCCTGACTGGCGAAAGTTTCGCAATCTACAGAAGTTCGATCGGATGGTGCCTTTCGGCCTGGCCTTACCCGAGCTGCGCCAGCAAACCCAGGCTGATTTGGCGCTACCCAAACTCTCTCGCAGAAAAGTCACCGCCGCCATTGTGCAGCTTTTAGATCGCACGCTGATTCGAGTCGGTAACGCTCAGTATGCCAAGCAAAACAAGTCGTATGGACTGACGACGCTGCGCGATCGCCATGTCGATATCAAAAAAGGACACATTGACTTTCGCTTTAAGGGCAAAAGCGGCGTAGAGCACTGCATTGGCATTGACGATCCTCAGCTTGCCAAGGTCGTTAAGCGCTGTCAGGATATTCCGGGCTATGAGCTGTTTCAGTACTATGACGAAGCGGGCGATCGCGAAACCGTAGAATCGGGCGACGTCAATGACTACCTTAAAAGCGTCACTGGCGAGGACTTTACCGCCAAAGACTTTCGCACCTGGGCCGGAACCACCGTCGCCACTGATACGCTCGATCAGCTCGGGGAGTGGGAAAAGGAAACCGAGGCCAAGCGTAACGTTGTGACCGCCATCAAAGCCGCCGCCACTCAGCTCGGCAACCGACCCGCCACCTGCCGCAAATTTTATGTCCATCCCATCGTGCCCGAAAACTACATCGCTGGGCAGCTCATCAAGCAGCTAAAGGAAGCTCAAAAAGCCGCTCAGTCGAACCCCACAGAGCAGCTAGAACTGTCTGAAAGCGCCGTGCTGACGCTGTTGAAATCGATCTGATGGCTGGGCATCGTATAGCCAAAACGCGAAGACCTTTGGGTCGTGAAAATATAGGCGCAAACGGCTAACCCAAAGTGCGCCAAACAATGACGCCTAAGCCAATAATAGAACCGAAATAAGCTAAAGATCTTAGCGTAGCAATCCCTGCAATGTAGGCAACACTGTGCAAAATCCGACAAGCCAGAATCGCGATCGCACTCCACCCGGTCACGCTATCCGTCTGCCCAGCTAGCTGGGCCACCAAAATCACCGCCGCAATCATCGCCAAATTATCGTGGTGATTTCGCTGTGCCCGATCGGCCCGGCCTACCCAAGCAGGGCCATCCACAGACTTTTCACGATTGCTGGCGGCCCATGCCATGCCCGCCTTAGAAACGCGGCCTACCGCTGGAATATGGTTGAGTGGAATTGACCAAAGCGCCAACATTAAAAGGCAAAACAAATCAGTCGTCATAAGAGCGCGGCTATTTCACTACGCCTTGATCTTAAGGGGAAAACAAAACATGCGGCAAGCAGCACTGCTCATAGATAAAGCAATGGGTCAAAGCTATAGCAGCCTTTATTGGGCTGGGAACTATAAAAAGGAATCTATTTAATGGTGCGATCGCGGCTAGTACAGGGGTGTTTTATAGTTCATGACCGACTTCACCCAATTCTTTCGACGGCGGCAGGCCAGTCAACAACCGCTGCCATTAAGTCCTGTCTCTGCAAGTGATATTCCTGAAAGTAATGTTCCTGAAAGTAATGCGCCCGCAAAGAGTGAGTGCGATCGCCCCCAGCAAGACAAACTGCGATCGCCGCTCAGGCTTATCGCCAGAGCTTTTGCAGATACCAGCATTAGCCACAAGCTAGACATTGGCTTCGGCGTTTTAGTCGGAATGACTTTTTTAGTCGTGGGCCGCAATTACTGGGGTAGCCTGTTTGCCATTGACAGCATCCAGCAAACGCAGGCAGTCAGGCTACCGACCGTGCTCGCCTCTAGCCTGGCCCAAGAAGACCTGTTGAGAATGTCCTCTCACATTCGCGGCTACTTAATCACCCGCAAATCTTTCTATCGCAGCCGCTATCACCACTCTCGTCAGGACTTTGAGAAGCAGCTAGCGGCCATGCTGACGCTGATCGAAACCAACCATACAGATGCCGCCAACTCTGCCGAGGCTCTTCAGTTAGCCCAGCTAAAGCATCTATACGAGCAGTGGAAAACATTGCCCGAAGATTTGTTTGCGCTGAGCGATCAGCCCTTAAAAAGTCAGCCTGCTATCAAACGCTTTCAAGAAGAGCAGGCGGTTTACCTGATGGCGGTGCAGTCAAACACACAAAAAATTATCGACCTTCAAGCCGGGCGATCGCCCTCCCTCCAAACTATTCAACAGCTCAAAACGCTCACCGCTTTTCAAACCACCTTTGCCCTCATGGGCGCTTCTCTCAGGGCCTACTTGCTCACCCAGGATGCCAACTTCAAGTTTGAATATGTCGGGCTTCGGATCGAGAACGATCAGCAGTGGAAAACCATTCAGGCCAGTAGTCAGGCCACAGAGCTAACCTTACAGCAATCGCAAATGCTCTCTACCGTTGAAGAGAACCGCCAGCAGTTTTTGGATCTTGCCCCCGAGCTATTGAGACTGACGGCAGGCGATCGCTACCGGGAAGACCTGTTTATTTTTAATACACAGGCCGAACCCCTCGCCGCAAAAATGCTGGCCTTGCTCGACGAGATTGTCAACAGTCAGCAAAAGCTGCTGTCAGACGAGCTAGCCGCTAGCCAAAAAGGGCTGGCAACCGCCCAGTGGCAAACCTTGCTCGGCAGCTTTTTAGCCCTGGCGATCGCCCTAGAACTTGCCCTATTGCTGCGTCGCAAAATTGCTGGCCCGATCGTCCGCCTCACCGCCGCCACCGCCAGCGTCATTGCCGGAGACCTCAATGCCAAAGCAACCGTCGAATCTAAAGATGAAATTGGCAAGCTGGCCCATACCTTCAACCGTATGACCGAGCATCTCAAAGCCTCGCACCAGGCGTCCGAGAGCGACAACGCAACCCTCGAAGCGCAAAAGGCCCAGCTAGAGTCTAAAAACATTCAAATTAACCTCACTTTAGAAGCGTTGCAAAACACTCAAGCGCAGCTCGTTCAAACCGAAAAAATGTCTAGCCTGGGGCAAATGGTGGCTGGCATCGCCCACGAAATCAACAATCCGGTGAGCTTCATTCACGGCAACTTACCCCATATGCAAAGCTACACCCGCGATTTGATTGCCCTCGTCAAACTTTACCAGCAGCACCATCCTCAAACCCATCCCGACATCCTCGACAAAAGCGAGGACATCGACCTTGATTTTTTGTTAGAAGATATTCCCCGTGCGTTCGACTCTATGCAAACCGGCACCCAGCGAATCCGCGATATTGTGCTGTCTTTGCGCAACTTTTCGCGGCTAGATGAGTCAGCTATGAAATGCGCTGCTCTGGAAGAAGGATTAGACAGTACGCTGCTGATTTTACAGAACCGGCTCAGACTTCAAGCTTTTCGTCCTGCGATCGCCATCTTCAAAAACTATGGCAATTTGCCCCCGATTGAATGCTATCCAGGGCAGCTAAACCAGGTCTTTCTCAACATACTCTCCAACGCCATTGACGCCATCGACAGCGCTAGCCAGCAGCAAAACGCCCCCAATGGCATGGACAACTGGAGTCCACAAATTAAGCTTTGCACGGCAGTTATAGACAATCAGGCGATGATTTCGATTGCCGATAATGGCAAAGGCATCGCCCTGGACATTCAATCTCGAATTTTTGATCCTTTCTTCACCACCAAACCCATTGGTACCGGTACCGGCATGGGACTCTCGATTAGCCACAAAATTGTGGTAGAGCAGCACAAAGGCGACTTGAGCTGTGTATCGGTGCCGGACGAGGGGGCAACTTTTTATATCAGTCTGCCGCGTCAGCAAACAACGGCATAGGTTGAGCGATAGAGTACTTTGGAAAGTCCTTTTTGAAGTGCTGACGTCAGTACCGATCGCTATGGATGCCGCTCATGTGCAATGGTTACAGGCCCATACTATCTTTCGCGATTTGCCGCTGAGGCTGGTAGAGGCGATCGCACCCTGCCTCAGCGAAATTCACTTTGAAGCCAACCGCCGCCTGGTGCTAGAAGACACCGCGCCCGACGCGCTCTACATCCTCAAATCGGGCCAGTTAGAGAGCTACCGCACTCGCCGCGCCAGTGCTGCCAAAGTCACGCTGTTAGAGTCTGGCGCAGTCATTCATTTGCAAGAATTGCTGCTAGATAGTGACGCCACCCAAACGGTCGTTTCTCTCACGGACTGCGAAATTTGGCGGCTAGAAAAAACCAGATTTCAGCAGCTCGCTGAAGAATTCCCGGCGCTAAACCAAGAGCTTTCCAAGCTTCTGGCCAGCGCCCTAGAAGAAGCCTCTGACCAGTTGGCCTACGAGCAAGAGCGGCAGCAGGCATTGCGTCCCTATTTGGTCACCCGTGTACAACGCGGCGTCGTGGGCAGCAGTCGCTATGCCGTGCGCCTGCGCAAAAGTATTCGTACCGCGACTAGTTCGCAGCCTAAAGACGGGCGGCGAGCACCGCTGCTGATATTTGGCGAGCCGGGGCTAGAAAAAGATAATTTGGCGGCGCTGATTCATTTTGGCTCTAGCAATAAGGCTGCGCCGATGATTCGGGTGAATTGCGATGGGGTGCGATCGCAAGATCTTTTCGGCAAAGGCGACAGCCAACCCGGCCTCCTAGACTGGCTACAGTCCGGCACCCTTTTGCTCAACAACATTCAAGACCTGGATGAATCACTCAAAGCGCCGATTGTGCAGCTTGTGCAAACCGGACAGTATCAGCCCATTAGCCGTGAAGGTGAAGCGCCGCCCCTGCGCAAATCGAACGCCTGGATACTGATGGTTTCTGAAAAAGCCATGCCCGAGTTCACCCGCTGCGCCGCCCAACAGATCAAAGTTCCGCCGCTGCGCGTTCGTAAAGCCGATATTGAAGCGGAGGTCACCTACTTTGCTCAGCTCTTATGCCGCAAGCAAAAGATTCGCAAACGAAAGCTTGCCCCTGAAGCGCTGCGGCGGCTGCAAAGCTACGACTTTCCTGGCAACCTGACTGAGCTGGAGAATATGGTGGAGCGGGCCGTCAGTCAGTCGGGCGATCGCCCCGTCCTGACCGAAGAAGTCTTTTGGGCCGAAGAAAAACAAAGTCGCCGCTTTCGCTTTAACTTGCTCAAGGGCTATCCCAAACTGCGAGCGTTTTTACTCAGCCCCTGGTGGCCCGATCGCATCAACTATGGCTTCACGCTGTGGTTCTATCCCATCGTCGTCGCGGTGCTGATGTGGGGGCCACAAACGAGAGATCAAAACTTTGCGCTCAACTTCTTTTGGGCCTGGTGGTGGCCGCTAATTCTGATTGGCTTTCCCTTTGTGGGGCGGCTGTGGTGCGCGGTTTGTCCTTTCATGATTTACGGCGAGGTGGCGCAATTTCTCTCGCTCAAAGTTTGGCCGCGTCAGCTTCAGGGCTGGCCAAGGCAGTGGGCAGAGCGCTGGGGCGGCTGGCTTCTCTACGGCGGCTTTGCCCTAATTTTGCTGTGGGAAGAGCTTTGGAATTTAGAAAATACGGCCTATCTGTCTGGCTGGCTGCTGATCATCATTACGGCGGGCGCGGTGATTTGTTCTGTTCTATTCGAGCGCCGCTTTTGGTGCCGGTATCTGTGTCCGATTGGTGGCATGAACGGCCTATTTGCCAAACTTTCGATGGTGGAGCTGCGAGCCCAACAGGGCATTTGTTCGGCGACCTGCACGACTTACCACTGCTATAAAGGTGGCCCTGCCGAAGGGGAGGGACAACAGACGAATGGTTGCCCGGTATATTCTCATCCGGCGCAACTGACGGACAATCGCAACTGCGTACTGTGCATGACCTGCCTGAAAGCTTGCCCGCATCAGTCTGTTGCTTTAAATCTGCGACCGCCGGGCATAGGGCTGTGGACTGCTCATAGCGCTACCGGGTACGAGGTGGCTCTGCTATTGCTATTGCTAGGGGCGGTATTTTTGCACCGACTGCCGCAGCTAACAACGTTGTTTTTGGGCGATAGCCGGATTTTGGAAAGTTGGGGAGGTCATGCGATCGCCTCCCTCATAGCCCTATTTCTGCCGGGTGCGATCGCCCTGATCATCAACCCAATCCGCACCCAACTTCAGGGCACTGGCTCTAATCGCACCTTTTTAGAGCTGGCCTACGGCTATCTTCCCCTCGTTCTATTTGCCAGCCTGGCCCACTACCTTTTATTGGGATTATCCGAAGCGGGACAAATTATCCCCGTATTCCAGTCAACCTGGGGTCTGAGCACCACTGGCTACAGCGCCACTGCTCATCCAGCCGTGATTGCCTTCCTTCAGGGAACTGCTCTGATTTTTGGCGCTTTCCTCAGCATTGTGTTGACCCAAAAAATTGGCCGTCAGTCGTGGCTCAAGCTGATTCCACAGCATGGCGTTACGCTGGGATTCACGCTGCTCCTGTGGCAGCTAATCCTGTAAAGTCTGATGTCGCAGAGCTTTATTCGTTCGCAGCCATTCACACACTTGCTGGGCCGTCGCGGGCGCGAGCAGCACCCCGTTGCGGTAGTGGCCAGTGGCCAATATTACATTTTCTGTGTCGCCTAAAGGTTTGATCACCGGGGCCGGTTGTCCTACGGGGCGAGGCCGCAGACCGCTCCAGGTTTTGATGACTTTGGCCTGGGCGATCGCCCCCACAAACCCCTCAGCCCCCCGCCGCAAATTCGCTAAGCCCTCAGCCTCAGCCCACTCGGTTTCCAAAAGCTGGGCTGAGCCGGAGTCTGGAAACTCTACCGTTGCCCCGACCCAATAGCGCCCTTTGCCCAGTGGCACAAACTGAATATCATCCCCATTGATGACTGGCTGAAAGGCGCGATCGCCCAAAACCTCCGGCAGCTCAATCTCCTTTGCCTGACCCAACACCGGCATCAGTTCTAACGGCTCACTGGTCACTTCACTCAGCGCCGCCGACCCCAAGCCTGCCGACAGCACCACCCAATCCGCCTCGAAACGGCCCGAATCTGTCTGAATCGCAACGCAACGCGATCGCTCCATCTCTAGCGCCGTCACTTCAGTCTGGTCGTGAAAGGTCGCGCCCCGTGCTTGAGCAGCCGCGACTAGGGCATGGGTAAGCGCCGCCGGATGCACTTGGCCATCTGCGGGTGAATAGATAGCGGCTTCGACAGAACGCGCTAGTTCATCTGAGCGATTGATCAAAGCAATATGCGGACATCGCGCCTGCAATTCCTCAGGGCTCCAAATTTCCAGCGGCCAGCCTTGACTTTGCCGCTTTTCTTTGAGGGTTTCCCAGCGCGGCAGCTTGCTTTCATCAAAGCACAAGCTCACGATTCCTTGATGGTTAAAAGGAACACGATAGCCTTGCTTGGCAAGCTCGGCAATCAGCGTCGGGTAGCGGCGAATGCTGGCTTCCCTCAGCCGCCAGGTGCGGCCTTTTACTTTGCCACTAATCACGCCCATCAGTACGCCTAGCGCTGCGCCAGTAGCACCTTGCGCTGGCGGTTGCCGGTCGAGCACAACAATATTTGCACTGGTTTGACGGCTCAGTTCGTAGGCAATCATTGCGCCAACAACACCGCAGCCGACAACGACAATTTTAGAAATAGCCATCATTTAGAAATAAAAAAAGAGCAGAGAACGCATGAACATTCTCTGCTTTAAATCAAAAGTTTAGAAAAATTAGCGGTCGAAACCGTTGCTGCTTACTCTTTTGAACCTTCTGCTTTTTGTAAACTGTCTACAGCACTACCTGCATTATTAGATTCTTTTAGCTTGGCGGGCGCGCTTTTGATTTTGTCGGCTTTCTTTTGAAGTTTTTCAGAGCCACCATCCATTAGAACCGCATCACGTACGACAGATTCGGGCTCAGCGCGAGTCTCTTCTTCCTCAGGGAAAGACGTCACCATTTCGTAAGTGCTGGGTAAATCTTCTTCAATCGCTTCTGCTTGCTTGCGAGTCTCTTCGGGAACAACGCCTAGCAATGCATCAAAGTCGGCAACGAACTCGCGGTACTGGAAAATAGCGTTGTTATAGTTGCGTTCTTGCGATGCCGCATCGATCTTTTGCAAGTGATCGGAAAGTTCTTCAGCCAGTATTTTTGCTTTCTTTTGGTCGTCGGGTAAAAGCTGATTGCTGAGACGCACCATTTCAGAGCGAAGCTGGCCCAACGGCCCGTGGGTAAAGTTGTCTACGTTGACCCAGTTGTCTTTTTCGATGTAGCGTTCTAGCTCGGGCAGGCGATCGCGCGTTTGCTCAATCCGGGCCACATAGGTTTGCAATTGAGAAATTTTTTCGGGGGTGTAGGTCGGGGCTACAGCCGCAGGGCCACCGCTACAGCTTACTAAGAAAGTTGCGATCGCAGCCAGCAAAACGCCGACCACTGCTCGATAATGTCTCATGGAAAAACCTCGTTATCTACAGATTGCGTCCTCTAGTGTAAATCACCAACGCACCTGCCACCAAAGGTCTACAGGCAGAGTCTGCCAAGATACAAACACTGCATTAGCGCCACAGGACATCTGCCATTCGACAGACATCGCGCATTTGCGGGCCGTCGTGGATGCGGATAATGTCTGCGCCGTGGGCGATCGCACAGTCCACTGTCGCCGCCGTGCCCCACGCCCGCGCCTTCGCCTCCGACTGGTTCAGCAGTTTGCCAATAAAGCTTTTCCGCGAGGTACCCACCAAAATCGGGCAGTTCATCGGCTTCAGCTTCTCTAGCTCTCGCAGAATCGTAATATTTTGGGCCACGGTTTTGGCAAAGCCAATCCCCGGATCGATCGCAATCTTTTGCGGGTCTACTCCTGCTGCCACCGCCCGATCTGCTTGCGCGGCCAAAAAACTGACAATTTCGCCCATCAAGTCGTCATAGTCTGTCATTTGCTGCATGGTCTCTGGGGTGCCGCGCAGGTGCATCAGGATGATGGGCTTGTCGAACTCGGCAGCGGTTTTGAAAATGTCAGACTCGTACGTGCCGCCGGAGATATCGTTGATGATGTCTGCACCGGCTGCGATGGCGGCACGGGCGACTTCGGCACGGGTGGTGTCGATGGAGATCGGGATGTCTCTCAGCCAGTCATGAGCGGCGGCGCGGATGGCTTTGATGAGGGGGACGGTGCGATCGCCCTCTTCCGCCACCGAAATCTGCCGCGATCCGGGCCGGGTAGACTGCCCGCCAATATCGAGAATGTCCACCTCAGCTTCGACCAGCGCCTGAGCCTGAGCCAGCGCCGCATCCACCGTATCAAATTCGCCGCCATCGCTAAAGCTATCGGGCGTCACATTCAGCACGCCCATTATGTAAGTGCGGCTGCCCCAGTCAAAGCGATGGTCTCGAATTTGCCAGGGCTGCCTGTTTGGACTTGCGGCCTGACCTTCAGCAATGAACAAGCGAGCCAGGCGATCGTAGGTGCCAGGGCCAAGATACTCAGGATGCTTCCGCCCCCGGCCAAACACCCACACCGGCCTGCCGTCTTCTAAAATACGAATATCTTTGAACCAGCTTTTGAGCGACGGCCTCAAAGAATTTGCCTTTTCTAGCGCATCTGTCCACCGTTCAAAGTCTTGCTCAAACCCAGGCGTCACAATTTTAAAAGTCATGGATCTCGCTCAAGTCGCACCATCAGACGCCTTTATTAAAACACCTATTTACACACCGCCCCAGGCTGCCAAAGCGGCAAAGCGCATTTTGGTGAAGCCTAATTTGGGCTATCCGGTCGGCCCCCCCGTCACTGTCAGCATGGCAGTTTTGAGTCAAGTCTTGCAAGGGCTCCGAGCGGCCAACGCCACTGCTGAAATTTTGATTGTAGAGGGCGTGTGCTCGAAGCAATCTCTGGCCGAAATTGCTGAGAAAAATGGTTTGAATCTTTTGCTGACTGAAGGCGTTTGTTTACTGAATGCCGATGAGTTGGACTGCGTAGAGTATCCGAATCTGTCGCCTGAGCCTGCGCGATTCAAAACGATGTGGGCACCCAAGCTGCTACAAGAAGTGGACTGTCGCATTTCTGTTGGCGCGTTCAAAAAAACGCATTTGAAAGGTCAGCCGCTCATTTCTGCCTCACTGAAAAATCTCTACGGCCTTTTTCCTCGGGCAAAGTACAAAGCCCGCAGTCCAAACTCTCGCGGTCAGCTACATCGGCCTTCGGTGCCGCTGGTGTTGCAGGATGTTTATTTCACGATTGGGCAGTTGTTTGATGGGGGAGTGGTGGACTGTACGAGTAAGTTTGTGAGCGCGGATTGGAAGCCGGATAAGGGTAAAAGTGTGGCGGTGGGGCGGGTGATTTGGGGAGATGATTTGCTGAAGGTAGATCGACAAGCTTGCGAGGTGGGCGGGGAAGTGGCGGCAGATTATCTTTTGCCGATTGAGGATCTGCGCGGTGCCCTGTCGGCTGAGCTACGTTGACGCCTCATTTGTTTTTTGTGAAGGCACTGTAGCAATGAGCGTGCTTAGAACTTTGCTGACTGATTTTGGTGCTGTAAACGCTTGCACTATGTCTTCGGGATGCAGGAATTTCTGCTACTTATGGGGGTGAAGTGTCAGGCTTTCTTTTGCATTAAGATGTAGCTGGATGTGGTTATTGGGGGTTGGGTTTTGCGATCGCTTACTCGAATTACTTCGAGCCCAGATGTGATGGGCGGCAAGCCTTGCATTCGAGGAATGCGGGTCACGGTAGGGACTATTTTGGGGTTGATAGCGGCTGGGAGAACAGAGGAAGAGATTCTAGGGGCTTATCCATATTTAGACTCAGCCGATTTAAAAGAGGCATTGATTTATGCAGCTTGGCGAGTAGAAGAAGTTGAGGTTTCTCTACAGTCTGCATGAAAGTCCTAATCGACATGAACCTTTCGCCCAGTTGGACAGATTTTTTTGCGTCAAATGGAATTCACGCTACGCATTGGGTAACGGTTGGTAGTCCGAATGATTCCGATACCGTACTGATGGCTTGGGCGAGAGCTAACGGCTACATCGTATTTACCCACGATCTCGACTTTGGAGCATTGCTGGCCAGTACTCAGGCCAACGCGCCCAGTGTCTTGCAACTAAGAACTCAGGACACGTTTTATCAGGCGGTTGGCGGAGTTGTTCTATCTGCCTTAAGGCAGTTCAGTGCTGAGTTAGAAAAGGGGGCGCTTGTTTCGGTTGATGTGAGCCGGTCACGAGTTCGTATTCTTCCATTTTGATAGGCAGGGTGACCACCAGCGGTTGTCTTCTTCAGCAGCCCAAGCTAGACAGTTGTAGTTTGGAGTATGTGGGCTGGTTATTCGGTAGTGAGTGCTTGCTAGTTGAGGCCAGTCCTACTCTAGTTCAGCATTGATATCCATGCGCTTTTCCCCACTTTAGCCAAGCTTCGGCCATCTTTGGCAAATGCCCACGGTCGTCAGGTGAGATCGGATTTTCTCCTGTAATTGAGCGCAAAGCCCAAAACCAATGATCGGGCTGTTCTTTTAGCGCCTTTAGAAGTAGAGGAATGGCTGGTTTACCCATACCGATAATTTGCTGATAGGCTTTGTTGAGCACGATATCGCTCATCAGGGAGACATGTCGGGTGTCGTGCTTCCACTGGCTAGCAAGGGTTTGGAATCTTTCGGTTAGGGAGGGCTCTGGCAATGCTGATGTGGATAGTGTCAGCAGACGTTCTTGAAAAAAGCTATCGGGATTTTTTCCACTGTCAGTCAGCTTCTTTAACAGCTCGTCGGGAATGTCTAAGCTAATCCGAGCCATAGGTCTTGGGTACTAGGAATGGCCTAATTTTAGCCTGTACCGCTAGAGAGAATTCGGCCCTGTGGATAAAAATGATTAAGGCATTCCTCGGCATACGGCGGTCTGCACTGCAAAATTACTCATCATCACACTGCACTTGATGAGTCGCACTCAGGAAGGGTTCATTCACCAACTGCACTTGATGAGTCGCATTCAGGAAGGGTTCATCCGCACACTGCACTTGATGAGTCGCACTGCAAAATCATTCATTACCACGCTGCACTTGATGCAGAACGCGCTGCAACAATTCCCATTTATGTATCAGGCGTTGGTTGGCAGAGAATTGAGCGAGTTTTGGATGCCTTTGGTGGTTGGATGATTGGGGCCGAGGGTGGATTGGGCGATCGCCAGCGCTTGAATATAGAACATTTCTGCCAAATAGTAGCTCCCTTGCAATTGATACAAACCGCCAAAATTCCATTGTAGGGTGGCCACATTTGGATGAACTTCGCCGAGCAACTGTTTGTACATCGTTTGAAATTCTCACTTCCCTCATTGTTGACCTAACAGCCGGTTGCATTGTCGTAGATGTTCTGCTCCATATTGCTTTGATCCACTAACTTACCCGCATTAATTTCCTGCGCGATCGCCCTCACCTGCTCTGCAAACTCATCATCTAACATCTCCACACTCAAAAAGGTAGAGACAATCTCAATCGATCCCTCATAGCCCTTTTCTGCTTGGGCCAGAGCTATCTCAGCCGTTGCATTCTTACCCTGCAACCGGTTCCATATCATCTGACGAAGCTCGCCCATCTTGGCAATGGCCGCCGCCGAAAACTTCTTCGCCAGCTCGCCAGCGCTCGTTTGCAAAAATTCTTGAAAGGCTAATTGGGCGATCGCACTAGCAGTCAACGTTACAGGGTCAGCCATAGAGAGTTCAGAAGCAACTAGCCAAATTATAGAGATTTATACAAACTATTGAGCTTCATCATCTAGAATTTCCTGTGAGGTTGAGCGATAACTGCGGGCTTTCTCTCGCTCATAAAGCACCCGCCCCTCCCTCAAAAGCCGGGCAATAAAAGGTCTATCTTTACAGCGAGAGAGTTCCTCGGGTGTATCCACAATCGCATCTACCGCCCGAGGCGCATCTATCAATAACTTCAATACCTTGCCTATACGTTCAATCGGGCCAATGTCGCATTGCCACAGCATGAATAAGTCAATATCAGAACGTCGAGTGGCCTCACCACAGGCCCACGAGCCAAACAATATAATTTTCTCGGGATCAAACTCCGTTCGCAAACGCTCTGTCGCTTGATCTAACCAGGGTTGGATGCTTTGAATGCTTTGTCCCATCAACTACACCAGGTAATTCTTTGGCGGTGAACATCAATTGACTGCGTCCCGTTCATAATAAAAGAAGTTGGCCTATCCGCTGCGACTATCTCCTGCCCATTAGCAACTTACTATGCTCGAACTTCACAGCCACACCACCTGCTCAGACGGTAGCCTCACACCTACAGAGCTAGTGAAATTTGCCGCGCAAAAAGGCGTAAAGGCACTGGCCATTACCGATCACGATACGATGGCAGGGTGGGATGAGGCGATCGCAGCCGCCACCCCGCTAACTCTGGAAATTGTCCCCGGACTAGAACTCAGCACCGTTTACAATGGCCGCTCTATGCATATTCTGGGCTTTTATCCAGATCAGAAAAAACTGCTAGCGCCCTTACAAGAGCGCGTAGAAGGCCGCAAACGCCGCGCCCGCAAAATGGCCGAAAAACTCGCGGCACTAGGCTACCCGATTGAGCTGCTCGACCTGTCCGGCTCCATGGCCCCCGGACGCCCCCATATTGCCAGCGCTCTCAAAGCAGCAGGCCATGTAAAATCTAGCAACGAAGCCTTTGACCGCTTTTTAAAGGACGACGGCCCCGCCTACGTCCCTTATGAAAAGTTCACCGCCAGGCAAGGCATAGAACTCCTGCTGAGCTGCGGCGCAGTCCCAGTATGGGCACATCCTTACATCTTTCGTGGCGGCACGGTCGATACGATTCTGCCAGAGCTAATCGACAATGGCCTCATGGGCATAGAAGTCTATCACCCTACCCACAGCCCCAGCCAAACCCGCCGCCTGGAAGAATACTGCCAAACCTACAATCTGTTGATGACTGGCGGCAGTGATTACCACGGCCCTAAAAAAGAGAAAAATCCAGACTTTAAGGATCTAAACTCGCTAGCGGTTCCCCTATCGCTACTGCCGCCGATTAAAAGGGCTGCGATCGCCTTAAAGCCCTCATTCTAAAAATCTTCAACCGTTCAATGGAGCCTTTCACCTCCACAGCCGATAAACAACCTTGATAAAAGATGAAACATCGCTTTATAGCTATTTTTGCCAGCGTTTGTTTGACCGTTATGCTGACTACGGCACCGACGCTGGGGCAAGAAGATGCTGCGGTTGAAAATATGCCAATCGCTGAGCCGATGGAGACGGACGCGATCGCAGCCCCCACCAACGACGTCTACTTTGCCGATGTAATCGTGCGCGGCCAAACCGTTTTCCAAATTGGTAGTCTTAACGACCTTTCGGCCAGCCAGCGAGCGGCCATTATTAACCGCCGCATTGCCAGCCTACTAGAGCGTACCGATGGCGAGGTGACCGTGACAGCAGCACCCGTCGAGGGTCAAAAACTCATCACGCTGCAAGCCAACAACCGCGTGCTGATGACAGTCACCGAACAGGACGCCCAGGATTTTGGCCTGCCGCTAGAAACCCTGGCTGAAGATTGGGCCAATCGGCTTGGCAATAGCTTCGACAAACCGCCCGTGGCCATCGATGTGGCGCAGCGCCTGAACGGCACCATTCGTCAGCTTGGCAAAGACGCCGTCGATAGCATTCCAGCCCTGATTGGTGTGCTAATTGTGATGATTGCAACCTGGCTGGTGGCCAAAGGCGTTCGCTACAGCGCCTTTCGCTGGGCGCAGCAGACCGAAGGCGACCACGGGACAGAAGTGTTGATCGGTCGGTTAGGCTATGGCGGCGTTTGGGTCGCCGGATCGGTGATTGCGCTGGGCGTATGGGGCATAGATTTTGCCACTATGCTGGGCGCATTAGGCTTAACCAGCGTAGCTATTGGTTTTAGCCTAAAAGATGTTTTAAGTAACTACATTTCAGGCGTTATTTTGCTGGCAGCTCGGCCCTTTCATATCGGCGATCAGGTGGTCATCAAAGGATACGAAGGCACGATTACTCAAATACAGCTTCGCACAACCACGCTTAAAACTTACGATGGTCGCATGATCTACATTCCTAATCAGGAAGTGTTTCAGGCCAGCATTACCAACAACACAGCCGCTAAGTATCTGCGCAGCTCAGTGATGGTGGGCATCGACTATGACGCCAATATTGCAGAAGCTCGTCAGGTCATCGTAGAAGCTATTGCCGCGCTTGACCAGGTACAACCGGAGCCTGTGCCTGAAGTATTGGTCAATGAACTCGCTGCCAGCACCGTCAATATAGAAGTTCGGTTTTGGGTAGATTCTCACCGCGCTGGCTTTTTAGGAACCACGTCACTGGTAGCTCAAAAAGTGAAAGAAGCTTTGCAAACCAAAGAGATTGAGATGCCCACCGAGATTTATACGCTGTTGTTGAAAGATGTGCCCGAAGAAATGAAGCAGAAGAGCGGGCCAAATAATGAAGGTGCGATCGCCCATACCAACCACACCCCCTCACAGACAGGCACTTTAACAGAAACGTAGCTGCTCCTACCGCCACAAGCCGGTAATTGCTCTAACCGCCGCCGGAAGCAACCGCCTGCGTGACTCTCTAGCCACAATTCCCAATGCTGCTGCCGCCGGATTACCACTTCTAACAACCGTTAGCGCATTCTGAGCAATTCTGCGGGTTCTAGAATCTCGCGCACCCACTAGCTGATTCAAGACAGGCACTGCCGGTAGCGCTTGCTCGCCCAACTGCGCCAGGCCAGAAACGGCTAGCTCACGAGCCTGCATATTGTCAGAAACCGCTGCCTCAATCAGAATAGGGAGGACGCGATCGCGCAAACTCACCTTCTCTGGCTCAGAATTACCCGTCAATGTCCACAGCGCATCTGCTGCATACAGCCGCGTCAACACATTGTCACTGTTCAGCGCGGTCGTTAGCGCAGGCATCGAATCAGACTCAACCGTAAACATATCGCTGGTCGCCGCCAAGTCTAGCCGCTCGGTCTCGACTGGCAAAGAAGCCTCTATACTGGCGCTTTCTAAATTGCTGAGAATCAATGCACCTGCTGGCTCTTCAAAGTCAGCCGCCAAAGCCTGATTTAGCTCTAACAGTGCCGCCTCGCTTTCTACCGCAGTATTCTGGGCCAATTCAGCCGCTTCTGGCTCAGTCTCATTCAGCTCAGCCTCTTCTGACTCAGCAGCTTGCTCTACCGCAATCTCTTCAACGCCCGTAGAAAACTCATCGCTTTCAATCAGAGAGCCTTCAACAACAGAACCTTCAGCAGTAGAATCTGGAACAGTAGAACTTTCAGTCGTAGACTCTAGAACAATAAAGTCTTGAGCGGATGCGGGGGGTGCGATCGCCACCAAACCTGCCGTCAAAACACTAGACAAAACCGCAGCCCTAACAAAATTGCTTTGACCAACCATCGACAAAATCCTGGCGACTCCGAAAGGTTATTGAGCCTATAAAATAACTAACCTCAGGCCCTACATCGCAGAACCCGAGGTCACTTAATATTTTGGCTAACGATATGCTTTGGCTAACGACCGCTCTTTAGTCTGACCCACCCGCCAGCGCCGCATCCGTTTTTTGCTTATCCAGCTTCATCATAATCACGCTCAACGGCGGTAAGGTCAGATCCAGCGAATAGGGTCGGTTATGGAACGTCCAGTCATCCGCCCACTTACCGCCCAAATTACCAATGTTGGCCCCCCCAAAATCACGCGCATCGCTGTTGAAAATCTCTCGGTAATAACCCTGCGTAGGCACCCCTACTCGGTAATGGCTATGCGGCTGTGGGGTAAAGTTGCACACCGTCAAAATAAACTCATCGCTTTCTTTATCAAAGCGAATAAACGACACCACACTGTGCTTATTATCGCTACAGTCTACCCACTCAAACCCTTCCTGCGAAAAGTCTTGCGTATACAGCGCTGGCTCCCGGCGATACAAATAGTTCAGCCGTTCAATGCAGTACTTTAGCTGCTTGTGCCCTTCAAACTGCAACAAATGCCATTCCAAATCGCCCCACACATTCCACTCGCTCCACTGGCCAAACTCCATCCCCATGAACAAAGTCTTCTTTCCAGGATGCGCATACATGTAGGCATATAACGCCCTTAAATTAGCCATCTTTTGCCAGTCATCGCCCGGCATTTTACCAATCATGTGGCTTTTGCCATGCACAACCTCGTCGTGAGAGAGCGCCAGCATAAAGTTCTCACTAAAGGCGTACCAAATGCTAAAGGTAATGTTGTTTTGGTGAAACTGACGGAACCAGGGATCCATCTCGAAGTAATCGAGCATGTCGTTCATCCAGCCCATGTTCCACTTCAAGTTAAAGCCCAGACCGCCCACATAAGTCGGCCATGACACCATCGGCCAAGACGTCGATTCTTCGGCAATCGAAAGCGCTCCTGGATAGTGGCTAAACAAAACATGGTTGACTTGCTTCAAACATTCCGCCGCCTCAATATTCTCTCTGCCGCCATATTCATTGGCCACCCACTCTCCCGGCTTGCGGTTGTAGTCCAAATACAGCATGGAAGCGACTGCATCAACTCGAATACCATCGATATGGTACTTGTCGAACCAGAACAAGACATTAGCGATCAAAAAGTTGCGGACTTCATGGCGACCATAGTTGAACACCAGCGTGCCCCACTCCTTGTGCTCGCCGCGCCTTGGGTCGGCATGTTCGTACAGGTGAGTGCCATCAAAAAAGGCCAGGCCATGACCATCTTTTGGAAAGTGACCGGGCACCCAGTCCACAATCACCCCAATGCCGTTGATATGGCACTGGTCAACAAAATACATAAAGTCTTCTGGGCTGCCATAGCGCGAAGTGGGTGCAAAGTAACCCGTTACCTGGTAGCCCCACGAGCCGTCAAAAGGATGCTCTGCCACAGGCAGCACTTCAATATGGGTAAAGCCCATCTCCTTGACATAGGGAACTAGCTTTTCCGCTAGCTCGCGATAGGTCAAGAACCTTGCGCCCGGCTTGAGGTCGGCGACGGTGACGGGCGGAGCGTCGCTGCCGTCAGCTTGTTTGGCGGGCTCGGCTGAGGGGGCATGTAGCCAAGAGCCCAGATGTACTTCGTACACTGAAATGGGCTGGCTCATCGCGTCGGTTTGACGGCGGTGCTCCATCCAATCTTCGTCTCGCCAATTATACTTATCTAGCTCCGCGACAACAGAAGCCGTTTTAGGCCGTACTTCTTGCTGAAAGCCGTAAGGGTCAGATTTTTCATAAATATGACCGTCGTAATTCTTGACTTCATATTTGTAGGAGTCACCCGCTTTGAGCTGAGGCACAAACAATTCCCAAATGCCGCTGCTGCCTTTGCGCATTTGATGCTGGCGACCATCCCAGCTATTAAAATCACCCATGACAGATACATTGCGAGCGTTGGGTGCCCAAACGGCAAAGTGAACCCCCAGAACGCCATTTTGAGAGGTAGGATGAGCACCCATCTTTTCGTAAATGCGCTGATGCTTACCCTCTGCAAACAGGTGCAAATCCAAGTCGGTCATCACGGGCGACTTGAAGGCGTAGGGATCGTAGGTAACATGCTCACAGGGGCCTTCTTTGTAGCGAATCTGGTAATTTGCCAGTTCGTCAATGTCTACAACCGCTTCAAAAAACTGCGGGTGCTGCTCGTTGGTCATCTCAAACTCTTTGCGGGCCTCGGGCAAAATCACCCAGGCAGCATCGGCCTTGGGCAGGTAGGTGCGTACGACCCACGCTTGTCTGCCGTTTTGCTCTATGGGGTGTGGCCCCAGCACCTCGAAAGGGTTTTGGTGCTGGTTCCAAACAATCCGCTCAATCTGCTCTAGAGCAATCGTTGACGACATATAAGCTACCTGACCTGCGTAAGATTTGATTTGAAGAGAAACTGACTTAAGTTAAAGGGAACCTAAGCTGTAGGGGGCTGCTCCGGTCGCTGATGAGGTCAGCAAACTGGCTCAGTTATTGTATGTGTATTTGATATGTTTGTTAGCTTAACAAAACTTCAGTAGCTTTAAAAACTATCGATCGACAGAATATCGCGCAAAATGCGCCAACGTAGCGGACTTTGCCAAACCCACAGGCTCGTGAGCTAGGGGCATCAGCTAGTCGATGAAAGGAAGGATGGGCTTTAAGGCACGGCGTAGCTGCGCTAAAAAAACGAGATAGCGCAAATCTGAATTGACGAGAGGGTCGCCAGCAGGGGCGGCTAGTTCTGCCTGCAACATAGCGTATTCTGCTGCACTTAAAGGTTTGCCGGTAAGCGACGATCGCGCCCCTGTAATAATCTCCGTTCGCAGTATTTCTTCTGGGACTTCCTCTGCAAAAGCTTCAATTGATTCGCTATTGTCTTCAGGCAATGCTTCTGCGACAGGGCTGATTTGTGCCTGACACATTGGCTGTAAGCCCAGCCACAAAAACGCTACCGGACTAACCCAAGCTAAACGCTTGATGAATGCAAACCCCACTTTACAAAATCCTTTGTCAAGACAGCTTCCATAGTGTCCCATAAGATACTGGCACCCATCTATAAGTATCTTAGATTAAAGAAACGACCCAGATGCAATATTCCAAAAGGAAAAACCTGAGCTATGAAATCCATCCAAGGGCAATCCCCAAAAACCGTATCCAGTCAAGTTAAAAAAGGGCTGCTCGCAGCCGCTGTATTGACCGGGGTTACAGGGCTCACCCACCGGGCGGCGATCGCCCAGGCACTATTGCAGCAGCAGGGTAGCCTTGCGCCGATGGAAGATGCTTACGAGTTTGATGGGGAATTGGGTCAGGCTATGACCATTGAGCTAAAAAGCGAAGATTTTGACACTATCTTGCTGCTAAAAGGGCCTGATGGCGAAATTTTGACCTCTAATGATGACTTTGGCGGCACGCTCAATTCCACCATTGTGCTAGAGCTACCCGAAACGGGTACTTATAGCGCCATTGCTAGCTCATTTTCGGGTCAGGGTGGCAACTACCAAATTGAGGTTCGCCCTGCCAGTGAATACGAGCAAGTCTTTAGCCGTGCTTACGACCTTTCAGTATCAGAAGATTTCGATGATGCAATTGAGGCTTATACGGCTGCGATCTCTCTGGACGACACCGCTCCTGGCGCATATTTGGGCCGCGCCGAAGCCACAATCAACCGGGCTTACGTGACCTCAACCACTGATATTGCTGGCCCCGAAGATTTGCCCAAAAGCGTGATTGACGCCGTCGTTGCCGACTATTTAAAGGCGGCTGATCTACTCGACCAACAGGGTCAAACTGGCCCCGCCGCGTCCTTGCGCGAACAGGCTCAGTACTTTACAGACGGCCCGAATATCACGACACCAAGCCCTGAAGTCGCCCCTGATGATATGCCAATGCCGGTAGAACCTGATGCAGGTATTGGCGATGGCGCAACGCCGCTCCCTGAGGTGATAGAACCCGCAGAAGAGGTTGAAATTCCTGAAGCCCCAGTGGCCCCACAGTAGGCTTTGCTTACAGTTACTGGAACATTTGCCAAGACCTATTATCATACCTTTCACCATAAGCCCCTCCTTTCAGCTCACTGATGCCGAAAGGAGGGGTTCGTAGAGCAATTCACATTTGCAGCGTGCCGTTGCGATCGCTCAACTCGTGAATTTTAGAACGATGGCCGCATTTTGAGCAGACTGTCGTCGGCTTGTGGCTATCTTGCTCGCTTACAGCAGGCACATGCCAGTCAATGTAAACCCGCTGGCACTGAGGGCACTTTACCGTAATCGTCTTTGGCCCGAGGGTCATCGCAGTATGCTCACAAGTTACAAAGACAGTCTCTACAAAAAACAGGACAGTTAGCTTAGCGGCTCAAGGCAGCGATCAGGTCTACTCAGGATCGCTGACGGCTACCTTTACTTCCTCAGAATCGCTTTTATCAGCGCCCTTTTCTGGTACATCTGTCGTAATTCTAATATGGGCTACGTTCACGACGCCGACACCGACTTCTAAAGTAACCCTTTCGGCATTGATGTTCCTTTCACGAACGCGATCGCCTGCCACTCGAATAATATCTAACGCCTGATCCACGGCTGCTTGAATAATATCTTCAGTGACCTCTTCAGTCTGATTATTCGTCAAGTAAGAGACGCCCTCAGCCACTTGCTTACCGGTTTGCTCAACCGCACCCGTCACCTTATTCAATATCTTTTTTCCCTGCTGTGAAACTGAGTCTAAACCCGTATTTTTTGGCATTGTGTTTTTTCAAGCTAATTTTTACCCGCTCCTTAGGTTTACTAAACTGCGCCTTTACGACATCAAGCAAAAGGTACAGTTATAGCAAAAGCGCTGTAACTTTAGCCGCCATTGCAGCAAAACCTACAGCGCTTTAGCCTTAGAGCAGGTTGCTAGTACTCAGAAAAACTCAGGGTTTAGCCCTATGCAACTTCATGCCCAGTGGAAACAATCGCCTGCTTCACAGACGACTCAGATAGCGAATCTGAGGTAACTTCTACTGTCTTTCCAGCAACGTCAACCTTCACATTGGCATCAGCATCGTGAACCTTGATTTCTTTGGTGATAGTGTCAGCGCAGCCGTCGCACTTAATAGAAGGCACGTTTACAGTCATGGTCGCGGTTGTGCTCATTGTTTAAAAATCTCCTGAATAAAGCTCTCTGCTCAATCTCGTAGCTAAAGTCTGCGACTAAAATTAGAAATTTGAGTCAGAGAAATTAAGTCATACCGATCCTACCGACTTTATTCTATTTTTAGTCTGGGTTTGCCAGAGAGACGGCGTTTATTAGAACATTTCTGACCGTAGGTAGGCTTTGTTCTACGCCATAAGAGAGAGGTGTTTAGTACATAAAAAATCACAGTCCACCCACAAATCGCCCTGGGCTCAGTATTCGCTGTGGATCGAATTTTTCCTTGATATCTCTCATCACCTCAAGCGCGTTGCCGCTATATCCCCAGACATCTACGGCTTGCTTTAGCGGTTTGGGGGCTTGCAAAATACTGAGGAAACCCGCGTTCTGTTGACAGTGCGATCGCAACCTCTCCAATCCAGCTATCTGTCCTGCTCTCTTCTCGGCCACTGCCATCTGCACCCAACCTAGCCCGCTACTGCCGTACAATCTGGCCTGCGCAGTTGGATCGACTTCTGTCAGCAGCGTCAGCAACGCTGGCACCGCGCTGGGCCGCATTCCCACCTTGCACAGCACCGTATCTGGCTTAATTGCCTGCGCCGACTGCCGCCAAAAATCCTCGTCTGCTGTGCCATCCAACTGCTGGCAGCTTAGCCCATGCATCAGCGCAATTTTTTGCAGCCGCTCTGTTTGCTCTTCTACGCCAGCGGCCACCCCCTGAAATCTTGCCACCAGGCCAATGTCTCCTGCGGCCTGGCTAAGCATCGTCGCCGCCAAAATATCCAGAGCTACCGGTGTTAGTCCCGACAGTCGCACATCTGCTACGGCCTTCTCTACTGCTGTTGTCGTCCCGGTTAGCAATAGCGATCGCGAATTTCCCTGCACTGGGTACAGCCGAAACGTCAGCTCACTCAAAATCCCCAAGCTGCCGTAGGCCCCGCTCATCAGCTTCATCAGGTCGTAGCCCGCGACATTTTTCACCACGCGCCCGCCTGCCCTGGCAACCTCGCCGTCATAGCGCACAAACTGTACGCCAATCAGCATGTCTCGCAGCCCACCGTAGCGCTGACGCAGTGAGCCGGTATCTGCGGTCGCCACCACGCCGCCCACCGTCGCCCGCGCTGCAAAAGCCGGATCAATCGCCAAAAGCTGCCCCTGCTCGGCCAAGATTTGCTTCAAGGCTGCAACTTTCAGCCCTGGCCCTACCGTCACGGTAAAGTCGCCCACCGCATGGTCTACCACCTGGTTTAACCGCGCTGTGCTCACCACCAGGTCAACACCTTCTGCCAGCCCCCCCCAGCTCAGCTTGCTGCCCTGACCGGTAGGCAACACGCGCCAGTGGTTTTTAGCAGCGAGGGCCATTACCTGAGCCAGTTCGGGGGTGCTGCTGGGGAAGGCGATCGCGTTCGGTGGCTGGTCAGAGGCGATCGCCCCCATCACCTCATCCGTCGTAAATTGCTGCGCTTGCAGAACCGCCGCCCAGTCCGACACCCGCTCTGCGCCTACAACCGCAGATAGTTTGGCCACCACATCACTCATACCCAGCCCCGTATAAAGCCATCACCACCCTACCGGATAGGCCGTAACCGCTTCAATCAATCCCAATGGCAACTGGCCCACTGCTGCCACCCGTCGGCCCACCGCTACGCTGCTTGCGAAAGTTACCGTAAATTTGATCGCGCCACAGCCAAAAAGCACTATAAGCCGGGTCGTCCGATAGCCCTGGCACCCCCTTATTGCAAATGCCGACTGGCAGATCTATGTATTGCTCAGAAGGAAACTTGATATACATAGAGAGGCCCGCCACGGCAAAATCTGCCAGCGTTGGCTGATCGCCACACAAGTAGGGCTGCGTTTCTAAAATCAAGCACAGCGCCTCTAAATCCTGTCGCAAAATTTCAGTCGCCGACTTCACTGCCGCTACCCCAAAGCCAGCCCCTGTGCCCAGCAAGTTCAGCACATCGCTTGGCACCGAACCCACCACAGTCTTAACCAAGTCGGGCGTAGAAATTGGCAGCAGCGCCGTGCGAAAATTAGGATGCCGATTAAACGCTCCGATCATCACTTTTCGCGCATTGGGGCCAATCGACTCGTCGGCCCAAGCCTCCAGCGCTAAGCACAGTCCCCGCTTTTGCGCATCGACTGGGATCACAGGCCGTTCAGGATATTTTTTGTCCAGGTAGCGGGCGATCGCGGTCGAATCCGGCACAATTTCATCGCCATCCTTTAGCACCGGAACCTGCCGTTGTCCCGACATTCTATAGAGTTCTATCTGGCCTAACCCTGGGGTAACTTCAATAGCTTTATACGGAAGTTGCTTGTAATCCAAGACCAGGCGCACCTTTTCGCAATAGTGCGAAGCTTCAAACTGGTGCAGTTCTATCATCCGAATATCTCCTTTTGTAGATTGATTGTGCAGTCAATACTGAGATCGCTGAGTCGCTTTTATAACAAGGACTTTCCAAAATCACATAGCGAACGATCGTCTGCTTTTTGCCGACCTTTTTCAAGGCTTCTTATCTTGACGCCTTTGCTGTAAATAAACATCTACCTAACTGTGAACAATTTGTTTTGTAGGTTTTTCGATACACTTTGTAGAAGCTTAATGAACTTTAGTTAAATCTTTACGACGTTAAGTGAAGGGTGCAGTGACACAAGCACCCGACCATCAGATCTGCTCATCAAGACTTACCAAGAGGTTCTATGCAAGTTAACAATAGCCCCCGCTTTTTTAAGCGTTTCATAATTGGCCTAGTGGCCAGTAGTGCCGGGGCTTTCGTAGCACTACCCGGTGCTGCCATGCCAGAAGCGTCTTCAAAGCCTGCGGCCGAGGCTTTGGAGGCCGACGCTATGGAGACTGACATGGGCACAACCGATGCCGACACTGTTGAAGCCGCTGACATTGAGGCTTTGAGCGACGAGGCCATCGAAGCTTCTGACACCATGGATGGTGAGCCCGTTGAAGAAGTCGTCGAGGCCGACACCATGGGCGAAGACACCATGGAGGCCGAGGCCGAAATGGACGAGGAATCCGTCGAAGCTGACGCCGAAATGGATGAGGAATCCGTTGAGGGCATCGTTGAAGCTGAGCCGATGACCGAAGAACCGGTTGAGGCCGCTGAAGAAATGGACACCAGTGAGTTCACGATTGCTGAACTTACTAGCAACAGTGACTCTTTCGAGGTATTGACGGCTGCCCTCGTCGCGGCTGATCTGGTCGAGACCTTAAGCGCAGAAGGCCCTTATACCGTTTTTGCCCCTACGGATGAAGCCTTTGCTGCCCTGCCTGAAGGCGCAGTAGAGCAGCTACTTTTACCAGAGAACAAGGATGTCCTGGTTCAAATCTTGACCTACCATGTCGTTCCGGGTGCGGTGCTTTCTACTGACCTGGAGACGGGTAGCGTTGCCACGGTTGAAGGTAGTGACATTACCGTAGAAGTCGGTGACACCGTCACGGTCGATAACGCTAACATTTTGCTAGCCGATGTAGAAGCTAGCAATGGCGTGATTCACATCATTGATCGGGTGATTCTGCCGCCTGCACCCGCAGCCAACGCTGACACTGATTCCACAGAGGCCATTCAGTAGTCATTCGCTCGCTATGGCAACCAGATTGGCTATCGGTTGCGTTAGACAGTGCGCCGATAGCAGGTTTGCTTGCTAGGCCCTATAGCAGACGGCACAATCAGGGTGCAAAAAACCAAGTGCCAACCGTCATAGGGCCAAAAATAACGCTCCAAAACAACAGTTAAAACCGCTTGTGTAGTGACGCTCTCCCGAATGTCTTGTGTTATGCCTCCTTTGCCTTTGGGTAGAGGAGGTTTTTTATGGGTTCGTCTTAAGGCTTGTAGTCGCTGCTGGAGCGGTTTCTACAGTCACGTTCACAAAACCAGCGCTTTCTAGCAGTTGACTGACGACTAGCTCGGCGCGGTCGTTCGCCTGGCCCAAAATATCTTGTTCATAAGCAGCTTGCTCAATCTTTTCCAGGGCTTCTTTTTGCGCGAGTGTTTGCAGCTCAGGGGCTCGATCGGGGCCTAGATTTAAAAAGCCCCGATTGTAGTCGTATACATTAGAGCGTTCGACGTCTATTTTGGTATCGAGGATTTTGGGGGGTGGCAGCTCCAGCGTTACGCTCGTACCAGATTCGTCGGTCGTCGTCGTTATATCTGCTGCTTCAATGCTCGCTAAATCTACGCCAGCGCGGACTTCGCCATAAGCGACATATAGCAAATTGGTCTTACCAATGGTGTAGTCTCCTAGCTTGCGATCGCTCTGCGCCGGAACCACCGCTTCCATCGTAAATACGGCTGTGGTTAGCTCGCTCACGTCGCGCACCTGCTCTACAATCACCGTACGGACGTCTACGGTTTCTTCGGGAGGCTGGGGGGTGATGGCGAGCTTAATGCCTTCCATGAATTGTCCGCCTGAGCGCAAAAAGGCTAGTCCGGCAATGCTCGCTAGCATGATACCGCCACCGACGGATGCGATCGCCAACAACTGTAACACCCGAAACACAGGCGCTTTCTTCGTTTTAGATCGTCCCCGCTTCAGCGAAACAGGACTCTGACGGTATGGATCAGGCATTCGAGACTTCATAGCAGGCCAGGCAAAAGGTGCTTACATTTTAAAGGAAGGCTTCGGCCATTTCGACCGGTTATCCGTAGACTAGCGGAATCGATACACAAGTTCTACCGTGATTGCGCTTTACTTATGACGAATATGCTCGTACACCGCCACATAATAATCGCCCGGCTGACGCCAGGAATAATCGTAAGCCATTCCCTGCTTAGCTAGCTGCTGAAATAGCGCGGGCTCTTTTTTGTACAAATCCAAAGCCCGACCTAAGGCAGACTCTAGCGCCACACTATCATTTTCATAAAACACAAAGCCATTGCGCTTCTCCGGCGGGTGACTCTGGTCATAATCCCAGTCAAAAATAGTATTTACCAGGCCCCCCACCCCTCGCACTACCGGCACGGTGCCATACTTTAGACTAATAATTTGCGTTAGGCCGCAAGGCTCATAATTACTCGGCACAATGATAATATCTGCTGCTGCATACATCAGGCGAGCCAGCGTTTCATCAAACCCAATTTCTAAATGGCAGTCAGGGTTATCGTTCAAATAGTTTTTTTCACCCCAAAACCAGTCACTAATGCCCTGCTCTGACGCCGAACCCAGTAGCGCAAACTGTGCGCCCTGCTCTAGACAGTAATAGAGCCCATGATGCGCCTGATGCATTCCCTTTTGCTGATCTAACCGACCAATGAAGACTACCAGCGGTTTGTCCCCCGCTGCCAATAGCAATCTTTCGCGCAGTGCTTTCTTATTCAGCACCTTGTTCTCAAAATCATCGGCTGAGTACTGAGCTGAAATTTTGGTATCAACATCTGGACTCCACAGCGTATAGTCAATCCCATTCAAAATGCCGCCAAATTTATCTTGATGCGCTGCTAGGGTGGGCTGTAAACCGCAGCCGACATCGCTAAACCGCGCCTCCCAGGCGTGATGCGGCGAAACCGTATTCACATAGTTGGCATATACAATGCCGCCCTTCATAAAGTTGATAGCCATTGGGTTGCCGTTGTCTTGCAAGCGCTCTGGCGTGAAATAGTACGCCGCCTGATTCAGCCCTGTGGCCGTCAAAATCTCCACCCCCCAGGTGCCCTGATGCTTGAAGTTATGAATGGAATAGCACACCCGCTGGTTTTCCATCCCGTGAAACTTGTACATTTCGTACAGCATCACGGGCACCAGTCCTGTCTGCCAGTCGTGACAGTGAATTACGTCGGGGCGCTTGCCACTTTTGAGTAGAAATTCCAGCGCCGCTTTACTAAAAAAGGCAAAGCGAATTTGGTCATCCCAATCGCCGTAAAACTTGCCACGATTAAAAAAGCTATCACCCGAGTGTGGCTCAATAAAAAAGCACAGCAGACCATGCACCCAGCCGCACTGTACCGAACAGTGAATCGCCCCGTCATACCAGGGCACCCACAGGTCGCGGTAGGCTTCATGCATACCCCAGACCTCGCCGTAGCGCATATTGTCGTATTTAGGCAGTACCAGCTCTACACAGTGATCGCGCAGCGTTAGCTCACGGCTGAGGCCGTAAACCACATCACCTAGACCGCCCGCTTTAATCACAGGGGCACATTCTGAGGCAATTTGCACGATATACATAGTAAGGATCTCCCAGGTTTTTGTTAATGAAAGTTTATGTTTGTAGGCTTAGTCAAGCGGGCGCAAAGGCTGTCGAATAGCTGTCGAGTAGCTGTCGAATAGCAGCAAAGGGTCATTTTGCGAAAAATTTGGCACGGTAGCGTCCACCTACGGGGTGAAGGCTGCCGCCTGACGGAATTGAAAAGTCCGCTAGAGAAAACCTTGACTATACTTACTTATTGCGAAACTTATTGCGAATTGCAGCCTTAATGACGACAGACTTAGATATTAAATAATAGGAACTTTCTATGATCGCAACTGCACCAACAGCTCAGCATCCTGCTCTCAACACCGCTCATGCTGGGCTACCCAACATTTGCGGTAGCGAATCTACGATTGCTGCGATCGCAAACCACAACCAACCCATCTTTTTACCCACCACCAACCTCCGCATTCAAGACATCACCGCTGGGTTCGCTTGCGCCCTACACATGCATCAGCCCACGATTCCAGCCGGTGCCGACGGCGGGTTAATCAGCAATCTTCAGCACATGTTCGAGCATCCGGGCGATGGCGACAACCATAACGCCGCTGTGTTTGCCTGGTGCTATAGCCGCATGGGCGACTGGATTCCAGAACTCGTAGCAAAGGGCGAAAACCCTCGCATCATGCTTGATTATTCTGGCAATCTATTCTGGGGCATTACCCAAATGGGCCGCGACGACATTTTAGGCAACCTCAAGCGCCTGTGCGAACCCCAGTATCAACCCTATGTAGAGTGGATGGGTACGATGTGGAGTCATGCGGTAGTGCCCTCTACCCCCATTCCCGATATTAAGCTACATATTCAAGCCTGGCAGCATCACTTTGCCGCGCTGTTTGGCTACGATGCCCTGGCAAGGGTGAAGGGATTTTCACCGCCAGAAATGCATTTGCCCAACCATCCCGATACTTTGTTTGAATATATCAAAGCGCTAAAGGAATGTGGCTATCGCTGGCTGCTAGTGCAAGAGCATTCGGTAGAACGTTTAGATGGCACTGGGTTACACCACGACGATAAATATATCCCTAATCGTTTGGTGGCGCGTAACTCTTACGGAGAGACCATTAGCATGACCGCTCTGATTAAGACTCAAGGCTCGGATACTAAGCTGGTGGCGCAAATGCAGCCTTATCACGAAGCGAAGGGGCGAGGCAGACAACAGATTGGCGAGGTATCGGTACCTGGTTGCGTCTCGCAGATTGCGGATGGTGAGAATGGCGGCGTGATGATGAATGAGTACGGGCGTGACTTTGTTCCTTTTTGGGAGGGTATTAAAGATAATGGTCGAGGCGTAGAGGGTACGGTTGGGCTGAATGGCACGGAATATATTGAGCTAATTGAGGCGGCTGGGGTGAACCCGGATGACTACCCGACTTGTCAGGCAGTAGGTCAGCATAAGATTTGGCAAAAGGTGACACCTGAAAGTGCCACGCCAGAAACGGTTGAAACGGCGATTAAAGAACTCCAGGCAACTGACCATCAGTTCCATATGGACGGCGCTTCTTGGACAGATGATCTGAGCTGGGTGAAGGGCTATGAAAATGTGTTGGAGCCGATGAATCAGCTCAGCGCCGCCTTTCATCAAAAGTACGACCGGCAGGTGCAAGCCGATCCTACTACGACTCAGCGCCAGGATTATCAGGAGGCTTTGTTGTACTTGTTACTTGTGGAAACGAGCTGTTTTCGGTATTGGGGTCAGGGCACCTGGACTGAGTATGCTCAAGCGCTGTATCGCCGAGGCAAGGAATTGTTGAAATAAACGCTAGGATGCTCTAAAAAACGTGGTGACATGAGTAAATCTGGTGGGCAGTGGCAGTTTTGGATTGACCGGGGAGGGACTTTTACCGATGTGGTGGCCAAGCGGCCAGACGGTGAGATTGTTGTGCATAAGCTGCTGTCCGAGAATCCTGAGCGGTACTCGGATGCGCCGGTTCAGGGGATTCGCGATTGCTTGGGACTGAGCGCAGATGACCCAATTCCGGCTGAGCAGATTGCGGGTATCAAAATGGGCACGACGGTGGCAACGAATGCGCTGCTAGAGCATCAGGGCGATCGCACCCTTCTCGTGATCACCCAGGGCTTTGGCGACGCCCTCAAAATTGGCTATCAGAACCGCCCTGATATCTTTGCGCGTAAGATTGTGCTGCCGCAAATGCTGTATGAATGCGTGGTGGAAGTTGAGGAGAGAATTAGCGCGCAAGGTGAGGTGTTGACGCCGCTGCAATCGGAGGTGGCTCGACGCCAGTTGCAGAAGATTTACGATCGAGGGATTCAGAGTTGTGCGATCGCCCTCATGCACGCCTATCGCTATCCTCAGCATGAACAAGCTCTAGGAGAACTCGCCCGACAGATTGGCTTCACGCAGATTTCGCTTTCTCATCAGGTGAGCCCATTGATGAAGCTGGTGAGCCGGGGCGATACAACGGTTGTAGATGCCTATTTGTCACCGATTCTACGGCGATATGTCGATCAGGTAACAAGTCAGATTTCGGGCACTGACCACGCGCCACCGCTGATGTTTATGCAATCGAATGGGGGCTTAAGTGACGCCCAGTTTTTTCAGGGAAAGGACAGCATTCTTTCTGGGCCAGCGGGCGGGATTGTCGGCGCGGTGAAGACGAGCGAGCTGGCTGGATTCAAACAGATTATTAGCTTTGACATGGGGGGCACTTCTACAGATGTGGCTCACTATGCGGGTGAATATGAGCGCACTTTTGAAGCACAAGTGGCGGGGGTACGGCTGCGATCGCCCATGATGGCAATTAATACGGTGGCAGCGGGCGGCGGCTCGATTGTGCAGTATGACGGCAGTCGCTATCGGGTAGGGCCAGCGTCGGCGGGGGCCAATCCTGGCCCGGCTAGCTATGGGCGAGGGGGGCCGCTCACGGTGACAGATTGTAATGTGCAGGTAGGAAAACTTCAGCCCGATTTTTTTCCTCAGGTGTTTGGCCCAAATGGTGATGCATCTTTAGATCGGCAGGTTGTTGCTGAAAAGTTTGAACAGCTTACGGCTGAGATTGGTGATGGTCGTAGTGCTGCTGCCGTCGCCAACGGATTTTTGAGTATCGCGGTTGAGAAAATGTCCAGCGCGATTAAACAAATCTCGTTGCAAAAAGGCTATGACCTGTCTAAATATGTGCTCTGTTGCTTTGGTGGCGCGGGCGGACAGCATGCCTGTTTAATTGCGGCGGCGCTGGGCATGAAGCAAATCTTGATCCATCCCTACGCCGGGGTGCTTTCTGCCTATGGGATTGGGCTGGCTGAATTGCGAGTGTTGAGAGAAGGCGCGGTGGAAGAATCGCTGACGGCTGAGCTAGATCTGTTGCCCCGCCTTGAAGAGCTAATTGCGGATGCAAAAGGTGAACTGGCGCAGCAGTCGGTTCAGCCAATTGAAGTAGAAACTCGGCGGCGAGTGCATTTAAAGTACGATGGCACCGACTCGACGCTGCTCGTAGACTTTGACCGGGCTGAGCGGATGCAACAGCAGTTTGAAGCACAGCATCGGCAGCGCTATGGCTTTGTTGCTGAGGGCAAAGCTTTGGTAGTTGAGGCGATTTCGATTGAGCTGGTGGCGCAGATGCAGCAGGCAGAGGAGCCGAAGTTAGCGCGGCAGTCAGCAAACAGCCCTCAGCCAGTTAGCCAGGTACAGATTTATACGGCGGATGACTGGCACGAAACGCCGGTTTATCAGCGGCAAGACTTGCAGCCGGGTGACCAGATTTCAGGGCCAGCGCTAATTGTGGAGGCGACGGGCACTAATGTGATTGAACCGGGCTGGGGGGTTGAGGTGAGCGATCGCAACTATCTCATCCTCACCCATCAAGCCTCAGAAAACACTTCCGCCAGTACTGACATCAGCACCAAAACCGCCGACCCGGTGATGCTAGAAATCTTCAACAATCTGTTCCGCTCAATTGCCCAACAAATGGGCACTACGCTGCAAAATACCAGCTATTCGGTGAACATTAAAGAACGGCTCGATTTCTCTTGTGCCATTTTTGACCAAAACGGGCAGTTAGTAGCAAACGCGCCGCATATTCCAGTACATTTAGGATCGATGAGTGAGAGCGTCAGGTCGCTGATCGATAGCCACGGCGAATCTCTCCAGCCAGGAGATGTTTACATATTGAACAATCCCTACCACGGGGGCACACATTTGCCAGACATAACAGCGATTACGCCCATGTTTGAGGCAGGAAAAGACAACGTAATTTTTTACCTGGCCTCTCGCGGACACCATGCCGATATTGGCGGAATAACACCCGGTTCCATGCCGTCGGATAGCACCTCGGTAGAGCAAGAAGGCGTACTGTTCGACAATTTCAAACTGGTTGAAGCGGGACAGTTTCGTGAAGCCGAGCTGCGGCAGGTGCTGACGGCAGGCCAGTATCCGGCGCGCAATCCGTCTCAGAATATTGCCGATTTGCAGGCGCAGATTGCGGCTAACGAAAAAGGGGTGCAGGAACTGCGGCGGATGCTGGAACAGTATGGATTGGATACCGTACAAGCCTATATGGGCTATGTGCAAGATAACGCTGAAGCGGCTGTGCGGCGGGCGATCGATCGACTGAGCGATGGCAGCTTTAGTTACGAGATGGACAGCGGCGATCGCATCCAAGTAACCATCCAAATTTATCCAGACGACCGCAGCGCCACCATCGACTTTTCCGGCAGCTCACCCCAGCTAGGCAACAACTTTAACGCGCCAGCCGCCATCTGCAAAGCAGCAGTCCTCTATGTCTTTAGAACCCTCATAGACGACGACATTCCGCTGAATGCAGGCTGTCTCAAACCATTAAAAATCGTCATTCCGCAGGGCTGTTTACTCAATCCTGAATACCCAGCCGCTGTAGTGGCTGGCAATGTGGAAACCTCTCAGGCGATTGTCGATACGCTGTACGGCGCACTAGGCGTACTCGCTGCTTCTCAGGGCACTATGAACAACTTCACCTTTGGCAATCAGCGCTATCAGTACTACGAAACCATTTGCGGCGGCTCTGGAGCTGGCCCCGACTTTGACGGCACAGACGCTGTGCAAACCCACATGACCAACTCTCACCTCACCGATCCAGAAGTGCTCGAATGGCGATTTCCCGTGCTCCTAGAAAGCTTTTCTATCCGGCCAAACAGCGGCGGTGCAGGGCAGCACCGAGGGGGTCACGGCGTCATTCGGCGGCTGCAATTTAAAGAACCCATAACCGCAGCAATTCTCTCTAGCCATCGGCGCATTCCGCCGTTTGGGCAGGCGGGTGGCGAGGCAGGCAGCGTCGGTCACAATTGGATTCAGCGCCACAACGGGAGCCGAGAAGATCTGGACAGTACCGCTACCGTCGAGATGGAAGCAGGCGATACTTTTGTGATCGAAACCCCTGGTGGCGGTGGATTTGGCGCTTTATAGTTCACCCAGATATTTGGTGCAAACCTGTCGGAAGTCGTCACCACGGACTTCAAAGTTGGCATATTGATCGAAGCTAGCGCAGGCAGGAGAGAGCAGGACAGTTTTAACGGATTGCTCTTTGGTGATGTCGGCGCTGCGGGCGACGGCGCGATCAATGGTTTCGACAATCTCGTAGTTTGCATAGCCAGATGCTTCGAGGCGATGGGCAAAGGATTCGGCGGCATCGCCCACTAAAAGAACAGCGGCGGCTTTGTTTTTTATCTGAACAATCCAGGCGGTGTCGTCGCCGTCTTTGGGGGCACCCCCGGCGATCAAAACGGCAGGGCTATCGACTGAAAGCAGACCTACTTCGGCGGCGTCGTAGTTGGTGGCTTTGCTGTCGTTGATGAAGTCTACACCGCGCCAGGTGCAAACATGTTCGAGCCGGTGGGAGACGCCAGGGAAGGTAGAGACGCCTTGGGCGATCGCACCCGTTGCAATCCCCGCTATCTTCGCCGCCGCCACCGCCATCAGCAGATTCTGTTGATTGTGCTCGCCGACCATGCGTAAGGCTTTAGTTTCAACAATTTGTTCGCCTTTATACACGACCCAGCCGTCTTCAATATAGGTGCTAGGGGTCAGGGGCGTAATTGCGCCTTTTCCTTTAATACTCGTCCAATGACTGTTAGCAGCTCTCTCTCCTGCTTTGCTGCGCAATACTGGATCGTCGCCATTAATCACCGCTACTTCCGATCTTTTTATCAAAGAGGCTTTGATGTTGTAGTAGTTTTCGACCGTATTATGACGGCTAAGATGATCGGGCGTGAAGGTTGTCCAGACGCCAACGGTAGGGGCCAGCGAGGCAGCGGCTTCGATTTGATAGCTGCTGAGTTCGGCAATTACCCAGTCCGGCGGCGCTGAAAGGGCAAGTTCGCAGGCGGCGTAGCCAATGTTGCCACAGGCAGGGGCATTGAGTCCGGCGGCTTTGAAGATGGCGGCGACCAGGGCCGTCGTGGTGGTTTTGCCGTTGGTGCCGGTAATGCCTAGCCAGGGACGGCCAGAGAGAGCACGCCAGGCAAGTTCCATTTCACCAATGGTTTCAATGCCCTGCTCGCGGGCAGAGACTAGCTCGGGCGCGTCCCAGGGTACGCCGGGGCTGACGACTAGCAAGTCTAGCGGATCTTCGGCGGCGGTAGGTGGCGCAAAGGCATAGTTGAGTTTGACGGTAATGCCTTCTTCTTTGAGCGCTTTGGCATCATCGCGATGGCGTTTGGCGGGGCCTCGGTCGCTAAGGGTGACGGCGTATCCCTGTCGGGCGAGGACTCGGGCGGCGGCAATTCCAGATCGGCCAAGGCCGATGACGTGAGCTGTTTTCATGAGGCGTAGGCTAGGCCGTGTGTGAGGGCCAAAGGCATAATAGATAGTAAGCCGCGATTGTACAACACGCCCTTCCGTTTTTCACCCGCTGGCACACTAGCTTTTTACGATTTCACCAAAGTCTGCCAAAACGCGAGCATGGTTACGCAACAGACTCAGCAGGTTAAGGCGGTTTTCGCGTACGGCTGCGTCTTCTGCCATGACTAAAACGCTGTTGGGGCCGTCGAAGAAGTCAGCGACGGTCGGGGCAGCTTGCTCTAGTCCGGTGAGCAGCTTGGCGTAATCGCGCTCGGTCTGGGCGGCTTGAGTTTGCGGGACGAGCTTTTGCAGGCTGTCGTAAAAAGCTTTTTCTGAAGATTGCTCAAAAAGAGCGGGATTGACCAGACCATCAGGGTCAAGCGGTTCGGTGTCCAGATTGCCTTTAGTGGCAAGTTTGGAGGCGCGGTTGACGGTTTCGTAGACCTTGGCCAGGCGTCCATCGTTGCGGATGGTTTGCAAGAAGGTGGCGCGATCGCGTACATCCAACACATCCATTAGCGCCCGCGCCTGATAGTCGGCGTCTTCACCAAACACGGCATTCACAAGGTCATAGTCAATAGTTTGGCTGTCTTGCAGGAGCGATCGCACCCGTTGAGAAAGAAAGTCTGTCAACTGCGCGGTTAGCTGATCCACATCAACGCCGCTACGGTTTGCGGCAAAGGCTTGCACAACTTGAGTCACCACTGCCTGTAAATTGAGCGCTAGCCCAGCGTCCCAAATGATGCTGACAATGGCATTCGCAGCGCGGCGCAGGGCAAAGGGATCAGAGGAGCCTTTGGGCAGTTTGCCAATGCTAAAAATGCTCACCAACGTATCTAGCCTGTCGGCAATGCCAACCACCTGACCCACTGTAGATTGAGGCAAGCGATCGCCTGCGCCCTTCGGTAAATAATGCTCGTAAATAGCGTCGGCGACCGCTGGATCTTCATCGCTGCTGAGGGCGTACTTTTGACCAATATAGCCCTGCAATTCTGGAAATTCGCCCACCATTTGCGTGACCAAATCAGCCTTGCAAAGCTTGGCGGCGCGGACAGCTTGCTGTTTTTGAGCGGCTGTTAAATTGAGGCGATCGCTGAGGAGTTCCGTGATTTGAATAACGCGATTAACTTTATCGAGCACAGAGCCCAACCGCGCTTCAAAAGTGACGGTTTCTAACTGCGAAACATAGTCTTCTAGCGGCTGCTTACGGTCTGCATCATAAAAGAATTTGCCGTCGGCGAGGCGGGCGCGGATCACCCGCTCGTTGCCTCTAACAATCACGTCAGATTTAGCTGGGTCGCCATTAGAGACCGTAATGAAGTAGGGCAGCAGATCGTCAGAGTTTTCGGCTGGGCGAACGGGGAAATAGCGCTGATGGCTCTCCATTTCAGTAATCGTGACCTGGGCAGGCAGGTCTAAAAACTCATTGTCAAACTTGCCGATGACGGTAGTGGGCCATTCGACCAAATCAACCACTTCGGCGAGCAGATTGTCATCGACAACCGCATGACCTTTAACAGACTTGGCTACGGTTGCAACCTGCTTGAGGATAGTTTCTTTGCGCACCGCCGGATCGACCGATACGTAAGCTTTGTGAAGTGCTTTGACGTAGTCTTGAGCGTGGTCAAGCTGAATGGGTTCGGGGTGCAAGACGCGGTGACCGTAGGTGGTGCGATCGCTCACACAGACCTCAGAGCCGTTCTCAATTGTCACCGGCAGCAGCTCGTCATCTAGCAAAGTCACCAGCCAGCGAATAGGCCGAGGAAACTTGAGTTCGCCATCGCCCCAGCGCATAAAGCGATCGCCTTCTAGCTCTAAAATCCAGTCAGTCACCCGCTCGCGCAAAATCTCGGCAGTGGGACGGCCCAAAATCTTTTGCTGCACAAAAACAAACTCACCTTTGTCCGTATCGCGAACTTCCAAATCCTCCACACTGACGCCTCTAGAAGCCGCAAAGCCAGTGGCGGCTTTGGTCGGTTTGCCCTCCCTAAAAGCGGCTTTTGCCGGGGGGCCTTTGGCTTCTTCTTCGCGATCAAGCTGACGATCGCGCAGGCCCTTGATCAAGACGGCAAGGCGGCGAGGGGTGCCATAAAGTTCAAGGCCGTCATACTTTAAAAACTGCGCTTCTAGCTCGCCGGGCAGCTTCGTTTTCCATTGGGCCAGGGCCTCACTGACAAAGCTGGCTGGGAGTTCTTCACTGCCTACTTCGAGTAAGAAAGTTGTCATAGCGCTGCCAGAGACGAGGAAAAACCTCTTCATTATTACAGAAAGCTGTCCGGGCGAAACATTCCCTAATCACCTAAAATCGTCATACGCTCACCTACATAACTTTAATTTGCCATCATGTCTGTCTACGTCGTTTTGTTTAATGCTCGCACCGAGAATGAAGGAATTCACTCATTGCAGGTGGATGGCCGTCATTTAGTGCTGATGTTTGAGGTGGAGGACGATGCGGTGCGCTTTGGTGGCTTGCTAGAAGCTCAAGATTTCCCGCCCGCGTCAGTAGAGGCATTTGAGGCGGAGGAAATTGAGGAGTTTTGCAAGGGGGCGGGTTATGAGGCGGTGAGTGTGGCCGATGGCACGCTGTTGATGCCGCCCGAGAAGATGGTGGAGAGCACAACCTGGGATCCAGAGGGCGAGGTCGAGGAACCCCGTGGAAGTATTCAGGACGCTTCTTCGGCTGAGATGGATCGAATTAGATCGCAATTGGAGAAGCTGCTGTAATGAGTGATATGAAAGACCGGGGCCATTTGCTAACCGAGCAAAACAATCCCAATAGTCAGAATTTGGATGAGCTGTCTACGTTGGAGATGGTGGATGTTTTCAATCAAGAAGATCAGCGGACGGTAGATGCGATCGCCCATGCCAGAACATCCTTAGCGCAGGCCATTAACCTTACAGCGGCTTCTTTGCGAGAAGGCGGACGGCTGTTTTATGTGGGGGCAGGCACCAGTGGCCGCCTGGGCGTGTTGGATGCGGCAGAATGTCCGCCTACTTTTTGTACGCCACCAGAGATGGTGCAGGGCATTTTGGCGGGCGGGGCAGCGGCCTTGTTGCGTAGCTCGGAAGCGCTAGAGGATGATGCCGAATCGGGCGCTGAGACAATTCTTGACCACAAAGTCACCACGCGCGATGTGGTCGTCGGCATTACGGCGGGGGGCACGACGCCCTATGTGCATGGAGCGTTAAAGGCGGCGCGGCAGTGTGGGGCGGGGACAATTTTTATCGCCTGTGTGCCTGCCGAGCAAGTGCCAGCAGATGCAGATGTAGATATTCGCCTGATTGTGGGGCCAGAAGTACTGGCCGGTTCGACGCGGCTAAAGGCTGGCACGGTAACAAAGCTGGCGTTGAATATTCTTTCGACCGGAGTGATGGTAAAGCTGGGAAAGGTATATGGGAACCGGATGGTGGATGTAGCCGTGACGAATCGTAAGTTACGCGATCGCGCCATCCGCATCCTCTGCGACCTGACCCCGTTAGATCGTCACGCCGCCGCCGAGCTGCTAGACAAAAGCGATCTTCAGGTAAAAGTCGCGTTGGTGATGCATCTAGCAGGCTGTGACAAAGCAGCAGCGATCGCCGTCTTAGAGGAACAAGATGGAAACTTGCGGGCAGCGCTAGCCAGGGCTGGTAAATCAAAAGCATAATGCGCAGCGTTGGTAGCAAGACTCCGCTAAAGCATCACTAGGCCAGATCGGATACCGACGGCGACGGCTTCTGTGCGGCTAGTGACGTTTAGCTTTGAAAGGATGGCGCTGATATGGAACTTGACAGTGTGTTCTGAGATGTTAAGGGCCTGAGCGATCGCCTTATTCGTCAACCCACTAGCCATCTGATTCAACACCTCCGACTCTCTAGCCGTCAGCGGTTCCAAAAGGACACTCGCAAAAGAGCCTGTTTGCACCAAAGCCTGAGGCGCAGAAGAGAACAGGGCTTCGGTGATGTCGGGATGGATGACAATCAGGCCGTTTATGATGGCTGCGATCGCATCTCTAACTTGATGAGTCGCCACCGTCATCGGCAAAATACTGACCAGGCCAGTGTCCAGCATCTGAGCACCGAGGCGATGAGATTTTTCCCCATAGTTGAGCACCTCAGCGCTGGACAGCATCAGCAAAATAGGTAAACTCTCTTCGGGCGGCAAGCTTTCAACAATCTCAATCAGCTCATTTAAGATATCTTCATGACTTCCCTTGCCTAGATCGGAAAGCTCCATCACGATCAAATCCGCACTTTGAATTTGCAGCCAGGCATTGAGTGCAAATAAACTGTCAACTTTTGCCACCACGGTAGTCGCCGCCGTCGCTGCCATGGCCGCGAGCCCAGCGCGGGTGACAGCATTCTCTGCGCAGACAATAATTTCTGCCATCACTTAGCGGCTGCCTACCGTCACCTGGGTCGTTTGCATTTGCCCTGCTCGCAGCAGTTGAATGCCTAGCGTCTGCCCTACGCTTTGCGGCCCTAACAGCGCCTGAATTTGTTGTAAAGATTCCAACGGCGTGCCATCAACAGTAACCATCACATCGCCTAGCAGCATTCCAGCTTTTTCCGCTGCGCTTTGTGGATCTACACTGACAACCATAATGCCCGCCTGGTTAGTCAGGTCATGCTGCTGCCTAATCGCCTCTGGCAAAGGCACAGCCTGCATACCCAAGCCCAAATAGCCGCGTGAAAGGTTGCCCCGCTGCTGCAATTGTTCAATCACTGGGTTAATAGTAGCCGCTGGGATGGTTAATATGCGGCGGCGAGGGCCAAATGTGTTGAAACCGACTACTTTACCGCTAGCGTCAATTAGAGGACAACCAGCACTGCCTCGCCTCAAGCTCAGATTAACTTCTATGTATTGATCTATCTGTCCCCCGCTTTGAGAGCGCCAAGCATCCCCAATTTGGCTCACCAATCCTAAGCTGGTAAACAGGCCAGCCGAGCGGCCCCGTCCCATCGAACGGCCCACGGTAAAAACTAACTGACCGAGCGCTAACGCCTGTGCGTCGCCTAGTGGGGCAACCGGTAAGTCGAGTCCTTCTGGTAAGGAAAAAATGGCGATATCTGTTGTGGGATCGGCCCCTAGCAATTCTGTTTCAACAGTTTTACCGCTGGGTAAACCTATCTTGAAGGCGTCTCCCGAGCGCAGGGCTTCACAAGAAGTAACAATCAGGCCCGACTGCCAGTGAATCCCAGTCGCAGCAGAGCGCCGCCCGTAGATAGCAACAACCGACTGGCTGACTTGAGTGACAATTTCTGAGAGTGCGCTAGAAAAAGATTCGAGGGATGTCGTCATAAGTAAGCATAGTTAAGAGCTTCCTGATTGTGGAGTGACTAGCTGTGTGATGACATCACCGAAGTGGTTAGGAGCTGTCCTAACCACATGGCTAGGAAGGTTTCTGGCCAGATTAGCGCTGCTGAGGTAGGTCTTGAGACTTTGGTGTTGCTGGCGTTGTTCTTAAATCCTGCCAGTTTACATAGGGCAGACCTTCGGGATTAATATCTAGTTCTTCTCGGCGCAGATTTTCTTCAGCTCTCACCACGTCCCGGACGACTTCTTTTCGGACGGTAACGTTTTGTTGAGGCACGACTGTACGACAGACTTCTGCCTGGTCTTCATAGATGCCCATGCGGACGATGCCGTTGTCGTCAACTTCTGCATCGCCAAAGTTGACGCGGGTTTCGCCCCCGTAAATAGATTCAATTTCAATAATGACCTTTTCTCGGGTAATAGGAACAGCGGCTTCCGTTCGTTCGGTAACGGTGCGTTTAGAAATTTTAACTTCGCCTGTTTTCACGCGCTGTTTGCGAGTCGTAAGCCGCTCTTCAAAAAGCTGTATCGATTGCTCACGCTCGCGTTCAGGCACAGCGGTGACTGCTTGAGGAACATCTGCTTGAGGAACATCTGCGCTGACTGCGGCAGGTCTATCTATCCATACAGCACCTTCTAAGATCGCTGATTGTTCTACCGAGGCCGATTGCTCTACCGCGACCGTCTGGTGTATTTGCTGGGCAACAGCACCTTCGCCTACGTGGGTAGTGTCGTAAGTAGGGAGCGCTTTGATTTCGTCTCGGTTGAGCGATCGCACATAAATCAAATCTCGCTCTGGCGAGTCTGCACAGCGGCTAGCCGGAACCAACACCCTTCTTCCACTTTTTCGCTTCAAAACGATAAATTGCAGCCTGTTTTCCTCATCGATTAGCACATCGTCTACCGTGCCAACGTTATGGCTTTCCGCACTGTATACCGGCTTGCCCTTAATGTCCTTTCCATCGAAGTAAACGTCAGGATAATTAGGATAGCGATCGCTGATTCTGTGCAGAGCCATGGCAACTTCTCAAGAGACTGTACCTAACATACTGATCCTGCTTGTTCTCTTTTCTTATGTGCCGAGAGAGAGATTTTAGGTGCGATCGCGCCAGCATTTGCAAAAGTTCTTCCTTTCTACATGGGTTCAGTCATTCCTTCGATAGGTTCACATAGCAAGTTTGCTTCCGTATATTTGGTAGGTAAGCAAAATATCGCCTCAGCCAATAGCATCATCGAGCGCTAGGTTCGTTGATACAGACGCAAAGCATTTGAAACTAAAAGGAGTTTACACATGACATACGCAGATAGAACTAATAGGACTGACGTGGGCGTTCGCACAGTACCAGAAGTAACCACTACGCCGATTGCTGAGTACCATGACACCGTTCGTTGGGGCCCTATCCTGGCAGGCATCGTAGTATCAATCGTCTCTCAGCTAATGTTGAGCGCACTAGGCGCTTCCGTTGGCGGATTCGTAGCGGGCGAAGCAGCACCGAGAGCCATCGGCACAGGGTTAGGTATTTGGGCTGTTATTAGCCTTTTGCTCTCTCTGTTTTTAGGTGCCATGACGATGGCTGCCTCTTGTGGCCCCATGAACAAGAAAACAGCCATGCTGAACGCCACTATCATGTGGGCAACGACGCTGGTTATCAGTGGTTGGTTGCTCGCTAGCGGTGTATCCGGTACGTTTGGCCTTGCTGCCGCAAACGCGGGCGATGCCTTGACCGCAGCACAGCAGGCAGGCGGCGTCTCCCTACCTACCCCAGACCAAGTGCAAGAAGCTATTCCTGATGTTTCTCCCCAAGAGGCAGCTAACTACGCAGCAGGGGCTGCTAAAGCAGGTCTTTCTTTCTTAATTGGCTCACTGTTGGCCCTAGCGGCTGCATTGATAGGCGCTACAGTAGGTGCCAAGAGCCCGAGGTCTGTTGTTCGCTAGTCTACTGTCCATTAAGCGATAAAGATTTAAATGAAGAGAGGTGCTGCTGTTGTAGTAGTACCTCTCTTTTTATGTTTGTCTAACCTGTCTGTCTAACTGCCTATGTCAAAAGGCTATCAACAATTTGAAATACGTCTTTTTATCTGTGCGCTGCCTGATGGCATTCTGTTCTGTCCATCTGAATAGCAAAAAGACAGCCAATATCTGCCTGTCGCTCAATGATTCATTTACAAAATTCTTTTAAAGTATTGGTATACGGCGTTCGTGAGCTAAATCAAAAGTTGGATTGAGTTTACGAGTCGGCGAAAAAATTAAAGTAAGTAATGGAGCCCTCAGACATATGGCACTTGTTAGCCTAAAAGACACCTATCCTGACTATCGCAACACGTTTAGTGACGATAGTCTCAGCCACCTCGACGACTACAGCGTGTATGCAGGCACCGACGACAAAGTCGGCAGCATAGAAGATGGACTGTTCGACGACGGCACAGGCCAATTTCGCTACTTAATTGTAGACACTGGCGTCTGGATCTTCGGTAAAAAAGTATTGCTGCCTATCGGTAAAGCTCGCTTTGACAATTCTGAGCGTCGCGTATACGTAGACGGTTTGACCAAAGAGCAAGTAGAAAACCTACCTGAGTACGACGGCAGCCAAACCGTTGACTACGACTATGAAGAGAACGTACGTGGCGTATATCGCGAGAATAGCGCTGGACAAAGCGCACCTGTAGAAGGGACAGCCGTGGGTGCTGGTACCATGGGAACTACGGCGATGGGAACAAAAGCAGCATCAACCTACAATCGCGACACCTACGACTATGACTACGACCCTGCACTCTATCGGCGAGATGCAGATACCCACAACGACCAAACCATTCGTTTGTACGAAGAGCGTTTGATTGCAGACAAGCAGCGCGTGCGGGCTGGTGAAGTCGCCGTTGGCAAGCATGTTACTTCTGAAACAGCCAACGTGGCTGTTCCGGTAGAGAAAGAGCGCGTGGTTATCGAGCGTTCGACCCCAACTGACGCAACCGCAACGACAAGAGACCACGCCTTCAACGATGGCGAGGTGGCTCGCGTAGAAGTGTACGAAGAGAGAGCCAACGTTGGTAAAGAAGCGTTTGTGCGTGAAGAGGTTAATGTACGCAAAGAAACCGAGCAGGAAGTCGTTAATCAAAGCGCAACGGTTCGCCGTGAAGAGCTAGATGTTGACACAACTGACGATGCTAGGGTTATAGATCGATAGCCTTTGGCGTTAGCTTTAAATCTGGAAGCGGCCTCTTTAGGGGGGTCGCTTTTTATTGGCTACTTCGGCGATATTTCTGAAATAATTTTCAGCAATTTTTAGCCCAGCGTTTTTGCGATTTCCCGCCTCGTGGCACAATTAAGTCAGCCAGAGGACGAAAGGCCAAAGATGAAGAGGTTAAAGATGCTGAAGCGATTTGCTGCACTGTTGATAGTTGTACTTGCCCTGGGACTGCAAAGTTGCTCTAGTGGGACTAGTTTACAGTCGTATAACGATAGTTATGAAGGCTACGAGTTCAAATATCCAACGGGGTGGGTTGCCGCTGAGGTTCCTGGCGGGCCAGACACAGTTTTTCATGACATTATTAACACCAGCGAAAACGTCAGCGTAGTCATTAGCCCAGTATCGGGTGGTAAAACGCTGCCCGATATTGGCACGCCAACGGAAGTAGGCTACAAGCTATCTAAAAGTATTACTTCACAAAGCACAGACGATCACAATGTAGAGCTGGTGAATGCACAGTCGTTTGAAGCGGGTGATAAGCTGTACTACATCTTGGAGTATGTCGCTAATTTGCCCTCAGGGACTCGGCATGACTTGGCAAGTGTGATTGTGCGGCGCGGGCAGCTATACACCTTTAATGCCTCCATTCCTGAAGCGCGGTGGCAAAAGCTAAAGAATACGATGAAACAAGCGGTGGCTTCTTTTTCGGTTTATTAATGGTTTATTAATTGGGTCTGGCAAGGCTTAACTCTATTGACATTCTTGATGGCAAAATACTAGTTTTATGGCTGATACTCAATTTGTGCTGGCCTCGGCTTCGGTTGCCCGGCGAAAGCTGTTAATAGATGCAGGTATACAACCCTTTGTCTGTCCGAGCAGCTTTGATGAAGATCAGGTGGTAATCCATGACCCTGAGCAGCTCGTGCAGGTGCTAGCACAAGGAAAGGCTGAGATGGTTGCACCGCAGTTTCCAAATGCGCTGGTGCTGGGCTGCGATTCTATGCTGGTGGTGGACGGGGTGGTATATGGAAAGCCTGACAGTAAGGCGGAAGCGATTGACCGCTGGCGGCAAATGCGAGGCGGCTCGGGTGAATTACGGACGGGCTACGCGCTGATTGCGCCGGGGCGAGAGGCACTGGTGAGGCAGCGGATGACGCGAGTGTTTTTTGCTAATATTTCGGACGAGGAAATAGTTGCCTATATCAACACGGGTGAGCCGATGCACTGCGCGGGTGCATTCGCGACCGATGGCAAAGGCAGCATGTTTGTTGAAAGAATTGAGGGTTGCCATACGAACGTGGTGGGCCTGAGCATTCCCCTGCTGCGGCAGATGATGGCTGAGTTGGGCTACCGGGCAATTGACTTTTGGGGGCGGTGATTTTTAGCTGCTTACGACCTGGTTTCGTCCGCTTGCTTTGGCCTCGAACAGATTTTGGTCTGCCCGGTGCAAAAAGCTGCGGCCTTGCTCGTCGTCGTCGTCTTTCAGTTCGCTTAGGCCAATGCTGATAGTGATATTGAGCGGGCGATCGCCGCCATGTTGCGCCATATCAAACGGTTCACTGGCAATCGACTGACGCAGTCGCTCTGCGATCGCCTGCCCCTCCGCTAAATCAGTATTACTTAGCGTGACGACAAACTCTTCACCCCCATAGCGAAAGGGCGCGTCGTAAAAGCGCATATTGGCTAACAATCGCTTGGCCAATAGCCTGAGCACATCATCGCCAATCAGGTGCCCGTAGCGATCGTTTACTGACTTAAAGCAATCAATATCGACTACCATCAGCGATAGCGGTACCCCCTTAGTTCGCGCGACTTTGATTTGCCTGGGCAGTTCTAAATCGAAGGCACGACGATTGCTGAGCTGTGTCAGCGCATCAACCAGGGCAATGGCCGATAGCCAGTCATTAATGCGAGAGAGATCTCGGTAGCTCTGAGCGCGGGTCAGCCCGATGTGAATATGGGCTTGAATTAACCGGCATTGGCTGGGTCGAATGCGAATGGGCGGCAGCGCTTCAGGAATTTTCTCCGTTAGCGCTGCCGCCGCCAAGATCGGCGCAGTCTTTGCAGGCAGCAGCCAAACATAGGCATCAGCCCCAGATTCTAGCGCGACGACCTTTTTTTCTATATACAGCTCCGCTATATTCTCTACGGTTGGTAGAGGCTGCTTAGAGTCCGCCAATTGGGTTTGAGCGATTTGAGCGTCGGTGTGATAGTCCGCTTTTTTTCCGGTATCACTACTGTTTAGCTGGTTTGGCGGGTCGCTGGTGAAGTAGTTACGAACTTCTTCTATTACGATAAAGTAAGTGCTGCCTTGTATCTCTCCAAAGGTTTTGAGCACTGAGCTGTCAGTGAGGTAAGCGGCCTGCGTAATGACGACATCCGGCAGAGACATTTCCATCACTGCGATCGCCTCGGATACCGTCACCACAGCAGTCAGTGTCAGCACCTCAAGACTTCTAACCTGTGTGATAACGCTGGTTGTGAACTGGCTATCTCCGATGAGTAAAACACTATCCATGGAAAAAAATTACTCAGAAAAATAGCTGAGCACTTGGGCTATATGTTTTTTGAAGGCATAAACGCTATAAAATCAACGACCGATGACAGCCACAGCAGCGCTTAGGTTTTAGCTATCTATCTATTTACTTAACTTACTTACTTACTTAAAGAACTATGTCAATAGGGCCCCACTGAATATCAGTTGGCATATTTTTGTAAAAAAATATACAAGGCTTAGGTTGGTTATTTGGATTTTTAGTCTGAACGAACTCAAGGCAAGTATTTGCGTGAAGAAACTGGCAGGTGGTAGCCCTCAGATTCGGATGTTTCACCGCTGTGGGTCGATACCCACGCAGATTTGCCCATAAAAACGCTATCAAAATCTTTGGCTGATCTAATACGTCTTTTGTCTAGAGTATCGCTTCGTTCTTTTAGGGTTGTTTGCCAGTTTTTACAGACCCTTATCAGGGTTTCATCGAATACATTAATGCAAAATCGGATAGGTTCTCAGTGATTACGTCTATATTCTGCATAGGAATCATGCCGGAAATCGCAATTAAGTATTCATTGGTCTCTATTTGTTTGATGATCATCTTTGATTAATTTGTACTTCCTAATAATTGATCGCGGATTTATCCAGTGATCCCCGTAGTTTTAGCCAGTAGTTCCGAGTAGGCGACACAAAACATTCGAGAGTGTGGCACCATTGATCAAATCTGGAGAGCCTGATCGTCCTCATTGCCGTTAGTTCTATGTCTGCTAAAAAGAAAACTCAACCCCAGCTATCTCAATCTACGGAACCTGGCTCGACGCCTGCTGACCCTATAGCATCTGACCTGACAGCTCGTGACACAACGGCTGGCCTTGTCGCGTTGAGTGGGGCTGAAATTCGTCAGAAGTTCTTGGCATTTTATGCAGCCAGAGGGCATGAAATTTTAGCCAGCGCGTCGCTGATACCCGAAGACCCAACGGTGCTGCTGACGATTGCGGGGATGCTGCCATTTAAGCCGATATTTTTGGGGCAGCGTACGATTGAGTTTGATCGGGCGACGACGGCGCAAAAATGCATTCGCACCAATGACATCGAAAATGTAGGTCGCACGGCGCGTCACCATACGTTTTTTGAGATGCTCGGTAATTTTAGCTTTGGCGATTATTTTAAGCGAGAGGCGATCGCCTGGGCCTGGGAACTTTCTACGACCGTATTCAACCTGCCACCCGAGCGCATTGTCCCCAGCGTCTTTCGCGATGACGACGAAGCCTTTGCAATTTGGCGTGACGACATTGGCATTGCCGAAAACCGAATCATTCGCATGGGCGAAGCCGACAATTTTTGGAAATCGGGCGCAACCGGCCCCTGCGGCCCCTGCTCAGAGCTGTACTACGACTTTCATCCCGAGCGCGGTGACGACGCTATTGATCTAGAAGACGATAGTCGCTTCATTGAATACTACAATCTCGTATTTATGCAGTACAACCGCGATGTAGCAGGCGAACTGACACCGCTACAGGCGCAGAACATTGATACGGGTTTGGGGCTAGAGCGCATGGCCCAAATTTTGCAGGGTGTGCCCAACAACTATGAGACCGACCTGATTTTTCCGATCATCCAGACCGCTGCCGAGGTAGCGGGCGTAGACTATTACAAAGCCGACGATGCACAGAAGGTGTCACTCAAAGTGATTGGCGATCATGTGCGATCGGTCATGCACATGGTGGCAGATGGCATTAGTGCTTCTAATACGGGGCGGGGCTATGTGCTGCGGCGGTTGATTCGCCGGGTAGTGCGCCACGGACGGCTGCTAGGGATTGAAAAGCCGTTTACGACTGATGTGGCTGAAACTTCTATTCAGCTATCGGAGCAGGCTTATCCGGTGGTGCGCGCTCGGGAAACGGCGATTAAAAATGAGCTGCATAGAGAAGAGATTCAGTTTCTTAAAACCCTTGATCGCGGTGAGACGCTGCTGGCTGAGATTCTAAGTCAAAAGCCTCAGCAGGTGTCGGGCGAAGAGGCGTTTAAGCTGTATGACACCTATGGTTTTCCGTTGGAGCTGACTCAGGAGATTGCCGAAGAAAGCGGGGTCGCGGTGGACGAAGCCGGTTTTCAGCAGGAAATGGAGCGGCAGCGATCGCGCGGTAAGGCGGCGCATGAAACCATTGACCTGACGGTACAGGGCAGCTTGGATACGCTGGCCGAGAAAATTGAGGCGACTGAGTTTGTCGGGTATGAAAAGCTGGATACCCAAAGTACGGTAGAGGCGATTTTGATCGATGGCGCGTCGGTAACGCAGGCCGATACGGGCAGTGAAGTACAGATTGTGCTGAATCAGACGCCTTTTTATGGGGAGTCGGGCGGGCAGATAGGCGATCGCGGCTATCTCTCGGGCGAAAATCTGGTGATTCGAATCGAAGATGTGAAAAAAGAAGGGGCCTTTTTTGTTCATTTTGGCAAGCTACGGGGCACGCTGCGCACCGGGGATCAAGTCAGCGCCAAAATTGACCGGGCCTGCCGTCGCCGGGCGCAGGCAAATCACACGGCGACTCATTTACTTCAAGCCGCGCTGAAGTCTTTAGTCGATGAGTCAATCTCTCAAGCCGGTTCCTTAGTCGATTTTGATCGCTTGCGCTTTGACTTCCACGCGCCGCAGGCATTGACGGCTGAGCAATTGCAGCAGGTAGAAAAGCAGGTAAACACCTGGATCGCCGAGGCGCATGACGCCGATGTGCAGACGATGCCAATGGCTGAGGCCAAAGCAAAAGGCGCGGTGGCGATGTTCGGTGAAAAGTACGGCGATGACGTGCGGGTAATTGACTATCCTGGCGTTTCGATGGAGCTGTGCGGCGGTACGCATGTGGGCAATACGGCTGAAATTGGGGTGTTTAAGATTATTTCTGAAACGGGGGTAGCGGCGGGAATTCGGCGGATTGAGGCGGTGGCTGGCCCAGCGGTGTTAGATTATTTGGAGGTGCGCGATCGCATTGTGCGAGATTTGTGCGATCGCTTCAAAACCAAACCCGAAGACATCACCGAGCGCGTCACTAGCCTACAAAGCGAACTCAAAACCGCTCAAAAGGAACTCGCCGTCATCAAATCCGAACTGGCCCTGGCCAAATCCGATCAGCTCTTGGGCAATGCCGAGACCTTTGGAGACATTCCCGTGCTCGTCGCCAACCTGGACAACGTCGAACCCGATGCGCTCAAGGCCGCCGCCGAGCGACTCCTGCAAAAGCTGGGCGACGGTGCTGTCGTCCTCGGATCGACGCCAGAACCCGGAAAAGTCAGCCTGGTTGCCGCCTTTAGCCCGCCGGTCATTAGCAAAGGCTTACAAGCCGGTAAATTCATCGGTGGCATTGCCAAACTGTGCGGCGGCGGCGGCGGTGGCCGACCAAACTTTGCCCAAGCCGGGGGCCGCGATGCCTCCAAGCTTCCTGAGGCATTAGCGGCAGCCAGAGCACAGATAAAAGAGAAACTGGTTTAAGTATTTTTAGTCAGAAGAAAGCAAAGAATGAAAGTAATGGACTGTATGATCACTGTGTCGTTTAAGCAGTGAAACAATCGAAGTTTGCCAAAGAAAATACGAGAGCTTAAGGCTATGCTTAGAAAGGCTGGCTTTTCTGAGCAATCCGGTAAGGGCAGCCATACAAAGTGGCTTCATCCGCTTTACTCAGGTAGAGTCACCTTGTCTGGAAAGGATGGGAAGGATGCCAAGCCATACCAAGAAAAGGAAGTCGAAAAGGCCCTTAGAAAAGTCGCACAGGGAGAGTGGTAACAGTGAATACGCTTCGATATCAGATGGTGATTGCTTGGTCAGACGAAGATGACTGCTATCTAGTACATCTTCCTGATTTTCCTGAACAAACCTATCGCACTCACGGTGACAGCTACGAAGAAGCTGCTCGCAATGGTGAAGAGGTTTTGCAGCTTCTGCTTGAAGAAGAGGGCTCGCTACTTCCTAAACCCGGCTCTATTGCTGCTTAGAGCAACAGATTTAGCTGCTGATTTTATTGACTTTCGCAGATGTAATGCGTGTATGAAAAAGAGCCTTTGCTGCCCCGGCTATTGGGTGGCAATAAGCAGCCTTCGCTTTCTAACAGCGGGCTCATATTCAACAACCATAGGTCAAAAGGGCGAGAGACAGCCTTTAAGCTCTCTATCAGCGGAGCTGTCGGATCGCTATTAGTGTGCGTGTTTCTTTCGGCAATTACAAAGCGCGTCTCACTGACCCATTTTCTGACTGCCCTGCCGAAAAGGTGCTGAGGAACTGGAGGCATTATTCAAAGTTGCTTAAGCAAAGGCAGCGGTGGAGGCGATCGCTTTGATGACAATTCGGCCCTATTTAGCTACCCAGATTTGACGCTTTTGGTTTGTTAGCAAGCATTACAGAATCAGCGAGCGGCGTATATTATTGTAAAAATCGCTTTGCTAGAAAGGAAAATACATGCCCAACCAAGCCGCCACCATCGTCTATACCTTTACCGATGAAGCCCCTGCTTTGGCCACCTATTCTTTACTCCCGATTATCAAAGCATTTGCAAAAGCCGCTGATGTCACAGTAGAAACTAGCGATATTTCGCTTGCCGCTCGCATATTGGCAACCTTTCCAGATAACCTAAGCGACGCGCAAAAGAAACCCGACGCCCTGACTCAGCTAGGCGAGCTAGCCAAAACTGCCGACGCTACTATTATTAAGCTGCCAAACATCAGCGCCTCTATTCCTCAGCTAACGGCGGCTATACAAGAGCTTCAGGCCAAAGGATACGACATTCCTGACTACCCTGCCGAGCCCAAAAACGAGACAGAAGCCGCCATTAAAAAGCGGTATGCCAGGGCACTGGGCAGCGCGGTGAATCCGGTGTTGCGTGAGGGGAACTCAGACCGCCGAGTCGCCGCAGCGGTCAAACAATATGCGCAAAAGCATCCTCACAAGGTGGGCGCATGGAAAGAAACTTCTAGATCTCACGTGGCCCATATGGAAAGCGGCGATTTCTATGGCAGTGAAAAGTCTGTTGTGATTGAAAAGGCGGGTAGTGTCAAAATTGAGCTAGTAGCTAACGATGAAACAATAACAGTTTTAAAAGAGAAGACAGCAGTACTGGCAGGCGAAGTGATCGATGCAGCCGTGATGAGGGTAAAAGCGCTGCGAGCCTTTTACGAAAAAGAGATTGAGGCGGCAAAGGCAGAAGATATTTTGCTGTCGCTGCATGTCAAGGCCACAATGATGAAAGTCTCTGACCCGGTCTTATTTGGTCACGCGGTGACGGTTTACTACAAAGATGTTTTTGACAAATACGCCGATGTCTTTTCTGAACTTGGTGTGAATCCCAATAACGGCCTGGGCGATTTGTACAACAAGATTCAATTGCTGCCCGATCGGCAGCGCGAGGCGATCGCAGCCGACATCATCGCCACCTATCAAGCCCGCCCCAAGCTGGCCATGGTTAATTCTGATAAGGGCATTACCAACCTTCACGTACCGAGCGACGTGATTATTGACGCTTCGATGGCAGCGGCCATTCGCACCTCTGGCCAAATGTGGGGCGCAGATGGCAAGCCTCACGATACCAAGGCGATGATTCCCGACCGCTGCTACGCGACGATGTATCAGGCTTGCATTGAGTTTTGTCAGCAGCATGGCGCGTTTGACGTGACCACAATGGGCAGCGTTGCTAATGTGGGCCTGATGGCACAAAAGGCCGAAGAGTACGGTTCTCATGACAAAACGTTTGAGATTCCGGCAGATGGCAGCGTGCGCGTGGTGGATGAGGCCGGGCAAGTTTTGCTAGAGCACGCTGTGGAAAAGGGTGATATTTGGCGGATGTGCCAGGCCAAGGATGTGCCGATTCGAGACTGGGTAAAGCTGGCGGTTACCAGGGCAAGGGCAACCGGATCGCCGACTGTGTTTTGGCTAGATGAAAACCGGGCGCATGATGCTCAAATGATTGCCAAGGTGAATCAATATTTGCCTAACTACGATACCGCAGGGCTAGATATCAAAATTTTGCCGCCGGTAGAAGCGATGCGCTTTACCTGCGAACAAATTAAGCAGGGCAATGACGTGATTTCTGTGACGGGGAATGTCTTGCGTGACTATTTGACCGATCTTTTTCCAATTTTGGAGTTGGGCACCAGCGCTAAAATGCTGTCTATCGTACCGCTGCTAGCCGGTGGCGGTCTGTTTGAAACGGGGGCGGGTGGGTCTGCGCCCAAGCATGTGCAGCAGTTTATCAACGAAGGGCATTTACGTTGGGATTCACTCGGAGAGTTTTTGGCGCTGGCGGTGGCCCTAGAAGCCGTAGGCACTAAAACTAAACATGAGAAGATTCTGGTTTTGGCTGAGGCCCTTAACCAGGCGACCAGTCAGCTTTTGGATAATGACAAGTCGCCTTCGCGTAAGGTGAATGAGCTGGACAACCGGGGCAGCCACTTTTATTTGGCGCTGTACTGGGCGCAGGCTTTGGCAGCGCAACATAAAAATGCTGAGCTAAAGGCTCAGTTTACAGAGCTAGCACAGCAGCTCAGTGAGAATGAGAAGATTATTATCGCCGAGCTGACAGCGGCTCAGGGCCAGCCGGTTGATATTGGAGGGTATTATTTTGCGGATGTTGAAAACGCGCGGGCGGCAATGCGGCCCAGCCAAACATTGAACCGGGCCTTGGCCTCAACTAAGTAGAGCAGTGCCATTAAACTCAGGACATCGCATCGTCACTGAACGCCCCCGTCCCCAATTCTGGGGCTTTGAATGTACTGCGAGATTCTACAAATAATGGGGACAACCTACTTACTCAATCTTGTAAGTAACCGAAACGCTGACGTCTACCGGCACTTCTAGCGGTAAGGATGAGTCGTAGGGCTGGACGCCGTATTGATTGATGTAACGAAGAATTTCGTCGAGGTTAGTGGGGCAGCTTCCGGGCGTAGCGCCGAAATATCCCCAGGTAATATAGCTTGAGATAAAGAAAAGCTCGCCAAGTTGGATGTCGCTGGTATCGGCCAGAGCCGTTGCCTGGTTGCGGGCCTGTGTCAAAGCAATTTGACGAGCGTTCGCTTCTGCGGCGTCACAGTTACGGGCAGAATATAGTGCGTTAACCGGACTGGGCACGAGCTTTTTATCGGCGATCGCGGCTGCGTTAGCCAGCTCGACCAGCGTATTCAGTCGCTCGCGGGTAGGGTTACTAATTTTTACCACCATGCGCAAAGCGCTATAGCTGTAAACATCTGGCGCAAAACTGATGGCACTTTCAGCGACACCCGCGCCTATCAGGGCAGCTTTTACCGGCTGTAAATCAGATTCTGTGATGACGACGGGTGACAATGGCGAAACCATCGGATTGTCTGGGGTCTCACTGTAGGGATCGAGGGTATAGGCAAATACTAGCGCCGCTTGCTCGGCGGGTGCAAAGGCGCGTCCATTGCCGGTCACAGAGAGCGATCGCACATCGCTCGCCGCAAACTGAGCGAGCTGTAGCCCTGCATCAGGAGCAGCTTGACTGGCTTTGGCGATTGTCAAGGGAGCAATAAAGCCGATTAGAGTGGCGATCGCACCCACATACGCGGTCTTGGTAATTTGTTTGTATAGCATTCCGACTCTAGCGATAGTTAACTACCTAGTTTTGCCCAGATTGACGTCTATATCTATTGAAACTTTCTATAGGAACTGAAATGTCTTTTGCGCTCGGTAGCCCGGAAATATCTGCGCCAGGGCCGGTTCACTCAGGCTAAAGTGCTGGGCTAGCAAAGCGCTGAGAACATCGCGAAAATCTGTAGTCACGGCCAAATCGCGTGACTGATAGAGATTAGCCGTTGCCAAGCCCGGCCACTCACCATAGACCTGTGCGCCTTTGAGGCTGCCGCCCATCAGCCATAGCGCATTGCCATAACCGTGGTCAGTGCCACCGTTGCCATTTTCGGCCACGGTTCGACCAAATTCAGACATCACCACCACCGCCGTGTCTCGATAAACCGGCCCTAGCGCCGTGGCCAAAGTTGCCAGCCCAGCCCCTAAAGCATCCAGGTGACGATTCAAAATATCGCGTTCATTGACATGAGTGTCCCACTGACCCAGTTCCATAAAAGCCACTTGGGTGGCAGCATCCCCCACCATTAGCCGGGCCAGATACTGAGCGCTGGTGGCAAACTGGCTGGGGTCAAGTGCGCCCCTGGAAGCGGCCATCATTTCGTCGTTTAGCGCTTGCATAACAACGTCGCGAGCCGCACGCCCCGCTTGATAAACCTGAGCTAATCGGCTGTCGTTGGCATATAGCCGATCGAAAGCGGCTTGAATTTGAGGCTGATCGGTCGGTAAGGGTAGGGTGCCTGCCCTACCGAGGGCCACGCTGGCGACAGATTTTGGCCCCGAGAAAATTAGGGGTAAGGTGCCGCCAACGCTGACGGCTTGAGTGGTGGTGCCGGTGGGTAGAAAAGCTAATAGGCGGTTCAGCCAGCCGTCTGGGGTGGTGTCTACGCCGGGGGTACCGGTTTCTAGATCGGCTTGGGCTTGAAAATGCGATCGCACCGAAACCGGCGATCCCGATGCATGAACAAAGGCCAAATGCCCGGCCTGCCACTCGCTCATCAGCGCACTCAGGGCCGGGTGCAAGCCAAATTGACCGTCCAAATCTAGCGCGGCGGCGGCGGTACCGGGTGGGACGATCGCAATCGTCGGTCTCAATTCGTAGTAATTGGCTTCCTGATAGGGCACCAACACATTTAATCCATCAACGGCCCCTCGCAACAGAATCACAATTAATCGCGGTGTGCGAGCCGCCGCCTGCGCCGGATTTCGCCAGGCCCAGCCGTGAGTCCCCACAGCAGCCAGCCCGGAGGCACTGAGTAAGGCCGTTCGCTTGAGTAACTGACGTCGTTTCATGGCGGTTCTGAGATTCTGAGGTTCTGAGATTCTGAGGTTCTGAGATTCTAAGCGGCAAAACCTAGCGATAAAACTTAGCGGTACATCATTTCAGGACTGCCTAAAATCAGCGCGGGACGCAGATACACAGGCGAATCGTTAACCACGCGCTGAGTCTCAGCCGATAGCTGCTGGCCCACAGCTTCCAGCAAGGTCGCAGCTAACGCCCCGCGCGATGGCCCGGTCGGCGGCTGGGCATTCGGCTGGCTGTAAAGATTGACGGTGGCCAGGGCAAAGTTTACCCGGCGCAGCATCGCATCTGGGCTCAGCCAGGGAGCTTCGACTTGGGCATAGCCATCGGGCGTTCGACAGTAGTACAGCGGCATTCCTAGCTGAGTCATAGCACCGTTCAATCGTTTTAAACGCTCTTCGGTAGGTGACACCAGCCCCACCGCACGAGTCATAGACAGTAGATACTGATATGGCGTTTTGAACTTGCGCTGATAGTAAGCCGGATCCCAGAATTCGGCACTTTCAAACAAAGCCGATAGCACGCTGCGAATATCCCCCCCGCTCGCCAAAAAAGTCTTTGCCAGCGTTTCAACTAAACTTTCGGGCGGATTGTCGGCGACAAAATACTGAGCCAGCTTGCGGCTAAGATGACGCGCTGTCGCTGGGTGCTGGGCTAACAAATCTAGGGCGGCTTCACCTTCATTCAGTCCACCGGGTGCGATCGCCTTATCCAACAACACTTTGGAACCAGGATCATGGCGATTGGCCACAAACATAAACCCGCTTTGATCGCGAGCCCGCTGGCCGTGGTGCAGCATTGTCCAACCGGTAAAAATGCGCGTTAAATTTTCCACATCAGCCTGACTGTATCCCCCATCGATCCCCAGCGTATGCAGCTCTAGTAGCTCGCGAGCATAGTTTTCGTTAAAGCCACTAAAAGCGCCTTTGGCAGCATTGCTGTTGGGGTCTGTATTGCGCCAGTTGTCCAAATAAAACAGCATGGCTGGATGCTTTGCCGTTGCCCCTAACAGTGCGCGAAACTTACCAAGCGCATGGGGCCGAATCGCCGACTGCTCGTAGTCGCCAGCCCATACCATCGTCAGACCTTTGCCTACAAACACATTGAAATGGTTGAACCAAAAATCCACCATCATTTCATAGAGCTGACGAGGACTTTCCAGCGCCCTCAGCAGCCGCGCCTGCACCGATTCGTTCAGCATTTGTACCTGACGCGATCGCGCATTCTGCCGCTGCTCAGCAGAAGCTTTTGGCGGCGGCGCATATTGTTCAAAAAGTTCTACGGGCGATAGCTGAAGCGCCGGAAACCTCTGTAGCCGACGCTTCAGCGCTGGGGGATCGGCTAAATGCTCGGGTGTAAGTTGTTGTTGTATGTAGGCTTTTATACCACTGCGTTCGATTTGGGCGCGATCGCCTGGCCGAGGCCCAAAGCTCAGCCGATTCAAAACATGCGTAACAGTTGACGCTGAATCCACAGTTCACAGCGTGAAAGCAATAGCAGTCACCATAATCGATCTAACACTGTTCCATTCTAGAACCTGTGCCACTTCCCAGTAGGGCCACCCCCTAATTGCCTGCTTGCAAGATTTATCTGGGTCTGTTCCTTTTGACGGATGCTGCCTTTGTTTACTTTTATTAAGTTATAGCCGTAACCTTTTTTTGGAAGACCAATTATGCAAGACAAAACGAATCTCCCTCTAGATACAAAGCAACCCTATGCCGAGCCTGCTACTAGCTGGCGATTGGGTTTCGTACCCAGTGCCGAAATCTGGAACGGTCGCCTCGCAATGATCGGCTTTTTGTCTGCCGCGCTGATCGAAATTTTCTCAGGGCAAGGCTTCTTGCACTTCTGGGGTTTGGTCGGAATGTAAGCTGGACTAGTTTTCTAGCAATGTTTTGTGTTAACTGAGGCTCTTGTATTTTAATTTTAAGGGCGGTAGCTGATAATTTGGCTGCCGCTTTTTTGTTGCTTTGGATGGATTGGGCGAGACGCCTGTCTCTTACTCAAACATTTTGGGCCTTAGAAAACTCAGCAGTTCAGCCGAATTTGTAGATAGCGCCTGCCAAGAACTTACTTTTAGGACTAGTTGAACGTATCCACAGGTCGGCAAGTTGTCAATGGGACGATCGCTCACATGGTTGCAAAAGTCTGTCAGCGCATTATTGTGACCCACAATCACAACCTCTACCCGCGAGCTATCCAGGGCCTGGCACCAGGCGAGCAAGTCTTGAGCATTAAACGTGTATAGCGCGTTATCAAGCTGCCATTGAATGCCTTTCTCTGGCAAATTTTGAGCAATCTGTTCAATCGTTGACTGCGCGCGCACTGCTGGAGAGCAAAACACATGCTCAAAACCACAGCCCGCTTTCACAATTTGCGGAGCCATCACCCGACAGGATTCTACCCCTCGCTGATTGAGCGGACGGTCGATATCTGCTAGCGAACCGTCAGTATGGCTAGATTTGGCATGGCGAATGAGGTGTAGTTTTTTCATATAGCTCCCACAAAATCCCATCAGAACAAACGGTTCTACTTTACCGTGTGGCTGTAAGCGATCGCAGTCTACAGAATTACACTAGCGAACCTTTAGTTTGTTACCATGCTCGATGCGATCGCGCCCCCAATCCTTTAGTTTGTCAGCGCAATCCTTTAGTTCGTGAGCGCAATCCTTTAGTTCGTGGCTATAAACCTTTAGTTTGCCAAGTAAAAGGCTTTGTTCGTGGCTGTAAACCTTTAGTTTGGGGCGGCGGTTGTTTAGTAACTCAATGCGGATCTTTTGTATCATAGAGTGGAGTCTTGGTTTGGGCGGGCGATCGCTTCATCCCTCAGTCGCGATCAAGCCTGCCAGCCCTGAAATAAAAGAATGTAAGGTCTGGATCTAAGATACGATTCCAAAATCTCTTTATCTATCTCACCTTTTCTTTATCAAACCCCTCGCTTTCTACTCGCAATCTTGTAAAAGTATCCACTATTCCACATTGGCTACCGGGCAATCTTCCTTTAGAAGAGATAAAAAGAGGCGCGATCGCCCCATCATCGCCCCGTCATCGCCCCGTCATTTCACTACCAGTCATCCGCCCCTCTCACAGTTAGAATTTCACCTTTACTACAGGCATTTTATTATGACAACAGTTAACTTCTCTCGCCGCGTTTCCTCCAGAACCATTACTACCGACATCGCCGCCTATCACGGCCTCAGCACTGTCACCGACTATGTGCCAACTCGCAACGAAGCCACCCCAAAGAACATTAAAAGCGCCTACGACGCCATGCTTGCAAAACAGAAAAGAGAAACAGAACTCGCAGCTATGCTCAAAGCTGCCTCTGATGCCGCTCGTCAATCCGAAGTTGACTTTCACAGCGCCGTACTTGCCATGAAAGAATCCATTCGTGGCCAGTTTGGCCCCAACAGCGACGAAGCCCAAGCCGTCGGCTACAAAAAAAAGTCAGAATACAAGCGCCCCCGCCGTCGTAGCGCATAAATCTCACATACCGCACCAGCGCCCGAATGCATCCGTACACTGACTATATAATGTGTGAGAATGCCCCAGTCAGCGTAAAGTCGGTATGTTGTATGAGATTAGTTAAAAAGATAGAAATCGTTTTTGAGACGATTATCTGGAACTTCCGATTTTTTGTTCTACTGCCGGTCGTCTTTAGCCTGCTCAGCGCCGTCAAATTCTTCGTAATTGGCACATTAGATATCTGGGTTGGCCTCAACCTCACCTTCGATGTGAGCGATCCAGAAGGTGAGGTTACTAACCAAATTGTCTCTTACATTATTGGCGGCGTAGACTATTACCTGATTGGCATTGTTCTATTAATTTTTAGCTTCGGCATTTACGAGCTTTTCATCTCCAAAATTGACATCCGCTTTGAGCAAGAAGTCAATATTCTTCAAAGCGAGTCTTTAGAAGAACTCAAAAGCAAGCTAGTGCAAGTGATTGTGGTAGCCCTAATTGTCAGCCTGTTTAAGAAAATGCTGGGGCTAAATGTCTCACAAGCCAGCGATTTAGTGTACGTTGCAATCACTATCCTCTTGATCGCTGTCAGCAGCTACTTGCTTCAAATTCAATACAAAGCCCTTCACAACTCTAGCAAAGAAGAAGAGACCATTTAGACACGCTCTCTTGCTACTGAATCAGCTTCTTTCGTTCAGCTAAAACCTTCATCAGTGTAATTATTCCATCCTGAAAGTCTCTTCGAAAATCGATGTACTTGATGTCGATGAGTGTTGTAGGTACTTCACAGTCTTCTATCATAACAGGAAGTATCTTTACATTGTGACCGTCCAGTTGTCTCATTAGTATGGCGCTGAGTTCCCGTTTCACCCATTCTGACGTGACCGAATTAGGACTTAACAAAACCAATAAAGTGTCGTTTTGAGCAAGCCCATTCTCAATCTTACTTACTATCGAGTCGCCATGCTCAATAGCCCAACTGTCGTACCAAACTTTATACCCTATAGCCTTTAAGCTAGTGGCTATCCGGTCTGCCATTTTCTTATCTCTGCTCGAATAACTGATGAAAAACCCTGCCGATCTATCTTTTGGCTTATCCGGCAAAGAGAAATTCTCAGTTTTAGTTTCAGTTGCTTCCTCAGTAGCTGCTTCCTCTGACGCACTTAATAGTTCCGTATGAATCCATCTAGCTATTGCCATGCCTTCGACAATGGCTCGGCGAGCACGATCAATAACTTTAATCTCATCACTCTCTTTTATTGCATCGTGTGCCCATACATTTCGCTCTTCAGTAAACCATTCGAGTTTTTCGATCCACTCATCGGTCAGATTGATCACAAAAGGCGAAAACGATTCGATGGTTTTCATTTGCTTTAAAGCATTTGTGCATTTTCCCAAAGACAAACGGCGGAAGTCCTTCGTCGGCAACTTTAGGTTAGTTTGAGCCTGTGCATAATCTTTACCATAAACTTTCTCGGCGAGAACTCGAAGCGCGCGCTTAATCGCACCTTCTACAGCCGAAGTTACTTCTGTAACAGCACCTGTCAAGTGAATTTGGTCTGAATTTCGCAGCACTGATCTTGCAAAACTTTCTACTGAACTTCCTATCCGTTCAGTCCAATCAGGATCCCAAGTCGCTTCTCCTAGCTGATGTTGAAAATCATTCAATCCGGCTAGTATGGAAAGCTTTCTTCTAGGCTCGAAAAAGTTGAAGTTTTCGATAGCCTCTTCGCCAAAGGGGGCTACGAGATCTTTTGCCATCAGCTCAAGATCCTCCATCTGAGGTCTGAGATTGACTTTAGGAATCGAGGAAGCACGATATAGCGGCGGTTGATCGATTCCCTTAGAAACAACCATTGTGTTGCTTTCAAGTCGAATCGGCCCTAGCCTAGATAAAGTTACCGCATCTATAGCCTTGTCCAACTCTTCCATATTTTCGCAAGCCAACTTCGCAAGAAAGTCAAAAGGACGAGCTATATCGGCTTTGTAAAGGTGGACTAATGTCTTTTTCAAGACATCTTTGCTCAAAAACAGGTCTAACATAGCTGCGCTAGAGACATCTTCTCGTCCACGTATACTGATGCCTGTAAAAGCTACAATCCTTTCTTTGGAGAAAGATTTAGAGTTCCATACTGGCCCAAGAAATAATCCTTTTTCTTGTAATGACTCACGCTCGCCAGTAGCACTTTCATCATCGTATTCTAGAACGATTTTGTTGATAGTGCTTTCATTGACAGCATCATCTAGAAGATCCAAAGGCTTTGAGCGATATCGGTAAATGTATGGAATCTCTATGGCAGAAAAATATGTAATATCATCAGAATGCACTACTCGTGAGATTTCTTGCAATCGTTGTTCAGCCTCTTCGGAGGTTCCTCGAAGTATCAAGAGCGAGTCCCAACTTCCATAAATAGTGTATTGGGATATACCTAATTTTTCATCTGAGACTTGCTCAGTCAAGGTCTCTAACCAGTCGGGTTGTGCTTTGATCAGAAAAAAATGCGGGTGAAAGCCTTTAGATGCCAACCAAGTAGGGTTGATAATACCTTGTCTAACGTAATCGTTCCCGATGTTTTCAATAATATTTTGAATTTCATTTTCGTCAAAGATGCTAGAACTCCCTTCTCTAAAAAGTTCGATAACTCTTTCCTTAGCATTTGAAAGACTGATTTCTGGATCAGCTTCTAAAATTCTTAATAGAGTAGTTTCTAGGGTTTTTATAACTGCTATCTTCATCTACTACGACTGTCTTTATCTTATGTACACTGATAATCTTCCTAACTCGCCTTGACCGTTTCTAGCGTTCTTTCCTATCTAGTCCATCCTACCTAGGTAGTGGTTACGCCTAACTCTAAATTTATCCATGCATCAGTACTAGCCAGATATAGTAGAAAACACTCCTATGTTTCTGTCTTATTCATCACTTTTGCTGCACATTGCACATAATAGTCGCTCTCGAACGATTCCTTGCAATGAACGATTTGTAGTTGGGAAAGCCATACTCCGGCAAGATGTATGCCATCTTTATATCAGAGGGTAAGCCTCCGCTAGTGTTCGAAGACGTTGCTATGTTGACTTAAATCTAGCTTTACAAAAGTCGGTAAGCACTGAAAACACTGCTCTACCAGTTCCCAGCGTTCTTCTCTTTTCAACATTGCTATAAGCTTATCGCGCAAAGCATGTAAATAGCGCACGTCGTTTGCTGCATAGCTGAGCTGCTCGTCACTAAGGGCCTCGACATTGCCCCAATCAGAGCTTTGCTGAGATTTATCGAGTTCAATGCCTTCCAGTTCTTTTACTAGCGACTTTAGGCCATGGCTGGGGCTGTAGGTGCGGGCAATTTTGCTGGCGATTTTGGTGCAGAAAATGGGGGTGGTGACGATGCCTAAATGGTGTTGCAAGGTGGCCAGATCGAAGCGGGCAAAGTGGAAGATTTTGGTGATGTGCGGCGCTTCTAGTAAGGCTTTGAGGTTGGGAGCCTCGGTTTGGCCACGGGCGACGCGGATGGCACAGACGTAGCCTGCCAGGTCGCTGAGCTGGATCAGGCAGAGGCGATCGCGCAGCGGATTAAGTCCCATGGTCTCGGTATCGACTGCGATCGCCGCCGATTTCATGTAGCGCTTTAGTAGCTGGGGGGATATATCGCGATCGCAAACCTCAAACTTATCCACTCAAACCATCCTCAATAACAACAGAACTACAATATCTTGGTAGGGCGCAGGACTATGCGCCCATACGGTAGACCTAATCGAAATTTAGGACTTTTGCGACTGTTTGCACATCTTTGTCGCCTCTGCCAGAGCAGTTGATCACAATCTTCTCATTGCTCAGCGTCGGACACAGGGTTTCTAAATACGCAAAAGCATGAGCAGTCTCTAGCGCCGGAATAATACCCTCTAGCCGTGAGACTAACTGAAATGCCTCTAAAGCTTCCGCGTCCGTCACGCTGTAATATTCCGCCCGGCCCAGATCTTTGAAGTAGCTGTGCTCTGGCCCTACCCCCGGATAGTCAAGCCCAGCGCTAATCGAATGGGCCTCAGTCACCTGCCCTTCGCTGTCTTGAAGTAAATAGCTCATCGCCCCGTGCAGCACACCCACCCGGCCCTTGGTCAAAGTCGCGGCATGTTTATCCGTTTCAGCGCCCTCACCTGCCGCCTCAATCCCAATCATCCGAATTTCGCTGTCACCGACAAACTCATGGAACAATCCCATCGCGTTCGAGCCACCGCCCACGCAGGCTAATAGCAAATCTGGCTTGCCATTCCACTTTTCCAGGCACTGCGCCCGAGTTTCTTCTCCAATTACCCCATGAAAGTCGCGCACCATCATCGGATAGGGATGTGGCCCCGCCACAGAGCCCAAAATGTAATGAGTCGTCTCTACATTCGTTACCCAGTCGCGAATGGCTTCAGAAGTCGCATCCTTCAGCGTGCCAGATCCTGCACTCACCGGACTGACCGCAGCCCCCAACAGCCTCATCCGAAACACGTTCAGCGCCTGCCGCTGCATATCTTCTACACCCATATACACAACGCACTCTAGGCCAAAGCGAGCACATACGGTTGCCGTCGCCACACCATGCTGGCCCGCGCCCGTCTCGGCAATGACGCGCTGTTTGCCCATCCGCTTGGCGAGCAATACCTGACCCAGCGCATTATTGATTTTATGAGCGCCTGTATGATTCAAGTCTTCACGCTTCAGATAAATTTGGGGGCCGCTGCCGTCTGGTCTGGCATAGTGCTGCGTCAGGCGCTCGGCGAAATACAGCGGATTTGCCCGTCCGACATAGTCTTTTAGCAGGCCCGCTAACTCCGCTTTAAAGTCGGCCTCTTCCCGGTGGCGATAGTAAGCCTCCTCCAGCTCTTTTAACGCAGGCATAAGGGTTTCGGGTACATATTTGCCACCAAAACGGCCAAAGCGACCAAGCTTGTCAGGGCGAGCTGCCAGCGAAAGCGGCTCGTGAGCGGTTTGGTTGGCGGGCTTGGAAAGAGGGGTAACAGTCACAGCGCTTACCTAATAAAACGACGAATGCTTTAAATGTTAGACAAAGGCTAAACAGAAAAACGGTTTAACCGGGTCAAATTTTAGAAGTTCCCCATTATAGTGAGCTGGTGCAGTCTGGCAAAGTAAAATAGATGCTAGATAGATAAAGAGCAATCTCACTATGACGGCTACTGTTCCTAATCGTGTTGCATCGCTTAGTATTACCTGGCCTCTAAGGCGCAGTACCAGCCGTAGTGATGGAATCTCTGTCTGAGAGTGACTGTGGCGAATACTCTATGCAGTCGGGGCAATCGGGGCAGTCGGAGCAGTCGGGCAAATCAAGACGGTCAGGAAAACCAAGGAAACCCGAACATAAGACTGGCAAATGGCATTTCTATGAGCGTGTGATTGAGGTGCCAAGATACGTTATTTTTGACCCAGCTTCGGCTGAGCTAGAAGTTTATGCTTTACGCAATAACCGTTATGAACAAGAAACTGCCGACTCGCAAGGCCGTTACTTAATACCTGGGTTGAATCTTTTTTTAGGGGTGTGGGAAGGCACTCATGAGATTCGCACGGGCCCCTGGTTGCGCTGGTGGACGACAGCCGGTGAACTAGTACCCTGGTCGGAGGAAAAGGCTCAGCAGGCAGAGGAAAAGGCTCAGCAGGCAGAGGCGGAAGTTCAAAGGGAAAGGCAAGAAAAGGAGGCGCTTTTAGCTAAGCTGCGAGCGGCAGGGCTAGCGTAGCTGTTAGCAGCGAGTTGCCTTCAATAGGGATGGTCAATAGTTTTTACGGCTGATACAGCAATTTACTATAAGAGCCAGAGATAAAATTAAGCGCGTTGATAGGCCAGCTCTCCTAAAATGTAGGTGGCCTCAACCGCGCGATCGTCTCCCATCATAATTAATGAAAAAGTGCGGTCGGCAAGTTCACTTAAATCGCTGGGCGTAGCCGGAGCGTTCCGAAAGGCCATGAGGGGGGTAGCCCGTGGGTCGAGTACGATAAAATCTGCTTCCTTCCCAAGTTCAAAATTGCCAAGCGTGTCTTCTAAGCACAGCGCCCTTGCACCGCCCAACGTGGCTAAAAACAAAGCTTTGAAAGGAGACAGCTTTTGCTGACGTAGCTGAGCGACTTTGTAGGCTTCATTAGCCGTTTGTAAAATCGAGAAGCTGGTGCCAGCGCCCACATCTGTGCCTAAGCCTACTTTTACCGGATACTCTGCTGATTTTGCCTGCTCAATTTTGAAGAGGCCGCTGCCGAGGAATAGATTTGAAGTGGGGCAAAAGGCGATCGCACTCCCCGCTGCCGACAGCCGCTGAAATTCACTGTCGGTCAAATGAATCCCATGGGCAAACACGCAACGCTCCTTCACTAATCCAGCTTGATCGTACGCATCTAAGTAGCCATCGCAGTTTGGGAACAACTCTTGTACCCAGGCCACCTCATTTACGTTTTCAGAAATATGCGTGTGCATATACACATCTGGAAACTCTTTCAGCAGCTCTCCGGCTTTCTGCAATTGTTCGTCGCTAGAGGTGATCGCAAAGCGCGGCGTCACGGCGTAGCGTAGGCGTCCTGTTTTGTGCCATTTTTGAATCAGCGCCTTTGTCTCTTGATAAGAGGACTCTGCACTATCACAAAGGTAGTCTGGGGCGTTGCGATCCATCATCACCTTGCCCGCAATCATGCAGAGGTTTCGGCGTTCAGCAGCTTCAAAAAAAGCCTCGACAGACTGCGGAAATACGGCTGCAAACACTAGGGCTGTGGTTGTGCCATTGCTCAATAGCTGATCTAAAAAAATCTCTGCTACTTTTTGAGCATACGCTTCGTCTTGAAATTTACCTTCGACCGGAAAAACATACTGATCTAGCCACGCCAGCAGTTGTTCCCCGTAGGCAGCAATCATCTCAGTTTGAGGATAGTGAATATGGGTGTCAATAAACCCCGGCATAATCAGCCGTTCAGCATAAACCGTGGTCGGAACGTCCCCATAGTCATCTTGCAGGTCGGCAAAAGCTCCGAATGCTTTTATCTTGCCGCCTTCGACTACGAGTAGCCCGTCTTGCACATAGCGGGCACTTTCTGCTTCGGGCGCATAAAAAGGGTCGTCCACAAAGTCTAAGAACGATCCGCGAATAGCGCTCAGACGGGACTGATCTGATTGACTTTGTGGAGAAGACATATTTAGAGAGAACTCCTAATAACGGTGACTACTGTTTTGGAAACAAACGTACCTACCGTAAGCAATGCGATCGCAACGGCAGCAAATAATCGACGAATCATCTTATTAAAAATCTCCTAATTTTTGGGCTGAGCTAAACAAAGCAAGACAACGGCTACTGGTAAGCGTACTCATCAGCCCAATAGTTACCGTCTCACAAATACCGTCTCACAAACGGTCACGCGACAGCGCTTAGATGAGTTAATCTGTCGCGGCATCAACCTCTGGCGGTTCTCCGCCTGCCGTCGCTTGAACGGCCTCGCCAGGAGATAGCCTCCCTTGCGTCAAACCAGCAACAGCAGCGGCAATCTGCTCGCGCTGATTGACCAAATAAACACTTACCAGCGTAAACCCAACGCCAAGCCACTGAAAGTTGGTCAACAGCTCGCCTAAAAAGAGATAGCTAAACAGCAGCGCAAACACAGGTGTTAAAAATATCAGCGCGCTAACGCTAGTCATGTTGCCACTAGCTGCCAGATAAAAGAACATACCATAGGTCAACGCCGTGCCAAACACAGTGGCATAAGCTAAGCCTATCCAATCGCCTGTTACCAGGTTAGCCATTGGATAGGGCTCCCACAGGCCAGACATTACCGCCAACGGAATCCCGCCCAGAATCATGTGCCAGCCCGTTGCAACCAGCGGGTCGGCGTGACGCTTCACATAGCCGATAATAATGGTACCAAACGACATTGACAGCGCGGCCAAAAGCATCAGGAACTCACCACTTTGCATCAAAGTAGAGACGTCAAAATCGCCGCCCTTCTCGCCATAACCTTGCAGCGCTTGCAGCCAGCTCTCTATCGGCAGGCCATTCTCTAAAAAGCTATAGATCCAATTTGCGGGGAGACCGCACAGGCTAATGCCTGCAATCCCAATGGCCAAACCCAGCCAGCCCCAAAAGCCAATCAGATTACCAAAAAGAATTCTGGCCAGCAGCGCCACGACTAGCGGCTGAGCGTCAATCAGCACCGCGCCTAGCCCAGCGCCTGTATTCACAAGTCCGGTGGTCAAAAGCCCCTGAAACATTGCGCCATCTACTATGGCAAATAGGCCAATCCACAGCCAGGCTCGCCAGGTTTTGGGCTGAGGTAGCTTGAGAGCAGCGGCAACTATCAGGATTAAAATACCGGCTGGCAACAGGCGAAAAGCCGCTAAAAAAAGAGGCGATGTGTGCGGCAAAATGTACTTCATCGCCACCATTGCCGTCCCTAAAAAAAAGAAAGGAGCGACTAGAAAAATAGGAGACTTTACGAGATCGGTCTTTTGAATTTGCATAAGCTCACGGGGATAGAGTCTGCAACATGTTGTTAAACAGCAATAATGTCTTCAGGCAATGTCTTTAAAGCTTAGGTTAAAGGAAAGCCGTAACCGAGAACGATAAGCTCGCTACCGAATGGTGAGAACCACTGTCGCACAACGATAGCCATCCTGTTCTAATTGGCGGCTTGTTCTAATTCGCAGAGATGACTCACCCATGGGGCTCAGACCCAGCACACAGCAAAAGCGGGCTTGCTGAACTGCCCGGCATAGTTCACTATCGTCACTATTGTTTGTCGGAGCGTTCATAGCTCGACTGACTCCTTTTGCTAGATCCTGTAGAGGTCTTCAGCTCAGCCATTGTGCGGCTTGCGCCGATCGCGCTAGCTTCTGACAAGTCTCGGGTCTGTTCTATTTCGCCATGAGCTTTCAATAGGGCCGCTACTTTTTTGCGGATCATAATACCAGGACGGTCGGTAAACATATGCTCTTCTCGGCTAGGCATCAGGGGGACATCATAATCAGTAGACTCTAAAATGCGTTTATCTTCTAGCGTGACCGCTCGATCAAAAGCGGTGACATCTTGCGCAGGGGTGTCGGCTTCGGTGTCGTTGCGCAGGCAAAACTGCACCATTTGCGAAGTGCGATCGCTAATCGGCGTCATCGTATTTACGACAATATGCTCCAAGCCGTTTGGATAGGAGATTTTTAGCTTGATGGTAAAAGGCATAAACCAATCCATCGCCAGCGTCCGAAATGTTTGGGTTTCGGCCATCTTCAAATTTTTTCGTTGTAGCTCTGGATTCACAACGCCTAATTTGCCAAAAACATGAATGACCCAATCAGTCTCAGTAATCTCCATTTCATCTGGCGTGGGGTGCGCTTCACTGCCAAAAGTTTCAGTGTGAACAAAAGTAGGATGCGCTAGATCTAGCTCGTTTTCCATCACGCGCAGCCCAGCGCATTGCCAGGGCTCGTAAAACTCGGGAATCAGGCGATAGCTAGAATCATTCGCCTCCGGCAGCTCGGGAATGTCAATCAGCGGCTCGCCTAAACACACCCAAATATAGCCATAGCGCTCGGCACAGTAGTAGGCATTTACCCGATAGTTAGACGGAATCGCACAGCCCTCTTTGAAACGCACTAACCAAAGCGCAGAGTCTCAAAGGCGAATCTGAAGATGAAGACAGCGGCTAAAACCCAGGTAATCACAGGTATCTCACGAGCGCGCCCGGCGGCTAGCTTGGCAAATGGGTAGATAATTAAGCCTGCTGATAGTCCGGCGGCAATGGAGAAGCCCAAGGGAATAAAGAACATAGTGACAAAGGCCGGGATGGCTTCTGTCATATCGCCCCAGCGAATGCTAGAGACGCTGGACATCATCAGTACGCCTACAATCACCAAAGCAGGCGCAGTTGCAAAAGCAGGCACCGCCTCAAAAATAGGCACAAACAAAAGTGCAACAATAAACATGATGCCCGCTACCACAGCAGTGAGCCCAGTGCGTCCTCCTTCTGAGACGCCAGCGGCAGATTCTGCAAAGGTAGTGACGGTAGAAGTGCCCATGATGGCACCGGCGGTTGTGGCGATCGCATCCGCCGACAGCGCCTGATTCGCACGGGGCAGCTCTCCTCTCTCATCGATATAGCCCGCCTGGGTGCCCACCCCCATGAGCGTACCAATCGTGTCAAACATGTCTACAAACAAAAAGACTAGCAAAACAGCGAGAAAATCAATAAGGTTACTGCCGTTGATCCCGCCAAGTCCAACAAACGCCTGTCCAAATAGGTTGGAAGGGAACGCTGGTGCCGCCATAATTCCGGCAGGAGCCTGAGCTACACCAAACACCCAGCCCAAAATAGCTGTACCGCCAATACCCCACAGCAAAGCGCCCTTGATCCGTCGAATGATGAAAAAGGAAGAGATAAAAATGCCGAAGGTCGCAAGCAAAGTCGCAGGCTCCCTAAAACTGCCAAACGCTGTTTTAGTTACTTCGTTCGCAACAATTAGCCCAGCCCCGCCAGTGGCAGGGTCTCCACTCAGGCCGATGTATGCCAGAAATAGACCAATGCCTACCGTGGTAGAGGCTTTGATACAAGCTGGAACTGCCGCAATTAAGTGGCGGCGAATATCTGTCACCGTTAGGGCAATGAAGATAATCCCCTCGATTAGCACAGCGGCCAACGCCACGCGCCAATCGATCCCCAAGCCCAGTACAACAGAATATGCAAAGAAGGCATTTGTACCCATACCCGGCGCGAGCACAAACGGATACTTGGCATACAGACCCATCACCAGTGTGCCAATAGCAGCGGTAATACCGGTCACAACGACTAATTCTCTAAATAGATCGCCTGACTCTTGCAAGAACACGGCATCCGACATAATGATGGGATGCACCACCAAAATATAGGCCATGGTCATAAAGGTGGTTAACCCGGCCAGTATTTCGGTGCGAAAATCGGTACGGTAATGGTCAAAGTTAAAATATTTGGCCACGCTGGCCTGCCATCCTGAATAGCGTGGTGGCGGTGGTGACCCACCGGGCGGATTGGGCTGAAGCTCTACGCTAGTCTGGCTCATGAAGGTTCTCCGAAGAAAAGTTTTTGCAACTGCACGAAGCTGAACACAAATCTGAGCTTTTATGTCAAGATAAAGCCGTGACGCTAATGAGATCTTGATCGCACGCCTAATGAGATCTCTATTACACCCAGAGCTTTAGCTCGCACATGCTCAATTTTGTATACTGTATACATGGCAAAGATGCGGAACTGTGCTCAATGCTACATTCCTGATTTATTGGAAAATTGTTGCTGTTCCTCTAGTTACTGTTCTTCTATGGGCTGTTCCTCTATGGGCTGCTCATAACAAAACGCCCCCTGGGTCTATAGATCCAGGGGGCGTTTTGATGGCTTCAAAAAGTGGACTTAGCTTAATAGAGCCGCTCAAGCCAATCACGCTGCTCTTCACTTTTTGGCAAATAGGGATAAAGGCTGGCTTTGGTGCTGTACTTATCCTTAGGTGAAGCGATAGGAGAGGGCGCAGATGGCTGCGGACGATGCACCATGAAGGCTGCAACGGCTTTGAAGGTGCGCTGAAGCGACTGCCCTAAAGTAGGCTGATTTTGGCTGTGAGAGGAAGTAGAGCGAAATTGACTTTGCACGATCTAACCTGAAACTAAAACTGTATATTCTGATACTATTTTAGCGAATGAATCAGACTATGCAAGGTCGATTCTGCAAAAATATGGATATTTATGCCTTATGGCTTTGAATTTCTTCAACGACCCGAGCTTTGCTGGCCAATAGATGTAGCTGAATGGCGGCGATCGCCGTTGCGGTATCTTTTCGGGCGATCGCCTCATACACCTGACGATGCTCTAGCCGAATTTCTAGCACCGACGGGTTTTGCTGTAGCGTTTGGATACGCAGCAGGGCCATCGAGTCAAAGAGCTGATCGAGCAGTGAAACGAGCCTGCGGTTGCCCGAGCTTTCCGCAATTAAATGATGAAACTGATAGTCAATATCCAAGAGCTGTAGTAGGGTCTGCACGTCAGAACCTTGAGGTCGCTCCTCAGCTTGAACAACAGAGCGCTCTAGAGACTTAATCTGCTGTTGGGTGGCATGTTCGCAGGCTCCGGTAACTGCTAGCTTTTCTAGTACCAGGCGGCAATCGTACAGTTCTATCGCATCGACGGCTGAGATAGTGGTTACCTGCAAACCAGTGGTGTCAGCCGTTACTAGCCCCTCTTTTTGTAGCTGACGCAAGGCTTCTCGCAGCGGCGTGCGGCTAACGTTGAACCACTCGGTTAGCTGCATTTCTATCAGACGGCTACCCGGTGCAAATTCACCAGTTAAAATCCCTGTACGCAAAGCGCTGTAGACCTGCTCATACAGAGATTTTCGGCGCTTGATACCAGGGCGAGAAGACAGCGTTGTTGAAACCACAAGTTGCTAGTGATAGGTGTTTAGTATAGATGTTTAAAAGGTTAACAGAATTTGCTGAGAGGTACTATCATCCTATGAGTGTATACCGTATACATAAAGGATTATTTATGTGTGAGTTGTAGTCAGGGCGACTATATGGCCTAAATATCCTGGATACACTGTTAGGCCATATAGATAGCGCCCTCAGAATAGCGCCCTCAGACATAAGACCCCTTAGAAATTCATATGGCTGTGAGTAGACGACTGTTAAGTATTTTCGTGCTAGCTGTAGTAACGCTCGCAGTATTGCTGACTTCCCCTCTGCCGAGCTGGGCAGCCGACCGTCCAGGCAATCAAGCTATGGATCAGCCCGCTAGCTTGGTGGGCCCAAAGCCAGATGCCAAAATTACCGTTTACCTTCGGCCCGAGGCCAGCGAAAGCCACGTGGGGTACGGTGTGAACGGCGATGCTGTAACGGTTTTAGAGCAGGTAAGTGACAATCAAAGCGTTATCTGGAACCACATTCGCTTTGACAGCCCAAGTCATGCGGAGGGCTGGGTACAGGCAGCATTTATATCGCTAAAAGCAGATACGCCTGGTCAAAGTCAGCGTCAAAGTCAGCGTCAAAGTCAGCAGATGGCTGAGGGAGACAGTTATTTGGGCAGCGGTTTGGGCAATCGTTTAGAGCGTCAGCCGCCAGCCGCTAGTGGGCGATCGCAATTCAATCAGCAGCAAAGCCCTCAGTCCTATCCACAGACCTATTCACAGCGAAACCAGAACTGATGACTGAGACTGATACGAGTTTGCAGGCAGCTAGCTTGGTGGTAGAACACATTGTGCCTAGCGGCGAGGGACTGGCCTTTCGCTGGTGGCATGCAAAGGTAACGCGAGCTGCTAAAAACTTTAAAGGACACATTCGCACCGATCTATGTTCACCGGTTAGAGGGCAGCAGCCCAATCAGCCGATAAAGTGGTATTCTATTGTTCATTTTGAGTCGCCTGAGCTGTTGAACCAATGGATTAATTCGCGCGATCGCTCGGCGCTGATCAAAGCCGGGCGCAAAACATTTGCCTCTTATCAGTTCATCTCTTTTTCTACCGGGCTCGAAGGTTGGTTCTCTCGCCGAACCGGAACAGAACAATCAGGACTGGGGCCACCTGCCTGGAAGCAAAACGCAGCGGTCATATTAGCGTTGTATCCTACCGTGGTTATTCAAACGCTGTTGTTTTCAGCGCTGGGCGTGATGCAGTCTTGGGCGCTACCCAACGCCATGATTATCAACAACATTATTACGTCTTCTATTTTAACCTGGGGCGTGATGCCCTTAGTCACCAAGCTTCTGGGGTTTTGGCTTCAGCCCAACTACCAGTCAACAGGCTGGAAAAAAGATGCGTTAGGGGCTGCTATTGTGATTGCGGCACTGGGCTTAATGGTGCTTTTGTTTAATGAGCTTTTTTAATAAACTTCAGGCTTTGTGAAGAATGAATAGCCTTTACAGTTTTCGGAATGTTGTTTTATCTGTTGTTGTCGGCTTTATTTTAGGTTGGGCCTGGCTGGGCTGGCTGACTCCAAGCCTGAAGAATAGTTCATATCAACCATTGCAGCCATCGGATCCATTAGCACAATTAGCAAAATCAGCGGCAGAGACTGCGCCGCTGCCTGCTTTAAAGCAAATTCGAGTGACCACAACCGCAGACTCGGGCGTGGGCTCTTTGCGCTGGGCGATCGCGCAGGCAAATGCAGCCCCAGACGACGATCTAATCGACCTTAGCTCAGTCGAAGGCGTAATTGCCTTACAGCGTCCCCTGCCTGCTCTTAACAGCAATCTAACGCTAGTAGGCAACGGCAATACTGTCATTAGCGGCAACAGTCGCCACCGCGTTCTGCGAATTGATGACGGCGATATCACAATTCGCGATCTGACGCTTGCTAACGGCCTAGCTCAGGGTGACGTCGGGATCTCTGGGGGTGGGGGAAGCGCCGGTATGGGTGGTGGCTTACTAATTAATCAAGGCGTGGTTCGTCTGGTTCGCGTCAACTTTCTAGACAATCAGGCAGTCGGTGGCAGCGGTGCTCTGCGATCGCCCGCAGACGTGCGTATTCGAGACCAGAGAAATGGCCAGAGAAATGGCCAGAGAACTCGACTCAAGGTGAATCGTGGCGCTGCTGTTGGCATCAATGGCATCGGCCTTTCACAAGCGGATACCGGAAACACCGAGCCTTCGCGGGTTGAGATTGGTGAGGCCAGGGAAAAACTAGAGGCCAATCGGGGGGCGATCGCAGGCGTAAACGGCATTGGGATAAACGGTATCGGCAGCATCGCTTTTGGCGGGGGCGGGGGCTTTGGGGGCTTTGCGAATGGCGGCAATGGCGGCAATGGCGGCAACGCCGGGATGAATGGCGGCAGCGGCGGCAATGGCGGCGATGGCGGCGATGGCGGCACTGGGCTGTTCGGCGGCTTTGGGGAATGGGCGCAAGCGGGGAGTGCGGGTGCTATAGCCTTTGGCGGCGGCGGTGGCTTTGGCGGCTATGGCAATGCTGGCAACGGCGGCAATGGGGGCAACGCAACCGCAGAAATCGCCAACGGGGGCAATGGCGGGAATGGCGGAAATGGCGGGTTTGGCGGCGGTGGCGGCGCAGGCGGGCTTGGGGGCGCAGGCGGGCTTGGGGACGCAGACGGCTTCGACAATTTCGACGATACAGAGAATTACCGGCTAGAAGGCAACTCTGGATTGCCTGGGAAAGGGGGCTTTGGTGGTGGCGATGGCCAGATCGGCGTAGGTGGCAGCGGTGGGGGCTTTGGCGGCGGCGTTTTCGTTCGCTCGGGCGGTTTAGTTTTGAACCAGGTACGATTTGAGCGCAACCTGGCTGTCGCTGGCACCGGGCTTTCCCCTGGGCAGGGGAAAGGGGGCGCAATCTTTGTGATGCCCCCGACGTTGCTAGCCGGGCAGACCTCAAAGATTGCTGGCGCACTAGCGCTTGGCGACCTGCCTGTATTTATTGACAATGTGGCTTCTGAGGGGTCTAACTTGTTAACTGATAATAATGATGTTTACAGCGGTTCAAGCTTAAAACAGATGGCCATTCATAGCGTAAGCCCAGAGATACTTGCAAAAAAGCAAAAGAGGCCCTTTTTGCTAGGCTGAGAGCGGCAGGCGTAGCATAGATATCAGCAGCGGGTTGCCTTTGATAGGGATTGTGAATAGTTTTTACGGCTGATAACATGGCTTTTGGATATTTGCTTACGCTAGGGCTGAAGGCAGTCGCGGACACGGACAGATAATTTATGACACAGTTGCTTTCAGGTGATATTGGCGGTACGAAGACGATTTTGCGGCTGGCGCAGGTCAATGATGACGAAGTGCAGCGATATGCTAGCCACGAAGTCAATATAGAAACGCTGTACGAGGCTCGCTACCCTAGCGGGGATTACCCAGAATTCGTGCCGATGGTAAAGGAGTTTTTGGCGGCGGCGCGGCAAACGGTAGACGAGGTGAAGCCGAGGTCGGCTTGCTTTGCGATCGCAGGCCCTATTGTCAACAATACCTCTCAGCTCACGAATCTGTCGTGGTTCCTGCGCGGCGAGTTTTTGAGCGGCGCGTTGCATGTCGATAGTGTTCAGCTAATCAATGACTTCGAGGCGATTGGCTATGGCGTTTTGGGCTTGCAGCCAGACGATATTTACGAGCTGCAAGCGGGCGAACCGAATAAGCATTCACCCATGGCCGTTTTGGGTGCAGGCACAGGGCTAGGGCAAGGATTTTTGCTGCCGACGGGCGATGAATATGCCGTTTTCCCTTCGGAAGGGGGGCATGTCGATTTTGCCCCGCAGTCAGAGCTAGAGTTTCAGTTGCGCAAGTATCTGATTGAAAAGCACGCGATTTCGCGGGTTTCAGAAGAGCGGGTGGTGTCGGGAATGGGGATTATTTCGATCTACCAGTTTTTGCGCGATCGCCAATATGCCAGCGAATCTAAAAAAATCAGCGATATCATGAACGACTGGGAGCGTCAGGCCGGTCAGCGCAGCCAGTTGCAAGATCCTGCCGCCGCGATTTCGATTGCCGCCACCGAAAAAACAGACCTGCTGGCCCAAAAGACAATGGAGATATTCATTCGAGCTTATGGCTCAGAAGCAGGCAACATTTCACTCAAGTTTTTGCCTCGCGGTGGACTTTACATTGCTGGCGGCGTGACCGCCAAAAACCTCGATTTGATTACGGGCGGCGAATTTATGTATGCCTTCAAAAGTAAAGGCCGCGTCAGTCACCTGCTGGACGAAGTGCCTGTGCGCGTGGTTTTGAACCAGCATGTTGGTCTGATTGGGGCGACGATTAAAGCCTCGCGTAATTACAAAGAATACTTAGGAGCCTTGGATTCTGCCACCGCTGCCTTGATTGAATCGTAAGGGTTACAGCAGGGTAAAGATCAACTGTCGTCAACCTTCAGTGCCAACTGCAAGCAGCAACCTCTATGGCAGGACATAGTAAATGGGCCAACATCAAGCGACAAAAGGCGCGGGTAGATTCTAAGCGCGGCAAGATATTTGCCAAGGTCTCACGAGAGATTATTGTGGCGGCGCGGCAGGGCGGCGGCGATCCCGATGGTAATTTTCAGTTGCGTACGGCCATCGAGAAGGCAAAGGCCGTGAGTTTTCCGGCTGAGAATATTGAGCGGGCGATCGCCAAAGGCTGTGGCAGTTTAGCGGGCGAAGGGGACTTTGAATCCATTCGCTACGAAGGCTACGGCCCCGGCGGGGTGGCCGTGTTGATAGAAGCGCTCACCGACAATCGCAACCGGGCCGCCGCCGATCTGCGCAGCGCCTTTAACAAAAACGGCGGCAACCTGGGCGAAACCGGCTGCGTTGGCTGGATGTTCGACTACAAGGGCGTGATTGTTTTAGCGGGAGACATTGACGAAGAAGCTCTCTTTGAAGACGCTTTAGAAGCTGGCGCAGAATCTTACGAACTCGTAGACGAAATCGACGAAGATGTTCCTGGCGCGGAAGTCTTTTGTGATGTCGCGAACTTAGAGGCTGTAAGTCACTGTTTGAAAGGCAAAGACTACAACGTTCAAGCCATCGATATGCGTTGGATTCCTGCTAGTACTATTAATGTAGAAGATCCTGAACTGGCTGTTTCGCTGCTGAGAATGATCGATGCTTTAGAAGATTCGGACGATGTGCAGTCGGTCACAGCAAACTTTGATATAAGCGAGGAAGTGATGGCTCAGGCTATGGCCTAAAGATGCCTGAAGTGGACTTGCGATTGGCATTATAATGGTAGTGTCAGCGAGAAAGGCTGCATACACCAATGGCATTTGTACTGCAAGAACGATACGTTAACCTATTGACCGATTTCGGCTTCAAGCGTGTCTTCGGCTCCGAACCCAATAAGCAGCTCCTGGTTGATTTTCTGAATACGCTTTTGCCCATGCACCATCAGATCAAAGCGTTATCGTACAAAAGCACCGAGAACTTAGGAAACACACCGATTGACCGCAAAGCCATCTTCGATATCTATTGCCAAGGGGAGAATGGCGATCGCTTTATTGTAGAGATCCAGAAGGCGAAACAGAACTTCTTCAAGGACAGAAGTGTTTTTTACGCCAGCTTTCCGATTCAAGAGCAAGCCCTTAAAGGCCAATGGAATTTTAAGCTGTCACCGGTCTATTCAATTGGCGTACTCGATTTTGTTTTTGACGACCACAAGAACGAAGACACGATTATCCATCGCGTTGAACTCAAAGACCAGCACTGCAATGTCTTTTACGACAAGCTGAAGTTCATTTATATTGAGCTGCCGAAATTCGACAAAACGGTTGAGCAGTTGGAATCTAAACAGGACAAGTGGCTTTATTTGCTACGTCACCTACCTGATTTAGAAGACCGGCCCCAGCCTTTTCAAGATCCTGTTTTCCTTCAGCTTTTTGAAGTAGCCGAAATTGCTAACTTCTCACGCAGCGAGCAGGACATCTATCAAAACAGCCTTAAGTACTATCGCGATTTGAATAATGTCGTTGATACCGCTGCTCAGGAGGGTTTGGAAAAAGGGCGGGCTGAGGGGCGGGCTGAGGGGCGGGCTGAAGGACGGGCTGAAGGAGAAAAAGCGGCTAAAGTTGCGATCGCCCGCTCTCTCTTAAGCAAGCTTCCCGTCGAGACCATTAGCCAAACAACGGGCCTGACCCTAGCGGAGATAGAGCAACTGAGAAATACTGAGCAGGCATAGCGTATTTGAGGCGTAGCTAACTACCTTGCATAGAGATCTGTCACGAGATCTGTCAATTGCCAGGTTGATAGATCTCTGGTTGCAGGTCAAAATGTAAAGGGATGTAAATGACTCCCGCTACTTTGTCGCTTCTTATCAGCAGACTTTTACCTATGACCGCAGACTTATCTAGTCGCCCGCAGCTATCTTTGACAGCATCTACGCAAACCTACGACGTGGTGATTGTTGGCGGTGGCATCGTCGGGCTCACCTGCGCCTGTGGCCTCAGGGACTCTGGCTTGCGGGTGGCGGTGATAGAAGCGCAGACCGCGCAGCAGGCGGCAGGACGGCAGAGAGCCTATGCGTTTTCGCCAGTGTCGGCCAAAATTTTGAACGGTCTGGGGCTGTGGGAGCGCGTTAGCCCGCAGCTTACTCACTTTCAGCGGGTGAAGCTGTCGGACGCAGATTACACCAAGGCCCTGACCTTTCGCCCGCAAGATAGCTATCAAGATGGCCCGCAAGATGGCCCGCAAGATGTTAAGAGTGACGCGGTTTATTACTCGGCGGAGCATACGGTGCTGATGGCAGCGCTGCAATCAGCGGTTCAATTGGCAGATAATGTGGATTATTGGTGTGAAGCTCGGGTGCTGAGCGCTAATGAAGGGCATTTGGTAGTAGAGCGTAAAGGCCAGCGCTATCCGTTTCAAGCGCAGCTAACGGTGGGCGCAGATGGGGCCAGATCTTTTGTGCGGGATTTGGCAAAGATTAAAACAGTTGGGTGGAAGTACTGGCAATCGTGCATTACAGCGGTGTTAGAGCCTGAGCGATCGCATGACAATACCGCCTATGAGAAGTTTTGGCCCAGCGGCCCCTTTGCGATATTGCCGCTGCCGAACAACCGCTGCCAGATTGTGTGGACGGCCCCGCATCAGGAGGCAAAGGCGATGCTAGCGCTGCCAAAACAACAGTTTGTCTGCGAGCTAAAGGCCCGCTATGGCGATCAGATGGGTAATCTGACGCTGGTGACTGAACCAATGATGTTTCCAGTACAGCTCATGCAGAGCCGGGAATATGTGCGGCCAGGCATTGCCCTGATTGGCGATGCGGCTCACTGCTGCCATCCGGTAGGCGGGCAGGGGTTGAATATGGGTATTCGAGATGCGATCGCCCTGGCCGAAATCATTCAGCAAGCCGCTGACAAAGGTGAACACCTCGGTAGCCTGAAAGTACTGAAGCGTTATCAGCGCTGGCGCAGAACAGAGAACTGGTTTACACTCAGCCTCACCGACTTTTTGAATCGGTCTTTTTCTAATCGCTTTTTACCTTTGCTGGTGGCGCGGCGGGCCGGAATTTGGGTGCTCGATGGCGTTGGGCCATTAAAGCGGCTGGTTTTGCAGTTGATGACAGGTTTTTTTGGTAAGCTGCCTGCCAAGGCAAAGTAGAGGTTTAACTGAATGCCCACCACCCTGGCGTTTATTGCTCATGACAGCCAAAAGGACGCGCTGATTGACTTTGTAAATCAATACGCGGCGCTGCTGTCTCGCTACCAAATTATTGCAACAGAAACGACAGGAACCCGGTTGAGTCAGGATACCTCACTGGCTGTGGACTTGCTGCTGCCGGGGGCGATGGGCGGCGATGTGCAAATTGCGGCGCGGGTCGCTGAAAACAAAATTGCGGCGGTTATTTTTCTCACGGACTCCTTACATACGCACAATACCGCTGCCGATATCAGTACGATGATGCGCATGTGCCAACTGCATGATGTGCCGCTAGCGACTAACCTTTCGACGGCGCGGGCGGTGCTGCTTTCGCTGGCCAAAAGCAGGATTGCTCACCTAATTTTCAACCCTATTTCAGGGCAGGGCAATCCTAATCAAGATCTAAAGCTGATTCGACAAATTTTGGAGCCGCAAATTCAGGTGAATGTGGTTTGTACAGAACCTGAGATGAGCCCTGGTGAGCAGGCCCGTGAGGCGATCGCAGCGGGCACCGACCTGGTGATTGCCTCTGGTGGCGATGGCACGGTATCGGCGGTGGCCGAGGCCGTCATGCAAACCGACATTCCCCTGGGCGTGATTCCACGGGGCACGGCCAATGCCTTTTCGGTAGCGCTGGGCATTCCGACCAACCTGCGCGCCGCCTGTGAAACCATTTTGGCGGGCACCACTCAGCAGGTAGATGTGGCCACCTGTAACGGTGCGCCGATGGTGCTGCTGGCAGGTATTGGCTTCGAGGCGGAAACAGTTGAACGCGCCAGCCGCGAAATGAAAAATCGGCTGGGCATCCTGGCCTACATTTTTGCCGGTATGCAGCAGCTTGCCGACCAGCAATCGTTTGAGGCAGAGCTAGAAATAGACGGGCAAATTAGCAAGTTTGAATGTGGGGCGATTACGATTGCGAATGCTGCGCCGCCGACCTCGGTGATGGCCCAAGGGTTTGGCGAAGTGGTTAGCGATGATGGCCTGCTAGATGTGACGATCGGGCTGACGCCGACTGAGGCCCAGGGGTTTGCGGCCAGGTTGCAGGGAATGGGTGCGATCGCCGACCTATTTACCGCTGCTTTAGCCAAACGCCCCACCCAAAACGAAAGCATCCTTAGCCTGCGCGTACCCACGCTAAAAGTGACCACCACCCCTCCGCAAAAAGTTGTTGTCGATGGTGAAATTATTGGCACCACCCCAGTAGACTTTCAATGCATTAGTAAGGGCTTAACAATATTAGCCCCGATTACAACAGACTAGGGCTATGATGGCAGGTCTAACACACAGGTCTAACACACAGGTCTAACACATATTTAACAATACATTTCACTTTTACAGCGCCCTGGAGATGTGGTGGCTCGCAGGGCCGTAATACCTACAGCGTCTTTCACCTACACAAACTCTGAACAAATCTGAGCGTCAATCTACACCGCCGCGATCTCCCTTTTCAAAACATAGCTTAAAATTTCTCGAATAACGCCCGATTTACCGTGGCTGTCAGTTCTGATGACATCGCCAGCCAGCCCGCCTGATTGTTTTATGTTCATCACAGAATGACTGATGGAATGATCGATGTGGCTAGTGATAATCACGATCAGATCGCATTGACAAATTTTTTCTTTGATTTGCTGGGCGCTGCTTCTTTTGACGCTGCGAGGGGGGATGCTAATGCAGCGCTTGAGGCCGTGCCGCGCCGAGAGTTCTGCGTCTATTTCGCGGCGTGAGGTGTCGTGCCCCCCAATCAGCGCTAAGGAAATATTAGAAAGATCGACCTGGGCCAGCTTTTCTATCAGGGTGGGGTCGGGGTCGTCTGCCTCCGCAAGGTCGGGACTTAGAATCGCCAGGGCCGCGCTCAGCGCTTCGTCAGACTGCCTTTGGTGAAACTCTAGCTTGAGCTGCTGATTCAAAAGTGCGACCTGCCCAAGTAAAGCGCTGCTTCTGGTTTTGAGCGTGGCGTTTATGCGGTTGGTTTCTTCAAGCTGCATCTGACAAATTTCCAAGTCGTTCTCAGCTTCTTCGGCCAGTTTGTACACGACGCCCCGATCGTGTTTAATGGCTTCATAGTCCTGCTTGTACTGGTCGCGTTCGCTTTGGCACTGGTCGCGCTCGGCTTCTATTTGAGCGCGATCGCGCTGAAGGCATTCATTTTCAAGCTTCAGACTCAAGCATTCCTGGCTGAGTTCGTCATAGCGCTGCTGAAGCCGGTTAAAATCTTCCTGCAAGCAGCCGTGGTCGATGCGCGCCCTTCTAAGCTGCTGCGAAAGCTGCTTTTTGTCTGGTCTTCTATCTGGACGGTCTTTGCCAGAAGCGCTATGAATCAAGCGCTGAAACGGCTGAATCAAAGATTTTAACATAGGCTTTCCTTGCTACGAGACCACTTATAAGATAGCGATTGCCTATAAGACATCAATTACGATTGCTGGGTTTACGAGATATTCTCTTCATTACTTTAAGAAAGTTTATTCAAAAACACTTATTTAGGTCTCTTTTTATACAGCTTGGCGGGTTGATGTTAGGCCAGTCGGTTCAGGTAGGCTTCAATGATGTCAGTAAAGGTGCGATCGCGCACAAAGCCTAGTGCGATCGCCTCACTAACGTCAAACTGGCTAGGCCAGCTAGCGACAATTTTGGTAATCGCAGCGTCAGGCTGGTGGTGAATTAAGGCGACGGTGTCAGGGCTGGTCGCAGCTTGCAGCGCGTCAATCATGGCCTGCACTGTCACGGTAATGCCCGGCAGGTTAATCGTGCGAGTCGCGCCGAAGCGATAGGCCGACAGGCTGAGGCTGTGAATTAGATTGTCAACGACGGTTTCCGGGCTAGACAGCCAAAGGGACAGATCTGGCCGGACGGGGCAAATGGCGGTTTTGCCCTGGAGGGGCTCGCGGATGATGCTGCTGGCAAAAGAAGAAGCAGCGGCATTGGGCGCACCAGGACGCACGCAAACGGTGGGCAGCCGCAGCACTCGCCCGTCAATGAAGCCTTTGCGGGTATAGTCATTAACCCACAGCTCGCTAACTGCCTTTTGGGTGCCATAAGAAGACTGGGGCATGACGGCAGTTTTGTCGGTAATCACAGCAGGCAGTTGCCCCCCAAAAACCGCCAGCGAACTGGCGAAAACAAACATTTTTCCGGGAGTTTGATGACGCACAGCTTCTAACAAAATGCGCGTCCCCTCAGCGTTGACCGCCATGCCCAGGTCAAAATTGGCTTCTGCCTGACCGCTGACGACAGCGGCCAAATGAAAAATTGCCGTGATATCGGGGGTAATCAAGTGCCGAACGGCTTCAGAATCAGTGATATCCAATTCGACGCAGCGAACTTTCTCAGTCGCCAGCCCTGTTGCCGGACTGGTGGGCAACACGACATCAGCGAGGATAAGCTGCTTGAGCTGTTTGCCAATAATAGGATGTTGCAGGAGCGCGGCGGCCAGTCGCTGTCCTAAAAATCCCGCGCCGCCAGTAATAAGAATATGCATGAGAAAAATAGAAGCTGCTGATAGTAAAGGCTAAGCCTAAAAATAACTTACTCGCGGCTCTGTTCTTCGTTAGTTTTGTAGAGAGTGTTCAGCCTCTTGTGGCATGGGCGGCTCGCCCGTCAGATATAAAATGGCGCTAGCTGAATAGATTGATTAGCAAAGATAGCTGGCAGTGAAAGGCCCGCTTAGCGATATAGTTTCCCAATCAAAGACTTGCCGATAGATTTTGTTGCCGATATGTAGCTGGCTGCCATGAAGCAATACCAGGCCCGTCAGCAGCAGCTCTTGCTGAAGGTTGCTATGGTCAAAAAAGACAGGCCGATCGGCTAACACTTGTTGGTAAAGGCGCAGGAGCTGGGTGCAGCGGGGGGAGGTGATGAGGCGATCGCGAATCGCTCGAAAATGAATCGGATCGTCCTGCTGCTGCCAGTTGTTAATTAGACTTTATCGGTAATAGTGTGAATAACAGAAATAGGCATCCCTTATCCTGAGCTTTTCCTTTTAAGCGATCGCTTCCAGCTTATTGACTTGTCCTCGACGATGACTCATCCGAAAGTTATGC
>JBAQZP010000024.1:0-2845 GCA_049791095.1 Phormidesmis sp.
GGCCTGACCGACATGAACCCAGAGTGGTGAAACGCAGACCAAAACCTTTTCCCCGAATGCGTCAACCTCGTGATGTACTCAAAGCCAAGCTGGCTGCTTAATTCAGCTTAAGTCAGTGCCATTGATCTATAGTTACCCAAATGCCAGTGAATATTTCTGAGCCATCATTCAACGATATAAATGAGAGTGCCGCTGATCTCCTGAGATGGCTGGTAGAACAGCCTGGATATCCGGAAGCCCCTTTGGAAACCTTCCAGAGGGAATTGCAGTGCATTATCAGTGGAGAAAATTTTAACGATGCCCGAAAGATCATCCAGAAGACACGTTTCTCAGACGGAGAAGCCGTCGATGGTGCATCATTTGCACTAGAGGTTATTGCATCATTGCAGAGTGGTTGATAGGAAGTCGTTTGTATGTGATAGGTCAATGATCCTTTCTTAACTCGCTACTTTTTGTTATGAGCGGTCGCCATTCTAAAAAGTCTATGCAATGGGTATTTCAGATCAGTTGCATACAAGAGCATCTGTACTGCTAAACTGCTAGAACTTTAGAAATACGCAGACATAGATTTGAATGTATTCAGAAAATCAAATCAGCGAGCTATTTGGTGATGCCTCACTGAAGTATCTAAAAAACAAGCACAAAGGCGGCATCAGCAACGAAAGGGGCAACACCTATGAGAACTTTTTTGCAGCATACAAAATTGCGCTGCTTTCCGCCAGCGCGATAGAACAACGTTCAGAAATCAAGTTTTACAGCCAAATCTTGTCCTTTGTAGATGATTTGGTCATCCTTTACGAAGCAGAAAACAGACTCCAGCACCATCAGCTAAAAAATAGCCCAAGCATCACCTGGGGAAGCAGCCTTAAGTCAATAGCCGATGACTTCGCCAAACAGGAAGCCCTCAACCGAAGCATCAATAGACGATCAGAAATGGTTTTAGTCGTCTCTGACCGGCGGCTTCAACAGCGGTTAGCAACCACTTGCCCTCCGCAAATTCAAGCATTTAGTCAGGTAATGCACTTCCCATCCAGCAAAAATTTAATGGAAGTCGTTTACGCAGTGCCTGAATTTTTCGAGGCTATCAAATACCTCTGTGCCTTTGAAGACCCTCGCTCCGACAAAATAGAGTGCGTCGCAAAAGTACTGCTGGGCGTCTGGGCTGCCGACGCAAAATCCGACGTGTCGATTCTAGACATTCTGACAAAGGCTCAGGACTCCTCTCCGTCTTTCATTCGCTCCTTCGATGACACCCTATTGCTAGATTCAGAAGTAGCGCGTATTTTAAGTAATATTACTGGCTTGAGCTATAGCCTCTCAAAAGGCTTCCTTCACTGGCAATATGGCAATAATATTGATCAAGGAACCATCCCATACCGCATCGGCCACCCCAACTTCGACCGTTTTCAGAATCGGATCAAAGCATCTGAACCCACAACCTTTGAAGCCTTCGAGGTCTTGCTATGACAAGAACATACTCTAACTTCAATACAGACCTGTCAAAAGCGCAGCTAGGTCGGTTAGCGGACAAAACCACCACACCAGATGCTTACAAAGAGGCCATGACCCTACTGGGAGAACGCCTTGGCGAAGTCGTAGCGACAAAAATTTCAGATAGCGCTTCCACCCTATACCTGGCCTGCACCGTCGAAGATGCAGACTATCTGGCTAAAGGAATGCTGACCCCCTTGGAGCGCCATCTTCAGTCCATCTCACTCGCCTGCTTTTGGAACGAAAGATTCTCACCCTTCAACGTCAGCGATATAAAAGCCTCGCCCATCATCAGAAAGTACACAGAACCTGCCGGCAGTACCGTTAGTCACTTAGTCATTGTCAAATCTATTATCTCTGGCGGCTGCGTCGTAAAGACCAACCTGAATGACCTCATCCAAACCATCAATCCAGAGAAAATATTCATCGTCGCACCTGTTATCTATGCGGGCGCTGAACAGAGATTATCTGTCGAGTTTGAATCCTCAGTCCGTAAAAAATTCCAGTTCATCTATTTCGCTGAAGATGACGAACGCACTGATAGAGGCGAAGTCATCCCCGGCATCGGCGGCATGGTGTACGAGCGCCTTGGTTTCGATGGGCAGGAAGACAAAAATAAATACGTTCCTGAACTTGTCAGAACCCGGCGGCGTCAGCTTGTTCCAAATGCGTAAGTATTCGTACATCAAGCTAGTCTAGCGATCGCATCATCTAACCTAGTATGGTTGTGGTCTATCTGACACTACTTATCAGGTCTGCGGCAATGCCTTCCTTCAACTTTTGCTGGAAGTAGAAGAGATCCATTGCGAACACAACAAGCGCAACAATAGTCCCTCACGTAAGAATATCGTGCGTGAGGAAGTCAGAGATACAGGTCTAGATTTTTCGGGGCAATTCACACCTGGCAGAGTACGGGCTAACAAGCGATTTTAACCGTGGTTGAATGCTACGTTAGCGAATACTTGTTTAGATACCCTATCTAATGAAACTATTCAGCAGGAGGCTGCATATCTAGCAAATGCTCAGGAATAGGTTCCAGCATGAGCTGAATCGCATCTTTGAGGTTCTCTATAGCTTTCTCTCGCGTTTCTCCAAAAGAAGAAACAAAATTTAGCTCTGGGCAAGTAGCCGAGTACGACTGCGCTTCATTGTCCCATTCCAAAATTGCTCGAACCGTCACTAGCTTGTCTCCGCTGTATAAGTTAATGGAACTCATCATAACTAGAGCTCACGGTTCGCTGAAATAAAAGTGGAGAAAATCAAATAGCGGCCTGCATAATGAAGCCAAGTTATATCAAGGCATAGCAGCTATGGCAGAGCTAATAGGGAACGAGCGGGTGGATGATATTCCATT
>JBAQZP010000025.1:0-36691 GCA_049791095.1 Phormidesmis sp.
GGAAAACCTTGCTAAGCAGTTGATATATATACATACTAGCATGGAGTCAAGACTGTTCGCTGTCACTCACCTGGCTTTCATCCCGACGCTCAATCAAAGATTAGAGCGCGGGACTTCCCGCCGATTAATTAAATCGATTAACTAAATTGATTAACTGAGCAGATATCTAAACGAGTGAACTCCATGTCAGGGATCTGTGTTGGGGATCAAAGAAGCTATGTAAAGATAAACTACGCCATTTAGCGTAGTTACGCGAAGTGGCGCAGTTGTACAGATGACTAGAGTGCTGGGTTTTTGGCAGATGAGGATAAAAACGTGGATTTGACTGCTGCGCTCAAATGGTTAAACGCTGCCGTGACGATGGGTTTAGGACATGCCTTAAAAGAACCCGAAATCGTAATTTTGAAGGGCACCTGGCGTGGGCTGACCTACGAACAGATGGCCAATGGTTCGGAATACAGCACCAATTATTTAATGCGCGATGTTGCCCCCAAGCTTTGGAAACAGCTATCTAACATTTTTGGTCGCTCGGTGGGCAAAACGAATTTTCGGGTGGCTTTGGAAGCTTATGTAGTCGCCAATGCCCCAATCGATTCGGATCTTGCGACGTACGAGCAGTCAGAATTTTCTACAGAGGCTTTTTTAACGAGGGGCGATCAGACGGCCTCCCAAACAAATCCTCAAACAGATTATTTGGCGGGTAGTTCGGCAACGGCAGACAGCCAGGTGGCGAATGCGAGCTTGGGCTGGTATCCATCGGCGGTGCTTGATTCGGCAACCGCTAGCGCCTGTGATATTGCCGCATTGGGAGGGGCCATTTATGGCGGGGTGCCGCTGGTTGCTTCGTCAGAGATGTACGGCTATGAAGAGGCGCTAGCGCAAGGGCTTCGCTGGTTGGCCGAAGCGACAACAGGCACTGACGGGCGTGGCCGCCTGGTAGGGATTTGGGGGCTGCGCGGCGTGGGTAAAACGCTGCTGGCTGAAATGCTGGTTGCTCGGATGAGTTCGCAGTTCGATTTTGTGGTGTGGCGATCGCTCCAAAGCCAGCCTAAAGTAGAAGACCTCTGTACCAGTATTTTAACCAGTTTGGGCGTGGTTTCTAAAGCGGGGCAGTCTACCACCCAGTTGCTGAGCGTTATGGCCCAAAAGTCTTTGCTGATAGTGCTCGAAGACATTGATAGCATTTTACAGCCCCAACACTTAGCGGGCGAATATCTGCCGGAGTACCGGGCCTACGGCGAGTTTTTGCAATCGGCGTCAGGTCTGCGGAGCTGCTTGGTGATTACAGGTATAGAGAGCCCGGCTGATTTGATTCACCGCAGCAGCTATGGCAACCGGCTGGGGGGGCGATCGCTAAACCTCAGCCATATGGCTGAACCCGCTGCCTACAAACTTTTGCAAGCCGAGTCGCTGGCCTCGGCTGACGACTGGCCCGAACTGATTGCCCGCTATCAGGGGCATCCTCAGGCGCTCAAGTTGGCCGCGCGGGTGATTCGAGAAATTTTTAACGGCAGAGTCGATGAGTTTCTTAAGCAGCCTTCGGTGTTGTTCCCCGATATATCACGTTTGCTGTCGCCCTCTTTTGAACGGTTGACCCCTACCGAAACCGATATTCTGTACTGGCTAGCCAGTCAGGAAACGCCGCTGCCCCTGAGCGAATTGCAGCGCACCCTACCGCTGCCAGTGCGCTCAGCCGAATTAATTTCGGCGTTAGATTCACTCAAGCAGCGATCGCTGCTCGCCATTCATACTGGTTCCGAGCCACCCACGTTCTATCTGCCAAGCCTCGTAAAAGCATACGCAATGCAACAGTTTATAAGTCAGTTTGGCGAAGGCACGCCAGCGATGGTCAGGGCACCTCATCTCACCACCTACGCCGCCGAACCAGTCATTAACCTCAGTGCCCCTAACCGTTCAAGCCAGCTCAGTCAGTGGTTTCAAGGACAGTTCGAGGCCGATTGGCAGTCCTTAGACCGGCTGTTTGAATCGGCGGCATGTCCGGCCACTCGCCTGCGCAATGCCTATCACCTGCGCAGTAAAACCTTGATTAAGCGATGCAAATCAATCGACTTGGGCGCACCTGACGACAAAAACACGCCTTACGAAATGTCTAGAGCCAAAGCGGTGCTGCTAGTGGCGGTTTATCAAGAGAGCGCCGATCTGTACAAAATTTGTGTCCAAGCGCAGCCTGCCCAAGAGTCTAGCGTTTTGCCCGAGCAGCTCAATTTGCTGCTACTTAATAAACAGCAGGTACTCGCTGCCGTCATCGCCCAAAAAGACGACACCTTTATTCAATTGCCCTATCTTCGAGGGGCTGTGAGTGAATCTTTTGCTATTGAACTAGGGCTGGGCGATCGCCAGCATACCGAAACCTTTGTCATTTAGGCTGATACTTTTGTCAGGCGGGGCGTTGTTACCTTAGGCACAACCAGGATCGGCAGACCACAAAATTTTCAGGTGCAATGCCTAGCACTGGTCAACAAATCCTTTGGCTTTTAGCAGTCTCTCTATCTTCGCCCTATGGGCATTCTCCCAATCTTCTAAAGCGGTGATGGCGTCTTTGTCTGTTCGCGCTTTTGCAATTTGCCAAATGTCTTCTTTCTGCTGGGCAGGTACGACGGCAATACCTTCCTCATCTGCAATTACCACGTCACCGGGCGAAACTTGCACGCCGCCACAGTGAATGGTGATATTCAATGCGCCCAAAGCCTCTTTCACACCTGGTTTAGGAATGCATCCTCTGGCAAAAACAGGAAATCGGGCAGCGCGCACTTCAGCGATATCTCGAATGACGCCGTCAATGATGAAACCGGCAATGCCTCTTTTTTGGGCGATCGCACAGACATTTCCGCCACTCATTGCATAATCATTTCCGCCCCCAGCCACCACCATTACATCCCCAGGACTAGCCCGATAGATCGCTGCGTGCAGCATTAAATTATCTCCTGGCGCACAGCGCACCGTATAGGCAGGCCCTGCAATTCGCGGTATTTGCGGCCACAGCTCGCGAATATCCATATCCATAAACTGCTCTCTGCCCAGCCCATCGGCATAGGCCGTCGGCGAAATCGCTTTGTACTTTGAATAGTCTTGCATCAGTAAAGGCTACTGTCCTTTGCCAGCATTGATAATTTGATCAACCGTTAACGACAGATCGGCAAAAGTCAAAGATGTTAGCGATCGCCCAGCCCCAAACGCCCGGCCTTCGGCGTACTCTTCACCTTCTAGCGTATAAATCCACACGGTCGGCACCTTGGGCGAGCCAATAAACCGAACCCCGCCCAAGGCCCGACAATCTGTAATCCAGTATTCTAGAACGCCCAGCTTCTCGTACTCAGCGAGCTTAATCAAATAATCGTCCTGCCAGTTGGTACTCACCACTTCAACAATTAGTTTAACGGGCACGCCAGTCGAAATGCTCGAAGCTTTTTGCCAATAAGGATCTTCTTTCACCTTTTCGCGATCGAGTACGATAATGTCTGGCAAATATCCCTCCGCTTCCCGGTAAGGCTTCACTAAACAAGACTGCGGAATAAAATAGGGTAAATTCAACCGCTCAATTTCAAAGTCTAGCTTTCTGCGAATCAGCGCAATCACTTCCTCGTGAGGGCCAATAGGCCGCATTTCTACAATTTCTCCATAGCGCAGCTCATAGCGACCGCCACCCTCTGGATACCGCACCACAAAGTCATCAAACGTCAGCAAATCAGCTTTTGCCTGCACCATAAGCGAACGGTTTAATCCTTTTTCTTCCCTGCAAAAGCCAATCACGTCAGGATTATACAGCTTTTTTAATTAGGTTGATAGGTCACGGAAAAATAGAATCCGTTTTCTTGTAAAGAAGATCCCCTGTTATCGACATCGGTCAAAGCGAGGCCATAATCTGTCCGCAGGAAAATATTAGGTGTGGCCTGCCAGCGTAGACCAACGCCTGTGCCAAGCAAGAATGTAGTACTGGCATTCGGTGTTTTGTTGTTCCAACCGTAGCCAGCATCGATAAAAGGAGCTAGCTGCAAAGTGTTGGCATTACGAGTGAGCGGAATCCGCAATTCAGCCGAGGCGTTGAGGGCATTGTCGGCGACTAGCTGGTTTTGAGGGTAGCCGCGTACCGTACCCAGGCCGCCCAGGCTAAAGCGTTCTAGCGGTAGTAAAGAATCGGGTGTAAGCTGCGCGTTTAGCTTAATGAGCGAAAGCAGCCGAGGTGAGACTTGTTCGACCCACTGAAACTGACCAATCCAAGAGAAAAATTGGCCATCGGTGCCACTGTCGTTGTTGGTCGCACCCAAAATATCCAGGCCCACATTAAACTGAGAGCGAGCGGCCAACACCCGGCGAATGTTGCGCTTTGTCCATTCCTGTGAAAATCGCAAGGCGCTGACCTGCGATCGCCCATCCTCTGGCCCAATCGAAAAAGAAAAGGGAATATCATCTAAAATAAAGCTCTGACTTCGCCGCCAGTCAAAATCTAACCCCAACGCGAACTCTTCTGAAGTTGTTCGTTTAATCGGCTGGCGAATGCCTACAGAAATCGTTTCCGTATCGCTGCGAATGCCCACATCGGCAAAGGCATCTTCGACAATTCGGCTATCGCTGTTGTCATAGCGAATGCTGAGCGTGCCATCAGCGGCATTAAAAGGAACAGACAGACCCACGTCGTAAAGGTCGAGCCCCTCTGTAAGGCCATAGCTTGCCGAAATTACCTCGCCTCTGCCAAACAAGTTTCGGTAGCTTGCTGAAAGATTGAGCCCCTCTGAGCCAATGCTAGGAGAGCGATAATTGTCGCTGCTCGCTAGCAGACTGAGCGGCTTAGTTTCTTGCAAACTTAAAATCAAGAGGCTTTCTCCTGGCCTTCTGCCTGCGGTCAGTTCTGCATTTACCTGGCTAATATTGGGGTCTAGCTGTAAAAGCTGAAGCGCATCTTGAAGGCGCTGGCGGTTGAGTGGTGAGCCAGCGGCTCGGTTGATACGCGATCGCACATACCCTTGTTGTAATCGTTTCAACCCCTCAATTTGAACTGTCTCTAGCCTGCCTTCAATCACCTGTACCTGTAGGGTATCGCCCACAACTTGATTGTTGGGGATGAAGGCCCCTGAGGTGATGTAGTCGTTGTCGATATAGAGCTGGGTGATTTGCGATCGCAAGCTAAACAAATCCGACAGCGTAATCTGCTTGCCCTCATAGCAGGCCACCTTTTGCTCAATTTCAGCTTGCAAAACCGTACTGCCCACCACCTCAATCGTCGTGACAGCAAAAGGCTCTTCTTCCGAATCCGCCAAAGGCAAACAGCTTTCTACCGCTACTGATTCCTCTACTACCTCCTCTGCGCCCGGCTCTGCTACATCCGGGTCAATCTCTAACGGTGGCGGCTGTGGGGCGGGCAATGTCTCTGGCTCTATCGGCTCTATCGGCGGCAGTGCGGGCTCTGTCGGCGAAGGCGGTGGCTGCGAAGGGGGTGCTTGAGCAGCGACTGGCCCCGAACTTTTCCATACGAATAGCAGCAGACCTAACAATACGGTCAACTTTTTTGAAAAGTGTGTTCGCATGGGCTTTTATAAGTAGGCAAATACACTGGCAGAATAGCGGATTTTTGCCACAAAGACTGAAATATTCTATATTTTTTCTTTTTTTACGCTATGGGCATCTGCGATCGCCCACAAGCGCTCAACCTTGAAGGTTTGCAACATACATCGACCTGAACGATCTGAGCTTCGGCGATTATGCTATGTCTATGTACCAAGTAGTTTTGCTATCAAAGCATGGCAAGGTAAGCCAATCATGAAAATCGCTCGGGTGTTTTGGCTGAGTATCACCACCAGCCTTGGCCTTTTGCTGAGCACAGCCCGTCCTTTGCTAGCTCAAATTGTTCCAGATAGCACACTGGGCTCAGAAAGCTCGCTTGTGATTCCCACCCTGAGAGAACAAAGTGAGGCGTCTAGCGTAATCGAAGGAGGGGCACTGCGCGGCGAAAATCTATTTCATAGTTTTTCAGACTTTAACATTGCCGAAAGGCAGACCATTTATTTTGCAAATCCTGCCTTTGTCGAGCATATTTTTAGTCGCGTTACTGGAGAAAATACCTCCAGCATTTTAGGCCAGCTAGGCGTAGATGGTTCAGCTAATCTGTATTTACTCAATCCTAACGGCGTTTTCTTTGGTTCCCAAGCGATCCTGGATATTGAAGGTTCGTTGTTCGTGGGGGCTGCTGGGTCAATTGGTTTTGCGGATGGCAGTGAGTTTAGTGCAGCCGCTGCTAATGATGGTGCTGTGCTGACGGTGAGCACTCCATTAGGGTTGCAAACGGGCCAGGCTGCATCGGGTGCTAGCATTGTGAATGTTGGGAATTTGCAAATGCAGGCAGGAGAATCTCTTTCGCTGTTTGCTGATGTGGTACAAAACGCAGGTTCTATTTATATACCTGGCGGTGAAGTTTATCTGTTAGGGAATCAAGTAAATCTTCTAAACAGTTCTGATATAGATGTTAGCAGTGCATCCGGTGGCGGGCAGGTCTTTGTTGGCAAAGATTCAGAGAGTGGTTTTGCCGCAGACAGTGTTCGGATTGATGAAAATGCAGTTATTGAGGCAAGCGCCAACGATATTGGCCAGGGCGGTCAAGTTGTTGTATGGTCAGCTAAGGATACAAGCTTTGCGGGTGTAATTTTGGCTCGTGGCGGTGAACAGCAAGGCGACGGCGGGTTTGTGGAGGTCTCTGGAGAAAACGGGTTGCGCTATGCCGGGCAAGTAGATGCTGGGGCCACTAATGGAATCGCTGGGACTCTACTAATTGACCCTACTAATATTGAGATTGTTGGTAATGGGGCAGATACTTTTGATCTAGGCGATGTTGATCAAGCTGGCGATCCGGACTTTGCCGCAGGTACAACCCGAATTGCCGCCAGTGTCATTAGCAGCTCTGTCAATAATGTCGTTTTAGAAGCGACGCAAGATATTACGTTTAACACTGATGTCGATATGACTGCTTTTGGCGTTGGCCTGACGGCGACGGCAGGAAATGATGTTGTGCTTAATGGCCGCATTCAAGCATTGGGTAAAGGGGATATCACACTAGAGGCTGGAAGGAACCTTAGCCTGGACGGTACGGGAAGTTTTGTGTGGTCGTATGGTGGAGATATTCGGCTAGTGGCGGGTAATGTGATCGCTCTAACCAATGGCGCTCAAGCCGACACAGCACCTTTCTTTGGTAATAGTGGAAATCTTACTGTCACGGCCCGCCAGCTCACGCTCACTGACGGCTCTCAGCTCAAAGTAGCGCCTTTTGACATATCCCAAGGGGGCACTCTAACGCTGAATGTAGATGAGCGTGTTTTACTTTCTGGCATCGGCGTTGATCCGTTTGGTAGCCTCAACTCTACGGGCTTAGTGGCAAGCAATCCTTTGCTTGAAAACAGTGCGCGTAGCGGTGAGATAAAAATATCGACCCGCGAACTGAGCATACAAGATGGGGCGAGCATTGGCGCACAAACGTCAGGATTTATGTCTGGGGGTGCGGTGACTATTCGCGATGCAGCGTTAGTGGAAATTATTGGGTTTTCGCCTGCTAGCTCAGACGGTGTTGAATTTGTGAGTGGAATTTTTTCATCGCCAGATGTTAGCGGTTTAGCAGGCACGCTAGATATAGAGACTGATCGACTGGTGGTTACAGATGGCGGTTTGATTAGTAGCAACGCGGGTATCACGGGCGCAGCGGGCGGCATTGTGATTGATGCTGATTCAATTTTATTGACTGGTGGCTCAGCGGCAGGATCTGCTAGCGGCGTGACCGCACGTGCTCTTGGCTTGGCGGCTCCAGGCAGTATTGATATCCAAAATGCTCAGACGGTGACCATTACGGATGGAGCCATGCTCGATGTCAGCGTGAGTTTACCTCTAGGACTAGCTCAGATCGGTAGCATTGCGATCGATACTGAGAATTTGGAGTTGAGCGATCGCGCTACCGTTATCATCAATCATGGTGGCACACTTGCGATTGATGCCAGCAATGCGGTAGTAATTGACGCTGCTAATATTATTGCTGATGGCGTTTTGGGCGGCGCGGGGTTAGTTTCAATTGAAACTGGCAATCTGGCGATCGTAGATAGAGGCCAAATTTCCACGTCTACTTTTAGCGAGGAACAAAGCGGAAATGTTCAAATTCAGGTTGACAACTTATTTGAGTTAAATAACGGCTTTGTATCGGCGGCTTCTGCCCTTGGTATTGGTCGTGGCGGCAATGTCACCATCACGGCCAGAGAGCTTAGTTTGGAGAATGGCTCCGTCATTGATACGGCTGCGATCGCTCAAGGTAGCGCAGGTACTTTGAATATTAATGTGGGTGAGTTGATATTGCGCGATCGCAGCAGCGTCAGCGTCAGCGGCCTACAATCCCAATCTAGAACAGGCGATTTGATCATTCGAGCAAACACCGCTCAGCTAGAAAGCAACAGCAAACTAGAAGCCGTTGCCCCCGCCAGTGATGGCGGAAATATTTCTCTAAGCTTAAACAATCTTTTACTATTGCGCGGCGGTTCATCCATCTCAGCAGAAGCCGGAACTGACGAGGTCAGTAGCTTTCTGACACCCGCCTCAGGGTTAGGCAACGGTGGTAACGTCACGATTCGCACTCCCTTTATCGTGGCCATTCCTGGCGAAAATAGCGACATTAGCGCCAACGCTCGTTTGGGCAACGGTGGCCGCGTCAATATCACCGCTCAGGGCATCTTTGGCACAAAATTCCGTGAGCAGCGCACGCCTCAAAACGACATTACAGCCAGCTCTGAGTTTGGACTAAGCGGCATTGTTGCCATCAACGCCCCCGACACTGGCTTTTTAGAAGATAGCCTGAACGATCTGCCCGACAATCTGATTAACGCTGATCAACTGGTAGCCACGAGCTGCATTGCCCGTCAGTTTCCAACAGGCAGTCTCGCTATCAACAACTCACAGGGCCTTCCCGAACAACCCACCGCAACTGAAACCGTGAACTTTCCAACCGGAACTATTCACGCTCTCTTTGAAGAGTCAGCCTGGCAACACAATCAACCCATCGGCGAACCTGAGGCGCTATACCGCCTTGCAGATGGCCGCTTGATTATGAGTAGAGCCTGCGAGTAACCATTCACTAAAAAGCAAAAACAGAAGTGACGGGTGTCTTTCACTCGCATAGCTGACTCATGACCAATCGACCGTCTGCAAGGCGATAGGTAGACTGGGGTTCTGCGATCGCCCCAACCTCATCTGTATCAGTAGGAATCAATTGAATAGTGCCAACTGCATAGGAATTGGAAAGTGCTGCCTCAGGCGTCTGAGGCAGTCCCTCACTCCCTACGCCAGTAAAGGTAGTTGCAGTGTCATTACCACGAGCAATGCAGCTATTAGCAATCAGCGTTTCAGGATTAACCAAGCTAGCCGCTAACTCGATAAGACCATTTTCAACAAAGCTAACGTCGGAAAGAACAATGTTCCCAGAGGAAAGCCCGCCCCTTGCATTGATATCAACTTGGCTATTACTGTCTAGTGTGCGGGGGTCAATATTAGGCGCAGCAACCTGAACATTCTGGCCGAAAAAAGCTGTTCGGCCAAAATCAATATTTCCACCGCGCCCATCTGCGGCAAACGCTAATATATCACTATCATCGAAAGCAATTAGCGCATCAGCGTCGATGCTAATATCGCCGCCGCTTCCAGTACCCTCGGCTACAAAAGTAGTGATATCGCTATCTCCAAAGAGCTGCGCACTATCCGCGCGAATTTGAATACCTCCTCCTGATCCTTGCGTAGAAGCGGTTGAAATACTTCCATCTCGCATCCTTAGCCTATCAACAGATACTGCTATGTTTCCAGCATCACTGGGGCCGAAAGTTTCAGAGCTAATGACACCTCCATCCGACACCCTCAACAGCCCTGTCTCCAGTGCGACATCTCCACCGCGTCCGGTTGCAGGGATAAAGATAGTTTCTAGCCCACCATCTGATCTAACCTGCTCTTGAACCGTAGGGATACTCCTCGCTAAAATTCCACTGGGAAAGAACCCGTCCGAAGTAATACCTATAATGTCTACAGAATCGGAAGCTAAAACCAGAATGTCGCCCGCGTCGCCAGCACCAAATGTATTAGATGCAATTTGCCCGCCGCCTTCTAGCCGCAACGCCCGAGTTTGAATATCAATAGTGCTAAGCGCATTCCCGGCATCCGGGCCAATGGAGCTGTTGATTAGGCTGATGTCGCCATCTCTCGACACCACTTCCACCATATCTCTGGCCATAATTCTAATAGATCCGGGTTGCCCAGTCCCAAAAGTTTGCGCAAAGACACCACCGCCATCTCGGACGCTTATCGAGCCTGTGTCAATAAAAATATTACCGGCATTTCCTGAAGCACCTAGTGCCACACCTACTGAAATTGCAGTTGCGGCATCTCCATCTGAAGTTCTGCCAACGACTTCAATAAGATCATCAACGGTAATTGAAACACTACCTGCGTTTCCAGAACTTCCGCTCTTCGCCGAAGAGGCAATAAAGCCTCCTTCCGAAGCCAAGATACTTTGAGCATTGAAAATAATATTGCCCGCATTTCCAGAAGAGCCTGTTTCTGCACCCGCATTAAAACTGCTGGAAAAAGATTCGCTAGGAGATCCGCCTGTAATCAGCACGGGGCCTGCGTTAACAACGATATCACCCCCCTCCCCCTGACCGCTAGTTTCCGTTGACACTGATCCCCCGTCAGCAACCGTTAGCCAATTTGTATTCAGAATAATGTCACCTGCTCTGTTAGTGCTTCTAGTTTGGGCATACAACCCGCTTGAGTCAGGTTCAATACCTGCCGCTAAATCAACAAGGGAAACACCCCTTATCTCAATAGAGTCACTGGCGTTTACAATAAGCTGTCCGCCTTGTCCAGAAGCTCCAGTCAGTGCATCGGTGAGAATAAAAGCACCGTCATTGATCTCTAGGCTAGCAACATCAAGTTGAATATTTCCAGCATTGCCAGACGAACTCGTAGCAGAAGTAATACCACCATCGTTAAAAATTAGGACGCTGTCAGCCTCAATTTGAATATTGCCCGCCTGCCCGCTAGCTTGGGTTCTCGCATTGAGTCGAGCGCCATCACCAATTTCGAGCGAACCAGCTTGAATACTAATATTTCTTCCTACTCCTTCGGTATCTCTTCCTAAGTCTGTAGCAATAGCGCTTCTGAGCCCTGCTTGCTGACCGGTGATCAAAAGGCGATCGCCTACTTCAAGGGTAATGCTACCAGCGTTGCCTATGCCCGCAGGCAACCCATTAACAGACTGAAAAACAGAACTTTGAATAGTAGCGCCCGATGCTACAGTCAAATCCTTTGCATTAATATTTATTTGCCCGGCATCGCCTACCGCACCAAAGATGACGCTATTAGTGACGACAGACTCGTCGGTTATGGACATTGCCTCAGTGACGTTAATATCAATCTCTCCGGCATCTCCTTGACCCGCAGTATTGCTAGAGATACTAGAACGATTGTTTAACTCCAAATTATTGAGATTTAGAACAATATTGCCAGACTTGCCTGCTGCATCTCTATCTATTGCGCTGCTAATAGAGCCAGAAGCATTCAAAAGTAATCTGTCGGCATTGATGGTGATATTTCCAGAGCTGCCAGAAGATTCAGGTGCCAAAGCGCTGGCAATACCTGCTGAAACAACTAACCCCTCTTCTGACTCTTCTAAAGCTGAACCAGTCAGTGAGATATCGCCCGCAACATTTAAATTGATATCGCCAGCATTTCCAGCACCCGCAGGAAAGCCAAAATCGGGGCCTCGAACAATTGTCAGAATTTGTGAGCCCAGCATCGAAAGCGAGCCTGAATTAATGGTGATACCGCTACTGTCTCCTGCTCCATTAAAGGCAATGGTGCTAAAGATTTGAGAGTTCTCTAAGCTCACATCTCCAGAGACATTTATCTTAATGAGCTTGGCATCACCCGTCCCAAAAATACTGTTTGAAATTTGAGCGTTTAAAAGTGTCAAGCTCTCTGCATCAACTGTGATTGTGCCTGTGCTACCAGTAGCCCCAAAATCAAGATTGCTGAGTAGATTAGCGGTATCTTCACTTGAACTGCCCAGCATACTAACTGAACCTTGAGCTAAAAGCTTTATGTCGCCGCTGTTACTTGTATTAGAAGACGCATTAATAATACCGTCACCGATCAGTGGTTGAATAACAATGTCCTCAATAGCATCTATCACGATCGAGCTACCATCCCCCCCATTACCTGCGGCATCTACATTACCGAATATACTGATAGGGCTAGCGGGTAAGGCATGATTAGGTAAAAACTGATTGCTCATAAAAATCAGTCCTCCGGGCTGCTCTATGTCAATGTTGCCAACAGCAATACCAGAACTAGTCGCGCTGTCTCCAAAAAACTCGGAATCCACAGAGACACCAAAAGTTAGATTTCCAGGCGGTTCTTCAAAAATTTGCGTCCAATCAATACCTGCCCTTAGATCAAGTGTCGCTCTATCTGAACCACTAATTGACAAAGGAGTGCCATCAGAGAGGACAACCGTTTGAGTCAGCGAGGTCTCTGAGACGTCTTTGTCAGTAATGGTGATAGATGGAATGAAAATACTCCCCCCAGCTAACAAATGCAAAGAAGCCCCTATGTAGCTATTGAAGGAGATATCGCCATCTGCAATGATAACGGGATCTTTCGGGCTAAAGAGTTTCCCTAAAGCGCCGTTGAGCTGCTCAATGCGGAAGTTGCCACCGCTTGAGTAGTGGGCGTCGCCGCCGATTTGATGGGGCGATCGCAACACCATATCTCCACCAGAAAACAATCCACTCTCTGGGTGACTAAGCGCCACAATATCTACCTGTTGATTGCCTTGTATGAGCAAATTACCACCGGAATAGGCCACAAAAGGTGTCTCTACCGTATCGCGAATTTGCAGTATATCGGCTGCAAGCAGAGATAACGCTCCACCAGTAACCAACTGCCCCTGCAAGTCTAAGTTGTTCGCAGCCAGTGAAAAATCTTCTCCTACACTAAGCCGTCCACGACTTACAATATCGCCAGATGCCGATGTTAAATAGTTGAGAAATGAAGCGTCTGGCTTGATTGCCAGTAGCTGACTCTGGTCGGGATTAGTAGCGCTATAGATGCCTTCTCCGATAGCAACTGCCTCAGAGGTAGTGGCATAAAAGGAACCTTCTACATCTAAAACGGCTTCAGAGCCGAAGATGATACCGTTAGGATTAATCAGCAACAAATCAGCGTTACCATCAACACCCAATACGCCAAATATATGAGAGAGATTGTCTCCGGTGACTCGACTTAGAATTGATTCGATGCCGACAGGGTTAGCAAAATAGACCTGCTCTGCTGCCGGAATATTGAAGTCGCTGAAGCTGTGGAATAGATTTGAGCCTCGTGCTGCGCCGCCTTCTATTAAATCAACTTGCTCGCCGTTGACTTCAGTATTTGGGGTCACGATGGATGATTCTACGCCGAGGGTTTGGTCTGGGTTGATCTGGGCCTGGGTAGGTGAAGCGAATAGTGTATTGAGGCTGGTTAGCAAGCAGAAGAGCAGGAATCGGGAGGTAGGCATTACGAGAGGGCGAAAATGGGTGGTAGCGAAAGTAAAGTACCATGTATCACTAAATGAGTGCTGTAGCGAATGATTACGAGTTCACTAATTGTGAAATGAACATTGCGAAGGTTAAATACTGAGATTGCAGAAAAGTGCAATGTATTTGGTCAGAATCGGCGATAGGGTTGGCGGTAAGCTGATGGGTTGTGACCGTAGTACATCGATAGAGTGTCAACAGGTCTATAGCGTCAGTGGGGGTGGAGCGCGATCGCACAAAACGGATAGATCTTACGTGAACGTTTTACTGGTTGAGGTATTTGTGTTGATTACGATTGGCTGGGCGATCGCACTCTATTGGGCGACTCGTAAATGGCTGCGGCAGCGCATGGCGTGGCAGTGGTGGCAACAGCAGCAGGTGTTGCAGGCCCATCACAAGGCAGAATCAATTCGTGATGGCTTGCTACAGCAAACCTTTGCCTTTCGGCGCTATTTGGAAGCTGAAGCAGAGGCGATCGCGACTCAGCCAAAGGCTAAGCAAACATCGCATTGGTTGGAACAATTTCAAACGTTTTATCAGGCTTTGGAAAGCTTGAGTAACGAGCTGTCGTCGCCTTTTGTCGCCGATAGTCTGCCGCTGGCGCTTCAGTTTGCACTCAAAGACTGGCAGCGATCGCATCCCCAAACCACCCTTCAACTTAACCTTCCGGCTAACTGGATCGAGCCCGAAGTCTCCTCACTTGACCAGAATCAAACCATTCTGTCTATTGTGATTGAGCTGTTGACTTTGATCGTGCCGACAGATAGCGCCGGACAGCATTTGCAAATAGCGCTAGGGCGTGAGGGTAGTGACCATACGCTTAGGCTGAGACTAACGGGTGACGAGGCTCAAACTACTTACGAAGCAGCCGTTCAGCTCAAAATTCAACATCTTAAGGAAATATTCCATAGCTTAACTGCCGGTCGGCTGGAAATTAAAGAGGAAGGCCGTGGACTTACCAGCCGGTTTTCTTGGCGCAATCGCCCCGCCGTTTCATCCCAGAATAATTAATTCCACAGTATGTAAACTCCTTAAGGAAAGGCCCTAAAATGACTCAAACATTTGTTGTTGTCGATGACCACGAAACAGTACTAGAAGGCACCTTTAAGGTATTGGAAGGTCAGTACCCAGATGCCAAAATTTTGACCGCTGGCACCGCTAGTGAAGTTAAGCCCATCGTCGAAGATGCCAAGCCCACCCTGATGGTGATGGACTTGTCGATTCCTGAAAAACTGGGCGAGCAGTCAAAAACTGAAACTGGATTGCAGCTTTTACGATCGCTAATCAGCACCTACCCTAACTTGAACTTTGTGGTGCAAAGTGCGCATGTGCGATCGCTCGTTCGCCTCAAGCCCACCATTGATGCCCATCAGGCAGGCTTTACCATTGCCGACAAAAATCTGCCCAGCCACGAAATGTTGATCAAAGTCGATTGGGCCTTGAAGGGACTGATTTATACCCCGCCCGAAATGCGGACGGGGCTAGAAATTAAACCAGAATGGCTGGAAATGTTGCAGCTTGCCTTTGTCAAAGGGCTGACTGATAAGGCAATCTCAAAGCAAATGAGCGTCTCTGAACGCACCGTCCGTCACTACTGGACAAGGGCGCAAGATGCCCTGGGCGTGTATCCCGACGAAGGGACTAACATTCGCATTCAAACCTATAACACCGCCCGAGAGAAAGGGCTGCTTGACTAATAGTTTGTTGATTGTTGTAATGGCCCCCTTAGCAAAACAAAAAGATGAGAACCTGGCGACAAAACTGGCGAACGGGCATTCTACCCGGACTCTCGATCACAGGCTTAGTGATTCTATCGCGGCTGCTGGGCCTATTACAGCCCTTAGAATGGAAAGCCTTTGACCTGGGTCTGCGCGGACGCCTGGCCGAGACCACCGACAGCCGCATCACGATTGTCGCTATTACCGAAGCAGATATCCAAGCCTCACTGGGCTACCCAATTTCAGATAAAGACCTGGCCAAGCTTATTCAAACGCTGCAAACCTATCAGCCTCGCGTTATTGGCATCGATATTTTTCGAGATACGCCTGTCGGTGAAGGCTTCGAAGACTTAGCCGCTACCTTACAAAACTACAACAACATTATCGGTATCAATGAAATTTTAAGCGCCTATCCGGTGCCACCGCCGCCGATGTTGCCCGAAGACCGGATAGGATTTGTCGATGCCCTCTTAGATAATGATGGATCGCTGCGTCGAAGTTTGTTGGCGGGCGCGGATGGTGACGATCAGTATCGCTTTTCGCTGACGCTAAGGCTAGCGCAACAGTATTTGCTCAAAGACAATCTTGAGCTGGCTAATGGCATTCGCGATCCGCAAACGATGCGATTTGGCGAAACTGAAATTCCAAGATTTCGACCGCATACGGGCGGCTATGTTTGGACAGATAATGGCGGTAACCAGACGTTGATTAATTTTCGAGCAGGCCCGATGCCGTTTGCGCAGGTGACTTACGAGGCGCTAGTGTCTGGTCAGGTCGATCCGGCTTTGATAGAAGATAGAGTGGTGCTGGTCGGCTATACCGCAGAACCGGTGAAAGACTTTGTGAGATCGGGCGCGATCGCAGCCGAAAACCCCAGCCTGATTCCAGGCGTCACCGTTCAAGCACATGCCGTCAGCCAAATTTTGAGCGCTGTTTACGACGATCGCCCTTTTATCAAAGCGGTGCCTGACCCACTAGAATATCTGTTGATTGTGAGCTTGGGTCTGCTGGGAATGGCCCTGGCTCACTGGCGAAAAAAGCCCACGCTGCATTTGCTGTTGGTGATGGCTATCAGCGCGGCCTGGGTGCTGTTTTGCTATAGCTTGCTGATGGCGAGCTGGTGGCTGCCATTAGTACCGGCGATCGCGGCTTTTATGCTCAACGCAGTCGCCCTGTATCCTTTTTATCAGGCGCAGGCTCAGTTGCGATCTCAAATCAACGAACGCCAAAAGCTCATCGACTGGACATACAACACCATTCACAACGGCCCCTTGCAAATTCTCTCCAACATGCTCAGCACCTGGCCCGAAGATCAGAGCGCACCCCCCAAAACTCGCCCAGATCTACAAGCGCTAAACCAGGAGCTACGCGGCATTTACGAAGCCATGCGCCAAGAAATGCTATTACCCAGCGGCCAGCTCGTGATGACAGGCGCACGCACCGTCGATTTACAAATGCCCCTAGACGCGCTGCTGTACGAAATCTACAAAGGCACGCTCGAACGCCATCGCAGCTTTTTTGAAGCGGTAGTGCAAATCACCACCTTCGAGTCTATGGCCGACGCTCACCTGACGCCCACTCAAAAAAGAGCCCTTGGCAGGTTTTTAGAAGAAGCGTTGCTAAACGTTTATCAATATGCCAAAGAGACTACTCGCCTGACGACAAAATGCCGACGCGAGGGCAAATATAACGTTATTCAGGTGGTGGATAATGGCGGCGACCTCCAGGCCAAAAGGCCCAAGGTTCAAGGCGGACATGGTACCCGGCAGGCGCATAAACTGGCTCGCGAGCTAGGCGGCAAATTTGAGCGCACGGCGGTTCAGCCCCAGGGCGTTTGCTGCGAGCTACGCTGGCCCGTTCGCTTGCCTGCCTGGAGGCGCTGGTTAAGTGAATGAGCGGCTGGCTTGCAGATTGCTTTGTACTTTTATGCAGTTTGGCTAGCTGGTTTTAACCTTCAATCTGGCAGATTTGGCGGATACAGACCGCCAGCAAATATCCTACAGTGTTGACAACTTAAGCGATGTATTAAGGCTCCTAATCATGCTTACTTCCAAACTTACGACGCTTCTATGCAAAGCAACACCGGCTCTGATTGTTGGATTTACTCTTGGCTTCTCTAGCCTCGACAGCTCTCAAAATTCGGCCCTTGCGCAGACAGAGGTAACTAACACCAGTGAGCTACCTGCTGCTTTTGATTCTTCTAGCAATCCAGGCAGCAGCCCACTCATCACGGCTGGCAACTATTTTCAGCCGCCGCGCAATCCCAGGCCGCGTGGCCCCCGCACCACCACGGGCACCCGCAGCGGTAGCTGTGTCGGCGATCCAGCCGCAGGATTTACGATTTTTGGAATTAATTCGGTAGTCGGTCATACTGCCGCCACGCATCCTGAATTTGTCTGGTATTTGCCCGAGTCAGATCTCTCTTTTCCAGTCACGTTTCGGCTGCTGGCCCCGAATGCAGACGGCATTCCTGTCCCCATCCACACGGTAGCGCTACCTTACACATCGGGCTTTACCAAATATCAGCTTCCGACTAATTTGCCCGCCCTGAGCGCGAATAAAGAATATCGCTGGCAGGTGATTGTCGAATGCGATCCGGGTTACCGGGCGCGATCGCTGGCTCAAGAACTATCGTTTGAGGTCGTAGCGCTACCTGCTGCCGCCCAGCTACCGGACACGGCCACTCAGGTTGAAAAAGCATTGGCCTATGCAAAAGTAGGGCTTTGGCATGACGCGATCGCGCAAGTTGCCCTCGGTGCGACCCCCGAAGCTAAACAAATCCGGTCGGGACTGCTACGCGATTTAGCCGAAACAGAAATGGACAATGAAGCCCTCAGTCAAGATCTGCTCAATATTGCAGACTTGCCGTAGTTGAATCCAGAAGACAGCACTCAGAGAAGGGCACCCACACTACAGCCAGTTTCCAATCAAAATAAAGGGAGCCCAGCGATAGGGATGAGTTTGGACAAAATCGTCCGATTGTATCATCGCGATTTGTGCCTTTTGCAGCGCTTTGGCTTTCGTCAGCGCTGGATCTTTCAAGTTGTCGTAAAACTGTGTGATTAGCTCAGGAGAAGCTTCGTCACTGATGGCCCATAGGGTCGCGATCGCGCTCCTCACCCCAGCCCGCACCGCCACCCCAGCCAGCCCCAGCGTCGAGCGATTATCTCCAATTGCCGTCTCGCAGGCTGTTAGCGTCAGCAGCTCGATGGGCGCTCTTGTCGGGTCGCTGTTGTTACGAATGAGCGTGTCTAGCTCGCTAATTGTCAGTGTTTCATTAAAAGCACTGGCCTGTTCACTCGTCTGTTCATTGGCCTGCTTAGCGCCTACTACAATAAAGTTATCTTCTGGCGCAAATCCAAAGGTGCCATGAGTGGCCATATGCAAAACGCGATAGTCTTTTTCTGCTAGGACTTGACGCAATGCCGACAAAGAAAAGCTCTCGTTAATCAATGTTTCACTATTGGCAAATTGCTTAGCGACCTCTTTTAATTCTTCATCGACAGCCGGTAGCGCTTTAAATATTCTATTTGGCACCTGCGAAGGCTCACTCACACCCACTAGCAGGGCATTTAGCGAGGTTGTTGCTTTCACTCGTTCGGGCGCGGTCAGCGTCAGGCTTGGCGTGGTGGCCACCGCAAACTTCTCGATCAAAAAATTCTTGCCATCGTGCAGCGCCGCCATCGGAATGCTGCGCAACAGGCCGTCGTTGACAAACACCAGCGTCTCAACGCCAACCAAATCATCTTTAAAGGGCGCTATCAGCCAGTTGTAAATTTGTTGCGAAGGGGCAAAGTCATATTCTGTAATGTACTGGCTGCCGCCTGCTTGTAGGGTATCTCTAAACCGATTCACCTGAGCGGCAATTTCCTGCTGATTGACCGCCGTTTGAGAAATCTTTTTATGGCCATTCGGCAAGCTCACAATTACCGTTAATCGCTTTGTCTCTACATCATTCTCTGTTTGATTGCTGGTTGGATCAACCTTGTCTTCAGCATCCAAAATTGCCGTACTAAAAACAGCCGTGGCATCACCTTCGCTCACCGTATCGACTCGCTCACTGACTTGTTCAATCACGCAATCGTTAGCAAAATAGCTCTGGAGTTCGGCGACTTTGAGCGAATCTAGCGTCGTCAGCGTGGTGTCTAGTTTGGTGAATGCCTGCTCACCTTCTATCACAATCACCCGATCGGGCACAGAGCGCAGCGTTAGTTCGGCATACTCTCGATAAATCGGCTCTACCGTATCGCGAAAGTCAAACTGAAGGTCGCGGTTGGCATTGAGAATATCGCTGCGAATTTGCTTGAGTAAATCAATTGCCTGGCCATAAGCCTCAGTCGCGGCTGACAGCTTTGCTTGCTTTTTCAAAATGCGGCCCATCTGCCATTCCCACAGATAAAGGCTGTCTTTAGCAGCCAGCGCCTGGTCGGCAGCTAAGCGAGCGGCTTGGGTCTTGATCAGCGCGGCATCGTAGTTTTTGGCGCGTTCGTCCAAATTGCCCAACCGGCCTAGCGCAAATGAGGTAACGCGCGGATTTTCGATCGCTTCGCCAATGGCTAAGGCTTGATTCAACAGGGCGCTAGCCTGGGCTGCGATCGCCTCATCCGGCACGGTGTCATTCAGCAAGGCGTACGACTGCCTGACGTCGGGGGCCTCTAAAAAGTCTGCTAGCTTAATAGCTGCAAAGGCTTTAGTTTGCGAGTCGGGTAGCTGAGTCATGACTGCCAGCGCCTGTTGTCTGCGCTGCTGGGCGGTAGCAAAGTCATTCGCTCGTTCGTAGGCGGGAATCAGGTTCAGCAGCGATCGCATCTGCCCCACCCCATCCTGCTGATCCACAGAGAGCTGATGGCTTTGCTCGAACCGTCGAATAGCTTCAGTATTGAACTTTTCGATCTCGCCTTGCAGCTCACTGACCTCAATAATTGCGCCCCGGTCGCTGGCCTCGCTGGCCTGCCGATAAGCAATTTGGGCCGCGCCAAAGACGGTATTTCCCCAGCTATTCAAAATCGCGGCTGTGAGCGCAGGATCGCCTAGCTCGCGGCTAATCGCTTCTCCTTGTGCTAAATAATCTAAGGCTTTGGCAGAATCGCCGCTGAGTCGGTAGGCTTCTCCCAAACTGCCGAGGGCTGCGACTTGACCGGTCAAATCGCCCGTGTCCAGCGCAAGCTGAAGCGCACTGTCTAGTTCACAAAGAGCGCTGTCATTCCCGCACAGGATGGCGATCGCCCGCCTTTGCTGCCCCAGTCTGCCGTATGCCTGGGCTTGTTCTGTCAGCAGTCGGCCTATTTTCTGCGGATCGTTCAGGGCTTGAGCGGTGGCGATCGCCTGCTCCCAATACGTAATCTCCTCAGCCGTTTGTCCCATTTGCTGATAGGCCCGCGCCAGATTTTCACTGACAATGGCCAATGCTGGTAAGTCTTGAGTGGCTTTGTACAGGTCGTAAGCGGATTGCCAGGGTGCGATCGCTGCCACAAACTCCCCCGCCCGATAGCGATCTACCCCAGTTTGCACCAGCTCACTAACGTCAGTGGATTGAGCATCAGTGGATTGAGCATTGGTGAATTGAGCATTGGTGGATTGAGCGGTCGCGGGCAGTCGAGCCGAGAAACTGCCTAACCCCACCGTGGCTAGCAGCGTGCAAAGACATAGCGCCAGAAACGTGCGGCGAATACGAAACCGAATGCGGGGGCGGCGCATATAAGCAGCTCCAAAGATAGGGAAATCGCTGACTTGTCCAAGATTCCTTCAGACCAGATTTCTTCAGACCAAAATTTCTTCAGACAATTGCACTTACACTATCAGATGCCGCCCTAAACACATCGTTTCGCCCATATTTTTTCAAATTTGAGCGAAATGACTTTCCTCGTATAAAAAGGCTATAGCTTTTCCCCTCGCATAGACATATCTAGAAGCTGTATCGGATGCTTGAGCGTAACCCTTTTGCCCTGCTGCTCCAACGCCTGCTTAATTTGTAAAGAGCATCCCGGATTAGAAGAGGCAATTAAAGCTGCGCCTGTGTTGACCAAGCTAGTGGCTTTCATCTGGCCGAGCGCTTGGGCAATTTCTGGCTGAAGCATGTTGTACACGCCCGCGCTACCGCAGCAAAGGGCGGCATCTAACGGTTCACGTAGGGTAACGCCCGGAATCTGTTCGAGTAGCTGGCGAGGCTGGCGGCTGATTTTTTGACCATGAAGGAGATGACAGGCGTCTTGATACACCATGGTTAAAGGAGCCTCTTGTAAGGGATGGAGCTGAGTGACGAGGCCAGCCTCTGCTAAAAACTCTTGCACATCGCGCACTTTGGCGGCAAACGCTGTGGCCCGCTCTGCATAGTCCGGATCGTCCGCCAGAATATGATCATATTCCTTAAGCGTGTGGCCACAGCCTGCCGCGTTGATAATCACATAGTCAATATTTGTCTTGTCAAAGCTGTCGATCATTTGCCGGGCCAAGGCTTGAGCCTGGGCGGTTTCTCCCTGATGCTCGGGCAAAGCAGAACAACAACCTTGAGATCTGGGTATGACAATCTCACAGCCGTTGGCACTTAACACGCGAGCCGTGGCTTCGTTGACGCCTGTGAAAAAGACGCGCTGAACGCAGCCTAAAATCATCCCGACCCGGTAGCGCTTTTGGCCTTCGGCAGGAATTAATTCGGGTAAGTTGTCGGTAAAACAGCTAGCGGTGACGGGCGGCAAAAGGCTTTCCATCGCTGCCAAGTTAGGAGAGAATCGCTTGAGCAAACCGGTGGAAGCCATGAGCTTCGACAGCCCTAGCTTTTGGTATAGCGCTAGGGGCGTCAGCAATAAGCGAATGCGGTCGGGATAGGGGAATAGAGAAAAAATGAGCTGACGCAGCGCTCGCTGAGGGAGGGTGCGAGCATGGTTTCGCTGGATTTGGGGGCGGGTGTTAGAGATGAGCCGGTCGTACTGGACGCCGGAGGGGCAGGCGGTGGTACAGGCTAAACAGCCCAGGCAGCTATCGAAATGTTTGACGGATGCATCGGAAAGGGGGGCTTCGCCTTTGTTAATGGCGTCCATGAGGTAAATGCGCCCGCGTGGGGAGTCATTTTCTTTACCAATCACGCGGTAGCTGGGGCAGGTCGGCAGGCAAAAGCCACAGTGAACACAGGCGTCTATCAGGGATTGTTCTGGCGGTTGAATGCGGTCAAAGCTAGGGTCACCGCTGGCTGAACGGCTCTGTTTGCTTGAGGCGTTTTCGCTGCTCTCGAAGCGGGTGTCTAGTTTGAGCGGGCTGTCTAGCGGACTATCTGAGGTTTTCTCTGAGATTTTCATGGCGTGAGCTGGTGGCAAGGTTCCCTATCGCTTTAGCTTACCGCGTGCGGCCTTTGGCGGGGACAGCCTTTTTTGCCGACGCTTTACCATACCTTTACAAACTGCCTACGGAATGCCCACAGCAATCTCTGTAGCATCCTAGACACAGGGCGTTGCAGATTACTGAGAGTCATCAAGTGTCACTAAGGCGCGAATTACAAAGCAGGCAAACCATGAATCATTTTTCGGTACTTATTCGGCTATTGCGCGATCGCAAACAATTCCTTGACGAGGTACGCAACCGGGTCAAGCTAGAGACCAAAATTGCGTCACTACTCGTGTCCAGCAGCTTTTTCTTTGCGGTGTATGGCGCAATTGTCGGCGCTTACGGCAGCGGCTTACAGATTCTCTCTTCGGCAATTAAGCTACCAGCGCTTTACCTGATTACGCTGATTGTCTGCCTGCCAACGCTTTACTTTTTCGATATTCTGTTTGGCTCTAAGCTAGGCTTCAAGCAATACACCACTATGGCCCTGACGGCAGTCGCCATTATTAGCGTACTGCTCTTTAGCTTCGCGCCCGTAATTCTGTTCTTTTTAATCTCCATCAAAGATTACTACTTCTTTTTGCTGCTGAATGTGCTGGTGATGGCAGTTACCGGGGCGATTGGCGTACGGCTGTTCTATAAGGGAATGCGCGACATGGTGGGTGGGCCCGAGGCGATTGAACAAAACCTGCGGCGTTACCTGTTGCAGGGTTGGGTACTATTGTATGGACTGGTCGGCTCGCAGTTGGGTTGGACGCTCCGCCCTTTCTTGGGGGTTGAGGGCGAACCGTTTCAAATCTTTCGGCCCGAAATCGAAGGAAACTTTTATGCGCAGGTCATTCGATCTATTGGCACGATGATCGGTTGGCATTAGGTTGCACTCAGTTAGCCTCATAGAAATTCTGGACAACGCTCGGCACTCTCGGCACTATATTGATAAGGAACTCGTCACGCTATGCTCGAAAGACAAAAGTCTGAACCTCTTGCCTACAAAAGAACGCCTAATCACTTTGCGGTACTGATTCGATTGTTACGCGATCGCTCCCAGTTCTTAGACGAAGTTCGCAATCAAATCAAGCTAGACAGCAAAATCGCCTCCTTGCTGGTTGCCAGCAGTTTCTTCTTTGCGGTCTATGGCGCAATCATCGGCTGCTACAGCGGTGGCTTACAAATTATCTCCTCTGCCATCAAGCTGCCCGCGCTGTATCTGATTACCCTGACCATTTGCCTACCGGCCCTTTTCTTTTTTGACATTCTCTTTGGCTCTAAACTAGGCTTCAAACAATACGTCACCATGGCGCTCACCTCAGTTTCGGTGATTAGCGTACTGCTTTTCAGTTTTGCGCCTGTGGTGTTGTTCTTTTTAATCTCGGTCAAAGGCTACGACTTCTTTTTGCTGCTCAACGTGCTGATCATGGCAATTACGGGCGCGGTTGGGATTCGACTGTTCTACAAAGGAATGCGCGATATGGTCGGCGGCCCCGAAGCTATAGAACAAAACTTGCGTCGCCGCCTGCTGCAAGGCTGGGTGGTGCTGTACGGCCTGGTGGGCTCTCAGCTAGGCTGGACGCTCCGACCTTTTTTTGGCACTGACGGCGAACCGTTTCAAATCTTTAGACCCGAAATAAACGGTAACTTCTATGCCAAAGTTCTAGAGTCTATTGGCACTATGCTGGGCATTCAATAAGCCTAGACAGGTATTTACTTAGACATAAGCAACGCAGTCAAGGGACGGCAATGGCCCAACAGACAGATCAAGCACTCGCAAACTTAGACAACTTAAGAATTAGTCAGCGAGAGATAGACAAGCTTACCGACCTCGATGTGAGTGAGGTGACGATGGGGTGGGCTTACCGGCAAACGGCGTTTCATCCGCAGCGGCGGCTGGCTTTTTTGAGCGAGCAGTTATTGACGATGGGGGTGGCGCTGGTGTTTTGTGTGCCGGTGACGGTGCTGCTAGCGCGAGCCATGAGCGGCAATAACACGCAGGTGGTGATGCGCTGGCTGCCGTTGGGCGGCGTTGGGGCGTTGGGGATTGCGATCGCCTGGACAATCTACCGCTGGCAACAAGGCAAACAGCTCATCGTTCTCAGTCATTTGCTCGACGAAATTGACCGCTTTAATGAAATGGTCGATGCCGTCGAAATTCTAGAAGAGCTGGGCGCGGCCAAAACTGCCACTTTAAACCTAGAGAACCGGCAGGAAGTGTTAGAAGCTTTGCACCTCACGCGGGAAAGCCTGGTGTGTGGTTTGATGACCGAGCGCGTCATGCGCAAGCATCAGCGGTTTATGGCGCGGCGGCAAGAGATGTTCGCTAGCGTAGAAAGAAACCTGGCAACGCTACAGCGATTGCAAGTAAGTGACCAGGCAGACGATTATGGCCGCTTGCTGAACGAGGCTATTCAAATTGGTACCAGCGTTCACCGTGAACTCAGTGGTCACCAAGCTCGGTTGTAAGGGGTATCGACTTCAGCATTAGTTTGAGTACAGCACAATCGCATCTTCTGGGCGAATGACGACCACAAAGGGGGCCGTCGTGTTGCCGACGACAACGCCAGCCGCTGCGCCGCCGAGCACTTCTAGCACACCAGCGTTGCCGAGCACTTCGCCAAGGACATAGCCGCCTGCTGCCCCAATAGCGGCATCGGTCAGGACTGCGCCAGTGGAGGTTTGACGGGGGTCTTTGCGATCGCGCAATAGCTCAGAAGCCGCATTCACCCGATAGATGCGATCGGCCACCTCTATTGAACTTGCCCGGTACACCAGGCCACCGTCCGCAGGCTCAAACTGGCCGCGAATGATGGTGCCAGCGGGTAATCGCTGGCCGCCCAAAGCTGAAGCGCTGCGCAAAACCAGGTCGTAGTCGTAGGTTTTGGTTTTGTCTAAATACAGCGTTTCGCTTTGCTGGAGGGTGGTTTGCAACGCGATAGAAGGTTGGTTGCTCTGGCCGAGCTGGCCCGGTGAGTTTTGCTGGGCGGGTTGGGTTGGAGATTGCGATCGCTGCGAAGAAAACACTTGAGCATTTGCAGGCAGCGCGCTCAGGCCCGCTAGTACAACCGCAGATAATCCACCTAACACTAAAGATTTCATTGCAACTTTCCTCAGAAAAAACGGTTTAGCACAAAGCGTTTTTTATTCAGAAGAGTACCCGGCTAGTGAGTCGCTAGTTTGCTCTCCCATCAAATATATCCTGTGCGAAGTCACTTTAGGCCGACGTTTTAGAAACCTGTGACACTAAAGCGACTGTCCTAACCTATCTAACGCTTCTCCAACCGTCGTCAACAGGTCAGGGCGAGTCCCGGCCACAATACCGCCTGCAAACCCAAATAGGTGACCTTCCCAAGAAATCTCTTTGGCTTGGGCGATTGGCAGCATTGACCGAAGCTGATCGCCGTAAATCAGGAAAACAATCAGCGCAAAACTTATGGTTAGGATCGTTGGCCCGGTGTAGCCACTAATCAGCAAAAAGCCGATGTAGCCAAAAATGATGCCGCTGGCCCCCAGATGAATCGCATTGCGGCCAAACAGCCAGGTGCCCAGTCCACCAATCAGCAAAATAATAATCGTGACCCCATAAAAGTCACTGTCGCCGCCTAACTCACCGGATACCAAAATCAACCAGCCCAGCACCAGTAAAGGCACCGTATTCGCAATTAAATGGCCCAGGTCGCGGTGTACCAGCGGCGAAAAGGGAATGCCTAACAGACCCAGCGGCTGTCGGGGCCGGATGCCCAATAATCTACCAAGGCCATTGCCTACCAACATGTTGAATAAGCTGACCATCCAGATCAAAATAACGCTGTCGCGCAGCACGTTTGCCTGCATCTGCCAGTCAGCATCGGCAGAATAAAGCGACAGCACCACACCTGCGAGCAGCAAGACCAGGAGCAGCACTTGCGGTTTAATTTTAATCACGCTAATCCTCACTCTCGCAGACGCCTGAGACCAGTCGCGCAAAACCAGTCGCGCAAAACCAGTCGCGCAAATATCCTAATGCATTACTTGCTGCTATCTACCCCCTCATTGCTCAGCGATTTGCTGGCGAGCTGGCCTTGGTCACATAGGCCGTTACGCTGTAGTCCGTTCCGTTGGGCAACTGGCGCGTGTCATACAGGTTCAACTCCTGGCGGTTGCTTTTACGAGTGTCTCTGACAGCGATGTGGTAGTTAACATAGCCAGCAAAGGGATTGTCAGGATCGTTTTTGTACGCGCGTCCCCAGCCAGGAAAGCGAGCATTCACAAATAAATTGGCGTCCGTCACTTCAAAAGCTGCCCGGTCGGGAGATGTTTTTTTCTGATTGTCAATCCAGGTACTCAAAATTTCACTAGAGCCACCATTGGTTGTTCGCATCAGCGGCTCTTCTGTATCGGCTGGGCCAGAGTTTTCTGGCCGCCACTGCATAATAGAAACGAGTCCCCCCTGGTTGCTCACCAGCGGCTTGTCTAAGGTTTTGCCAACATTTAAGTTGAATTGCTTGGCATACATCTCGCCATTTTCTTTAATTGCAAAATGACCGCTGCCGACAACATCTTCAACGAACAAAGTTCCAGGGTTGTCTATCTGACTGAAGTAGGCGGATTGAATGCGGCTGGTGCGGGTGTCAGTCCCAAAAAGCGAGCTTTTTATCACCAGCTTCTTGCGGGAGTTATGCTCAAAAATGTTGTGGTCTCTGGCATTGTCGAAGCTTTGTAGGGCGATCGCGTCAAACACAACCGCATCACCCGTCGTCTCTTCGATGCGAAAAACCGACTTGCCCGCCATGCCGCCATACGACTTCATACCGTTTCCCAGCCCTAAAACAAACCGCACATTTCCTCGAATCACAATCGTGTCATTTGTTAAATAAGTAGTCTGATTTTTTTGATCCTTGGGCGAAGGGAAATAAATAACTTCCGCCCCGCTGTCAATAGCTGATTGAATAGCGCCAGTATCGGGTTCTTGATCGTCTGGATTAGCGCCAAACTCCACAACGCTAGCCCACCTGGCCTGATCGACATGCGGATAAGTCGTATCGGGCGTGGCTTTAAAAGGTTGATTGAGCGACAGATCGCCATTGGGCAATGCGGCATAGATCTCACTGGCATATTCTTTGACAGTCGTGCCTGTTCGACGCTGGTTGCCCTGATCGCAAATAGCGACTTGATAGCCTTGGGTTGTTACATTGCGCGCATAGATAGGGCCAACGGTATTGATAGCCGCCGTGCCAGGCTTGCCCCCCTTTAGCTGAGCGTTAATCAGGGTAACGCCACAAGAAGCGGGCGTTACAGTGTCATCTGGGTTGAAATTAAAGGCAGGAGCGCTGTTTTCGCTAACTAAATTCAGGATGGCGATCATTCTGCCACCGACACCAACGCCACCGCCCCAAGAAAAGTCCTGATTGGGGTCATAACCCGTATAGCGTTGCCTGGTGCAGTAGATTCCGGCGGCGTTTTGCTGGCGTAGGGTAATGTTTTCGTGGGTGCAGCCGCTGGCGGGCACCAAGCCATAGTCAAAGCCTTCAACCGTGATGTTTTTTAATAGGCCGGGGCACGATCCGCCGCGTTCGGCCACCCCTGCCCAGCCCACCCCCTGAGCGTCGGATGTTTTGATTAAGATGTTTTCGGCGTTGCTTTGGTTATTGCCGTAATACGATAGGCCAATTGCTCCGGGGTTGCCCGTGCCAACATCCAGGGTGAAGTTGCGCATGATGTTTCTAAAGCCCACGCCATAGAAATCTTGCTGATTTTCGCCAAAGCCAATGAACACTTTAGGGGCGGCGCTGTCAGAGAATCCGGGGGCGTTGTTAGCGAGTTTTAAGATAGTGCGATCGCGGCTCTGCCCTTGCAAAAAGAGAAATGCCTGCCAGGAAATACTGTCTGAAAATAAATAGGTGCCGTTGGGAAAGTACAGCGGGCTGTGGGGGCCGCCGTCTTTTTCCCAAATCTCCAAATTGGCGTATTTTTTAATACAGGCTCTCAATGCTTGCGTATTGTCAACTCGGCCATTTCCAACCAAACCGCAGCCGCCATCGGCGACCGCTTGCGTGACGTTGACCATTGCGTCATTTGGCAGCACAATATCTTCTGCCGTGGCCTTAGTACTAAAGACGCTCATTGAAAGGAATAGGCTTAGCAATAAGCCCGACAGTAAGCACGCAGCGCGTCTTCGGGTTGAAGTCATGACCGTACCTGGCACTTTTGCAAAAACAAGTTTTACTAGCGATTGCTGCCATCGTCCGGACAGAATGTGGCGATCGCACATAGACAGACAACCAAGAAGGCAGTCAGAAGCAGTCAGATCCCTATCGCCTGCCTATCGCTAGGGTGAGTGTGGGAGAATATAAGGCGTTGTTCGTGGGCTCTGAGGTCTCAAAAAAATATGAAAATCAAAAGTTTTACGGCGTCCTTGTTGGCCATCGGCGTTTCTTTAGTGGTTTCGCTGGGTGGGTTATTAAGTTTTGCTACCCCAAGCTGGGCCTATATCGAAGACGACGTTGACATGCTGATGATGAATAACGAGTGTCCGGTCTGCATTCTAAATGATGCTGATTTGAGCAATGCGCAGCTTCACCGGGCCAATTTGAAGGTGGCTTCGCTGACGGGCGCAAACCTGACCGGCGCTGATCTATCCAATACAAACCTGATGCTGTCAGAGCTGACTGAAGTTAACTTGAGCGGGGCAAACCTGACGGGCGCTGAAATGAACGGGGCGCAGATGAAAAATAGCAATCTGACGGGCGCTGACCTGAGCGGGGCGACATTGACGCAGGCTAATTTGCTAGATGCGAACTTAACCGATGCCAAGCTAATTAATACTGAGCTGACGGCGGCGGTAATTGGGGTAGCGAACCTGACGGGCGCTGATTTGACCGGGGCAAACCTGCGCGGGGTTAACCGTAGCCGGGCGATTTTGTGCCACACCATCATGCCCGATGGCAGCGAAGAAAATCGTGACTGCCAGCAGTAGGGCGGTCTTCATCAGAATTAGAATATTGCGTCAGAATGGTAAACAGCACCTGCCTTTTTTAGGGTTGTCTGCCTGTCAATGCCTGCTTTATAAAACCAATGCCAAAGCAAATCATGCTCAGCCATCCTACCCATCCTGAAAATGCTCAAACGACCGCACAAATGCCGCCGGGAACGCCTATAAAAAAACCTAGAGGTCTCAGCCTGTTAAGGCGGATAGAGTGGGTGCTAGATCCGGTGACCTACCTGGAGCGCACAAAAGTAGAGACCCCAGATTTTTTTGAGGAAGATTCGCTGGGCTTTGGTGTGGGTGGGGTGGTGGTGACAAACCATCCGGAGGCGATGCAGTATATTTTGAGCCGCGATCGCAAAACCTTTACCTCTCCTGGCGAGTTCAACCGCATTTTGTCGCCGCTGATTGGCAATACCTCGGTGATTATGCTTAGCGGCGATCGCCACAAAGAGCGGCGACAGCTCATCACCCCCGCTTTCCACGGTGAACGGCTGGGCGTCTATGGCCAAATTATTTGCGACGTCACTCAGGCCGTGTTTGCAGATCTAGCACCAGGTGAGACGTTCTCTACCCGTGAGCTGACCCAGCAGGTCTCTTTGCAAACTATCTCTAAGGTGGTGTTTGGCCTGACTGACAGCCCCCGCTCGCAAGAGATTATGAGCATTTTGACCCAAACGCTCGATCGGATTGGCTCGCCGATGTCTACGCTAATGCTGTTTTTTAATCAGCTACAAAAGGATTTAGGAAATTGGAGCCCCTGGGGCAGGTTTTTGCGGCTGCGCGAGCGATTGGATGCTTTGGTGTATGAAGAAATTCGCGATCGCCAGGCAAACCCAGACCCTAGCCGCACGGATATTCTGTCTATGCTGATGGCGGCGCGGACGGAAACCGGCGAAGCGCTAGAGGAAGAAGAACTGCGCGATGAGCTGATGGCGCTGCTGATGGCTGGGCATGAGACGACGGCTACTGCGATCGCCTGGGCGATGTACTGGATTCATCAGGAACCGGGCGTTAAGGAAAAAGTGCTGGCCGAACTTGAGGCTTTGGGTGCGAATCCTACGCCGATGGAGATTGCCCAACTGCCTTATTTGGGTGCGGTCTGTCAGGAGACGTTGAGGCGATCGCCCGTTGCCATGTTCACCTTTCCCCGCGTGGCCCAAGAACCAATCGAGCTAATGGGCCATTCGTTTGCGCCGGGCACGACCTTTTTGGGCTGCATTTTTCTGACCCACCAGCGAGAAGACCTTTACCCCGAGCCCAAAGCCTTCCGCCCCGAGCGCTTTTTAGAGCATAAGTTTTCACCTTATGAATTTATTCCCTTTGGCAATGGGGCGCGGCGCTGTGTGGGCGCGGCACTAGCCCAGTATGAAATGAAGCTGGTGGTGGCGACGCTGCTGGCGAACTACGCTTTTCGGCTAGCTGACAGCAAACCCGAAGAGCCCAAACGTCGAGGCGTGACGTTAGCACCTGCGCGAGGCGTGCCGATGATTTTTGAAGGAAAAAGGGAGGCTGCTTAACTTGAATGATCCAGTTTTAGAGAATCAAACCTCAGAGAATCCAACTTTAAAGCATCAGCCGGTTGTGTTTGACCGCAGCCAGTGGGGCCGCATTCGCCTGACTGGCGCGGATCGGGTGCGGTTTTTGCACAATCAAACCACTAATAGCATTGAACAACTTTCGGCGGGCCAGGGTTGCTATACGGTGTTTGTTACCTCTACCGGGCGCACCCTTGATTTGGCAACGGTTTATGCGCTTTCCGACTCACTGTTGGTCACCCTGTCGCCCGGCATGACACAGCAACTGTATGACTGGATGGATCGCTATATTTTCTTTTCGGATAAGGTGACGCTGACTGACGAAAGTGAACAAACGTTTATATTTACGGTGTTGGGCGCGGGCGCAGATCAGGTGATGAAGGCGATCGGAGCCGCCGATTTGATTGGGCAGTCTCCCTTTAGCCATCAGCCGGTTAAGCTGCCAGATTTAGAAGCGGAGGTGACGATAGCGGTGGGGAGTGATTTGGCGATCGCAGGCTATACCTTGTGGGGGCCGCAGGCGATCGCAAAGTCTGTCTGGCAAACTCTCTTGAGCGCGGGCGCAACGGCTGGCAGCTCACAGCAGTGGGAAACGCTTCGCATTCAGCAAGGCCGTCCTATGCCAAGCGCGGAACTCACCGATGACGACAATCCGTTAGAAGCGGGCCTGTGGCACAGTATCTCTTTTGAGAAAGGCTGTTATATCGGGCAAGAGACGATTGCTCGGTTGAATACCTACAAAGGCGTGAAAAAGCGGCTGTGGGGATTTGCCCTTCAAAACTCAGTAGCTCCTGGAACAGATATTTACGAGGGCGGTGCCAAGGTTGGAAAGGTAACGAGCGTGACCGAGACTGAGGATGGCGTCGTCGGGTTGGGGTATTTGCGCACAAAGACAGGCGGTGAAGGATTGAGTATAGAGGTAGGCGGTGTGAAAGGGGAGGCGATCGCGTTGCCCTTTGTCAGCCATGAATATTACGCAGCGGATAGTGATGCTTGAGGCGCACAAACATGTCAATCGCCACTAGCCCAGAGACCATGAAAATTGCTGAAGCCGCCTTTAAAGACTTTTCCCAGGGGCTGGCCAGCGGCGAATGGTCACCTTTTTTAGACCGGCTGAGTGAAGACCTTACTTTCTGGTTTCCAGCCGGGCCATTTAAGGGATTGAATACGGGGAAAGCACGGGCAAAAGAGTTTTTTGCGATGGTTTCAAAGGTCTTTCCGCAGGGATTGTCTTTGACGGTAGAGCGGGTGATGAGTCAAGGGAATACGGTGTTGTTTGAGGTGCGATCGCAAGGCTCAATGCTCGGCCACCCTTACGAAAATCAGGCGGCTATTTCGTTTGATATTAAAGGAGAAAAAGTCTGTGGCTACCGGGAATATCTGGGCGTAATTTTTCAAATCGGAGACTAGCGGGTGTCTCAGCAGGTGCCTCAACAACAGTATCGTAAGCTGGTAGCCAGACGGCTAGGCGTCGATTTTGCCACCGTCGCCGAGATTGAAACAGAAGCTATTCCGGTTCCGGCGGCTGACCAGATTCTCATTCGCAATCAGTTCGCAGGCATTAATGCCGGATTTGATACGCTGCTTTGTCGCGGAGAAGTGCCCTACGTTAATCTGGTGCCGCCTTTTGATTTAGGTGTAGAAGCCGTTGGCATTGTTGAGGCGGTAGGATCAGCGGCTAGCGATTTTCGGATAGGTGAGGCCGTGGCCACGACTCAGCGCGGTCACGGATATCGAGAGTATCAGGTGATTCATGCCGTCCAGGCGGTGAAAATTCGCGCGGCTACGCCTGAGATTTTGACGCTGATGCCAACGGGTATTTCCGCGCTGGTAGGGTTAGAACAGGCGGGTGAGATGGCGAGTCGAGAGACTGTTTTGATTACGGCGGCGGCTGGGGGAATTGGCCATATCGCGGTGCAGATTGCAAAGCTGGCAAGAAACCATGTGATTGGTACCTGTGGCTCTGCCAGGAAAGCCGATCTGTTGCATCGGTTGGGCTGCGATCGCGTCATCAACTACCGCCAAGAAAATGTCGAAGATGTCCTGAGCCAAGACTATCCTAACGGCATCGATCTGGTCTTTGACTGCGTAGGCAAACATCTGTTCGATATTGGGGTAGATCACTTGGCTATCAATGGCAGGTTTGTCATCGTGGGCTTTATTTCTGAATATGGCAAAGCATTAGAGCGCGTCACCCGTCCGCGAATTTATGAAAAACTCTTCTGGAAATCTGCCTCGGTGCGGGGGTTTCTGTTGCCTCGCTATGCTGGACTGATTCCTAACGCGCGCGATCGCCTACTCGACTTATATTACAACAACCAGCTTAAAGTCAATGTCGATCCAACCGTATTTCAAGGCATCGAAGCAATTCCAAGCGCTGTAAACTATCTGCTGAGTGGTCAAAACTGCGGCAAAGTGGTGGTTCAATATGCCTAATCCTGCTCACGCTATCTCCGGTCTCTACGAAGTTTGCATTGGCGTCACTGACCTGGAGCCGATGCGGCAATACTGGGCGCAGTTTGGCTATCAGTCGGGCGCTGAAGGAAGTTTGCGCGCAAGCGAGGCACAGCGGCTTTATGGGGTGGATAGTGGGGTGCGATCGCAACGTCTCACTCACCAAAGCGCCGACCATGGATTAATCCGGCTAATGGCATGGGAAAATCCTGCGAATGAAGGCTTGGGTCTATCGCCGATGAAGGTAGTGGGCAATCGCTGGGCGACCACCCTTACAGCGGATGTGATAACTCTGTGGAATCATGCCGAAGTCGCTGCCGAATCAGGGCTTCCCATCAGCATCGTGCCGCCGAAATGGACGGTGATTTATCCCACACCTCAAGGTCGGCCTTTTTTCGATCCCATCATTGGCGTCCGAGAACTTTCCGTCAATCAACCACTGACTCGCCAAGTGTTGTTTCAACGGTTTGGCTACAGCGTGCCGAATTACGGACAGATTGAGCCAGAGTCTGTCTTTCAAACCAGCCAGGTTACTCACATGGGCATGATTGTTCAAGATGACAGTCAAGAAACCCTGAGATTTTATGATGAAGTGTTAGGGCTGTTGCGCGTGCAAGATGCCTTAGAGAGCACTTATGAGACTTCTACAGGCGGCAAATACATTTTTGAAATGCAGCCCCAGGAACGATTTTGGGTGACTGCCTTTGACGATCCGCGATCTTCTAAAACAGACTGGCAGGCTGCCCGCTCTGGTCGGTTGTATGTTGTGAGGTTTCCAGAATCGTTGAGCTTGCCTACAATGCACGAGAAGTCTCGACCGGGTTGTTTGGGGATGTCGTTGTATACGTACCGGGTGAGTGATTTGGAGGGGTATTGCGATCGCATTCAAGCCAGCGCCGCTCAAAACGTGACTGATGTTGTGTGTGATGAGTTTGGCGATCGCAGTTTTTCCTTCACTGCCCCAGACGGTTATTTTTGGACGCTGATTGAGCTTGCTAACTGAGTTTTAAGAGCAGTTATTTAAGTGCAATTGTGCGATCGCCCGGCAAAAAAAGGAAAATTTTATTTCATAAAAAGTACATTGGTACTAATATAAAAACGAGTCGAGGCGATCGCCCACCGTCTAGTCCAGCTCAGGCAACCCAACAATAGGAAACTGTACCCATGGCCACCAAAAAGACGACAGCCAAAGCTACGCCCAAGGCAACTGACGCCCAAAAAGAGCAGGCCCGAAAAGCCCGAGCCGGTGCGCGGATTGCCAAGACTAGCACTTCAAAAACCGATCCACCCGCAGCCCAAACACCCGCCACCCAAGCACTGACCGCCCTCACGACCACTCACCCTTCAGAAAATCCTTCAGAAAACCCTTCAGAGCTAGCCAGCATGGGCGGCGTTGGTTTCTTAGCTGCCGACTGCATTTCTGGCGATATGTGGGTGCCCAACGCTGCCATTCCCAGCCTGGATGAGGCCACCTACAAAGCCCACAAAGCGCAGGCAGAAGGCCAAAGACGGGCGCTTGAGGTTGCCAGCATAAACCTGAAAAATATCAACGACCTCCACCAGCTTGAAAGTCAAAACATTGATATCGCTATTAGTGCCAAGACGAATGAAACCCAATACGCTAAGTTAGCGGGCGCTGACATTGAGTATCAGACTCAGCTACAGATTAATGGAGAGAAATCACAGCAGTTCAGGCAGGCATCGGCCAAGCATGAATCTGCAACCCGCGAGACCGGCTATACAGAGCAGCTTATTGCCCTAAAAGAGCAAAATTTTGAACTAGAAATTGAACAGGCTCAGAACGTTTTCTCAGAGAAAGTTGCCCGATATCGAGCCCAGCTCTCGGGTCAATAAATATTTTGTAGTAATTTTGTAGTAAGGCGCGGATACACAGCTCCAACGCTCTATACGCCAGAAGTCTCATGTCACTAGACAATCTTCTCAGACTCTTATCAACCGCAAACTTCCCCATTGCCATCGGCATGTTTGGTCTGTTGCTGAATGTGGGAGCCACTAACCCGCTCGTCAAGAATGCGGGCACAGCCGTGGCGCTTATGGCCGCAGGCGCAGCCGCTGCCACCATCATTCAAAAAGACGAAGCGCTAGCGGATGTTCGTCAGTTGCAAACGAGCCACCGACGGCGAGAAGCGGCCTTAAAGACTTCTATCAATATGGCACTGGCCGATGTTGTCAAGGCGCAGCAGTGGGCCAGACAGCAAACCTCTATTGCCGAGCAGGCGAGCCGCAACCTCTTACAGCTTCAGCATCAGATTGCTGGGTTGAAAGTCAGCCGCGATCGCGCCATAGCCGCAGCCGCAGCGACAACCGCCCAACTCGCGCAGCTACACCGAGATCTGCCTACCTACCACAGCGACAACAGCCTGATAGTTAGCCAGCTTGAGCGCCTAGAGCGCGATCGCACGCAGTTGATTGACGAGCTATACCAGACGACAGTCACAGAGGCCGACTTATCCACCAGCATTGTCGAGTTGCAAACGCAGTTCAAACAAGATCTGACCTACCAGCTCACCCAAAAGAAAAAACTAAAGGCCGAGGTAACCCAGGCCCGCGCCAACTTTCATACTGAAATCACCGACGCCTACGAGCGCATTGGTGAACTAGAAACTGCCCTCACGGCAAAAACAGAACTGGCCACTCAGATGCTCACTGAGCTAGAAAAAGATGCAACAGACACCTTTGCCCATTTCAGCGGCAAGGTCAACGCTCAGGACAAAATTATCAGCACCCTACGCCAGCAAATCAAAGCGCTTGAAAAAACAGATACTCCGCCCACCTACAAGCGGTTCGACAGCATCGGAGCCGATAACATCATGGGTAATCGCCTGATAGACTACCTGGCAAAAAACAACATGATATATAGTGCCTTCATCCATCAGCGCAAGGGCCATAGTGGCCACCTAAAAGTAACCCTGGACATGGTCGAGACCACCCTTAAACAAGCGCGCGATTCACTGGCAGACATGGAAGCAGCCCTTGACCTGTGGGCGCAGCCGAGCGTCACCATTCACGGCGGGCGACATGTCTTTACCCTGGCAACTGATTTGACATAAGCGGTAGGTGAAGGAGAGTGGATATTCCTACAGT
>JBAQZP010000026.1:0-73679 GCA_049791095.1 Phormidesmis sp.
TAACTTTCGGATGAGTCATCGTCGAGGACAAGTCAATAAGCTGGAAGCGATCGCTTAAAAGGAAAAGCTCAGGATAAGGGATGCCTATTTCTGTTATTCACACTATTACCGATAAAGTCTATTGAACAACACGGGTTATGAAATTCCGCTAACGGTCATTCCCCATTTAGCACAGGGATATTTACCCCTTGGCGGCGGTGCCTACTTGCAAGCTAGCCCACTTGATATGAGTATTCCTCAGGGGGCGGGCGGGTTATATTCCACGGTGGAAGATTTGGCCAGGTGGAATCAGTGGCTTTACAACAAAGGTTCAAGCCAAACTGTTCTCAGCGAAGCTAGTAAGGCTATTCTGCTCGCGCCTGCTGTGCAGATGGCACTTAAGGAAAGTCCTGATACTTTCTATAGCTACGGGCTGGTGTTAGATACTTATTTAGAGCGGCAGCGAATTCACCATGTGGGGGGCATTAGCGGATTTGCCAGTGCTTTGGCATACTATCCAGAAAAAATGCTGACAGTTATTGTTTTATCGAATTTTGAAACGGCTGTGTCTAGGCAGATTGGCGAAGGTTTAGCAGCAATTGTCTTGGGATATTCCTAAGCGACATCGGTAGGCAAGGCACTATCTTCTATGAAGCCTACCATACAGGGATAATCACATAGGGATAATCACATTTGCAGGTGCTCACATGAGTGTTCAGATGAAACGAACAGTTCCTTTCCTTTCTATGAGTTGCTCTATGGCAGCTATTAATTCATGGTTAGATGTGAGCTACTGTGCTGTTTTAATGGCGCTCTCTTTGACAACGGGGCTTTCGCTCAAGGTCATGTTCCTATCTGGTATCGTACTGTTGCTGCATTTTTCGCATCAAAGGTTGCCCCACCTTAGCGCAAAGCCGCAGTATCTTGATTATGCGCTGCTGTTGATAGAATTTGTTGTTTTAAGCATACTGAGCTACAGCATTGAAGGAGAAAGCAAATCGACCATATTTTTAGTTTATACGGCTAATGTAGTTCTCAATTATCCCGCGCTTATAGCCTTTCCCTGGGTTTATACAGGCTATTCAATCTATTTATTCGTACTAGATCCGCAGGCTTTAGACTTTAACGGATATATTCTTAGATTGATCAATTTTTCGGTTACCCCCCTTGCCTTGCTGTGCGTTCGCCTACTCATTCATCAACACCAATATATTCTAGATTTAAACCAGCGGCTGCAATCACAGGCACAGCTTACATCTGAGATGATTAAGCTGAAAGAACGTAACGAGCTGGCAGAGGCAATGCACGATACGCTAGGGCATACGCTAACCGCCTCGATTGTCTCTTTAGAAGGGGTGGCTTTGCTATGGGAAAAACGACCGGCTGAGGCGATCGCGCTTCTAAACTCGGTACGCAGCCAGCTTCAAGCCGGACTCGGCGATATCCGGAAAACAGTGCGCAACTTAAAGACCAACACCCTGGCTGAAAATGCCGTCCTCAAAGACAGCCTGATTGAGATGGTGGAGCGGGTAAGCAGGCAGACCTCAACTGAGATTGAACTTCAATACGAGATTGAAGAACCCCTGCTGCCCATTCAAGACTATGTGCTTTACAGCGTCGTACAAGAGAGTATTACCAATGCTCTAAAACATGGCCAACCCAGCACCATTTGGATTGCGCTCACCCAGCCAAGTAAAAGCTGCATTGCCCTGTTGATTATGGATGACGGCGGAATTACCCTGACATTTGAGCCTGGATTTGGCCTGATTCACTTACGGCAGAAGGTAGAGGCAGTGGGCGGAACGTTTTCGATTGATACCCAAACGCAGTCTGGATTTAGGATTCAGGCATGGTTGCCGCTAGCGATAGATCGCCCCATGAAGTCATTCAGTAAAGAATAGAAGGAGAAAATCGTCGTGATCAATATTATGTTAGTAGATGATCAAATCTCTATGATCTCCGGACTTAAGGCTTTGTTGAGTACTCATGAAGACTTTTCTGTTGTGCTAACGGCCAGCTCCGGGGAGGAAGCCATAAAAGTCTTGTCTGCACGGAGCAATGCCAGCGCCGATGTGGAATCAAACGGTGCTTTCCCAGATGTCGTCCTCATGGATATCCGAATGCCCGGAATCGGCGGCGTAAGCGCAACTCAACAGATAAAAGCGGCTTTTCCTCAGCTTGCTATTCTGATTCTTACCACCTTTGATGACGATGACTTTATTATCGATGCGCTGCATTACGGAGCCGCCGGATACCTTCTCAAAGATATTGGCGGCAAGCGGCTGATAGAATCCATTTACGAAGCGCTGTCTGGCAACTTGCTGCTCACAGGGCGAGTAGCTAGCAAATTAGCGACAAACATTCGCAAACAACAGATGCCTGCTGTTCCTACTCGTTTGCCTGCACTAAAAGAATTGAGATTTACCGAACGTGAGTTAGAAATTGCAGCGTATATTGCCTCGGGCTTGAATGCGAAGGAAATCGGCGAAAAGACTTTCTTGTCTTTAGGCACCGTGAAAAACTATACCAGCAGTATTTACTCTAAGTTGGGGAGCAGCGATCGCGCCAAAGCAATGATTATGCTCCGTGAAATTTTCAACATGCAATGTTAACGATGAAGTGATGCATCGCCAGCTAATTTTTAAATTGGATTTACAGTCATGAAAAAGATGGGCACAGGACTCATCCCAATTTTCTGGGGAATTGTTCTTGTAGACTTTGATTACACGTACGATAGTTTCAGCAAGTTCAGTCTATTCCCAGACTTTGTTGGATATAGCTTAATCGCCTTTGGTCTTAGCAGCTTAATATCCCTATCCAAACAGTTTGTGATCGCCCGCATATGCGCATGGTTGCTCATTCCAGTATCCGTCATTCTGTGGTTAGACCCTTCACCTTCAACAGTCCTACGGCCCCTTGATTGGGCAGTCATCGGACTCGATACCGCCATGATTTGGACATTGCTTGGCGGGATTAACGAGTATGGGGCAAGGCGAAATCAGCTTTTTCTTACTAAGTGGTCGTCAGCTTATCGGCTTGCTTACGTTGGGCTATGGTTCATTGCCATGGCTTTATGGATAGTTCATTCTGTTGCCCCGCCACCGCCGACTAATGACTTAGGATTACTCTTCGCAGCAGGTTTGGTAATAATCTTTTTGTGGATATACTTATCACTCATGATTCTAGATCTACTTTACCGATTCAAAGTAGATCTAGATAAGCAATCGTTCAGCTAAATCTAACCGCTGCCAAAAAAGTTTCTTCATCCTTTATCAGGAAAAATAATGTTTAGCAATAAAGCTGTTCCACTAACCAGTGGTGGTCTTCTCAAAAAAGTAGGCTGGAGCGCCATGACTCTACTAGCTCTACTGATGTTCTTCATAGCCAGTCAATACCTCACTCTAAACCCGGAGGTTTATTTTGAAGAACAAAGGGAGGTCTACATTTCTCACATTGCTGGGATTATAATTCACGTGATTGGTGCAATGTTAGCGATTGTCATTGGCCCCTTCCAATTTTTGCCTCAGAGCATCACTCGGCGATACCTTAAGCTGCATCGATGGCTGGGTAAAACATACATGATAGGTGTGTTGCTCGGCGGTTTGGGCGGCTTGTATATGTCTTTTCTTGCCTATGGTGGATTGCCTGCCCAAGTGGGGTTTGCGGTGCTGGCTATAGCCTGGCTATTGAGCGGATACATGGCCTATAAGCATATTCGCAAGCGAGAAATTCAGCTTCACCGCCAATGGATGATTCGCAACTATGCGCTCACGTTTTCTGGGGTAACGCTGCGCCTGTGGATGGCTGTCTTTGACCTGGGCGGGGCCGAATTTGTTCAGGCTTATATTCTGGTTGCTTGGCTATCCTGGGTTCCTAATTTGATGGTTGCCGAATGGATGATTAGCCGAATTCGAGCTAAAGGACACCGGAATGAGGCTTTTTTAAGCTGACATTGTTCTGATATTGTCCAGAATGCATATTTTTTAGTTGCTTGCCTGATGAAGTTTGTAGTCAATTTTTTCCAATTCAGATAAAGGATTGCTGTCATGCCTGCTACTCAGTCTAAGAAAATATTTCAGCCTTCATCTCGTCGGCTGTTTACCCGCCTATCGATTGCCCTATTAGCTGCCGCAATTCCTACAGCGATCGCTTCGCACAGCCGGGCACAAGAGTCTGCTATACCGCTGGTTGAGTTTAGCGACACTCAGGGCTACTGGGCGGCGGCCTGCATCGAGCGCATGGGCAGCGGTGACTATATGGAAGGCTATGCCAACCGTCGGTTTTTGCCGAACAACACGATGAGCCGCGCCGAATTTGCAGCGGTGATGGTGAAAATTTATGTGAATGCTCAAAAGGTTCGCAGTGCGCCTCAATTCGCCGATGTCCCTGCCGGCTTTTGGGCCAAAGATGCTATTGCAACAGCTTACGAGCGGGGGCTCTTGGAAGGCTATCCCAACAATCAATTCAAACCTGGTGAACCGATTTCTCGGGCTCAGGCGATTACCATTTTAGCGAAAGCTGAAGGGCTGAGAAATCCAGACGACGCAGAGGCTATCCTCAATCGGCTATATGTCGATCAAGGGGAGATTCCGGTCTATGCGAGGAGTGCGATCGCAGCCGCTACAGAAAGAAGACTTGTTGTAAACTATCCCGCCGTCGAACAGCTCAGACCGAACGCTAGCATTGTCAGAGGAGAAGTCGCGGCGTTGCTGTGTCAGGCGACCACCTTTGGCAGTGACTACCGCGCTAATGTGCCCTATGAGTATGTGGTGACGGAGGTGAATCGTTGGCGCGATCGCTTTGTCAGGCTTGAGGGCGATCCGACGCTGGCGTATGATCGTGATGGGTTTGCTCTGAAGCAAGGAGACTATGACGAAACGGGCATTGCTCGGTGGGGCATGGTAGATCGCAGCGGTCGGTGGGTAATTGAGCCTCGATTTGAGGCCCTTAACTATTTCTCTGACGGTGTGGCGCTGGGTCGCACGCCTGAAAATCCTCAGATATATGAGGTGGTTGATGTGCAAGGGCGAACTGTTTTTTCGACTGAGCGTGATCTTGAAAACTTTTCTGAAGGGCTAGCAGTCTTTATCAATAGAGACGGTTTGCGAGGCTTTGTTGATAAGACGGGCGCGGTTGTTATTCCTGCACAGTTTTTTGAAGCTGATGCCTTCTCGGACGATTTAGCACGGGTCTCTAGACTGGATGTGCAGGGCAATTTATATCATGGCTTCATCGATAAATCGGGCGCGATTGTTATTCCTTTAGAGTACGAGTCGGTTCAGGAAGCTTTTCAGGATGGCTTGGTTGCCGCTCAGCCTAATGATTCGGCGCTATGGGGTTATTTAGATAAAACAGGAGAGTGGGCCATTCCGCCACAATTTACCGCCGTTTTGTCCTTTTCGGAAGGACTAGCAGGTGCAACTAAAAGCCAAAAAACAAACGAACAGTGGGGTTTTATTGATCGCACGGGGGCGTTTGCGATCGCGCCTCAATACTTCGCACCAGAACCTGATTACCTTGAAGAGATCGGCGCTTTTGTTGGGCTGAAGGCGGTGACATGGTTTCACGAAGGGTTCGCGACCGTCAGACTAGGATCCGCCGTAGGCTTAATTGACCGCAGCGGGCAATGGCGAATAAGTCCTACCGACTTTGATGGGCTGATAGCAGATATTGGGGTGGTACAGGGCGGAATAGTGGGTGTGACGATAGAGGGCGACGGGGCATATGTGAAGGTTGCGCAGCCTTAGTCGGCAGGTTGGCTGAAGAAATTTTTCTGTTGCATTCATACAAACTGTAATCTAGAATCTCAAAAATGAATTTATCAATCGCTTCGTTCAGCAAGTTAGGCATAGTGGGCTTGCCGGTGGTGATGGCGGCTCTTTTGACACCAGCCGCAAAAGCTGAATATCCTTGTTCTTTTGCTGGGCCTGGAGAAATAGTTGTCGGCCAGACCCAGGCTGGCGGAGGGATCGCTTCTGTTCTGCTTTGTGACACCGATCCGAATTATCAAAATGCTTCAAATAATCAAGGGAATGGTGGTTCTAGTTATTATGATCCAGAGCTTGCAGCACTAGAATTTCAAAACGCTAATGCTTTGCTTGGGTTGCAACAGCAGCTAGACTTGCTTCAGGATCCAACGTATTTGAGATATCTATCGGGCAGTTGGAGTTTTTTCCCAACGACAGCTTCAGAGGACGCGGCATCTGGAGAATATTGTGTCGCCTCTTTTTTCAAAGCGTCAATGGATCCGGATGCTAACGATGCGCCCGTGATGATTAATTTATCGGGCCCCGGCGGTGACTATGAAGGTGCGCTTCTTTCATTTGCAACAGAAGCGATTCCAAAGCCTGACACGATGCGAATGATTTCCGTAACGCTGACTCAAAATAACTATCCTCCGGCAACGGTGCAGGCATTCAACTACTCAGTGCCAGATTTGCCCTTTGGGATGATTGCTTTTGCGGTGCCGACTATTGAGGCCGCTTTGGACGGAATGGAAGATGTCCAGAGTTTTGACGTATCCATAGCGGGTCGATCTGTTGCGAATACTACTTGGCATAGTGGCCTAAGCGTAAGAGATGAGTTTCGCCGGTGCTTGAATGATCAACCGTATTTGGTAACTGGTATCGACATCGTACCAGATCGTTTGAAAACACAGATTGTGAAAGATCGCTAGCTAATTTCAAGTTCTTTATTCGCAAGGTCAGCATCAATGAATTCTACAAAAATTAAGCTTTCAGCATCGTGGACAGCGATTATGTTCAATATCGCTTTTGCCGACATTGTTGGGTTTATACACCCCGGCACTTTAGAAAAGATTATTGACGGTTCCTTTGGGGTTCCAGTCACGCCCGAGTTGCTGCTTGTCTTCTCTATTTTTCTCGAAATTCCAATCGCGATGATATTTCTGTGTCTGGTCTTACCTGATAAAACCAGCCGTTGGCTCAATACCTTTGCCGTCACATTGACGATTCTTTTTGTGGTTGGTGGTGGCAGTGCGACCTATTCCTACTTTTTCTTTGCAGCTATTGAGATTACTGGCATGTTAGCTGTGATGTGGCTTGTATGGAAGAGGCTAGAACAAAGAAACAGACAGCAAAGATAACCTCTGCTGTCTGTCTTTTAATGCACCGATTAATCAGTCCTAGCTGGCAGCCAGATAACCGTTGATTGTCGCTTTACGACGACGCAGGTGCTTCAGGGCCTGCTGCTCTAGCTGGCGGACGCGCTCGCGGCTAATGCCCATGCGCTGACCCACTTTTGCCAAAGACAAGGGCGTGCCGTCACCTAGACCAAACCGCAGGTTAATGACTTCTTGCTGCTGAGGCGTGAGTTCTGACAGCATCCGAAAAATGTCCTGACGCAATGACTGCTGAACGGTGTAGTCTTCGGGAGAAGCGCCATCGTCCTCTAGCAAATCTTGCAGCTCGGTGTCTTGATTATCGCCAATGCGCACATCCAGGGAGATGGGCTGCCGCGCAATCGAAAGATATTCGCGAACTTGCTTGGGTTCCAGGTCTAGCTCTGCGCCAATCTCGGTTGCGTTAGGACTGCGGCCTAGCTTTTGCGATAGCTCGCGCTGAACGCGCTTGATTTTGTTGAGCTTTTCGGTAATGTGAATGGGCAGGCGAATGGTGCGGGCTTGCTGTGCGATCGCCCGCGTAATTGCCTGGCGAATCCACCAGTAGGCGTAGGTCGAAAACTTATAGCCCTTCATTGGGTCAAATTTTTCGACCCCGCGCTCTAAGCCCAAAGTCCCTTCTTGAATCAGGTCTAGGAACTCAAGGTTACGCTTCTGGTACTTCTTGGCGACCGCGACAACCAGGCGCAGATTCGCCTCAATCATTTTACGTTTGGAGCGCTGACCTCGACGCAGGTGATTGCTAAGCTCAGCCTCGCTCATCTCTGCCGCTGCCGCCCAATCCGCCTGAGAAATTTTCTCATCTGGATCGGTGCCTTCGGGCAACTGGTCGACCAGCTCGTCTTTAATAGCCAGTAGCGCCATTAGCTGCTGTACTTGCTTACCCAGCACGATTTCATCTTCGTGACTAAGCAAAGGTACGCGGCCAATTTCGTGCAAATAAGCGCGTACTGCATCTGTTGTATACAAAGGCTTCGCCTTACGCTTAGATGCTTTTTTGGTCTTCGCTGCCGTCTTAGTCTTAACTGCTACCTTGGTTTCGGCTGTGGCGACCGCTTTATTCTCTGATTTGCTCTTCAGGGTGGAAGCTTTTGATTTTTTTGTTCGAGTTGTACTGTCAGGCATCTTCTTCTCCGCTTGGGCAGATTGCTTTTCGTCTACAGGGGGTAAGGGGGGAGTGATTTCGGGAGCCTTTTGGGCCGCGTTCTTTTGAGCAGTGTTAGCTTGAGCAGCCTTTTTGCCCCGCACTTGCGTATTACTTTTCTGAATTGTGCTGGCTTTAGATGTCGGCATGATGTTTGGGCCTCCGCACCAAAAAGAACTTACTTGCAACCGGCTGATAGATGGAACCTGACAAGGCGGCATGTCGTGAACAGGGTGAAAGCCTCAAATCATGGCTTCGGCTCACGGCTTCGGCTTACCGTGCCTTCTTTGCCGCTTTTTGCCGCTTTTTGCCGTTTCAGAGGCGATCGCGTCAGATGCCACATCACCAAGGTCGTTAAACTTTACTAAGTGTTTTCTTACTCGGAATCATTATGAGTTTATTTTAGCACAGTGTATGTTCTCTTGATTTAATGGCCAGTGCAGGAGTGATAAGACCGTTGATTGACTCGTACCAATAGCCATTGTGGATGGCATTTGAAACAAGCTTGAAAGAGAAAGCTGAGAGCCAGATTAAAGCCAGCTTGGAACAGCCGTTTAGAGAGCTTTCCCATTGCCCTAATCATGGTTGATAACAACTCTTTGAGCAGTGGTGGTTGCACACCGTAATCACCGTACCTTTACTGATTAGCAATCTTCAGCGCCTCTATCGATCCGCATGGAAGGACTCGTCCGCAAGGAAAAAATGCTTTCGATAACGCCATTAACATAAGCCTGATTTCCTTGCGCGTGCATCTGTCGTCAGACCTAAACTAATCTCGACTGGTTCCCTTTTTAGTCGTTGCCTTTGTAACCTCGGCTAGCTTTGAAGCAAGTGGCAGATAGGCAGGAGCGATACGGGGGCTTTTGTACAGATCAGACCTGTACAGGTCAGATTTGCTAACAGTGAAATTTATCATTCTGCCAAGCATCTGTAAGATTGGTTACCGTAAAGCAGTTTGGATGAGGGCAGTTGGGGTAATAGGCCACACTAAAAATAGGCACATAGGCTTTTTGATGAAAACAGCTAAAAATATAATTTGAAGCTCACTGAGCGGAGGCTTTTCAAGGCTGTTTAAATTTCCTTGTAAGCTCCTTACAGTTGGCGCGACCAGTTAGCTTAAACAATTGGCTTAAACAAAGAGATATTTAAGAAGGGTCTTTATCGATACAGGAGTTTAGCACGGCGCTCAGGAGAAATAGGCATCGCTAGTAATATCTTTATTGTTATGAAGAGGATTCTGTCTGAGTTTCTATTTGGACTTCTGTAAAAACACGGAGCCGATGGTATGGGTAAATACTGAACTTTTCCGTGCTTTCCTGATGGTGTGTAACCCGGAGTGATTTGAGTATTTAGACACTCAAGCAATCAGGCAATGTTCAACCTTCTTGAAAATCCTTTCTCGGCAGCTTCTTCAGCAGCGTTAGCGGGCGATCACCTCTACGAAAACAATCTATCTACTGCGACCACAGACCCGCTGACGGCCCGTGTAAGCGGTGAGCTTCAATCTTTCAGCGACCTGCCAACGATCGAGACGGTCGTAGAGCAGCCTGTTGAATGGGTCAATGATGCGCTGATCCCATTGTCACCCTTGCGGTTGAGCGATGGGATCAGCGCCGACGCCGACATTAGTGCCGATGAGCAACTGTTTCTGCCGCCGACTGTCGAAAGGGTGGATGATGCCCTGTTGACGGGTGGCCTGGTGGCGATCGCAATGCAAAATGCACGCCACCAGGCGATCGCACCCGAGCAAACAGCGTTAGACAGTGCGGCTGGCACCTTTACGGTCGGCAGCAGCGGCCAGGTAGAGATTGACTTTTTATTTGATGGCGGCGCATATGCGGGAGAACTTGCCTTTTTTAGCCTGGCTGGGATGGGTGGGCTGAAGCTGTCAGATTTTGTTGAAACAGCCGCCCGTCGAGCGCTGAGTGGCACAACTGAGGGCCAAGTTGTGATTACGGATAGGGCTACCGGCGCACAGTTCTCGGGAGCGTTGGGGGAGCGCGATCGCAACCAAGGCCCTACCGCTAGCACACAGATGCTTGAGCTGATGGCGGGGAGCAAATTTGGCCTGATGCTGGTGCCCAATGGCACCGTGATGGATGTGTTGACGGGTGGAGCGCAGCCTTTATTTTCTATTGCAGCGCTTAATCCTAATGGCGATGCCCAAATTGGCCAGGCGGCTGACGGTATATTCGCCATGGAAGACCAGGCACTGAGACAGTCTGACGCCGACTTCAACGATTTGATCTTTCGGATAAGTGGGGCCACTAGCCAAATCACCGCATTGACAGAACTAATCGCCCCGGCTAGAAACTGGCTTTCTAGCCCGGTAGCTCAGCCTTTTTTATCACCGACGTTTACACCTGTTGATAGTTCACGCATCCCGCCTACAGATTCAACAGACCCGCCAGTTACGGATCCGCCGGTTACAGATCCGCCTACTGACCCGACAGAACCCACAATAGATCCCCCCGAACAGCCAGGTTCTACGCTGCCAACCACTGTGATTAGTCGAGTCGCTGAAGAAACGGTTAAGTTCACACCCGGCACGAGTGAAACCATTCTTGCCAGCACTCAGGTGCAAAGGATTACGCTGGGCACGCAAACGCTGTACATCGGCACCCAGCAGGTCACAGCCAATAACCAAAATCCTATTATTCGTAGCTTTGACTCGCTTAACCCAGGCAATAACTGGACGCGCACTGACTATGAGACTACAGGTATAGATAGCAAAGGTTTGGGCCTGATTTGGTCAGGGCAGGCGCTGTATGCTGTCTTTAGTGCGGATGGAACGCAAGGTGACGCGGAGGATGATTTTCGGCGGGTGAGTGGCAGCGCTAAACAAAATTGGCTGCGTAGCTATGGGTCGGGCGGGAGCCGTAAAGTGGCGGTGATTGCTCAGATAGATCTGGCTACGGGTGAGTTGCTAAAGGCGGCTTATTTATCTGCAATTTTGCAAAGTGGTGAAAGTAATTCTTTGGCGATTACGGGCGCGATGTTGAATGATGCTGGGAACTTAGTGATTAGTGCGAAAGCTTTTAGTGCGCCGCGAAATCCTGATGGTACGGCGATGACGAAGGTCACTGACAAAAGCTCTCCGTTTGATTACAGCCTGGAAATTACGCCAGATTTAAGTGAAGTAATTAGCACGGCGGCTGTGGGCTGGATATAGCGATCGCCCCTTTTACCTTCTATATATAGCTATGCCTTCTTTTCGACCTTTTGGTACCACAGCAGGTTGCCCAGTACTGTTAGCACAAAGGCCGTGCCGCCACCGCCGACGGCTAGCATTGGGTTGTAGCCACTGCGCGCCAGGGTTGCCATCCAGGTATGCGTTAGTTCGGTGGGGCGCAAGGCATCGATTGCTGTGGGCACCAGGTAGATTAAGGATGCGCCGACAATCAGCCAGCCAGCCGCAGAGGCCAGTAGAAAGAGTGTTTTTGCGGTGGATTGGCCAGCGTAGGGATCGCTCATTTTTCCAAAAAAGTTGAGGGACGTTGCTTTAAACTGTACACCTCTATTCGGGCGCTAGCTTGATTGCAAAGCTGTCAGGGTGGTGAAAGTCGGCTTGGGCGGCGGGATGTGCGATCGCCCAAAAAGTCTCTTCAGGCGCACCCTCCTCTCCTCGCACTATTACCACCATACTCACGCCTAATTGGAGCGATCGCCCCGCCTCTACTAGGGCCCCCACATCTACGGACACGGCCAAATGCAGCCCGTCTGACAAAGCTTTCACCGTAAACGGCAGTGATTGAAACGCGGCGGTTTCCGTTGATCTGTGACGGTAGCCCGCCAGCGAAAATACATTCCAATCGCCAGTTGGAGATAAATTGAATTCCCAGTAGGGCGAGGTGCGAGTTTGCACGTTTCCGCTTGCCAAAAAGAACTCAAAACAGGTCTGTTCCCACAAACGATCCGCTCTTCTAACGGTTTCACGGGCGGGCGGAATGACCACCCTATCCAAATCACCGGCGAGTAAATAGGAGAAAGCAATCACCGACTTTTCTCTGGTCACCTGGCCACTTACTGTTAAGTTTGATGCCGGGCCACTGATCGCAAACGGACGCAAATTAAAAGGAATTGTTTGAGTCATCGCGGCCTACCGCAGCTCTTGAATGATGGCTTTTAGCGTATTGGCCTGCTGCTCAATGCTTTGAGTGAGCTGAAACTGCACCAGCGCCCGGTTGAGATTGTGAGTGGGAGACTTCACTTTAAAGTACCTGTTGCCTGCCAGATAATCGGTGAAAAATCTCAGCCCTAGCTCAAACGCAATTAGCCGAATCGCGTCATACAGATAGTCGTAGTCTTTTTCGGTCAAAAAATCTCTTGCTAAAGACAGGTAGCCTTGCAGCATCGCCCTGGCTAGATTTGTGTCAAAAACAACATTTTGCCAGTCTTCAGTCTCTTCGCCCAGCGGATTGCAGGCTGAGCGCAAGCAATCGCCAATGTCATAATGCACTAGGCCGGGCTTGAGTGTGTCGAGGTCAATTAAACCTACTGCCTCTCCGTTAGCGCCCAGCATCATATTGTTCACCTTGGGGTCACCATGAATAGGCCGCAGATGCAAGTGCCCTGCGGCTTTGGCCTGCTCTAGTACAGATGCCCATGCCTGCCGCTGGGCGATAAATTCCAGGCAGTGTTGAACTAATGCGGATTGCATGGGGGGCGTTGTGCGATCGCATTTTTCTAACACTCGCTCATAAGCAGCCAGATAAACAGGTGTGACATGAAACCCTTCTAAGGTATCGGCTAGTCTGTCAGGGCTCAATGTGCTGATGGCTCGGTGAAACATCGCCAGGCCACAGCCAATTTCTTTAGCATGGGCTGTATCTTGCACTGATTCGAGCACGTAAGCGTTTTCGATAAAGCTGATGGCTCGCCAGTACCCGCCCTCTTCGTCGATCCAAAAGTTTGCCCCCTGCGGTGTCGGTAAGACTTGAGGGGTTTCCCAACGGCGCGACGGGTCAGCCGCTGTCTGCTTTAGATGCTCGTTCAGCACCACCATATTTTGAATCACCCGCTCGGGCTGACGAAACACCTGGGTGTTAATGCGCTGAAGCACGAACCGCTGCGTCGAAGCTGGCCTGAGCCCCTGCGAAACCGTCACGACAAAAGTGCTGTTGATGTTGCCATTGCCTAAGGGTGCGATCGCGATTACCTCACGCCCATTCACCTTTTGCCCATTGACAAAGTGAGCTGCGATCGCCATTAACCGCTCATTTTTAGTCGGATCGAACGCTTTCATCATCACGGCCTACAGCGAGCTAGAGTTTAGGCTTTCCGCTTCCTCTGGCGTTTGCGGAATATGAATGCCGCACTCTTGCTTGAGGCCGTTAAAGCGCGTGTCTCTGCCGTTGACATCGTCGGCAGTGAGGGGGCGGCTAGAGTGCCAGTCGCCGACGCTGACGTAGCCCTGGTCAAAGAATGGATGATAGGGTAAATCATGCGCTGTGAGATAGTCGTAAACGTCTTTGGCGTTCCAGTGCAAAATTGGCAGTATTTTGTAGCGATCGCCCTGCACCTCAATGCGCCCCAATGTTTTACGGTGATCTGTCTGTCCAGACCTCAAGCCTGTCAACCAGGCCGTTGCCCTCAGCTCTGCCAGCGCCCGCTGCATCGGCTCAACTTTACGGATTTTGTCATAGCGGTTCAGCGCTTCTACACTGCCGCGCTCCCATAGGCGACCATACAGCGCCTCCATGCGGGCCGGGCTCAGTGGTGACTGATACACCTTCAGGTTCAGCGATAGCCGCTGAGTGAGCTGCTCTGCAAAGCGATAGGTCTCGGCTGGCAAATAGCCGGTATCTATCCACACCACGGGAATACCAGGCACTATGCTGGTGACCAGCCCTAGCATGACTGCCGACTGAATACCAAAGCTAGTGCTCATCACCAGCCGCTCGCCAAAGGTCTGATGGCCCCATTCGATTAGCGCAGTGGCCGTTGAGCGATCAAATTTTTGGTTGAGTGCTTTGAGGTCTAAATTTGGCGCTGAATGAGGGTGTGAATTTGAACTGTTTGAACTAACGGGTTGGAGGTCAGGTAACGCACGGGTCATAGGGAAAAATCTTACTCCCACTTATTACGGTATAGCTTCCCACGTTCGGTCAGGTAATATCAAATTTCGACTCAATCCGCGTGACCGTAGCGCAATCAATCGTAGTTAAGCGTTTCGAGCAATTGCTTAGTCTAGATCGACTTTTTTGCGAAGAGATTTTAGCTGCGATCGCTTCGTCTTACTCTCTAACCGTCGCCGCTGCGATCCCTTTGTAGGCTTCGTTGCCCGCCGTTTTTTTGGCAGTACCGCCACCGCTTTCACCATTTGCCGCAATCGACTCAGGGCATCTTCGCGATTACGCGCCTGCGAACGGTGCTGCTGCGATTTAATCACAATCACGCCGTCTTTGGTCAAGCGCTTGTCTCGCGACGCCAGCAGTCGCCGTTTATAAAAATCCGGCAGCGACGATGCCCCGACGTCGAACCGCAAATGTACCGCCGTCGCCACTTTGTTTACATTCTGTCCCCCTGCCCCCTGAGCGCGAATCGCACTCATCTCAATTTCACTCTCTGGAATCGACACGCTATTAGAAATTTTCAACATCATTCAGCATTATTCGGCATTATTCGGCATTGTCTGGGGAGATGCCAGTGAGGTTTGCATTTGCTCAAACTGCTGCCAGCATAAGTACAGCGCTCGCGGCACATGGAAGCAGCCTTTCCACTTTCCGCCCTTGAGCGGCAGCAGCACATCCCCCTGCCGGTTCAAATAGCCATACCATTCGCCGCATTCTGGGTCGCTAAAGTGCGCCCAGGTGTAGTCATGTACTTTTTGGTACCACTGCCAGCAGTCTTCACGCCCCGTCAGCCGACAGGCCATCGACAGCGCCACCAGCGTTTCTAAATGCACCCACCACAGCTTTTGATCCCACTCTAGCTGCTGAGGCGGATGGCCCTTGACATCCATAAAGTAATAGAGCCCGCCATGCTGCTCGTCCCAGGCGTAGTTGAGGATGTTGATAACTATGTTGATGGCTTTGGTCACTAGCGCTGGTTTGGCCTGACGTTCGGCGATCGCCATCATGAACCACATTGCCTCAATCCCATGCCCCGGATTAATTAAGCGGCCCTCATAGCAATCGACGTGGCTACCATCGGGCGCGACATGCTCGTACATCAGGCCGCTGCCGCTGTCTAAAAAGGTGTCCATCACCTCACTGACCGTTTGTGTCAGTACTTGATCTAGGCGATCGCCTGCCAGTAGCCAGTCCATCTCCAAAGATAAATTTGCCAAAATCATCGGCACTGCCAGCGCCTTTAGCGGACGAGTCCCTGGATAGGCTTTGCTGTATTTGCCCTTAGGATTCTCTTGACGGCGCAGCACATTGTGATAAGCCTGCAATGCAATTTCCTTTGCAGTTTCTTGCGCTGATCCTGCTGTCAGCGCCAGCGCGTACTGACTGAATGCCATCGCCGCAAAGCAATCGGAGAAAATATTGTAGGGCTGGGTCAAAGGCTGGCCCGCTCGGTTTAGCGAGAAGTACCAGTTGCCTTTGCGATCGCGCCCGTGCTGGGCCAAAAAGTCTGCGCCGCCTTTGGCAACAGCCAGCCAGCTTGCTCGATGGCCGGTGCGATCGCCTAGCTGATTGCACAGCATCGAGAATGTCCACACCTGGCGATTCTGTAGCCAAATGAATTTGTCTGTATCGTATACCTGGCCGTTCCGGTTTAGACAGGTAAAGTAGCCGCCGCCGCTTCGATCGATCGAGTGAGTCTGCCAAAAGGGGAGAACGTCATCAATGAGAGCGCTCTGGTACTGGTGGGCTAGTTTGGCTAAATCAGTTGAGCAGACAGCGGCGAGCTTGGACGGAAAGGAAGTCATCATAAGATCATCGAGAAATTAGTTAGGAGGCCATGAGGTAGATTTCCGGACGGTTGCCGCATTTTCGGTAGAGAGGAACAAGCAAAGCGTTTGTTTTATTGGCAAGCTCACTTTTCTCCTACCCGGATAGGTCTACATGCACCCCACCCAAAGCACCCCCTCTTTAGTTACAAGCGCCCAAGGCAGACAGCGAGGCACGACTGCACTGTCGCCTCCAGGCAATGACCCTACAAACGGTGAACCGGACATTCGCAGAAAGATTGTCAAGCAAGGAGTGGTTAAGCAAGGGGTGGTCAGTCAGGGATCGCGCCGAAACTGGGGGCGAGCGGGGTCGATGACGGGTGCTGCCGCCGTTGCTTCAGCGAGCATTGTTTTACCTTTGCCGGGCGAAGATATTGTCGCTTATGCTGGCCCTACTAACGAAGGCTTTTTGCCGCAAATGCCAGTCAATGTTGCGAACGGACTCGCGGCCCGCAGCCAAGGTAACTTGCCCAATCAAACCCCCAATCAAACCCCCAATCAAACCTTAGTGCCGCAGGTGGCATTGGCCAGCAGAGCGGCTTTTAGTGAGAGTACTCAAAAGATTGAGAGTACTCGGACTGACTCATCGACTTCGTCGTCGTCACAATCGCCTTTGCTTTCTAGGGCAGATGATGGCAGTTGGATGCTGCGGTATCCTACGCAGGCGAGTGCCGAAACCCAGTCGGTTGTTTCGCAGCTAGCCACAGCGGCCAAGCAAGATCCGCAATCCTGTCTAAGTCAAAGCTGTCTGGGAATTGCCCATATTGATGAAAAGCTGCCCGAGGCCCGCGAGGCGCTAAAAACGCTTCAGCAAGCGCTAGTGGACTTTGAAGCGCTCCATGGCCAGCAGGATATGGCTAGCTATAAGGAAATACTGGGTAGCCGCATTAGCGAAATTAGCCAGCAGAAAAGTCAGCTCAGCAGCAGTATTGCTCAAACCCGGCAGGATCTCAGTCAGCTTAAGATGCGGCTGATTACGGTCGAGGCCGACCTTGGGCTCGCCGAGCAAGTGCTGACTCAAGATTCTGATTATCAGGCGAGCTGGCAGCGATTACAGCAGGCGGAACAAAGGCTGCTAGAGGAGTTTAGTAAGGCAAGTCTGGATGCGTCGGTGCTCAATGAAATTTACGGTGACTATCAGTATCACCAAAAGCTGCTACAAAAGAGTGCCAATGAAGCGCTGGCCCATTACCTGGGCGCGCCCGATGCGGTTCCTCCCCTTTTCATGAGTAAAGCGCCTGCTGCCCTTGATGTGATGCAAAACCTGGTGGTTACTACCCATCAATATCAGGTACAGGAGCTTCGTGAGGATACCATTGATAAGATTGAACAGCGGCTGAAAACGCGCCAAGGTCAGCTAGTCGCTAGTTTAGGAAAGTACGAACAGCTTCAGCGCGATATTGCAGCGGCGCAGAAAGTCGTCAATCAATATGAAAGCGATCGCGCCCGCCTGGTCGCCAGTCAGCAGCCTGCCGTATTGGCTGGTAGGCAACCGTCTCCTGACTTAGCGCAGGCGCAGGGGCTATCGCTGGCGCTGCCCGACGGCACGGTGGCTAAAACGGTGATGAGCGTAGTTGCGGTAGCTGGGGCGATCGCGATGGCCGCTGCCCGCAAACGTCATAAACAGCGCGCTAGCTGGCAGGAGGAGCCTGTCCACACTATCGACATTTTGCCGGTTCCCGTCCAGCCAGTCGTCCAGCCAGTCGTCCAGCCAGTTGTTCGGTCAATGGCTCAGTCAGTTGCTCAGGCCGCTAATCAGCCCGCCGCTATAGAGTCCTCTACGTTTTTGACGGCAAGCTTACGCGATGCGACACCAATGCTCTCTGAAGGCAATGATTTAGAAGACGATCTGATGGTCGAAAAAATAACTCGCGAGTTGGACTTACTGCTCAGTCAGCCAGAACCTGCATTCAGCTTTGCTAACACAAGCGTGGGTGCTGGCGTCGCTGGCAAAGTTTCACCGGTTCAACTTTCGCTGAGCGAGGTAGATCGCTTTGCCGAACATGCCGTTCGCTGGGTGCTCCAAGATCTGGGCTTAGATCCACAGCTAGCAAAGCCGGAGCAAATTCGTCAGGCTATTTTAGAAAAAGCTCATGGCAGTATGGTTTTGGCTACATAGTCCTGGCTACAAATTCCTGGCCATAAATTCGTCTCAAAATAGAGCTGTCCGAAGAAGATAGATCACTGAAGCGCCTGATATCGTTAATGATATCGGGCGTTTTTGGTCTGATTTTTCTATCCTTTCTCTTTGACGTGCTATGTCTGCTGCTTCTCGCCATCCGTTTCAGCGCCTTTTAGCCTATGGCCATCGCTATCGGGGGCGAGCCTGGCTGGCTAGTCTTTGCTCGGTGCTCAATACCGTATTCGACTTGGCCCCACCGGCATTGATTGGGGTCGCCATCGATATTGTGGTAGCGCAGCAAGATTCGATTCTGGCTCGCTGGGGCATTACTGAGCTGCGATCGCAGTTCATCGTGCTCTCACTGCTCACTTTTTTGGTGTGGATGCTAGAGTCGGCCTTTCAATATGCCTATGAATGGCTGTGGCGCAATCTGGCCCAGTCGATGCAGGATGATTTGCGTATGGATGCCTACCGCCATGTGCAAGGGCTAGAGCTGGCCTTTTTTGAAGAGCGCAGCACGGGCGAACTGATGTCGATGCTGAATGACGATATCAATCAGCTAGAGCGCTTTTTGGACGTGGGGGCAAATCGGATTTTGCAGATGATTGCCACGGTCGTAATTATTGGCACGACCTTTTTTGTGCTGGCTCCGAGCCTGGCCTGGATGGCGGTGGTGCCGATGCCTTTTATTGTTTGGGGGGCGATCGCCTTTCAAAAGTACCTTGCTCCTCGCTACGCCAGTGTTCGCGAACGTGCGGGCCTAATCAATACCCGGCTAGCTAATAACCTGACCGGCATTGCCACGATCAAAAGCTTTACTGCTGAAGGATATGAGCTTAATCAGCTTGGGCAAGAAAGTGAGGCGTACAGGTTGAGTAATCGACGGGCGATCGCGCTAAGCGCCGCCTTCATTCCTTTAATCCGCATCATCATTTTGATTGGCTTCACCGGCATTCTTTTCTATGGCGGCATGGCGACCGCTGCCGGTCGGCTAGAACCGGGTACCTACACTGTTTTAGTCTTTCTCACTCAGCGGCTGCTGTGGCCATTGACTCGCCTGGGTGAAACCCTTGACCAGTATCAGCGGGCGATGGCTTCTACCCAGCGCGTGATGAATCTGCTGAATACGCCCGTTGCTATTCGTACGGGCAGTGTCGCCTTGCCCATTACGCAAGTGAGCGGCGATGTTGTTTTTGAAAACGTCATCTTTGGCTACAACAGCCGCCAGCCGATTCTCAATCATCTCTCACTCAAAATCCCGGCGGGGAAAACAACAGCCATTGTCGGTTCAACGGGTTCGGGCAAAAGCACCCTGGTAAAACTGTTGCTGCGCTTTTATGAAATTAATTCGGGTCAAATAACGCTGGACGGCATAGACTTGCAATCGTTGGAACTGAGAGATCTCCGGCGTGCGATTGGGCTGGTGAGTCAGGATGTCTTTTTGTTCCACGGAACTGTTGCCGACAACATTGCCTATGGCAGCTTTAAAGCGACTCAAAGAGAGATTGTGAAAGCGGCTGAAGTGGCTGAAGCTCATGACTTTATTGTGGGGTTGCCCGAGGGATATGACACTGTTGTGGGCGAGCGAGGGCAAAAGCTTTCGGGCGGGCAGCGGCAGAGGCTGGCGATCGCCCGCGCCCTGCTGAAGAATCCACCGATTTTAATTCTAGATGAAGCGACTTCTGCGGTTGATAACGAGACCGAAGCGGCGATTCAGAAGTCGTTGGAGAAGATTACGCAAGATCGGACGGTGGTGGCGATCGCGCACCGCCTGTCTACCGTTCGTAACGCTCACTGCATCTACGTGATGGAGCAGGGTGAGCTGATCGAAAGCGGCACTCACGAAGACCTTTTGGCCAAAGGCGGCGTTTACTCAGGACTGTGGAAAGTTCAGACGGGGGAACGAGTCGAGGCTGAGGTATTCCACACGACTTGATCATTCTAAACTCTCAAATTTTTCTGCTTCTGGCAACTGAGACACGAAAGGTTGAATTTGGACGAGTAAAAGCGGCACGCGATCGGTTGCAATTTTCCAAATATTTTCGTAATCAATTTCGTCGTACTGATGGATGATTACGTTCCGCAGGCCCACGACATTACTCCAATCTACTGCTGGATGTTCTGCCTGGAATTCGGGCTTCAGCCGATTGGCGGCTTCTCCTAAAATTTCTAACTGGCGCTCTACTGCGCTGCGAAATAAAAGATCGTTTAGGTAATCTTCAAATGTTTTGTGTTGTACGAATGTTGCGATCGCCTTCATTGCCCTTACCATATCCAGCAGAGCCGCGTTGTTGCGAGTGCTGTCTGTCACTGCTTTTTCTGCCTCTACTATATGAGTAAAATTTGCCAGCTCTGGCGGATAGATGATCCGATGGGTTCGTAAAATTTCTGCTTTGCTGAAGGGATTGTTAATCAGCCTTTTTTCAGTAAGGTCTACGTCACGACCAAAAAGCTGAGCTAGCTCGTTTTGCATACGAGTGCGAGCAAATACGTCTTGGCTGCGCGTGGGTTTGAACACTACCAGTACGTCAATGTCGCTGTCATCGTTGAAGTCGTCTCGGATGACGGAGCCGAAAAGTGCTAGCGCTTGAATGTGCCAGCGCTGGCAAAAGTCGATGATAGCTGCTTCGGAGGTTTTTAGGCGATCGCTCAATACCACAGGAAGAAAAGCTGTCTGAAATTCCATATTTTCCTCCGGTCAAATGTCTAAAGTACAATTACTCTGAAGCCACCCCTGCCTCTTCTAACAAAGTCTCATCCTCACCCACGGCATCAACCTCAACCGTTTCCACGACTAGCTCCGGTTCAGCCGCTTTCACCTTAAAGTTCAACTGCCCGCCTTTAACCCCGATCTTCACCGTACTGCCTTCAGTAAAGCTATTTTCTAAAATCAGCGTCGCCAGCGGATTCTCTAGCTCGCGCTGAATCGCCCGTTTCAGCGGACGCGCACCGTAGGCCGGATCGTAGCCTGCCGCCGCTACATGATCGATTGCCGCTTCTGACATTTGCAGCGAGATTTTTTGATCGCCTAGCAAGCGGTGAATGCGCTGCAATTGAATGGTGATGATGCTGCGCAGCTCTTTTTTGCTGAGGGCATGGAAGAGAATCGTATCGTCAATGCGATTGAGAAATTCTGGGCGAAAGTGCGACCTGAGCGCGCCTAGCACCAGCTTTTCCATTTCCTCATACTTAGAATCATCTCCCGATACATCTAAAATATGCTCGCTGCCAATATTGCTTGTCATCACAATTACAGTATTGCGAAAGTCCACCGTGCGCCCTTGAGAGTCGGTAATGCGACCATCGTCTAACACCTGCAACAGAATGTTAAACACATCTGCGTGGGCCTTTTCGACTTCGTCGAGCAATACCACGCAATAAGGTCTGCGCCGTACCGCTTCAGAGAGCTGGCCGCCTTCTTCGTAGCCGACATAGCCCGGCGGCGCACCGACTAAACGAGAGACTGAGTTTTTCTCCATATATTCCGACATGTCAAGGCGGATTAAAGCCTCTTCGGTGTCGAATAAAAAGGCGGCTAAAGCGCGGGCTAGCTCGGTTTTACCCACGCCCGTTGGCCCCATAAAGAGGAAAGAGCCAATCGGACGACCGGGGTCTTTCATGCCTGCACGGGCGCGGCGAATGGCGGCGGATACGGCGGTGACGGCTTCTGACTGGCCAATTACGCGCTCGTGCAAATGGCTCTCTAGCTGCAACAGCTTTTGCCGCTCGGAGGCCATCAGCCGGTTGACTGGAATGCCCGTCCACCGAGCTACAATCTCGGCGATGTCAGACTCTGTGACCTGCTCTTTGAGCATGGTGGTGCCTTCGGCTTGCATGGCCTGAAGCTTGATGTCTTGCGCTTCTAGCTCGCGCTGAATTTCTTCTAAGCGGCCGTATTTTAGCTTAGCCGCCCGTTCCAGATCATCGGCTCGCTCGGCTTTGTCCATGCGCAGGCGAGTGCGTTCTTCTTCTTCTTTGAGTTCGTTAATGGTGCTGAGCGTTTCTTTCTCGGTATGCCACTGCTCGTTCAGTACTTTTTGTTCCTTGGCAAGGCTTTCAATTTCTTCTTTGAGCTTGGCCAAGCGCCGCCTAGACGTACGATTGGCTGAAACTGTTTCTTCTTCACCTTCTAAAGAGAGTTTTTCCATTTCGAGCTGCTTTAGCCGTCGCTCGATAATCTCTAGCTCTTCGGGCTTGGAGTCGATTTCCATTTTGAGTTTGGCAGCGGCTTCGTCGATTAAATCAATGGCTTTGTCGGGGAGGAAGCGATCGCTAATATAGCGATCCGACAGCGCTGCCGCCGCCACCAGCGCCGAGTCTAAAATTGTCACCCCATGATGCACTTCATAGCGCTCTTTGAGCCCGCGCAAAATCGACACCGCATCTTCTACACTTGGCTGATCGACATACACCTGCTGAAAGCGCCGCTCTAGGGCCGTATCTTTCTCAATGTGCTTACGATATTCATCTAACGTACTCGCGCCAATGCAGCGCAGTCCGCCGCGTGCCAATACCGGCTTGAGCAAATTGCCCGCGTCTACGTTGTTTTGCCCTGCGCCCGCGCCCACCACGGTATGCAGCTCGTCAATAAACAGCACCACCTGACCGCCGGATTCGGTGACTTCTTTGAGCACTGAGCGCAAACGATCTTCAAATTCGCCGCGATATTTAGCGCCTGCAATTAAGCTGCCGACATCTAAAGAGATCAAGGTGCGGTTCTTGAGCGATTCGGGCACGTCGCCGTTGATGATGCGTTGGGCCAGGGCTTCTGCGATCGCAGTCTTCCCCACCCCCGGTTCACCAATCAGCACTGGATTGTTTTTCGTGCGCCTTGACAGCACATGAATCACTCGGCGAATCTCTTCATCTCGGCCAATCACCGGATCTAGTTTGCCGCCTCTTGCCTCTTCTGTCAGGTCGCGCCCGTATTGATGCAGCGCTGGATATTCCTCTTCGTCACCGACTGCACTCTGGCTGACGGGTGCCTTTTCTTCGGTGCTTTGCCGCAGCGCCTTCACTGCCGCCATAATATGAGAGGTATCTACATCAAAGCCGCGCAGCAACCGTCGCCCGATGCGGTCGTCTTCGACAAAGCCAATCAGCAAATGCTCAATAGAAATCAGCTCATCTTGCAGATTTAGCCTGGCCCCATCCGCCGCATCCAGCATCCGGTCGAGGTTTTGGCCTAAATACAAATTGTTATCGACCGCGACCCGCATCCGCGCCTGCCTTTTGGCAAACACCTCTAGCTCCTGCAAAATCTGCTCGGGTGCTAACCCTGCCTGCACCAGAATTTTGTCGGCAAAGCCTGACTGTTCTAATGCCGCTAGCACTACATGCTCTACTTCCAAATACTGCTGCCGAAACCGGCGGGCAACATCTTGGGCTTCGACAATGGCATCCCAGGCTTTGGCGGTAAACTTATCAGGATCGGTTGGCTGCATGGGCGATGGTGGATAGGGGCGGTGAGCATAAGTATTAACTCAGTAGTTCAGTATAGCAATCGGCGGGGCGTCGGGCCTTGCGAGGCACAGAATTGAGGTCGCTACCTGTGAGAAACTGAAAGGGCGATCGCATCCCTATCCTTATGCCACCTTTACAAACCTTTCTTGACGAACTTCACAGCCGCTACCGCGACCTGGACGAGGGTAGACTGGCTAGCTACATTCCAGAACTGACCAAGGCAAATTCCAAAGCATTTGCGATTAGCGTGGTCACGCCCGATGGCCAAGTTTTTGAAGCTGGAGATGTGCGGCAAACCTTTACGATTCAATCAATTTCAAAGGTGTTTGCCTATGGATTGGCGCTCGAAGATCATGGCCGTGATGAGCTGCGCGATAAGGTTGGGGTAGAACCGACTGGCGATCCGTTTAACTCGCTGATTCGGCTGGATGAAGATTCTAAGCGGCCTTTTAACCCGATGATAAATGCGGGTGCGATCGCTACCACCAGCCTGATCAACGGCACCGATCCTACCGACAAACTCAACCGCTTGCTCAGCATGTTTGAGCGTTACTTGGGCCATGAAGTCGTAATTGACATGCCCACATTTATGTCCGAACGCTCCACCGGCCACCGCAACCGAGCGATGGCCCACCTCATGCTCAATTTTGGCATGATCGATCAAGATATCAACACCGCTCTCGATCTTTACTTTCAACAATGTTCAGTGCTGGTAAATTGTCGTGACCTGGCGATGATGGCGGCCACTTTGGCGAATCGTGGGAAACAGCCGCTTACGCAACAGCAGGCGCTAAACGCTGACTACGTCAAAGATTTACTCAGCGTGATGTATACCTGTGGCATGTACAACCGAGCGGGAGAATGGGCCTATCGGGTGGGAATTCCAGCCAAGAGCGGCGTGTCGGGGGGAATTATTGCGGTCGTGCCGGGTAAAGCAGGGATAGCGACTTTCTCTCCTTTGATTGATAAAAATGGGAACAGCGTCAGAGGGCTACAGGTGTTTGAAGAACTCTCGCTCAAGTATGGACTACATCTGTTCGATTTATCGATGGGGCGCTGCGTTTTTACCGAAGCTACTTGTCCCTAGAACAGTCAAGGTTGCTGATTGTTCCTGTTGTACTTCTCCTGTTGTACTTTAGACCTGACTTGTGAAAACCCATTTTGGCTGTGTTGCTTCTGGCTGTGCTGCTTCTGGCTGTGGCCGGTATGGGTGGCGCTGTCATTGCCTGGAGTTGAACGCTGCGAACGGTGAAAGGTTAGGAAGCTGCCAATCGGCATACCATTTCATTAGATACGGTCGGATGGCTTTGGCCAGCGCTTGATAGGCAGCTTTGTGAGGGGTAGCGGCTAACTGCTCGGCCAGCTTTTCACCCGTTGCTCGCCAGTCAAATCCGGTGGGTTGACCGTCTTTTAACACTATCTGGCCGTTGACGATCACTGTCTCTACTCCCGTATTTTGCGCTCGCATCATCACGACTGTCAGCGGATCGGCTTCTGGGGCCAGGTAAGGCCAGGTCATACAGTCACATCGAAGGAGCGTTATATCGGCTTTGTAGCCTGCCGCTAGCTTGCCAATGTTTTTCCTCAGCAGTTTGGCACCGCCGCTGGTGGCCAGTGCAAAAATCTCGGCAAGGGTGGGGGCGGCGGATTGAATCTGGGGCGATCTGGCTAACCTCGCCGCTAGTCGCATTTCGGTAAACATGTCTTCATCATCATTTAGCGTGGTTCCATCCATTCCCAAGCCTACCGTCACCCCGCTTGCCAGTAGCTGAGTCAAGGGCGCAATGCCTGCCCTCAGCCGCAGGTTAGAACTGGGGTTATGGCTGATAGCAGCGCCGGTTTTCGCCAAAATTTCGATATCTTGTTCGCCGACCCAAACCCCATGTGCCATTGAAAAGCGAGGGCTGAGTACGCCTAACGCCTGTAAGTGCGCGATTACTGATTTGCCATAAAAGCGAGGGCCAATGAGCTTTTCGGGCAGCGATTCCATGACGTGAGTTTGCACGCCTGTATCTAACCGCTCTGCCGCCTCGACAATTTGCACCAGCAGCTCATCGCCCACCCACTGCGGCCCTGGCGGGCCAAACCAGACGTCAATGTGCGCATGAGATTTGTACTGGCTAACGGCCTCGCTGACAATTTCCAAATAATCTTTTGAGGAAAGCCCTTGTTCGGGCGGCGATAGCGCTTTTACTTGCTGCCTGAGAGAGACTGGCAAACTGGCTAAAAAGGCGCTGTCCTGGCCTTGGCCATGCACTAAAAAGCTGTCGTATTTGGTACCGGGGGCCAGGGCCACGCGAATGCCTGCTTGCTCGTAGGCGGCAAGCTGGCTTTGCAATTCGGCTCGGCTCGATGCCGCCGAACCGCCGATGGTAGAGACATCAACCACCGTCGTGACGCCGCTTTTGAGCAGTAAAGCAGCGCTCAATAGTGTTCTTAGCTCGGTGTCTTGCGATCGCCCCGCCCCTCTGGCATACAGCCACAGCTCCAAAAAATCATCTTCAATGCCCAAAAGAGCGTTAGGAACGCCGTTGCTGTGGTGATGGGCGTTGATGAAGCCAGGGAGGACGGCATGATCGGGTGAGCCTAAAACAGGGGCGTTGGGATGGCGATCGCGCAACCTTTCCCAGGCCCCCACCTCCACAATGGTGTCGCCTTGCAGGGCGAGTGCGCCATTGCTTAAAACGCCCTCTGCTGTAAATACCCACCGACCGCGAACGAGCTGATCACATGTCATATGAGCGAACTGGTTGAGGAATTAGCCGATACAGAATGGCATAGGCGATCGCGGCCACCACAATGCCATTTACCGGGCCAATACCTATTTCCGCATTGCCCGTCATATACGCCACCACCGATCCTAAAACGTAAGCGATCATGCCTGCCCAGTTAATCGCTGGCAGCCGCGAAGAAAGCCGGGGAAATCGCCCGCTGTGACGCAGCCAAAAGTCCACCATAATGATCCCGCCGACTGGCGGAATCACCGTGCCCAAAAAGATTAAGTAGGTCGGCAGCAGATCGTAAATGCCCGACAGCGTCAGCACGAGCGCAAAGGTCGCCCCACCCAACACAAAGGCATGGCGATTGGTCGTGCGAAACATATTGGCACCGGCCACCGAGAACGAATAAATCGTATTGTCTTGCGTTGTCCACACATTCAAAATCAGTAAAATAACGCCGCCTGCCAAAATGCCCTGAGTTCCCATGGCCGCAATCAAATCTTCCGAGCCGTACACTAGCGTACAGAACGCACCGGCAAACACCAAGATTCCATTGACTAATAAAAAGGCGCTGAGCGTCGAGACAATCGCATTCTTACCAGAATCCGCAAACCGGCTCCAGTTGGTTGCCTGGGTTCCGCCTGAAATGAAGCTGCCGATAATGACTGCTAGGGCCGCGCCCGTATTCATTGCGCCAGTGGGTTCGGGGATTACCGCACTGCCATAGTCTCGAACCGCTAAGGCCAGGCTGAGGGCGACTAGAACCAGCATCGCCGGTACGGCTAGTCGGCTCAGCCAGTCAATCGCTCGATAGCCGATGTAGGCGGTGGCACAAAAGGCGTAGTTGAAAAAGAACACCAGCAAAAAGTACGGTAGCCCGGTGGCGGCAATGCCTATCAGGTCTAATAAAATTTGTACGATGATGGCGGTGGTAAAGGCATACCAGCCAATTTGCGTCGCCCCTAAAATAAAATCTACCCAGCGAGAGCCGACATTGCCAAAGCTAAAGCGGGCCATAAGCACCGTTGTCAGTCCGCTCTGAGCAGCAATGTAGCCGAGGGCCGCGCAGTATACGCCCAAAATAATATTGCCGAGAAAGATAATGCCAATAAGCTGGCCAAAGCTGAAGGAGGGGCCGATGGCACCGCCCGCAAACAAGGTGGTGGAGGTGAGTGCAAAGCCCATCAGTAAGAGCGATAGCGACCAAAACGGTTTGCGGTCGTTTGTGGGGACGGCGCTGAGGGGGTAGTCCTCTTCAGCCGCTTTCGGCGAGGCAGGCATTTTGACAGGAGGCTTACTAGATAGTGACATTGTATGATTCGGCACTTCAATTCTTTAATTTGTAGGGCTTTTTACCGCAGCAAGTCGTATCGTTAACTACGGTCAAGACAGAAAGCACCTTTCTCCTAATTTTTCCAGCGCAGTGTCTTCAATCCATGGCTCAAATCCACCAGCCCGCCAAAGTTCCTGCCGATTTTGCGACTCAAGACTTCTGGCAGATGCCGCCGCTGCTGCCGGAGGCTGACCAACGGCTTCATCAGCTAGCCCAGGCGCTTTACGCAGATATGGAAGTGGTGAGCTATCCGGGCCGCACCTGGAACTATAGCCGCGATCCCGATATTTTGGAAGTGGCGATTTTGGGGGCTGGCCATGGGGGTAAGTCGGCGGCGTTTGGGCTGCGGCGACAGGGCATCAGTCGGGTTCGGATTTTTGATCGGCGGGCGGTGGGCGAGGAAGGGGTGTGGCGGGCGTTTGCTCGTAATGCGACCTTGCGATCGCCCAAAAAAATTACCGGTGGCCTCGACTGGGGCATTGCCAACCTCAACTTTCGCCGCTGGTGCGCCGCTAGCTATGGCGACGACTATTGGCAAAGAATCCAGTTCATTCCTCGCCTGCTATGGGCCGACTATTTGGACTGGTACGGCAAAGTATTAGACTTACCAATTCAAAACGACACCGACATTCAAGACATTACCTGGCACGAGGCAGAGCAGTGCTTTTGGCTGCATGGCCAGCACCAGGGCACTGCCAGTATTTACAAGGCTCGCTTTGTGATTTTTGCTACGGGGATGGAATGTGCTGGCGGCAAAAAAACGCCTGCTATCGTCAAAGACAGTTTGCCTGCTGGCTGCTATCACCACACGATGGACACCATCGACTTTGCGGCCTTGAGGGGTAAGCGCGTGATGATTATCGGCGGGGGGGCGAGCGCCTTTGACAATGCTTTGCTGCTGCTAAAGGCGGGCGCACAGTCGGTAGATATTGCCATTCGCCGCCCACGTTTGCCCAATCTCAACCGCATTCGCTGGAGTGAGTGGAACGGCTACCACCGGCATTATATTGACCTGCCGGACGCCGACAAGTGGGCCTACAGTCTGTCAGAGTTTCGCCTTGGGCAACTGCCGCCTGCCCATACCTATTACCAAACCGTCAGCCACGACAACTTTACGCTGTATACCCATGCTCCAATTGAACAGCTTAGCTACCACAAAGGAGAGATTGTTGGTCAGTATGGCGATTATACGCTGCGGCATGATGCCCTGATTTGCGGTACTGGCTTTAGATCTGACATTTCTTTGCAGCCAGAACTCAAGACGCTGGCACCGGACATTGCTCGCTGGTGCGATTGTTTCACACCGCCGGTCGGCGATGAACAGCCTGAACTGTCTCGTTACCCTTATTTGGGAAAAAGCCTTGAGTTTGTGCCCAAACTGTCTGAGCACAGCTATCTCTCTCGCTGCTATTATCCTGCCTGCGGGGGGGCTTTTCTCAGTGGGTTCAGGGCAAATTTAACCGATTTGGAATTTGCGCTGCCTCGCATTGTCTATGACATTGGTCGCCAGTTGTTCATTGAGCATCAAGCCGATATTCAAGCCGACTTTGAAGCCTATGACAAAACAGAATATTAGAGATTCCCGTTAAATAACATGTCGTTTGTGCAACCGTCACACTGTCTGGCTTGGCCCTGCAAACTTATACAAACCGCCTCAGGTTAATAGCGCTGTAGATAGCGCCGTGATCAGCGCCGTGCGGGCCGCCTTTATTTCTTTGGCATTGGCTGGGCGATCGCCTGCGGGAATGGAATTTTTGATGATGGGTTGAATACGCTGCAAGCCAGTTTCCAGGTGACCATTATACCGTGCCTGTCGTAGCAGTAATGCCTTTAGCAATCGATTGTTTTTTAACCGGTACTGGCCGTGAAACATGCCAAATAGTCGATCGATTGCATAGATTAGCTCAGATCGCTCAGCCGCCGGGAGCGTATGGCATCGTAGGGCAATGCAAGCTGCCGAAAATACCTTGCCCAAATCAGCAACTTCGTTCACCCGGCGAGGGTATAGGTCGCGTACCGATTTCACTTCCTGAGATCTGTAGTAATCATCTGCCCCACTATCTTGAAAAGAGCGTGCGATCTGCTTACGTCTGCTGCCGGGCTCGCGTTCTAGGCTACAGCCGTCTTCTGCGATCGCCCAGGCCATATCAAATAGCCGCATTGCCTTCAGTAGCTTACGCGGCCAGTCAATCTCCTCATCTGAATCAACTCGCGCAAACTCGTCGGTTGTATCACTACATAGCAGGTACAGCCCCCGCGCAAAGAAGAGATAGCAGGCATTTGTACCAAACAAATAGATGTTTTTGTTGGGGTGTTTGGCCGTTAGCTTGGGCAAATCGGTAATATTGACCGCTAATAAAGAAATATCGAGCGTTAAGAACTTGTTTGTTTCGTTTGCCTCTGTGCTTTGCTGCGATTCTCGTACCTCGAAAATCGCTGGCAATTTTTCAATTAAGTAGCGCCCATAATCGTCTACTACTCCCGGCAAACCGCTTTTCTCCTTAATTGCGTTATAGCATTGGCGACCTGTATCGGCGTAGCTCAAGAGAGCATGGTCTCTCAGCTTCTTGGCCCAAGCCAGACAGTCTTGACGACTCAGCTCGTGCGCAATAGAGCGATTAGGGCCTGTCTTGATCGTCACATTCTCAGCACCGTCGTAAGCTGCACTCAAGTAAAAGCAGCTTTGCATCGCCGCACAGTAGGCATATATCTCGCTATTGCCGTCGGCGGCGATGTATAGCCGTGCTTTCTCTAGCAGGTACAGCCTGCCCCAGTGCGCGGAGGCTCGGGTGCGCTGCTGCCCAGAGAAATTTTCGGTGGGGAGGAGCGCAGACTGGGGCACAAACGAAGAGAAAAACGTCAGTAGCTTCGCCCTCATGCCATAAATACGGCCTAGCAGCTCATAATGAGGATGGAAGGTTCCTTGTGAAATCTCACCGATAATAATATATTTTTTGAGCCTGGCATCGACATACTGCTGGGCCAAATCAAGGGTTTCCCAGGCTTTTTGAATGAGCGGCTCGCGGCCAACGCCAAAGAACAAGTCTTTGGGCGCATAGCCAGGCTCTTTGTCTTCAATGTCGTAGAGGTAATAATACGTTGCTAAACAGGTCAAATACCGAATCACTAAAGTACTTGAAAAATCGGCGCATCTGTCACTGTCGATGTTGGCACCGCTCTGGTTGTTTAACCCAATGCGTGAATATGCCTCTAGTACCTCTAGCTTTTGAAGGTATGGCCAGCTTGCGCGATAGGCCCCTTCTTCTAGCAAAACTTCGACAATAGAAAGGTAGGCATCGAAATAGATATAAGGATCATCTTCATCTAGCGCGTTTTTGTGGAAGACAGAACCGATAATTGTTTTATGAATTGTCCCAATCATCGCCATCGAAGAAAAAGGATAGTACTTTAGATCTTGCCAGGCGTGCTTTAGCGCAAGCTGTCGCTCTACTTTGTTGCAGAGCTGTTCGATATAGTCTTGAGGGTTAATACCTGTATTGCAAATGGCCTGCAAGCGGGCTTGCAGAGAAGCTTGCGCCTGGGCTAGCAGAAAGTCGAATCCACAAAAGTCACCACAGCCTGTGGGTTCGCCGAAAGAAAATTCGTCATAGGCGGAAACGTTGCCTTTGAACCGCCAAAGGGCAGAAGCAACGGTTTCTTTGTGGCAAAGTTTGACCAGGCTGTGCGCCCATACTGGAGAAGGTACGTTGTCTCTGACAATTGTTTGGGTAGAAGTCACATCGTGAGCAATTGGAAAAAAATTGTCTAAACAGGGGATGTCAGACAGCAAAACCACGTTGATGAGCTTGATGATATGAGATAGGGTGCCGCCAACGCCAGTGCTGCTAAAGGTAAAGTCTACTCGGCGCGGCTCTCTGTCTCCTTCTGTGCTGTTTACCATGCGCTCAAAGGTTTTTGGCGCAACACTTTGGTAGCCGTCGGGAATTTTTATATAAAAGTCGATGGTGATTTTAGTGGACTCTTGAGAGGCGAGTTCGTAATCACTGGGGCCTGGCATGTCGTTGCTGAGCGTATAGTTGGCGCTGCCGTCAAGCGCTTGCAGCGTTTTGTTGAGTAGGGGAGGGTAAACGCTGCCAAACTTTGGTGTGCCCAAGCTGGTATCGGCAAAGGGCAGCGGGCCGAAGGTTTTGGTTGAAATATGCTTGAGGTGGACTGGAAACTGATCGGTCAGGCGTTCGTTAACGACGACGGTTTGGGCTAGCTTTTTGACGAAGGCTGGGGGCAGGTAGTTGCTGATGTAGGGGTGCTCGGCGGTGCGGTCGGTGAAAAAGGACTGGGTGTTGCCACTGCGGGCCAGCAGGCGGCGAATCTCTCGCTGGGCCTTGCGAGCGAGGTTGTTGATTGTGTCCTGGTTGCTTTTGGAGTCTTTTTGGGTGGCGCGCGCAGGCAGATAGCTGAGGGCGACTGCGACAGTGTCACAAATTAGCGTATCGACTTCGTCAAGGCTGTGAATTTTGGCAGTGTTGTCAGTAAAGTCGAGGCCAACGGCTTCTTTATAGGCTCTAAAAAGGGCTTCGTAGTTTTGAATGCCGCCCTGGGTTTGCAGTTTCAGTAGGGTTTGCTTTAGCAAGGTCAGCCCATCGCCAATGGGAAGACCGAGGCGATCGCGTTCATCAGGCGTCAGATCAATCAACTGATAGAGCGCAATCAAAATATCTTCTGTGGTCAGCACCTGGTTATACGAAATCTCGTGAGCCTCATACTCCTGCTGAAGGCTTTTGCGCAGCTTGCTGAGCATGTCAACCACCCGTCCCGTCGTTGCCCGCATTAGCTTGCTTTTACTACTCTTATCGACTTCTGCTTGCCAGACTTTTTCGTCAGCAAAAATGCTTGGGATGAGCTTGCGTAGCTGATCTTTTCCGCCTACTCGTCCGGCAATCCCGGCGGCATTGGGTGAGCGGTCAGAGGATTTGCGGCTGACGGCTAGTCGGCCAAATAGGTACCGATAGAGATAGTAGGTACGGGTGTGATCGGGATGCCGTTTGCTGGCCATATGCGGTGAAACTGCGGGTAAATGACGATTGGGCAGGCAACTCATCAAGCAATTTTGGTGCGATCGCCTCATAAGACCGCACCCCTACCTATTCCAGAATCCCCACAGATCCAGGCTTGTTTAGTATCAAAAGCTACTATTTAGCGCTCAGAATGGGTAGATTTTCAAGATTTTGTATTGAAAATACGAAAAAAAGTGGGGGATTTTACCCACTTTTTTGCTAGCCGTACCTAGTTGGATGTCCCAAAGGTTACCTTTCGCATCTAAGTACTTTCCGTCAAAATGCCTATTAGGGAAAACCGACAGGTCGAAATTGAAGATTTTCCCTAGTCAAGTGTCGTCACCGGAGGTAAATCCAAATGACCCAAAGATAATACAACGATAGGGCATCTTTTGCCCGCAAATTCTGGCTCATTGTATAAAATTCTTAAGGAGAAGGCTGCTAATGGTTAGACAGTTTAGAGCTTCTGATAGGCCCGAAACCTATCACCTTGAGTGTCCTCGCTGTGGCCATCACAGCATTGTCGCTCAGGGCGAAAGCAAATATTCTTGCTTGAACTGCAACTGGCAACGAGACGTTGACGATAGCTGGGGAGAACTTCCCTTTCCGCTAATTGTGATCGCGGTTGTGATTATCATTTTGATGGTAATGCGCTAAGCAGGTCAGGTGACCATATTTAGGTTAAAAGATCAGTTGTACGCCCCTACGATATTCTGCTCGTAGGGGCGTGGATAGTGGTAGTGCCGATTACCCGTCAGAATAAGCAAGACGACTCTGAAAATAGATCTTTTAGAATACTATGGCTCAGCCAGAATACATTATCGGCATTGATATTGGAACAACTAGCACTAAAGTGATTTTGTTTGCGAATGACGGGGCTTTGGTTAACCGGCAGACGATGCACTATCCGCTGCGATCGCCCCATCCCGATATCAAAGAACAAGATCCCAAGGAAATCTATCGGGCTGTCATTCAGGGCGTTTGCAAGATTACGACCGAACAGCCAGCAGAAATTAAAAACCTGATTGGTCTGTCATTTAGCACAGCTATGCACAGCATTATGGCTGTCGATGACCAGGGCGAACTCCTCACCAACAGCATCACTTGGGCCGACCGCCGCGCTGCCCCCTGGGCCGACAAACTGCGCCAGCATTGTGACGGCCATGCCCTTTACCGGCGCACTGGCGTCCCCATTCACCCGATGTCGCCACTCACCAAAATTATGTGGCTGCGCGAAGATCAGCCTGAACTGTTTCAAAAAGCCGCCAAGTTTATCTCTATTAAGGAATACATTCTCTACCGTTGGTTTGGTGAATATGTTGTCGATTACTCGATTGCCAATACTTCTGGGCTGTTCAATCTCAACACGTTTGACTGGGACGGTGCAGCCCTTACCTTTGCCGGAATCGACGCCAGCAGGCTATCGCAGCTAGTGCCTACGACTCATATCCTGAAGTCTATGGACGCTGAGGCCGCTAGCTGTATGGGAATACCGGTCGATTTGCCGGTGGTGATGGGGGCGAGTGACGGCGCTTTGGCGAATTTGGGGGTGGGGGCGATCGCACCCAATACCGTCACCGTTACCGTCGGCACCAGCGGGGCCGTCCGCGCGATGCTGTGCGAACCCAAAACTGACCCGAAAGAGCGTCTTTTTTGCTATACCCTGACCGAAGACTATTGGGTGGTGGGTGGCGCGACGAACAACGGCGGCATTATTTTACGCTGGGCCAAGGACACGTTAGCTAGCTCAGCCGTCAATACTGCCGAGCTGTTGCAACAGGATCCTTATGATATTTTGACTGCGATCGCGGCCACCATTCCCCCCGGTTCAGCCAGGCTCATTTTTCACCCTTATCTAGCTGGAGAGCGATCGCCCTTATGGGATGCTAACGCTCGCGGCAGCTTCTTTGGCCTGGAACTCAACCATACCAAAGCCCACATGATTCGCGCTGTGTTAGAAGGCGTTGTTTACAACCTGAATGCCATCCTCACAGCCCTAGAGGAAACCGTTGGCCCTGCCACCAGCATCCAAGCCACAGGCGGATTTGCCCGCTCTGACCTATGGCGGCAAATGCTGGCCGATGTGTTTAATCAGCCCGTCACTATTCCTGAAGTCTATGAAGGCTCGTGTTTCGGCGCAGCCGTACTTGGCCTTTATGCGCTAGAACGCATCCCTAATTTAGAACAGGTCTCCAGCATGATTAAAGTCTCGCAAATCCATAAACCCATTCCAGAAAACGTCGAACGCTATCAAATCATCATTCCTCTTTATCAACAGCTCCTCGATAGCCTTTTACCTTTTTACCAAAAGCTCAAAGAGATACCATAATCTCCCCTTCTCCCTTTCCCCCTTTCCCTTTTCTTCCACTCAATATGGCCAAAACTATAGATTTATAGCGACTTACTTTACAATCACTTTTTGTGTCCCCAGATACAGAAAGATAAAAGCGTCCCCTCAGGCGGTTTGTGCATGAACACTCGAAAGCGAATTGGCATTCTGACCAGTGGCGGAGACTGCGCTGGCCTTAACGCGGTGATCAGGGCAGTTACCCGCTGCGCGATTACCGCTCATGGCTGGGAAGTCTTTGGCATTAGCAAAGCCACCCACGGTCTGATGGCTCGCCCGCCTCAAGCCATTCAGCTCGGCGTCTCTCAGGTTGATTCCTATCTCACCATGGGCGGCACCTTTTTAGGCACGACTACCAAAGGCGATCCCTTTGCTTTCCCTATGCCTGACGGTAGCCTGGGCGATCGCTCCAAAGAAATTATTGAAGGCTACTACCAGCTAGGGCTTGATGCTTTGATTGGCATTGGTGGTGACGGCAGCTTGGCGATTTTACGAAAGCTGGCGCAGCAGGGTGGCATCAACCTGGTGGGCATTCCTAAAACGATTGATAATGATGTCGGCATCACCGAGCGCTCGATTGGTTTTGATACGGCTGTGAATATTGCCACCGAAGCGATTGACCGGCTGCATTTTACCGCTGCTAGCCACAGCCGCGTGATGATTGTTGAAGTGATGGGCCGCGATGCGGGCCATATTGCGCTCAATGCTGGCATCGCAGGCGGTGCTAATATTATCTTGATTCCTGAAATTGGCTATCAGCTTAAAAATATTTGCCGCCATATTAAACAAAGAGAAGTTAGCGGCAAAGACTATTCTATTGCGGTGGTTTCGGAAGCTGTTTGCACGGAGGCTGGGAGTCCGATAGAAAAGGGACATTTTGCGGACTGTCGCTTGGGTGGCATTGGTCAATACCTGGCTGAAAGGATCACTGGCATGAGCGGCGTGGAAACGCGAGTGACGGTTTTGGGCCACACTCAGCGCGGGGGCACGTCTTCTCCGTTAGATCGGATATTGGCGTCTGCTTTTGGGGTGGCGGCAGTTGATTTGATTGACCAGGGTGAATATGATCGGATGGTTACCTGGCAGGGGCGCGCGGTGAGGTCTGTGCCAATTGCTGAGGCGATTAAGGACTATCGCGTGGTTGATCCGGAGGGCACTTTGATGAAGACCGCTAGGGGGTTGGGGATTTGTTTGGGCGATCGCTTTGAAAAGGAATGGTCTTTGCCTGAGTTGCGATCGCCTAACGCCGTTCCGGCTATTCCGGTGTCAGCAGGCTTGAGCTAGCGGGCGATTGCCGGGGCGATCGCATTAATCTTTTATCAATCTGCTTGACTGCTGCCAAAGAGATTTTTTCGCGCTGCATCGTCTAGGGTTTGATTGCTTTTGGTGCTCTCCCCTATTTCGTAAGCCCGTTTTACGGCGGGGCGTTCGGCGATGCGGGCGGCCCAGTCTGCCACGTGAGGGAATTTACTTTGCCAGTCAATACCGACCGAATCAACCCCTTTCGCCCAGGGATAAATTGCCATATCGGCAATGGAGTAGCTGCTAGCGACAAAGTCTCGATCGGCGAGTCGCTTGTCCAGCACGCCCATCAGCCTTTCGGTTTCGTTGACGTAGCGCTTTTTGCCGTAGGGCACGTCTTCGGGCGCGTAGGTGACGAAGTGATTGGCCTGGCCTGCCATGGGGCCGAGACCGCCCATTTGCCACATTAGCCACTGCACGGCGTCGTAGCGGCCAGAGAGAGAGGTGGGTAGAAAGCTGTTGGTTTTTTCGGCGAGGTAGAGCAGAATTGCGCCGGATTCAAAAATTGAGAGGGGCGATTGACTTTCTTTGGGATCGTGGTCGGTGATGGCGGGGATGCGGTTGTTGGGAGCGATCGCTAAAAAATCTGGGTCGAACTGCTCGCCTTTCATAATATTGATGGTCTTTAGGTCGTACGCTAGCTCGGCTTCTTCTAAAAAAATCAGTGGCTTGTATCCGTTTGGCGTGGCCCAAAAATATAGGTCGATCATGTTGTAGTCCTCTATTGTGTTGGCGCTGGCTTGGTTAGAATTTAGTATGATCTGTCATAGAAGTCTATGTTAGAAGCGACGATGGAAATTTTAATGACGTCCACTTGGCTGCTGGCGATCGCACCTAACTTTGCCCAAGCCGTGCCAGCGCAGCCTGCGCCAATCTTGATCGAAATTGCGCCCGCAGAAGCGCCTCAGCTTGAGCCGGATGCAACTCAAATACCAGTGACCTGCCCGCCTGGTCAGTTTGCCTCTGCCTTTTCTGACGTTTATCCAACGGATTGGGCCTATCAGGCAGTTAATCGTTTGGCTAGTCGATCGATTGAGTGCTTCGATTTGCCTACCGATTTGTCAAATTAATCGGCGGGCTGCGAAGGGAAGGTACTATGGCTGTAGTCAGGGCGTGAGGCCACCCAAGATGCAATCCGAGTTCGACTTTTTTCAACAGTGGTATCCTGTTTCTCCTATAGAAGATTTGCAGGCAAAGCGGCCTGTAGCGATTACGCTTTTAGGGATGAATTTCGTGATTTGGCAGTCAGCCGATGCAGCGCTTGACGGTCGTAAAAGTGATGCAGCTTACGTCGCGCTCAGGGATGAATGTCCTCACCGGTTAGCGCCGCTTAGCGAAGGCCGGATTGATGAAGAAACTGGCCATTTGATGTGTAGTTACCACGGCTGGCAGTTTGATGGTGAGGGGGTTTGCCAGCGAATTCCGCAAGCGGACAATCCTAAGCTACTAGAGGAGAAAGGAGATAATTTTTGTGTGACGGCTTTTCCTTGTCAGGTCGCGAATGGTTTGCTGTGGCTGTGGCCGGATGCGGGCAGTGCGGATGTTGCGGCCCAAAAGACTCTGCCGCTCTCGCCGCAGGTGGATGCCGAGAAGGGATTTGTCTGGTCTTCGATGGTGAGAGATTTGGCCTATGATTGGCAAACGCTGGTGGAGAATGTGGCCGATCCGAGTCATGTGCCGTTTGCGCATCATGGTTTGCAGGGCAATCGCGATCAGGCTCGCCCGGTACCGATTGAAATCTTGACGTCTTCGCCCGAGCTAATTGAGGCTAAAACTCAAGGAAAGTTCACTGCTCATATTACGTTTGAGCCGCCCTGTCGGTTGGAATATGCGCTGGATTTTGGTAAGGGGCGCAAGGTAGGATTAGTGACTTACTGTGTGCCGACAGCGCCGGGGCGATCGCGCATTGTCGCCCAGTTCCCGCGCAACTTTGCTAAACCGCTGCATTACATTACGCCTCGCTGGTTCGAGCATCTTAAGACCCGCAATCGGGTGCTAGATGGCGATATGGTGTTGTTGCATCAGCAGGAGAGAATGTTGCGCGATCGCCAACAAAGCGAGAGTTGGAAAACAGCTTATAAAATGCCTGCGAGTGCGGATCGGCTGGTGATTGAATTTCGCAATTGGTTTGATCTGTACGCTCAAAAAAGCTATCCGTGGGATGAGCTTCCGGCTGATAGGCTGACCCGTGAAGCGGCTTTGGACAGGTACCATCAGCACACGCAAATTTGTGGAAGCTGTCAGCAGACGTTGCGGCAGATTAAGCAATTGCAGTTGGGCTTAGTGGGTGTGTTTGCGATCGCCGTTGCGATTTCATCACTGCTGCCTGATGCTTCGCGTTTGGCGGTAGGGCTACCGCTAATCATTGCGGGCCTGGTAAGTTTAGGGGGAGCTGCCTGGCTCAAGTACTGGCTAGAGCCACAGTTCTATTTCGTAGACTATGTTCATGCAAATCATTAAAAGAAATTTGCTCATCTTATTACTGTTTAACTTATGAGTTTAGCGCTATATTTCGTGCGACATGGCGAGACCACCCACAGCCAAACGGATCGGTTTTGTGGCAACCTCAACCCCGAATTGACTGAGGTGGGGCAAGCGATGGCAGAAGCTTTTGCAAAGGCTTATGCCCCGTTGCCCTGGCAGGCGATCTTTGCTAGCCCGATGCGGAGAACGATTGCGACTGCGACACCGATTTGTGAGGCGACTGGATTAGAAATGCAGCGGCGCGATGGGCTCAAGGAGATGAGCTATGGCGATTGGGAAGATCTTTCAAAGGATGCGGTCAGGCAGAAATATCCCAAAGATTATGAGCTTTGGACAACTGAGCCTGCCTGGAATCCGCCGACGGGGGGCGAGACGGCAGTACAGGTGGCTAGCCGGGCCGCTGTTGTGATTGCCGAGATTGCCGATACCTATGCTAGTGGCAATGTGCTGGTGGTGGCACATAAAACGACGATTCGGATTATTTTGTGTAGCTTGATGGGGATCGATTTGGGCCGGTATCGCGATCGCATCGCCATGCCGGTAGCGGCGGTAAGTGTGATTGAGTTTGATGAGCATGGGCCACTTTTGCGGCAGTTGGGCGATCGGGCGCATTTGCCTGCGGAGTTGCGCGATCGCCCAGGGACTTAGCTTACGATTTCAACTTGTGCTAGGAAAGTTTAAGCACATTGTTCCAAATATCGTTCCAAATATCAGGAAGAAGATGCCTTTAGCCATGTCTCTAGATCGCTCAAACTAGAGAAATCGAGTAAGACTTCACTCAAAGATTCTAAAGTCTCCGCAGGCATCTGATTGATCTGAGCTTGAGTTTCTGCAGAAAGATTGCCTAGCTTTCGTGACAACTGCCGCAATAATATCGTTCGCTGGCGATGCAAACTACGGAGTCGTTCTTCTTCACGGCCTTCTTCACGGCCTTCTTCACGGCCTTCTTCACGGCCTTCTTGCCTAGAAGTATCTACCACGTTGTTCAGGTCGCGATAGTATTTCAAACTGTCTTCGTAGGCGTCTTGTTCTAAGACAGAAAAGTTAGCAATCTCGGCGATCTCAAATAGCTGTCTAAAGGTTCCTTCTTGTAGCACCTCGGGCGGGCTATCTAAATCTGGTAAGTGCTTTAATAAAAATAGCCACTTGTCAAAATGACTTTCTAACTGATCAATTGTTTTTGTAAATTTAGGTAGCTCTAAATATACAAACTTCAGCTTTTCATAAAAGACTTCGCATTTTTGATCCTTTAGCTCTACCGTATGTAAGAGTGTGTCGTCGTGTTTGTGTTCGTCAAATACAAAATCTAGAATGCCGACGGTGTAAACCGGTGACAGTCGAAAGTCCCAGTAGTTTCCTCTTTGGGCCTGCTCTTGAATTGGAAACGTAGCGTAGTATACGCTGCGATCTTTAAAGTAATTTTGCTTGGCTTTCTGAATTTCGACGATGAAGCGCTCGCCGCTTTTGCTTTGACAGTAGATGTCAAAGATAGCTTTGCGGTCGAGCGCCGTATTTCCAACATTTTCACTATTGCGATAGCTTAGGTCATCAATCGTATGATGCTCTGGCAAAATAACGTTCAAAAAGTCGATCAGTAGCGCCTTGTTTGGCTCACTGCCAAACAGACGCTTAAAGCCAAAGTCCGTAAGCGGATTGATGTATCTGTCTTGAATAGCTCGACCCCCAAACATTCTCAGCCGCCTTTTCTATACAGAGCGATGTATGCCGAAGTAAATATGGCCTAATACCTAACGCTGACTCGGCATGAAGTATCCTCGAAGTATCTTCTTAGCTGGATTATAACGTTTGAGACGCTTATAAGGATGTGCCTTCTTTTCTACGAGGCGGTTTCAGCGGGGATGGCGATCGCGTCAATTTCTAGATCGGCTAACAACTGCGGGTGAGTTTTGACTAGCCGATAGGTCAAAAAGGTCAAAAGCACGGCCATGTAAGCAATGAGCGCAATCCACAGTAAGGTTTCACTTTGCTGATGCATCGCTAGCAGGGTTAGCGGCATAAACCCAACGGTGAAGCCCAGCACCGCGCCATTGCGAAGGGTAGCACCGTCTTTGATGCCGGTGAAGTAGCTTTCTAGCATGAAGGCGGCGGCGGTGAGGCTGAGCAATGGCAGGAGCCAGCCGGTGTATTGCTGCATGGCTTGAGAGACTTCTGAATGGTTGGTGAGAAGTTTGAATACGGGGGTTGGTAGAAGAACGGTGCTGAGGGCGAAGGCCAGGGCGATCGCCAGTCCAGTGACTAAGGCTACTCTCAATACCGGCAAAATCTGTTCGGCGTTGCCTTTGCCCTTGAAGTTGCCAATCAGGGTTTGCGAGGTCATGCCGACGCCTTGAACGGTGAACTGGCTGAGCAGGGCAATTTGCAGCAGCAGGCCGTTTTCTGCCAGGGTTTGCGTGCCAAAGGAGGCGCTTAAGTTGGTAAAGATAGAATAGGCCGAAATTAGGGCGAGAAAGCGAATTAGAATGTTCCCTTTGAGCGCTACGGCTGAGGTGAGCGCCTGACGATCCCTCAGTTTTGCCCAGGCGGGTTTGATCTGTGACCACTGGGTTGTGAATGCCATCGCCACTAGCGCGACGACCAGGGCCAGGTATTGGCTCAATGCGGTGGCCAGTCCTGCACCGGCACTCTCCCAACCCCATTTAGACACCATTAAGTAGTCAAACAACACATTGGTGCCATTGCCAATAAGCGACATTAACAGAACAATGCCGTTTTTTTCACGGCCTAAAAACCAGCCGATGAATACGAAGTTGAGCAGGACGGCGGGTGCGCCCCAGATGCGGGCGTTGAAGTAGTCGAGCCCGGCGGTTTCAATGCTGGCTGAGCCGGAGAGAATGGCGAAGCCCAGTCTGTGAATGGGATATTGAAACAACAGAATGAAAGCGGCGATCGCCAGAGCAATCAAACCGCAGCGCAAGGCGGCTACCAACACTTCTACGTCATCGTCTTGGCCGACTGCGTTCGCGGTCAGCGCGTTGGTGCTATTGCGCAAGAACTTGAGAATGCGGTAGAGGTAGTCAAATAAAATGCCGCCTAAAATGACGCCAGCGAGGTAGTTAATATTGGCCAGATGCCCTAAAAATGCCGCATCGCACAAGCCTGCCAGCGGCACCATCATGTTAGACAAGACTGAGACGGCGGCCAGCTTATAAAAACGAGGTAGAAAGTTACGGTATGAGGTCAAGGCAGAAAACGCCATGGCAGTTTGTCGCTATCACTCGCGAAAGCATTAATTCTACACGCAAGCTGTTGCTAACTGTAGTGCCAGGCGTTCGCTTTTAGCTTTTTGGTTGTGAAGATGGCTTTTAGAGCAAATGTTTGGATTTTAATCAAGTATCTAGAATCTTTGTATTCGGCTTCGGCGTTGTGATGAACGCTGGAATGTACCAAGATCAGCTCTTTGAAGCTATGCGCGGCACGATATAGCTGTTCGCCCATGGTTGCTGGGATGAGCGGATCGCCCGTGGCATGAATCAATAGCACGGGCACTTGAAGTTGGCTAATTTTTTGAAGCGATTCAAATCGCTGATTCAAGATCCATCGCACGGGGATGCAGCGGGTGTAGGGGCGGGTGTAGGAAAATTGCGTCACCATGTCTGCCATGGAGGTAAATGAATTTTGGACGATGATGCCAGCGAGATCTGGATGATCGACGGCTAGGTTGATGGCGATCGCCCCACCCAAAGAATGGCCGTAAATAAAAATCTCATCTGCCATAATGCCGCGTTGAGTGAGGTAAGCCAGGGCAGCATCTGCATCTGCATAAAGTGAAGCTTCGGTGGGAAAGCTGCCCTCACTTAAGCCATAGCCGCGATATTCTGCGAGCAAAACGTTAAAGCCGAGCTGCCTGAGCCAATAGGCTTGAGCGACGTTGAAGCCAATATTGAGATCGGCTCCGTGAAAGTAAATGAGGGTGCCAATGCGGTTTTTGGGGTGGGGCATCCACCAGCTATGCAAGCGCTCGGGATGTTTGGCGCTGGCATTAACGGGGATCCAAACTTCTTCGTACTGGAGGTGATGAACGGCGGGGGTGGTCGGCAGCACGCGAGAGGGGTGGTAGAGCAAGCGAGGCTGCATTACCCAGAGGAGAGCGAGAACGAGGAGGTACGGCAGGAGGAGGGCGATCGCCAGCTTTTTGACTAGTTTGAGGTGCGATCGCCACCGTCTGCAATAGTGTCTAGGTCTCGCTAGGGACATAGGGTTGGCTCTGCTCTGCGCGGGTCAGGTCTGTAAGGCTGATGTCTTGGCGAAGTTCGCGGCCATTGGGGCCAACAATTTGACGCGGAAGAGAGTGGGGATCGACAACTTCCATCTTATTCATATTGTAAGTAGTGTAAACGGTGCTGGCGGTGCTGAGAAAGACATCCATAATCGTCAGGGTTTGGAAGGCGGCGGTGTTGGTGGCCAAAAGAGATTTGGGGCCGCTGCCAAGTGCGCCTGCATGAAGAGTGTTAAGGTTGCCTGCTTTGCCGGGGAAGTAGGCGTGGTGGTGGCCGCTGATGTAGGTATGGACGTTGTGACGTTCGAGGAGCTGGCGAAGTTCGTCGGCTTGATTGAGGTATTCACCGGGGCGATCGCGCCTTTGAGAAACCGCATACATAGGCAGGTGGCCCAGCACAATTCGCAGTTTGGCGCTTTGGGCTGCCGGGCTAGAAAGGGCGCGATCGGCCCAGGCGACTTGCTCGGGCGGAACGTTCGCCGAAGAGGCATCCCAGGTGAGAAAGAAGATATCGTTTTGCTTGAAGCTGTAGTAAAAGGGAAAGCCGCTGGCTTCGACAAAGGTTAAGTCTGTATCAGATTGATGACCTTCCCAATAGTTAGCGGCCTCTTGCCGGTCAAGCACGTAAATAAATTCGCCATTGTCTTTATAGCTAGAGGCATCGTGATTGCCAAGGGTCAGCGCGAAGGGCAAACCGGCTGCCTTGATGGGGGAAAGTATCTTTTCATCAAAGGCGCTCCACATGGCTTCAATTTCGCGCTCTGACAGGCTAATACTTTGGCCTGCAATCATGTCGCCGCCGCAAATGACCATATCTGGTCGCCAGTCAGGGAGGAGGCGAATTCCTTCAATCACTTCTGAGCGGTAGTCAGTAGAACCGTAGGCGCTGTTGAGATCGCTGATAACAGCGAGGCGGATATCGCCGCGTGGAGGGGCGAAGAGACCGGTGGGGCCAATGCTATCTCCGGTAGAGACACTTTGCGAACGGCTTGCCTCAGCTACCGGGATCGCTGATGGGATATTTTCGGTTTGGGCAGTGGCCTGCGTACTTGATTTATTGCAGGCTAAAGCGCTCGCACCGGCGGCTCCGACCGCTAATCCACTTAAAAGAACGAAGCGACGGCGGTTGAGTGGCATGACGATAGAACCTGATGAGCGTTAATCGCTTTATAGTATGCCATTCCCAAGATGGCTTTGGGGCTGATTCTTCTGTCATCGCTGAAGTGCAATAGCGTCAAGACTATACTAAAGATTAAAATGCTCTGTGGAATGAGAACTGACTGTGGTAGAAAATCAGGATATTTACGATGTTGTTATTGTTGGCGGTGGGGTTTGTGGGACGGCGCTGCTTTATACCCTGAGTAACTATACGAATGTGAGTAGGGTGGCGCTGGTTGAGAAGAATGAGGGGGTGGCACTGGTGAACTCGAAAGAGAGTAGCAACAGCCAAACGCTGCATTTTGGTGACATTGAAACGAACTACAGCCTAGAAAAAGCAAGGAAGGTCAATCGGGCGGCAACAATGGTGAAAAACTACCTGCTAAAGCATGATGCCAGCCAAGACATTTATACGCTGTATCACAAGATGGTGCTGGCAGTAGGTGAAGAAGAGACAGCATTTTTAGAGGAGCGCTATGAGGCGTTTAAGGAACTTTTTCCGGATCTGAAGCTGATTGAGCATGAAGAGATTGCAGAGCTTGAGCCTCATGTCGCTGAGGGGCGAGGTGAGGATGTAAATATGCTGGCGCTATTTACGCCGGATGGCTATACGGTTGATTATCAAAAGCTTGCTCAGTCGTTTGTAGAACATGCGACCCAATTTGCAGATAAGTCAATTGAGCTGATGACCGATACTAAAGTTAGCGCCATTGAACCGGAAGGAGGCTTTTATCGGGTTAGGCTAAAAGATAAAACGCTTTTGGCTAAGGCGGTGGCGGTGACGAGTGGGGCGCACAGTTTGTTGTTTGCCAAGCGACTGGGATATGGCAAGGATTTTGCGTTGCTGAGTGCGGCGGGGAGTTTTTATTTTGCACCGGCGCTGCTGAAGGGCAAAGTGTATATGGTGCAAATGGCGAAGCTGCCGTTTGCGGCGATTCATGGCGACCCGGAGGTGCATGATGCGGGGCAGACGAGGTTTGGGCCGACCGCGAAGGTGGTGCCGATGTTGGAGCGGCATCGGTATGGGACGGTGGTTGAGTATTTTAAGACGGCGGGCTTGAGCTTGGATGCGTTTAGGAGCTTTTTTGCGATATTGAGCGACTTTACGATTTTTTGGTATATGGTGATGAACTTTATTTACGACATTCCGGTGATTGGAAAGTTGTTCTTTATTCGGAAAGTAAGGCGAATTGTTCCTTCTATCAGGCTAAAGGATCTGTCGTTTGCGAAGGGGTATGGGGGAATCAGGCCGCAGATTGTGAATTTGAAGTCTCGAAAGATGGAGCTAGGACAGGCAAAGATTGAGGGCAAAAATATCTTGTTTAATATTACGCCTTCGCCGGGGGCTTCTACTTGCTTGAAGAGCGCTGAGGATGATGCGAGGAAGTTGGTTGGTTTTTTGGGTGAGGAATATTGGTTCGATGGGGAGAGATTTTCTCGGGATCTTGCCTGAGTGAATAAACCTGTTCAGAATATTGTGTTCGATATGCGAGCGAGGAAATATTCGCAATGATGGATTTGCAATGATGAAAGTGCGATCGCATCCCCGTAAGGCGATAGAATAGAACCTGTCGGCAGCTATAGAAACAACTTTTCAGTGACGACACCGAAGATGAGTGCCCCTAAATCCGATGGCCTTCCCCCTCCAAGAACGATACATTAACCTGCTCACCGACTTTGGCTTCAAGCGCGTCTTCGGCTCAGAACCCAATCGGCAACTGCTGGTTGATTTTCTCAATACGCTGCTACCTGCCTACCACCAAATTACAGAACTCTCTTATAAAAGCACCGAAAATCTCGGTAATAGCGAAATCGATCGCAAAGCCATCTTCGATATCTACTGCCAGGGGGCAAATGGCGATCGCTTCATCGTAGAGCTGCAAAAGGCCAAGCAAAACTTTTTTAAGGATAGAAGCGTCTTCTACGCTAGTTTCCCTATTCAAGAGCAGGCTCTTAAAGGCGAATGGAATTTTGAACTTGCACCCGTTTACTCCATCGGCATCCTCGACTTCGTTTTTGACGACGATCAGCATAAAGACACCATTGTCCACACCGTCAAACTCAAAGACCAGCACTGTCAGGTTTTTTACGACAAATTGACCTTTATCTATGTCGAGCTGCCAAAGTTTAAAAAAACGTTAGAGGAACTTGTTTCCCACCAGGATAAATGGCTCTATCTATTTAGGCATCTGCCTGAACTAGATGACCAGCCTCGCCCGTTTCAAGACCCAGTATTTTTACAGCTTTTTGAGATAGCCGAAATTGCCAAATTTTCACGCAATGAACAAGATAGCTACCAGAGTAGTCTGAAATACTATCGCGATATGAATAACGTAATTGATACCTCCCGGATGGAAGGCATTGAGCAGGGCATTGAGCAGGGCATTGAGCAGGGCCGAAAGTTGGAAAAAAACGAGATTGCGCGATCGCTTATCGGTAAGCTTCCTATAGAAACTATCAGCCAGACGACTGGCCTGAGTGTTGATGAAATTAAGCGGTTATAGGAGCGCGCGGGTGCATTCGCCTAAACTTCTGTGCGGTGAACGGTTTGGCCGTCGCCGGGTAGGAGGGTGAGTTGATAAGGGGGGACGCTGTTGCCGACGCTGACTTCGGTTTGGCCGCTCCATTGTTCTATAGAAAGGACGGCGTCGCCGGGGCCTGCGTAGTCGTGGTACTGGCAGGTTTCGCTGACGCCGGGTTTGCGTTGGCGGGTGAGGGTGGCAGTGCCGGATTCGTCTTTGTTGTAGACTTTTTGGCGATAGGTGATTTGGTTGGGAGGAGGGTCATCGACGAGGCAGTCTTTGACGGTTTCGGTGAGAGAGACTTCCAGGGTGTCGTCGTCTTCGACGGACAGGAAGGCAATGCGATCGCCATCTTGTAGAAGATACTCCACCCATTCCCAGCCGGAATCGTTGTAGGTGAGCTTATCTTCAATCACCCAGTCGGTGCCCTGATGTTGAACAATGTCGCCCATTTGCAGGGTAAAAACGGTGGGCTGGCGGACGCCGGGGTTGCGGTTGCCGCTAGTGCCGCCGTTCATAAAGTACCAAATGAGCATGGCCGCGAGGGCGACGATGATTAGAAGCCAGAGGAGGTTTAGCATGGTGAAAGAATGAGGGATGAAGTAATTAACAAGTTAATAGACTGACCAGCGGGGATTGGATTGGTAAGGAACGATGACGGGGTTGGCAAGCTGGTTGATTTCAACCGCAGGGTCGGTGATGTCTTTGGCCATGACAAACAGAGTGGGTAGCAGTTCTGTGGTGAGAAATTGGGTGGGGATGGGAAGATTTACTTGGCTAAAAGAGAGATTTTGTTGACTTGCAATCACAAAGCCCCAAGGGCCGAAGCTAGGAATGTTGACGTTATAAGGGTAGGCGATGAGGCCGGTTGCGGCGATGGTTTTGGCGATGCAGGCGATGACTTTGGGGGCAAAGAAGGGGCTGGAAGATTGGGTGACAAGGACGCCTTTGGGCGTGAGGTGCGATCGCACCTCCTGATAAAACCCTTTGGAATACAGCTTGGCAATCGATACTTCATCTGGATCGGGAAAATCAGCAATAATTACATCGAAGGCAGTGGTTAGTTCAGGAACTTGCTTAAAAGCATCACCGTAGCTAACCACAACACGCGGATCGTCAAAGGCTCCCTGATTGAACTTCAGTAGGGCAGGCTGAGTTTTGGCAAGCTCAACTACAGCAGGGTCTAGCTCGATGAGGGTGACTTGTTCTACGGTGGGCCATTTGAGCACTTCGCGCAGGGCCATGCCGTCACCCGCGCCAAGCAGTAAGACCTGTTTAGGCTGCTGGACGGAGGCCATGGCGGGGTGAACGAGGGCTTCGTGGTAGCGGTATTCGTCTACGGTAGAAAGCTGGAGTTCGCCGTTGAGGAAAAGCCGGACGTCTGGGCCAAACTGGGTGAGGACGATGCGCTGGTAGGTGGATTGCGATCGCCATACGACAGGCGCTTTGTACAGCTTATTTTCGAGTTTGGAGCTGATCGGCAGGACGGCGGGGGTGATGACGCAGAGGGCGATCGCAATCATTAAACCCACATATTGCCAGGGCCGTTTTTTAGGAAAAATACGAGCTAGGGCAAACACCATCCAGGCGGGCATTGAGCCGATGATAAAAGCGGAGGGAAGTAAGCCAATCCAGGGAAGCAGGACGGCGGGAAAAAGCAGGGAACCAGCAAGGGCACCTACGTAATCAAGAGCCAGAACGCCTGAAAGCGCATCGCTGACGTCATGGGTGTCTAGCTCGATGATGCGGGTGAGCAGGGGCACTTCCATGCCGGAAAGAATGCCGAGAATTAGGGTGCCAAAGGTCAGCCCTATCCAAATCGGGCCGTTAAAGGTGAATAGGGCAAATAGACCCAGCGGCACTAAGGCAATTAGGGGAGCCAGGATGATTTCAATCAGAAAAAAACCGTTGAGTAGCTGGGCCTGCTGTTCGCTAGCGGAAAGCTGTTTGCTGGTGGCGACGAATCGGCTGAGATAGGCTCCCAGGCCCATAGCGGCAAGAAATCCACCGACGGCAACCCCATAGGCCAAGGCTTGCGCGCCAACCAGGTAGCTGGTGAGGGTGCCCAGCAGCAGCTCGGCAGCCAGGCCACAGCCCGAAGAAACGGCGGCGGTTAGCAGTAGCCAGTGACGCTGCCGACGGGTAAGCGCAGTCGCCGAAGCGCAAATAGTCTGACCGTGACTAACCATAGGAATACTCATCCTTCATCGTTCATCATTTCCCTGTCCCTGGCCCACCGCCCCTATAGCCATCGTAGCTAGAACGGGAGGAACCTCCTCCCCCGTAGCTACTGCCGTAGGGTACTGGCACGATGTAGGTAGCCCGGCTGTAGCGCTGCGCCCTGGGGTCAACTGAATTTTGCTGGCGAATGCTCATGGAGCTGGCGTTGTTAAAGGAGCCAATCAGGCTGATGATGACGATGCCTATGGCAAGGGCGAGGCAGGTTCTATAAAACATGAGGTTTCTTCAAGCGACTTTTGAGGCGTTGGTGGTTTTGATGGCGGCGAGGTTAGCGATCGCTAGCAATCCTATACAGGCGAAGAGGGCGGGCCACAGGTAGCGGCGGTTGAACCACTGGCTGTAGACATTGACTTCAAAGATGACGGGGGCTTGGGCGGGGTCTGCGCCTGCGGGTGGGGCGGCGGTAATGCTTTGGCTGGCGACCGAGAGCTTTACCTTGATGGCTTTGGCGTCTGGCCAGTTCGGAATATCGACTCGTTTGGTAGATTCGTCATTGCGGCTGTTGACGTCTTGGCTGACTGTTTGGATGGAGTCGCCCTTGCCGCTGACGACCTCGGCTTTGAAGAGGGCCTGTTGGGTGTATTGCAGTTGAGTGACTACTTCAATGCTGGGGCTGTGCTTGCCTGAGATATCGATCAGTTCGGTTTCGACGGTGGTGCCAGCGGTCGCACTCAGGTATTGCTGGGCAATGAGCTGACGTTTTGCGCCAAATATCATGACGAGAAGAACGAGTAATCCGGCGAGGAGAATACCCTTCCTGGTGGTTTTAGCCGGATCGCTAGGGGGGAAGGTGTTTGTCATGAGATGAGCGGGATAAGTTTAAGACGGTAATGCGGATATGGATGTAAAGAGACGGCGTGAGTATCCCGAGTTTTTGGTAGGATACACGGGCCTTGATTTGGGTAAAGGTACATCAATGAAAGCTGATGTGCGTCCTATCTCAAGGTACCTGGATTTTGAGAAAAGTATCTACTTGATACGGATTGTGTGCTGAATCGTCAGGGCGATCGCCTCAAAATCCAAAAATTAAACATAGATATTTTTGATATTCCCGGCGGGGTGGCGTTTGTATGTCTGAAAGTTCTCCACGCACCAGTTCTTATTTATCGGGCTTGACGCTTAGCGGCTTTGATTTTCATCAGTGGCGTGAGGTGAGTATGCTGCACAGGCTGCTGTCGCCGCTGCGAAACTGGCGACAAGGGAGCTGGCTGCTGGCCTGGGGGGATGGGATTGCCTGGGTGTTTGTGGCGGTGACGATGGCGCTGGCACCGTATGTTTCGACGACGATGATTGGCTGGCTGCTGCTGGTGATGGCGGCCTTTTGGATTTTGCTGACGGTGAGCGATCGCGCCGAAGGCTGGCTGACCCCTTTGCATATCGCGGTGATTGCTTATTGGGGCGTAATGGTGCTAGCAACGGTGCTTTCGCCCGTTAAGTCGCAGGCGCTGGCGGGGCTGGTGAAGCTGACGTTGAATATCATTTTCTTTATGCTGACGGCCCGGATATTGCGGATTAAGGAGCTGCGATCGGGGCTGGTTTTGGTGTATCTGCTGACGGCGCTGGTGGTGTCGGTGTATGGGATGCGGCAGTGGTTTTTTGGGGCGGAGGCGCTGGCGACCTGGGTCGATCCGGAGTCGGATATGGTCGGGGTGACGCGGGTTTATAGCTACTTGAAGAACCCCAACTTGCTGGCGGCTTATATTATGCCTGCGATTAGCTTTAGCGCGGTGGCGGTGTTTGCCTGGCCAAAGTGGCTGCCTAAAGGGCTGGCGCTGGTGATGTTTGTGACGAACTGTGCCTGCTTGCGCTATACCTTTAGCCGAGGCGGTTGGCTGGGGGCAGTGGCGATGGCGTTCGCGCTGCTGGTGCTGCTGGTGTTCTGGTGGAGTCCACGATTTTCGACGTTTTGGCGGCGATGGGCGTTGCCGCTGCTATTGGGCGGTGCGGTGGCGCTGGTGGTGGCGGCAGTGGTGCTGGTGCCGGGTATTCGGCTGCGGGTGATGAGCATTTTTTCGCTGCGGGGCGATAGCAGTAATAATTTTCGGATGAATGTGTATGCGGCGGTGTTCGACATGATTCGGGCTAGGCCGATTATTGGGATTGGGCCAGGAAATGAGGCGTTTAACCAGGTATATCCTTTGTTTCAGCGGCCTATGTTTACGGCGCTGAGCGCTTATTCAATTTATTTTGAGACGGCGGTGGAAGCTGGGATTATGGGCTTGCTGGCGCTTTTTTGGATGATTTGGCTGGCTTTTCAGCAGGGCTGGACGCAGTTGGGGCGATTGCGGCAACTGCGGTCGGTGGACGCTTTTTGGCTGATGGGGACGCTGACGGCGATGGCGGGTTTGCTGGTGCAGGGAACGTTTGATACGGTTTGGTATCGCCCGCAGGTGAGTACGCTGTGGTGGATGCTGCTGGGGATGGTGGCAAGTTTTTATGTAAGTGGTCGGCAGAGGGGCTGGGCTTCGACTTCGCTCAGCCCTCGGTTGGCGGGGTCGCCAGATCGGTTGCTATTGAATCCATCGCAGGCGGATGAGTAGGATGGGATTGCCTGAGGCGGCGGCGGGGCTGACGGAGGAGACTTCGGTGGCGATCGCGCAGCAAATCAAGTGGACGGATGTAGCGTTAGCGGGGATGACAGTCTCAACGAGCTATGTTTGCCAGGGTAACGGAATGCCTGTGGTGCTGCTGCATGGGTTTGATAGTTCGCTGTTTGAGTTTCGGCGGCTGGTGCCAGAGCTGGCGGAATGCGCTCAGGTGTGGGCGGTGGATTTGCTGGGTTTTGGGTTTTGCGATCGCGTTAATCCCTCCAATCGCGAGGCCCTGCCCCAAGTAACACCAGCTCTGATCAAAGCGCACTTACTCGCGTTTTGTCAGCAGGTGATTGGCCAACCGATTGTGTTAGTTGGCGCTTCGATGGGTGGCGGCGTGGCGATCGATTTTGTGACCAGCTATCCAGAAATGGTCAAGCGGCTGGTGCTGATAGATGCAGTGGGGTTTGCGGCAGGGCCAGCCATTGGAAAGGTGATGTTTCCGCCGCTAGATAAGTGGGCCACGAACTTTTTGCGCAATGCCGGGGTGCGGCGCAAAATTAGTGAAAAGGCTTATTACGACAAGGCTTTTGTGACACCCGATGCAGAGCTATGTGCATCGCTGCATTTGCGGGTGCCGAATTGGCAGACGGCGCTGATTGCCTTTACTAAAAGCGGTGGGTATAACTTTTTGGCGAAGCGAATTGCCCAGGTTTCAGTGCCGACTTTGGTGCTGTGGGGACGGCAGGACAAAATTTTGGGGACGAAGGACGCTGTCCGATTCGAGCAGGAAATTGCGGGGTGCAAGTTGGTATGGATTGAGAACTGCGGCCATGTGCCTCATTTAGAGCAGGCGAAGGAGACGGCAAAACACATCACGGAATTTCTTGCTTAGGATAAGAACTGGACTCTACGGATGAAGGAAATGAGGTACTGGCAAGGGCTGGTTGGACTGTGTTTGCTGCTGGGAAGCTGTCAGAGCGTGGCGCAAGTTGAGGAACCGATCGCGGAGCCGATGCCAGGCCAGGCTGAGCCAGGGCAGACTGAGAATGTTGATCAAGCTGCTGTGCCCGCAGGTGCTAGCGTATCGACTGAACCGTTGAGCGCTGAACTGATCGAAATCTCTCTGAATGATTTACCTGAGCCTTATGATTCTGAGAGTGCGAGTCAGTCGCCGAATGTGATTGCGCCGCCAGCGGATGCGAGCTTTAATGTGCCGGCGGGGTTTACGGTGAACATTTTTGCGGAAGGGCTGGATAGACCTCGGTGGCTGGCGCTGACGCCGGATGGGAAGGTGCTGGTGACAGAGACGCGGCAGAACCGGATTCAGCGGTTGATAGACAGTAACGGCGATGGGGTTGCTGAAGGAAAGGAGACGTTTGCGACGAGGCAAAATGGGCTGGATATTCCGTTTGGGATGGCTTTTGCAGCGGACGCTTTTTTCTTGGGAAATACTGACGAGGTGCTGCGGTTTCCGTTTGAAGCGGGGCAAACGGCGCTGACGGGACGGGGGGAACGGATTGCACAGCTACCAGGCGGTGGCTATAACCAGCATTGGACGCGCAATGTGGTGACTTCGCCAGCGGGCGATCGCCTGTATGTTTCCATTGGCTCTCAGTCGAATGCGAGTGAGGAACCGCTGCCACGGGCGTCGGTGCAGGTGATGGGGTTAGACGGCGGTGATATGCAAACGTTCGCGAGCGGCTTGCGCAATCCGGTAGGGCTCGATTTTCATCCAGTAACGGGAGCGCTGTACGCAACGGTAAATGAGCGCGATGGGCTGGGGGATGACCTGGTGCCCGACTATTTTACGCAGGTTGAAGCGGGCGCTTTTTACGGCTGGCCCTATGCCTATTTATCGCCTGAGAATTTGGATCCGCGTCAGGTGGTGAATGGCAAAAGTAAAGCGCCGCAGCTAGCTGCTCAAACTCAAACACCTGATGTGCTGTTTCAGGCGCATTCGGCGGCGCTGGGCTTGCAATTTTACGATGGCAAGACGTTTCCGGCTAAGTATCAAAATGGGGCGTTTGTGGCGTTTCGGGGCTCTTGGAATCGCAGTCAGGGTACGGGCTATAAAGTGGTGTTTGTGCCGTTCGATGGATCGGGTGAACCGGCGGGCGGATATGAAGATTTTTTGACGGGTTTTTTGGTGGATCCGAGTGGGCCAACGACCTGGGGAAGGCCAGTGGGACTGCTGGTGATGCCAGATGGCTCGCTGCTGTTGACGGATGAGGCGAATGGGATTATTTATCGGGTTCAGTACGAGGCGTCTTAAGGGAGCCGATGGGGTGACGTTTGCGGCCTGTGGAGTGTATTGTGTAGCAGCCGAGATAGGAGAAGAGCGCTTATGACGAGGGGTTTATCTGGCGAGCCCATGAGTGCGAGTAAAGTTATTAGCACGGGATGGCGGCTGTATACGTCCAATTTTTCTAAGTTTTGCTGGATTGCGCTGGTGGCGACTGGCTGGTCGCTGATTCCAACGGTGGCAAATTTGCTGATGACTTTCGCGCCGGTTTATTTGGGTAAGCCTTTGTCTGTGGGGCTGTCGATTCTGCTGCTGCTGATTGTGATTGTGCTGTTTATTTTTTGCACGGCTCAGTCTTTGGGTCAGTTTGCGGGTATTTCGCGGATTACCTATCGCTCTTTGAGCGGAACTTTAGAGGGCGGAATTGCAGAGACGGATCGCGCGGCACTGCGGCTGACGCGATCGCGCAAATTCTCTTTTTTAGGGGCCACTATCCTCCAGTCTTTTATTGTCTTTTTTCTGACGGTGGCTTTACTGATTGCGATCGCGGTAATCGTGCTGCTAATGATGGCTATTTTGAGTCGTCTCGGCGGTACGGCGGGTCTAGATGGCAATAGCCCGGTGGTGACGCTTGTGTTTGGTGTGATTACCATTGCGGCTGTGCTGGTGGTAGCAATAATTTACTCGTATGTTTTTACTCGCTTTATGCTAATAGAACAGCCGCTGGCGGTGGAAGAAAACTGCGGGGCAATTGATGCGATCGCCCGTTCTTGGGAGCTAACCAAGCATCACGTATGGCATACAGCAGCGGTCGCATTCTTGTTGTTTGTGGTCGTAGGGCTCGGCTATATAGTTGTTTTTGCGCTGCTGGGCACACTGTTGTTTTCGGTTGTTTTTGGCACTGTTTCAACTGGCGCAGCGCTTGATCCTAATGCGATGGTGCTGGTGCTGTTGCCATTTTACGCAGGCATCATTGTGTTTAGCTTGGTTGCTAGCGTGGTGATTGTACCGTTCTTTAAAACAACGTTTACGGTGCTTTACTTTGACTTGCACAATCGCCTGGCTCGACGATCTTTTAGAGACCGGCTAAATGCCGATCCGGCCTCTAATTTGTAGACACAGCTCGATAGACACAGCTCGATAGACACAGCTCGATAGACACAGCTTGATAGGCACCGCCTGATAGGAATCGCTACCGGCTAAGCACCATGCCTTCATAAGCCACTGTGACTTGAGGGGTGCAGTCATTTGATTTTTGCTGGAAACGTTTTTGGAGTCGATCCAGGGTATCGTCGTCTTGCATGGGGCTGTGATGCAGTAAGACTAGCTCTTTGACACTGCCCTTTTGGGCCAGTTCTAGACCAATTTCCCAAGGCTGAAGGGTGGGCTTCAAGCTCTCTCGCAGGTAGGTGAGATCGCAGTAGGTGCCGTCATAAATAAGAATGTCGGCCTGTTTGACAAAGTCCAAAAAGTCAAAGTCTATCCGTTCTGTAGGGGTGTCAGTTGCGTACACAATGGTGTGACCTTGCCAGGTAAGGCGGTAGCCAAGCGCATCGGTATAAGCGTTGATCTGAAGGGTTTCTACCGAAATGTCATCAATGCAAAAGTGGGTGTGATCGCTCAGGGTATGAAAGGCTAGCTCGGCCCGCATGTTTTGTAGCGGCATAGAGAAGTAGGGCTTGAGCATTTGGTCGGTGAGGCAGTGCTTGATGGATGCGCCGTTGGGCGCTACGCCACCATAAACAGAGAAGTGATTGCCAGGGGTAAAGGCGGGCTGAAAGAAGGGAAAGCCCTGGATTCGATCCCAATGGGTATGGGTAAAAAACAGATGGGCCTGGTGGGCGGCATCTTGTTGCTGTAGAAATTGGCCCAAGCCAACTAACCCGGTGCCGGCGTCGAAGATGATACGCTGGTTGCCAAGGAGAATTTCGACACAAATGGTGTTGCCACCGTAGCGCTGATTGGCCTTTGTCGGTGTGGGGACGCTGCCTCGAACGCCCCAGAATTTGATCGATAGCTGGGTGGCGTTTGGGGTTTCTGGCGGTGAGAGCTGGGCGGTGGATGGCGGCGCTGTGTTAATCATGGTGAGAGGATGCTGTCTTGTGAGACTGGCTCGGCTCTTGAGGGGGAAGGGGGAAGGGGGAAGGGGTGAGGTGTAGTTAGTGAGCCCGCTGGGAGGATGGGGGATCTCAGTGTTTACATTGATTTTTGGAATGGGAAAAGCCCTGGAGTATGACATAAACACTTCAGGGCTTTTGGGTAGTGGATGAATGGGAAGGGTTACTTGGCTGCTTTAATGCATTCGTCGATTAGGGGTTGTACCTGGTCGAGGTTTTTCCAGCCGAGGATTTCGGTTTCTTTTTTTTCCAGGTTTTTGTAGGTTTTAAAGAATTCTGCGATTTCGGCGAGGCGATGCTCGTCAACGTCGTCTAAGGTTTTGACGTTGACATAGCGGGGGTCGTCGGCAGGGACGCAAAGGATTTTTTCGTCGCGATCGCCGCCGTCAATCATTTCCATCATGCCAATGGGGCGAGCGGGAATGACACAGCCAGGAAAGGTAGGCTGATCCATCATGACCATGCCGTCGAGGGGATCGCCATCGTCGGCGAGGGTGTTGGGAATAAAGCCGTAGTCGTAGGGATATTGGACGGAAGAGAATAGAACCCGGTCGAGGGCAAAAGCATTGAGGTCTTTGTCGAATTCGTATTTATTTTTGCTACCGGCAGGAATTTCGATCAGTACGTTAATGATGCCGGGTTTGGGCTGGGCGGGAATGCGAGATAAGTCCACAAGCTACTCCTAAGAATGATGTTTTGAAGGCACACTTTGATGAGGGTGGGCCTTTGCATAGCATTTTACGGGAGTGCAGCACACATTTCCGGCAGCAGTTTAATTATCTGATGCCGAAAATGTGAGAAAGAAGGCTGGATTGCTTTGGGTTTACACGGTCTACTCTTGCGCTCTCATGAAGAGGGGCGATGGCTGGGGCGGAACGGCTTCGGCGGCATCGAAGGCTGATATCGCGTACAGGGGTAAGGTGAGGGTCATCATGGCGATGACGATACCGATGAAGTTAGCGATGTGGCCAGGAGGTTGTTCAGCCGGGTGCTCGGGACTCGCAGATTCCATACAGAGGAGGCGTGGTAGGCGGTAGTAGGATAAAAACAATGAAGGCTAAATCGGTAATGACTGATAAACCTTCACTTCACATAGTAACTAAGCGCTATAGATTCGGCACATGAGATCTGACGTTTGTGACATTGTTGTTACTTTTGTACGTATTTTCCGGTGCTATTAAGTGCTATTTACTACATTTTAACGGTTTGAGTTTTATCATTCTTACGTCTTTGGAAATACAGCATTTTTTCTGGGTTGCTGTTGGCTATTTTTTCTGTTCTAGCAGTTGCTTAATGGTTTTTAGCTCTTCTAGGACGGCTTGTAAGAGTCGATTGGTCTCTGTTTCGGCAGGCTGGGTGACTTGAATGGTGACCTGTTTTATGCCAAGAACATCTTTGGCAAAGCGGGCGACCTCGTTGGGATGAAACATCAGGGGGGCGTCTTTGTCGTTGCGGATTTCGGCGTTAAGGCGCTGGGGATCGAAGGGGGGGGCGAGGTCGTTGGGGTCGGTGTTGGCGTAGCGGTAGACGGAGGCGCGGGAGCGGTTGAGGATTTTTTGAACGGATTCGATGGGGACGAGCTGGTCGGTGGCGGTGACGGTGATGCCGTTTTGAGATGCGATCACGGTAGAGTCTGCGGTTAGTGGGGTCATAGGTTAAGCTTTAGACACTTGTATCAACATAAGACTAAAACAACTTACCTTAAGTCCAGTTACTATACAAGTAGGTCTCACTTTTCGTTGTGCGCAATCTCTTTCCTGTCGGTGGTGCGGCGTCGGCGCTCGGCGGCTACCTACGCTGACTTAATTACTCGACAGGGGTTGCCTACTGCGATCGCATTGCTCGGAATATCTTTTGTCACGACACTGCCTGCTCCAATCGTAGTATTTTCTCCGATTGAAACCCCTGGACAAATAATTACGCCGCCGCCAATCCAAGCGTTATCGCCAATGCGAATGGGCGCAGCTAGCTCTTTGCCAGTCAGGCGAATTTTTGGGTTTGTCGGGTGATAGGCCGTATAGATTTGCACCTTAGTTGCGATTAAAACGTTATTGCCGATATGCACTTCGGCGCAGTCTAGAATTGTACAGTCGTAGTTAATGTATAGGTTCTCTCCGGCGAAGATATGGCAGCCGTAGTCGCAGTAGAAGGGCGGGTTGATGGCAAAGGTTTGGCCAATTTCCCCGAACAGTCGGCGAATGGTTTGCTTTTGCTTAGCGACATCATGGGGCGCAGAGGTATTGAAGTCATGCATTAGCCCAAGTGCCCTGGCGTGCAGTTTGATCAGCTCTGGGTCTGTCGCCAAATACAGCTCACCTGATAGCATTTTTTCTTTTTCGGTTGGCGTATTCATATCAAAGCTATGTGGCTGCTTTCTAAACGTCTCAAAAACTTAGTCCAATTTTAGTCCTTATTAAAAACGTAAAGCGCCAAAGCCTTTTTAAATAGTAGTTTCAAGGACTTGATTGTTTGCGGAGCCCGCAACTAATCAATGGGTAAGAGGTGGAAAAGAGGTGGGCGTCAAGTGATTCTATAGGTTCAACGCACTTGAGGCGAGGCATGACCCAGGCTTTACCTTGCAGCGTGAAGAGAAGCTATTGATATCTCAATCTCAGATAACTTTTAGAACCCGCAAAAGTCTCATTTTGGGACTCGCTAAAGTCAAAAATAGTCTTTTAGATAGACTTTTGAGACTTATTTTGAGATTGCTGGAATACATTCTGATCGCATCAAGACAGGCAAATTGTCAGACCTGATGGACTGACAAAACAATGAACAAAACGAATAGCGGCGTACGTCAGCATAGTCTTCCTTTGAAGATATACATCCGCACACCGCTATATCGTCCTAGGAAACTTTTCCAGTGAGTCGTTATTGAGCCTTAGGTTCGTAAAATATGGTTTCGATAGGTTGAGAGTATGCAGATGGCTTAGTCATCAAATCTCCAGGTCTCTCGTATAGCCGCTCCGAAAAGCTTTTACCATATCCAAACAAGGTATCAGCCTCAGATTTATCTTGCTTAGAAGATTGATAGAACCTGTCCTTCTGAAACTGGTAAGCCGTCTGATACAAAGACTTTTCGACGCCATTGATAGTCGTCAAATCAGACCTAGAAATTCCTTGAACCGGCTGATAAAAATTGTCTTCGCGCTGTTCTATTCTGAAGTGGGGCTGAACCGCAGCCTCCGGCATATCTGGCATTCCATACCTGAGAGCCGCCCCGGCCTGGGGCTGTAGCGCTCCTGAAAACTGATAAGCTAGCGCAGGATTGCCGCTGGCAGCAATCTTATTCCGTTTCCAGTTTTCTAATACGCTGCTGATATCAAAGCCCAGTGCCCGCTGAAAGTGCCATAAGCCTCCTTGCAAGAAGAAAAAGGCCAGATAGAAATGAGCATTTGCCAACCAAACACGAGAAGTATACCCCTCGGCCATAGTAGGTTGGGCCTCAAAATAGCGTGGCAAAAATGCTGATTTTAGTTCTAGGGTAGGGCCATAAAACTTTTCAGGATAGGCCAGCGAATCAAAGCCACAGTAATAAGAGGCCGCGAAACCTGCGATCGCAATGCCAAACAGCGAGTAAGCTAAAATACCATCCCCCGAAAAGAAGAAAACCCGCTTAACCCAGCCAAAAGGCGGCACTAAAATATGCCAAGCGCCACCGGCAATCAATAGAACGGCAACATAAATATGTCCACCTACCAAATCTTCCAAGCTTTTGACATCAAACAGATGCGTTCTATAGTCCCAAATCACAGATGGATCAAGCGTCGGAGACGTAACCAGCCGCACCGATTCTGAATAGGCATCATAAAGGCCCCCAAAATACTGCGCTTTGACCACAAGCAACAGAGCGCCCAAGCCCAAAATAACGAGATGATGCCCCAAAATAAAGCCTAGCTTTCCAGCATCTTGCCACTCAAAATCAAATTTTGCGGCTTTTGCGGGGGCGATCGCCAAACTTTTAGGCAGTTGAGAATAGTGAAAGTAGGCTCCACCCGCTAGCACAACAGCAGCCACAATATGAATGATCCCAATCGAAGACCAGACACCAGTATCAACGATGGCCCCGCCCGAGCCGAGGCCCCAGCCCTCCGTCGCCAAATGTGGCAACAAAATTAGTCCCTGGGTATAAAGCGGCGCATCCGGAGAGTAAACCGCTAGCTCAAATAGAGTAAAGGCCCCAGCCCACAGCATGATCAGCGCAGCATGAGCCACGTGAGCCACGATAAACGTATTAGATAGATTGATAAATCGGGCATTTCCTGCCCACCAGGGATATCGTTCCTGGGTTTTATTAGAAGCATACATGGCAATAGGTTTACTGCAATAGAGGTGTTCAGCATGGGTTTATCCCAATGGACAAACCCACAGATTAAAAGGCGATCGCCTAACTCAAACCAGCAATAATGTGATCGAGATAAACATCCATCTCTTGCCCGGCTTCAGCGCCCACCCGCTGAGTGACAACTTCCTTCATAGCCTGCACCGCCTGAATAGTCGGCTCAATCGGAACCCCCAATGACGAATAGGTATCCTTCAAGCCATTGAGAATTCGTTCATCCAGAATAGAAGCGTCAGCGGCCAGCATTGCATAGGTGGCATAGCGCAAGAAATAGGTTAAATCTCGCAAACAGGCCGCATACCGCCTGGTTGGATACATATTGCCACCAGGGAGCGTAATGTCTCCGTATAGCAAGCTTTTCTCGACAGTCTTACTAATAATGTTGGTAACATTTTCTCCAATTTGGCTAGCCGCTTTCACACGCAAAGCGCCTGTTTGGAGATATTGCTTGAGTTTGTCGAGATCGTTGTTTTGTAAATAAAGACCTTTCTCGTCAGCAGGGTTAATTAGGGCAGTAATTGTATCTTGCATAGTTGTTTCTAGTTTTAAAAAGGTGGATTTCAGGCTAAAAGCGCCCGTGTCTCAGCCCTCGCTTAGATTCCGAGCCGGTAGCGAGTAGAGTAAAACAGGCAAGCCTTAAAACGCTCGGACGAGCTGATCGAAGTAGGGGCCAGCTAAAGCAGCTTCTTCAGAACTTAAAGAGCCCATAGCAACTTGCTTTAGGCAGCGCATTGCCAATTTTAAATTAGTCAACGGGACGCCCAGAGAAACATACATATCGCGCATTCCATCCAAGCCAATATCTTCCAGAGGCTTAGCATTACCCGCCAAAATGCAATAGCTTACCAGGCGGATATACCATCCTTGATCTCGTTGACAAAGGGCTGTTTTTTGCTTGTCACCGCTATTGCTAGGGGTATTGGGACACTGAGCCCAGAATCGCTGACTGCCTTCTTCAACAATCTTTTGCTCGTTCGCTGCTAGCTTTTGGGCAGCGCTAATACGCGCACCACTGTCATTAAAATAATCTTGAAGCTGAGTTAGCTCAGAGCTTCCTAAAAATCGGTCAGCGCGATCAGACTGAGCAATCACTTTGGCGACAATACTCATTAAACAAACCTCCTATGGTTTGACTATTTTGTTTTAAGCAAAAATCCGTTTTCTCCCTAACTTCAGCCAGGTAAACCTCGAAGAAATTAGGCGAATCTAGAAAAAGTTGACGGTTACCTCAGCAAAGAAACTCAAGGTTTTGTTGTTCTTGTATGTGCTTATCGTGAGTTGGCTAGCAGCTCAAGTTGCCGACCCACCCGGCCTGCGGCCACTCCTCCCTAGAGGGGATTTGGCCCGACTGTGAGGCTTTAGGTGATCTAATACGCTTAAATCTCCACAGGAGTTAAAACAACAAAAAACCGCCTATTAGTACCATCAATCAAATTGATAGGTATTTCTGCTTGTTTCTCTTTACCAACCATAAAAGTCCTTGAATCATGTGGTTAGTTTTCTAAAAGACTAGACATATAAGTACAAGGATATTTATCTTTGAGTGAAAAATTTTGACAGTTTCAATCTTGTGAATAGATAAGCTGCCAAAAGTGAGGGCCGCCATCGTACCGAATTGGAGAACTACAAACATCGGTGCCAATGCCTGTGTTTGGAAGTTTCAGCGGCTCAATTGAATGAAATCATCTGCCGCAAATGCAAATTCAAAAATACTGAGAATAGTTACGATAACGCCGCAAAAGGTGCAGGCAAACATGGAGCCTGACATCACTACAACAGACCCGCTACGACATCGCGGTAATTCTCGTAAGACTTCACACCCGTCAGCGTCTCTATCAGATTGCCGCCCTTGAAGAACATCACCGACGGCATTCCCTTGAGCCCAAACCGCTTAGCCACCTGCCGATTGTTGTCAAAATCTAGCTTGACGACAGTGGCGCGATCGCCCATCTCCTCTGCCAACTTATCCACCAGCGGCGTCACCTGCTTACAAGGCCCACACCAGGAAGCAATACAATCTACCACTAACACCAATTCTTTTGTCAAAAGGGCATCGAGTTCAGCTTCATCTTTAACAAAGCGGGCGGCCCCCGTTTCTTCATGGCCCAACTGAAACAGCATATTGAGGATCTCAGCCTCCGACTGGTTGCCATTAATCAGGCTCAAGCGCGATCGCTGCTGATAATACTCAATCACAGGATTTATCTCTTCCTGATAGCGCGTCAAACGACCCCGGACAGTATTGACCGTATCTTCTGGCCCTTTTTCCGCCAGTAGCCGATTAATCAAAATTCCCGTTGTCGCCTTTAAATAGGCCGCATTCGCAGCAGGCTGCTCAAACTTCAACAACAACTCATCAAATGCCTCAGCTTGGGCAACCGTACGCGGAAATCCGGCTAAAACCCATCCCTTTAGCACCACATCTGGCTGCTCAAATCGTCTGCGCAACAGCCCCATCAGCAAAACGTTAGGAATCTGCTCGCCTTTCTCTAAAAAGCTATGGGCTTCAGTGCCTAGTATCGATCCTGCCGCGATCGCCTGCCGCAATAGCTCATCCATAGAAACGTCAGGCACCTGCCAGCGCTTAGCCAGTGCGATCGCCTGCACCTTTACACCCGCGCCAGGAGGCCCAAAAAGAACAAGCTGTTTAGATTTCATGAAACCCACTCTAACGGTTGATATTTTTCATTCATTTTCTCAAAAATCGCTTTACTTAAAATTGACTGTGACAAGCCGCAGCCAAAAACTCATAAAGCTTCACCTTTTTTCACATCAGAAAAGATGAGATTTTTCGCTGTTTCGCAAATCTCATTGCAAGACTCAAAAGAACCCAAAAAAGTCTTATAAAAAGACAATGAGACTCTTTTGAATACTGTGCGACCACTATTTTACTGACTGCGTTTTATGAGACTCATCAGAGTTATTTTGAGTCTCATAAATGTATAATTTTTTCAAAATGAGACTTAAAAAGGGAAAAATAGTCTTGATGTAAGACTTGAGGCCAAAGTCGGCCTTTGTCTAAGATCCAACGCAAAGCCAAAACTGGTCAAATCTCTCTGCTTAAACTATTTTTTTGTGAACAGTGAAAAATATTTCCCTTGACATTCTCATATATCTACCTATAGGAAGCTGTACGTATTTTTACTTAAGTTCTATTTTGGTGACAAGTCAGCTTTAGTCATGCCCCGCGCACCGGGCGGCAGTATGTTTATGTTCATTATTGACGGATTTCTTAGCCTTCCCCTAATTGAATACACAGAGACCCTGGTTGAATATACTGAAGCCATTGAACTGGTTGCTGGTCAAAAATGTAACGTTCAAGCTGAACAATACAGCAACGCAGAAACCAGTCAGGCCGAATGGTCTAGCGCCTCCCAGTTCAAGCAGCTTATCCCCGGCTATCCGTCTTTTATTCCCCCCGCGCCAGACTCACGCGCATCCAATACATTCCTACCCAGTGCCCCTCGTCTGTTTTTAGACAGCGCCAAACTCAGCGAGACCCGCGCCGCCATTGCTGTACCCGGCTCTCACCATCAGGTTGCTTTCGCCGCCATCAAAGCCCGCGCTGACCAAAACGACTGGCATGTGTACGACGAAGATCTAGCAGACGACAACTGGAACTACGCCCGCGCCTGGCAGGCCCGCGAAGCTGCCTTTGTCTACCTGATTACAGGCGATCAAACCTACGCCCAAAACGCCTTTGACGCCCTCTACGCTATTCATAGCGACCCCGACCCCGGCTGTAGCCTGCCAGAATCTGGGCGGGCACTCGACCGCGCCGCCACTGGTATGGGCTTTGCCCTTGCCTACGACTGGGCCAAAGCAGGCTGGACGCCCAGCCAGCAAGACTATATCAAAGGCAAAATCATTACCTCGCTGGATGCCTGGCCTGACTACAGCCATGCCAACTTCGTTGCGCCCTACGGTTCTAACTGGATTGGGGTTTCGCGCAGCGCAGAACTCGTGATGATGCTTTCAGTTAACGAAGAAATTAACCGCCCAGGCCGCTTCGCCGACCTTAAAGGTTGGCTGAATGCACATATTCAGACGGCCTACGGGACGACTGGGCTCACTCAAGAGGGTCAGAGCTATCTCGCTTATGCAGGCGGCTTTTTGATGCCCGCTATCTATGCCCTCCGCAGTATTGGTGATACTACCCTAGAAGCGGTTTTTGCTACCGTCAGCTTTGAGCAGCTACCCCTGTACACCGGTGTATTTAGCGAAAATCAAGCCTCCCTTCAGTTTGGCGTCGGGGCTAAGGGCTTTGACCCCGAAGGACTCACCAGCTTTTTGTTAGATAGCCCTTCCGCCGATATGCAGCCCTACTACCAATATTTTTATGACCGCTATCGCGGCTTAGCAAACCCGGCGGCGGCCAACGATAAATTTGACCATCTCCGGGCGGGCAGCGTTTGGTCGGTGCTTTATTACCCCACTGATACGGCAGCACTGAACCCCACAGGCGTCCTCCCTAAAGCCATTCAAGACTGGGAAAAAGGAGTTTTCTTGTTCCGCGATCGCTGGCAAAACAAAGACGATGTTCTAGTCTCACTCATGGGAGACTTCACCCACCATAGCCGTAGCTGGGATCAGCCCGAAGCCTTTTCCCTTGGCCTTCACGCCTACGACACTCACTACTTTGGCGGCCCCACTAAAGAGCGTGATGTGACTGGCTACAGCAAACTGATTGTCGATGGCAAAGTTGGCGATAAGACGCTGACCGGAGCCGCTGAGTTCTTTGAAGCTCGCAACAATGGGGGCTATGCTATTGTCGATGGCGGCAGTCTATACGCTGACCTAGGGGTTGATCAGGCCAAACGACACTTATTGACAGACTTTTCGGGTGAAGCTGGCGGTGCCTTACTCTCAACCCTGGATCGCTTAGAAGATTTAGAAAGTCACGTTTATACCTGGCAGGCAAACCTGGGCACCGTGAAAGGTGATGGTGGCATTACCGCGACTGCCGAGCAAGAAGGCGATGTCAAAACATTCTTACTAAAGGGCAATGACAACAGCTACTTAAAGGGATGGATTCTCAATCCATCTGATGCAGTCGTCAGAGCAGACGATCCGCTGCAAATTGAAACCACCGACGATAATGCAGACATTTGGGTGGTCATGTTGGTTGGCACAGGCGATGCACCTGTCGCTAACGTTACCGGTTCGGGGCTCGATAGCGAACTACATCTAGGCAATGCCCGAGTTTATTTCGATACTGCACTCAACCAAATTGTGACTGAAAAAAAGAGCAAGGGTCAATCATAGCTCAACATTCAATCACACCAACATTAATCACAATAAGAGCCAAGCCACCGTGAGAAGTCTCTTTATACTTTTCATCCATATCTGCGCCACTTGACTCAACAGCCCGGCGGTCGCTACCCCTCGCGCAAACCGTAGCGCCGCGATAGACATAATAAAGATCGCGACCATAGTGCCGCTTTTGTTACAGCAACTTTTCAACAACAGTAGCAGCTAGAGACTGGCTAAAATACTCTACCGCAACGTTCGTCCCCGGCGTCGCATAGGCCAACGGCAGATAGGCATACACCACACATCGGCCCAAGCTGTAGCCGTAGCCAGCACTCGTCGCATAGCCCAGCACCTTACCATCCTCAGCCAGCACTGGCTCTTTACCCATCACCACCGCCGCCGCATCATCCAACATCAAAAAACAAAGCTTGCGAGTTGCATATTCCTGTCGGCGTAGCAGCGCTTCCTTCCCAATAAAGTCTCCTTTATCAGGCGTCACTGCAAAGCCTAACCCTGCCTCATAAGGATCATATTCCGTATGAATATCTTGGCCCCAATACAAAAATCCTTTTTCCAACCGCAGCGTTTCAAACGCCCCCAGACCAGCCGCAATCAGTCCATGCGCTTGCCCCGCCGCCCACAGCAAGTCCCACAGCTTTAGCCCCGATTCCGTCGGTGCATAAATCTCCCAACCTTCCTCGCCCACATAGGACACCCGCGACGCCAGCACCGGAACCTGTCCGATATAGAACTGTTGTTGAGTAAAAAACCTAAAAGCCGACTTCGAGATATCTATTTGCGTAACGGCTTGCAAGATAGCAGGCGCTTTTGGCCCCCAAAGCCCTAAACAGCAATAGCTTGACGATATATCCAAAATTTTCACCGAGCCGTCTGTCGGCAAATGAGACGTCATCCAGGCTAAATCATGACCATGCACTGCGCCCCCAGTGACGACCCAATATTTCTTTTCGTCTAAACGGCTGACCGTCAGGTCGCACATAATGCCGCCGTTGGTATCTAGCATGGCTGTGTAAATCACTTTGCCAACCGGCTTGTCAACGTCATTGGCACACAAGTTTTGCAAGTAGGCGACCACGCCAGGGCCAGTCACCTCGAACTTCGCAAAGGGTGTGAGATCGTAAAGGGCAGCGCGATCGCGTGTCGCCAAATGCTCCGCCCCTTGAACCGGCGACCAGTGCCTTGCCGCCCATCCCTGCCGCATAGGAATGTCATAGTCTTTCAACAGCTTTTTATTCGCCTCAAACCACTGTGGCCGCTCCCACCCTGCACTAAACACAAACTGCGCCCCCAGCGCCTTCAGCCGAGGATAAAACGGACTCACCCGCAGCCCCCGAGAATGCATCTGTTGATCTAACGGATGAATAATGTCATACACCTCGTTATACTGCTGCGCCCCAGCCTTGGTAATATAGTCCGCGCTCTTACACACATCCGAGAAGCGATTAATATCCATCTCATGCAGATCAAAGCTCGCCGCGCCCGTCGTCATCAGCTCCGCTACCACCTTGCCAACCCCGCCGCCATGCGTCACCCACACCGCTTCTGCCACCCAAAAGCCTTTCACTTTAGCAGACTCGCCCACAACAGAGCCAGAATCCGGCGTAAAAGAGAACATGCCATTGATTTTGTAAGATAATTCAGCCTTAGCCAAAGCTGGGAAAAGTTCCTTCGTCGAGTCCCAAGCCGCCGTAAAATGTTCTTCTGTAAACGGCTTCACCGAAGGCATCACTGGCGCTTCAGCGTAGGGCAAAATGTTATCTGGATCGACTAGCAAAGGCTCATGCTGGTAAGACCCAATGCCCCAACAGTCGCCATGCTGCCGAAAATACATCGAGCGATCCTGATGGCGAATCATCGGCTGCGAGACTTCTTCTGTTTCGCCCACTAGCTCTGCAATTGGGCCAGTCGTCACATACTGATGCTGCACCGGCGTCAGCGGAATAATCTCTCCGACCATGCGGCCCACACGCGGCCCCCAAATGCCCGCACATACCAGCACCTTATCCGTTTCAATCCGGCCCCTGTCCGTCACTACCGCCTTCACCTGGCCTGCGACTACCTCAACATCCATCACCGTCGTCTGGCCATAAAACTCAGCCGCACCCAACGCTTGGGCATCATTTGCCATCGCCTCAGCCGCCCGCAGCGCCTTAGCAATGCCATCGGTTGGCACATAGTAAGCCCCCAGAATCTGAGTCTCGTCAATCAAAGGCACCTTCGCCTTCACCGCTGCTGGCGTCAGCAAACAGGCATCCTCAACTCCCCAAGCCTTTGCCCAGCCCAATTTTCGCCGCAGCTCCGCCATTCGATCTTCTGTATAAGCTACCTCAATCCCCCCTACCGAGTAAAAAGCCGGGCCTTCGTCAGTACTGAGCTGTTTATACAAATCCACCGTATACTTGGCCAACTGCGTCATAGTTTTAGACAAATTGGTCTGAAACACCAGCCCCGGCGCATGAGAGGTCGATCCCCCTGTGGCAAACAATGGCCCCTGCTCAACTACAACAATATTTTCCCAACCCAGTTTAGCCAGGTGATAGGCCGTACTACAGCCGACAATACCCGCGCCAATGACTACAACCGCCGCATCTGTTCTCATCGGATAAAGTCTCCTTACAATTTCACTGTCTCAGCAATTTTCCGCTGGAAACGATAAACCGGTTTCTCCAACTCGGGCGAGAAGCAGCCACCGTCAAAGCTCGGAGACTTTCGTCCTGTCTGCATTCGCTCAATCATGTCAATATCTTCATCATTAGTCAGCTGCCACAAGTCAATCGGCAAATGACGCAGCGCCTCATTTTCTGGCCTCATTGCCTCGTCGCCCACAAAGTAAAACACCATCCGCTCTATCGACTTCCCAGGACTAATGGGATTCACCGTAAAGGCTAAGAAGTAATCAGGATGTATCCCTAGCATTAGATTCGGAAAAACACTCACATACTCGGCAACCGTTTGCTGGCCGTTCACCTCCAGACCAGGAAAAGTCGGCAAAGACTTTCCGTTTAGCACACCGCTGTTGTACTTCAAGCTTCCCTGTCCGACATGAATATCGCCTACGTCAAACGCAAAGTGATCTTCCATGCGAGAAAGGCTATTTAACGCGGGATGTACCCAGCTCAGATGATAGCTTTCCGAAAAGTTTTCCACTGCCAGCTTCCAGTTAGCTTTGCACACCAGGCCCACCTCCTTAGCTTCCCGGCGCAGCAGGCTCAAATCATAGCCTGACCATCGATCGATTACCGGCTGCAAATACTCTCCTAGCGGCGACGCATCGCCCGACAAGTTAACAAACACCAGATCCAACCACTGCTCGCAGCGAATCGGCGCAAGCCCCTTTTCTGCCCGGTCAAAGCCATCATAGGTATCTTTGTAATAGCCGCCAAAGTGAGGCGTACTCTTGAGCTGGCCATCTAGCTTATAAGTCCATGAATGATAGGGGCAGCGAATGTTTCCTGGAACGTTGCAGGGCTGATTGACTAGCTGAAGCCCCCGATGGCGGCAAACATTATGAAAAGCCCGCAGCTCGCCGCCTGCCTTGCGCCCGTTTACAGCTTTACCCCCATCGCGTACTAGCACAATCGGCATCCCGGCCACATCAGTCGGATACACATCACCCGGATGAGGAACATCTGACGCCAGCCCCACGCAAACCCACTGCTGATAAAACACAGTTTGGCGTTCTCGCTGTAAATAACGAGAACTTGTGTAAGCCGCTGCTGGCAACCCTGACTGCGGCAACAAGCGAATTGCCTCCGGTGACCTCTGCGTATCGATCTGCCTATCGGTCTGTGCAGAGAAACCCTCAGTGCGAGCGATCGCGATATTCTCCCGGTTCATAGGCTGCCTCACTAAATCGCCTCATTAAATCGTGGATCTAAAACTACAATCAGCAAAAAAATCAATAGGTAATCAACTTGTAATTACAAGTGAATATGCCAATTATTATGCGCTACCTTTTCCAAAATAGATCAGCCATTTTGTGACGAAACGATGAGATTTAATCCATGCTTTTCACTTGTAATGACAACTGTATATTTGAAGACATAAATGCGCTTTTATCCGCTATATTTTTAGATCTTATTCTCAGGCTTCAGTCCGCCTTTATAACGCAGCCGCACCTTTAGGAGACAGGTTCGATCATGGCACAGCATTTCGATGCCATTGTAATAGGCGCAGGCGGTGTCGGCAGCGCCGCCGCCTATTATCTCACCCAAGCCAAGCAGCGCGTCCTACTGCTAGAGCAGTTTGAAATTGACCATCAAAAAGGCAGCTCTTACGGCCATTCCAGAGTCATCCGCTACACCTACGACAATCCGATTTATGTTGATCTAATGCGGGCTGCCTATCCCCTTTGGTTTGCCCTACAAACAGAGGCCAAAGAACAGCTCTATGTAAAAACGGGCGGGCTAGACTTCGGCTTCCCGACAGTCAACACTTTTCAGGCGCTTCGCTCCAGCATGGACATAGCCGGGCTCAACTATGAGTATCTCAGCCGAGATGACATCGCGCAGCGCTATCCGCAATTTGCGTTAAAAGAGGGCATGGCCGGATTATTTCATGCCGATTCTGGGCTGCTGCGAGCCTCCCGGTGCGTGCTGGCCCATTTGCGGTTGGCCGCAGCGCGCGGGGCCACCATTATGGACAAAACGCCGGTACTTAAAGTAACGCCTGGTGAAAGTGGCGTAGCGGTTAAAACGGCTAAAGAGACTTTTAGCTGCGATCGCATCATTCTCACCGCTGGCAGTTGGGCCAAAGGGCTCCTAGCCCAACAAGGCATCGATCTCCCGCTCAAAATCATGCCCTGCCAGCTAGGGTTCTACCAGCCCAACAACCCCGCCGACTTCAATCCCACTAACTTTCCCGTCTTCTTCGCTCATATGAACGGCAACTATGGCGAAATGCCCTACGGCATCCCCCACGAAGACCCCAATATCGGCGTCAAAATCACCACCTTTTATGGCTGGGACACCGTCAGCACCCCCGCCGAAGTCGATTACACTCCCAGCCAAACCTGGACAGAAAACATTAGAGACTTCGCCAAAGAATACATTCCCGGTGCCGCTGGCCCCCTGATCAGCACCCGCCGCTGCCTGTATACGCTCACCCCCGACAAAGACTTTATTGTTGATTGCCATCCCAGCTATCCCCAAGTAGTCATCGGCGCAGGCTTCTCGGGTCACGGATTCAAATTCACCACCCTGATGGGCAAAATGCTGGCAGACATCGCCACTGAAGGCCATACGCCCCATGATACCAGCCTGTTCAAAGTGAGTCGATTCCAGCCAGCCTATGCTTAGCTCTACCAGGCGCACAGTCAAACAGCCGCTTCATATTTCAATTTCCGAACGGCTGAAAGAACAGATTAGCCTGGGGCAATACCAGCCTGGCGATCGCCTGCCCAGCGAGTTTGACCTGGGCGAATCATTTGGCGTCAGCCGCACCACCATTCGACATGCGATCGCCAACCTGATTCAGCAAGGAATCGTGACCACCCAGCAAGGCAAAGGGATTTTTGTGTGCGATCGCCAAAAAATCACCTTCTCCATGTCCAATCCCCTCATGCACTTCGACACTGCCTTGCGACAGCAGGGCTACACCGCCCGAATTCAACCCCTACAGTTTCAGCAGATTCCAGCCTCGCCCGAGATTTTCCGTAAGCTAGCGCTTCCCAGCATCCGCTCGGCCGTCTACCAACAAAAAAAGATCATCTACGCCGACGACGCACCCATCGCCCTGGAAATCAGCTACTTTCCAGAAAGCATCGGTCAATCTCTGGCCAAACAGCTACAGCAAGGCTTTACCTACAGCACCCTCACCGCCAATGGCATTCACCTGAACGCCGCCAAAGTCAGCCTGGAAAGTGAGCCCACCACCTATGAGCTAAGCGAACAATTAGCCGCACCGATAGGAATGCCGCTACTAGTGTTTAACTATGTTGCCTACTGGAGCAACAGTAAACTCTCTTTGGAAAAAAATCGTCAACCCGCCGTATGTGGCAAAACCCTTTCACGCGCTGACTGGACTTGCTATAGCTCCGAGTTTGAGATCGCCGCATCATCCGACTGAGCTAACAGGTAACAAAATTGCTTAAAACAAAAATATCTCCCCCTGGATTTGTTCAGGGGGAGATATAACGAAACGCGGATGCGTCGGAAGTCAGGAGTCAGAACCTAATTCAAAACCGGTTCCGGCTTTGGTACCAGCACTGGCGGTACTTCTGTTGCTCTAAGCTTAGCCGCCTCTAGCGCCGCCCACTCTTGGTTCAGCCCCTTAAACAGGCTAAAGCACATCACCAGCAATATGCAGGCAAACGGCAAACCTACCGCGATCGCAGCCGACTGCAATGCCCCCAATCCGCCAGAAAGCATCAGCACTGCGGCGACAACCCCCTCCATCACCGCCCAAAAGATCCGTTGAGGAACAGGCGAATCGAGCTTGCCACCAGAAGTCAAATTATCGACCACTAGCGAGCCCGAGTCAGATGAGGTGACAAAGAAGACCACCACCAGCACGATGCCAATAAATGAGGTAATCCCCGCTAGCGGGAAGTTCTCTAGCATCACAAACAGAGCGGTTGCCACATTCTCATTCACCGCATCCGCAATGCCGCCAATATTGTTCAGCTCCAAATACATCGCCGAGCCGCCAAACACCGACATCCACATAAACGATACCATCGAAGGCAACAGCAGCACCCCCAGCACAAACTCTCTGACCGTGCGCCCCTTAGAAATGCGGGCAATAAACGTACCGACAAAAGGCGACCAGGAGATCCACCAGGCCCAGTAAAAGACCGTCCAGCTATTTTGCCACTGCGTACTTTCAAACGTTTCCGTCCAAAAGCTCAGCCTGGGCAAGCTAGAAACGTAATAGCCTAGCGTCTGTGAAAATCCGCCTAAAATGAACAGCGTCGGCCCTACGGCCAATACAAACAACATCAGCGCTGCGGCCAAATAGATGTTGAGTTCGCTCAATCTGCGCACGCCAGCGCCCAGACCCGAAACCACCGAAGCAGTCGCAAAGCCCGTAATAATGAAGATTAAACCAACCTGCATACCAGTGGTATCTGGCGTGCCGAAGAGGAAGTTGAGCCCGGCTGAAATTTGACCGACGCCAAACCCCAAAGAAGAGGCCAACCCAAACAACGTCGCCCACACGGCAAGAATATCAATCGCATTACCGGCCCAACCGTAAATGCGATCGCCCAAAATCGGATAAAACACCGACCGCATTGTGAGCGGTAGCCCCCAGTTAAAAGCGAAGAACGCCAGCGCCAGCGCCACCGAAGCATAAACGCCCCAGGCATGTAGCCCCCAATGAAAAAAAGTAATGCCCATCGCCTGCTGAGCTGCTGCCGCACTCTCTGGTGTCACGCCATCTAAGGGCGGGGCCAAAAAGTGAAATACCGGCTCGCCCACGCTCCAGAACATCAGACCGATGCCCATCCCAGCGCTAAACAGCATCGCCAGCCAGGCAAACATCGGAAAGTCGGGGCGAGCGTTTCGTCCCCCCAGCCGAATGTTACCGAACTTACTGAAGGCCAAAAAGACCATGCAGCCCAGATAGATGTTGACCGCCAGGATTAAGAACCATCCCATCGAGTCTGAGATTAACGTTTGCACCGCCGTTAAGGCCGCAGACGTTTGTTCTTGAAACAGCAGCGTGATCGCAATAAATAAAAGAATCAGGGCTCCTGAGGTAAAAAACACCTCAGGGTGAATATCAAAGCCCATCTTAACCAGATTGCGATCGCCAGGCGTTCTATTAATAACCGGAGCCCCAACCGAATGGTTTCCGTTAGATTCCATAGCAAATAAACAAGATAAACAACACAATCGCCAGACAAAATATCTTTAAATGGAAATATTTTGCTGTCGCAACTCAAAGCGAAACGCCAATCTCTAACCTAAAGCTTCAAGTCCCTTTCAAGCAAGCAACTGGACAGTCCGAAGTTTCTGTTGAATAACTAGGTGGACAAAAGCGGTTGTTGCTGTGTTTCAGGCGGCTTTAATTTGACTGCGAGTAATTTAGCGAGAAGTAGAGTGGGCCTACGTTTGGCTAA
>JBAQZP010000027.1:0-29341 GCA_049791095.1 Phormidesmis sp.
GTCCCGTCAAGCTCTTCAATATGCGAGGTTTTCCCTTCAGCTCTGCGTAGGTTATTCTCATCACACTGCTCCGATTTCCCTGGCCAATTTTTATTTTACCGCGTTAATTCCCGATAAAGTCTAATGGAGAAGCTATATGGAGGGTGCGCTTCAGGCGGCAGAACAAGCGAATGCGGAGGTGGTGGCTGCTATCAGTAATGAATGATGGTGACATAGCGTTTCTGGACAAAGCGGCTTCAATCATTCACTGTGGCAGTTGAAGCGAATTGGAAATATATGAACGTCCTCGCGATCGCAGGCAGTCTTAGTGCTAGCTCATCTAACGCTGCGCTGGTTCAAGTTATTGCAACGCTAGCACCCTCAGATGTTACCGTTACTATTTTTAACGAGCTAGGTGAACTTCCTTTGTTTTCTCCCGATATAGACAAGGGCGAACCACCCCAGGCCATCGCCAGATTGCGATCTCAAATCGCTGATGCCGATACCATCCTCATCTGTACACCTGAGTACGCCTACGGAATGCCAGGGTCGCTTAAGAACGCCCTCGATTGGCTAGTTTCATCTGCCAGTCTTTATAGAAAGCCGGTTGCGGCTTTGAGCGTATCGCCTTCGCCACAAGGCGGCGACCGAGCGTTAGCTTGGCTAGTTCAAACACTGGCAGCTTTAGATGCACATGTACCGAAAGAAGCCTCGTTTCCCATCTCAATTACGAAAAATGAGATAGACATCGCATATATACAGAATTCAGAATTAGAAGAGAAAATTTTGACTATGTTCGAGGCGCTTAAAGCGTTAGAAAGAACGAGATAGGTACGGAGAAGACCTCCCTTTTACCCAACCACAAAGCTTAGCGATAGGTGCGTTCATTGTCTGATACAGATATTACTTCGGTGGGTTTGCTCTCAGTTGAACTAGGCCAGCTTTCTGTTTTAGGAACTGGCCTGTGGGGATTAGTTTTTGACCTTGGAGACGGCACAGCTTTAAAGTTAGCGCGGCGTCGGTGCGCAGGAATAGGCGATGGGCTGAGTAAGATTAAGCGTGAAGCCGATGTGCTTCGTGCCATTCATGCAACAGGCTATCGATCTACCTTAGCGATCACAGAAGTGCTCAACTGGGGAGAACGCTCAAATCAAGACTTAGCAGCAGGCGATCCTAGTCTTTGGCTGCGAACAACGATAGTTCCTGGGCGTGTAAGAACGAGTCTAGAACTAGAGAAACTTTCTAAGCAAGCGGCTAGAACGATCTGTGCTTCAATCGCAGGGGCGATCACAGCGGTACACAAAATGCTACAGCAGTCGGCCCCTAGTCTAGAAATCCCCACCGCTACAGAAACGCTTCAGGGAGTCGTCGGCGAGATGCACAACGACCCGGAAGGAAAGACCTATGCCACTCGGCTACTAAAGATTTTAGAGAGCCTAGAAGACAAACCCTCCCCCGTAATTCATGGAGACTTTAATCTTTCAAACGTTCTATTCGAGGGCAGTACAGTCTGCTCTGTGGTTGACTTTGCCGAGACAAGAAGGGGGTTTTACGAAGAAGACCTAGCTGCTATCATCGCAGAGCTGCCTAGCTACAGAAATATCCTGATAGAAGAATTCGAGACAGTGACAGGATACTCAATCATCGAAAGTCGATTAGATTATGGTCTGGCGATGAAGGCTTTCTTCTCGTTTATCATTGCTCGGCGGCTCGGGAACGATGGCCAAAGGAGCGTAGCAAGGTGCCTTCTAGAGAAAGCGCTTAAGGAAATCTTTTGATAGGAGTTGATAGGACTGAGGAAAGGACAGCTCGCACGAAGGGGTTCGTTAATGCTGCTGATCTCCTGCGCACTTGCTTCAACCGTAGAAAAGCTGTCCTTTCCTATTTAGCCCTTAAACCGCTGTCATCCGATAGGTGCCGCGATCGCCTTTGTACCAATCACCTGCGCGTACACCGCCAGAGAGCACGTTCGAGATTCGATTACGCGCTTTAAGGTACTGCGCTCTCGGCATCTTCTCCTCAAAAAGCGCATCCATCACATCGGCAATTTTGAACTCATTCTCTGGCTGTGTCTCTAGAATAAGCTTTACGGCATCTGGCATCGACTGATTCTTAACGCCAGGGCAGGTATATTTCTGCCAGGAGGCCGCGCGGCCATCTTTCTTCTTCGCAGACGCTTTTGTCTTCGCAGTTTTTTTCTTCTGAGCGACCTTCTTTGTCGTCTGAGGTGCTTCCGTTTCTGTTTGTTCACCGATGACAGTCTCTTCTTCGAAATCGTCCGGCTCTATTGCGGCATCTTCGCTGATTGAAGGAGAGTTTTCTGTAATACCTACACTAGCGGCATCAGCAGTCTCTAAAAACATCGAGATAACCGATTGAATGCCGCTAAGCTTCTTGCGAACTTCTTCGAGCTGAGCGGTAAGCTGACTTTCTTGTGAGGCAAGTTCAGCCTCAACGGTTTGAAGCTGGGGTAAAACACTGGTTGACATAAGAATGCTTTGGAAAAAGTCTTTACGAGCAACAATACTAGCCCCTTATCACTTAAAAGATCAACGGGAGAGAAGTTAGTTTCTAATGATTGCGAACAAAGAGCATAGATCACAGCGCTATAGCATCAAATTTGAGCGTTTCTATCCGGTGAAAATCCCTCCCCATAGCAGGTTTTGCAAAGCCCATCATGCATTTTGTCTGCCCGCTTACAGCAGCAGTAGCATAGGCCAATGCGATCGCCAATCTCTTCTAGCTGCTCGGCGGGAGGCCCCGCGCTCTACCTGAGCTGCACCATCTCGGCAGTAAAAACCTTGCGCCTGTACTTTGTCGTGAGAATCAGATGAGCCTTGAGATCCGACACCGAGCGACCACTAGAGACAAAATCATTCTTCATCGCAGCCTTAATCAACGTAAGGTACAATTGTATCAGTGACTTGATTGAAGCCGTGCTAACGTCCTATCAATACAAGCTATTGCCAACTTACGAGCAGCGCATTGAATTAGTGCACTGGCTGGATATGTTGCGCTGTCAATACAACTATTTACTGGCAGACAGGTTTGATTGGTGGGAGATGAATCGCTGTGCGGTGAATGCTTGCCCGCTCACTTGCAGTATTGCTGACGTTCGAGTACAACCTAACTACTACAGCCAAAAAAGAACCCTTCCTATTCTCAAAGGCGAGCGACCTTGGTACAAAGATGTACTGGCCCAGACGTTGCAAGACATGGTAAAGCGGGTAGACCTGGCGTTTGCTCGATTCATTAAGGGCGACCAGAACGGCAAGCGCAGCGGTCGGCCCCGATTCAAGGGTAAGCATCGTTACCGGACGATGGCATTCCCTCAGCTAAAGGCAGATTGCATCAGCGGCAATCGAATCGCCCTGCCTAAGCTGGGTGCCATTAAGTTCAGACAGCACCGACCTATTCCTGATGGGTTCGTTGTTAAAAGAGCGCTGGTCACATTGAAGGCGGACGGCTGGTATATCACGCTAACGATTGAAGATAAGACGGTGCCAGAATCGTCGTCTGTCGAAATTGTTCCAACCAAAGTAAACAGTCTTGGTGTTGACGCTGGGCTTGAATACTTCATGTCTGCCAGTGACGAAACACAGATAGAGCCACCTAAATTCTATCGGAAAGCAGAGCGGCAATTAGGGACATTGCAGGCAAAGCGAGAGACAAAGCCAAAAGGCTCAAAGTCTCGACGCAAGCTAAACGCTCGTATTGCTAAGCTGCATCAACGGGTAGCCCGACAGCGCAGACAGTTTCACTTCGAGACGGCAAACGAGATTCTTTCTAAAGCTGATGTTGTATTTGTCGAGAAGCTGAAAGTAGGCAATATGGCTCGGCGCTGCAAGCCTAAGCAGGCGGATAGCGGCGAGTTTTTGCCCAACGGTCAGGCGGCTAAGTCTGGGCTAAATAAGTCGTTTGCGGATGCTGGAATAGCTGGTTTTTTGAATGAAATACTGCCTTACAAAGCTGAAAAAGCTGGTAAGCAAATCATTCAGGTAAATCCGGCTGGCACCTCCCAGCATTGCGCGATGTGCTTAAACCGAGTGTCTAAAGACCTCGGCGATAGGTGGCATGATTGTTCGCACTGCGGCTATTCTGCACAGCGCGATATTAACGCTGCCATCTTGATTAAAAAAGTGGGGCTGGGCGTCTCCCTCACTCTAAAACGCGAATCTAAGTCTGAAGCTTAGAGGAGAAGCTCGCGCTGTACAGATTTGCTGTCAGCGTCGGGAGTACGTCACTAGCTGGAGTACTTCATTGAGCATATAGCTACCGCTGTGGTTGGACATACGAGACCTCTCTTTCAACTTTCATCAGTACATATACACTATCTTATGGCTGAACCTTTTCCCTATGCAGCTTGAGGCATGAAAGGAACACCTAGCTCTCTATCTGCTGTCAGTCCAATTTCGACCGATGAAAAGCCAAACTGCTTCGAGATTGCCAATGCCTGCGCAACATTTCCTTTAGTCACCTTGAACCGGGCTAGTCCGAGCGCCGACGCTCGCCGCTCTGCTGAGGTTCTTTCAAAGGGATTACCTGCTGCTACGACTTTCTCAGGCTGTGGCGTCGCTGCTGCTAAATGCTTTTTCTTCAGCTCGCTTGCCTCGTCACAGCGCAGGGCAAAGTTGGCCCAATCGCCGTTGCGAATCATGTTGTTGATGAAAGTCTTCGCATCGTTAATGCTATCGGGCTGCTGAAATTTTCGCTTGCGGTTGCGACAGGACTGAATCAAATGTTCATCGAAGCCATTGAGACCAGGGCCGACCCACCAGTGTCCGAAGCCATACGCGACCATCTCTAATCGTTTGTGCCCAGGCGCGATCGCCCGCAACTCCATCTTCGTCATCCCCAGATTGATCGTCCACAGATCAGCAAAATCAATCTCATCCGGTGGCCGCTGGTAAGTCACCATACCAAAGCGCAGATTTTCCCCTTTTGGCTCTTCTGCCAGTTCTTTTGTTTTTGGTGCTTTTGTTTCTATTGACGGTTCTCTAGAAGGTTCTTTACGGATCGGGTGCAGCCCGCTGCACCCCTCCTGCACGGCGACTGCACCCCTATTGCACGGCAATTGCACCCCTGTTTCATCGCGACTGCACCCCTGCTTTACGGGAGCTGCACCCCTCTTTTCCGATTTGGGTAGGGGTGCAGATTTTGCACCCCCAGATTTTTGCCCTTTCTTTTGAGCTATGAAGTCGTCAAAGGCAGGCTTCGGCATGGCCGCTGACCAGTCAAATTTGTACTCGTTCGGAGTGTTATACGTCGCAGGAACTGCGATCACCAGCATCCCAAGTTGCCGGAGCTGAGACAAGATATTCTGCACCGACCGTTCAGAGTAGCCCGTCTTCCAGGCAATCCGATTGATTGAAGGGCGAATGCCAGTACCGTCCTCATGGGCGTGGTCTGCCAGGGCTAGCATGACAGATTGATGGGGATGAGAGAACTCGTGTTCCCAAACTTGTAGTATTTGCCGAATGCTCATGATGCACCACCTTTCTCTAACAGGTACTCCGGGAACATCGCTCGCAGGTATACTTGGCTTACAGCCCGGTCGCGAACCCCATTTTGTAGCAAAAACAGTGCCAAGGCACTGCACATAATTCGCTCCTGCGTCCAATCAGGACGCTGCTCGATAAATAGCTGAAGGTGCTGCGTGATTTCAGATGGCAGCTCACCTAGAAGGTTAAGGAACATGTGTATACCCCACTAAACAACGGTCAAAAATTTGGCACTAAAATTTGGCACTACGGTCTGTCGGCAGCTTCGAAGGCAACCTAAAGAGAATGTTTTGTTAAAATTCTGAAAATCTATTCGATTTGTTGAGCTTGTTCTCTTTGTCTAGAGAACAGCAGTCAGAGCGTATTACCCTGGTGCTATCGTCTATCAAAGCGTTCTAGAACTTCTTCACACCTTCTCCCACGGGATAGTAGCCGACTTTGCCGATCTCTCCGCTTGCGGGTATAAACCCTTCGTTGGCACTGCCTAAATTGATGTACACACGAACCGTTCCCCGCTCGGTTGTTGGCGTCGCGATGACCTTGTAGCCAAACTCAGTTTTTACTTTCTCAACGACTGTTGGGTAGTTGAGGCTAATAACGAAGCCTTCAGGTCGGTGATATCGCTGCTCTACGCCATCATAGGAAGCCTCCAATCGCATGGCAGTGGCAGCTTGTTCGGCGCTAAGCTTGGTCTGCGAGGCGATCGCATCCGCTTCTTCTTTTAACCCAAACGCTTCATTCTTCAACTGCTCAGCGGCAGCGAGATCTGCGGCTAATTTCTCTTGAGCATACTGTGCTTGAAAGGCTTTGAATTCTGGAGAGCCGATGTAGTCAAACAGCTCTTTATCAGCAACGTCTTCAGCAGGACGGGTGTTGGTTTCTATAGCGTTAGAAGCAGGTTTGGATACAGCACTATTCAACAGCAGAGCAAGCCCTATAGCTCCTGCGCCGACCAGTCCAGCAACACCGTTGATAAGCCGCGACATTCGACGAGATAACAGCTTTATAGGAGGCTGAAGAGTAAAAGGAGGCTGCTCTTGTACAGGCTCATTCAAAGCCTTGAGATAGGGTAGCCCCAAAGCAGACTGCGCTTTTGGTGGTTGCATCGTAGATGGCCGGTTCTTAGGAATAGGCAATTGAGCTAGCACACCTCTGTTTTCTTCGATATAAGTCATAACGATCTTCCGATCCAATTGATAAATCTCAATAAATAGTTGAGCGTCTGTAAGCGAAAAGCAAACGGAATTCAGTAATACTCAAGCTGCTGACGAAACTCAGACCAAGCGACTCGCTTGCTACAGCCCAGTTCATGTAGCTCCATAGAGCGGACATAATCACAGCCAGCGGCATGTCCTCCTTGGCAGCTACAGCAATGACAAAATCCATTAACAACAACAGCACGCCCCAATCGCGCTACAGCATCTAGTAAGCCACGCACTTCGGTTTCTAAGGAAAATTCTTCAGAGGAAGCAGGCGTCGCTAGTGCCATAGCAATTTTTGGCGAGATAACTTCTCTTACGCTGCTCCCTTTTACGGGCAAGTACATTGAAATCACGCTAATATTCTCAGCAATCAAATCAACCTTCTCGATAAAAATTAGCCAATTGCTAACACCAATATATGAACTGAATCCCAAACCTATTGCCATACCAATACTGACTAGAACAACATCTCCGCCTTGACCGGCTAGCACATGCACAGCGCTACTTGCTGCAATAGCGCAGACAACCGTTGAGAGCATAAGCAGGCTGTATATAGGCTTGAAGTTTTCCATAGGTCAATAACAGAGCGAAGAATCAACAGTTGGATATAGTAAGCAACTCACATCAGGTAAACCATTGCGCCATGCCGAGATACCAGCGTGGGTCTATGTGAACACCATTAACCGTGACCTCAACATGCCAGTGCGGCCCTGTCCCAATCCCACTCTTTCCTGTGTAGCCAATCACATCGCGGCGCTTCACAGGTTCGCCTTGGGCAAAGGGAAACTCGCCAGTACAGTGGAAGCTTATGATCTCTAATTCGGGGTAGCCCTCAGGAACCATACAGACAATGTGGCCTGCTCCTTCTTCGTAACCAATTAAGGAGATAACACCATTTTCAGGGGCGTGAATGGGCGTACCGACAGGAACGGCATAGTCTTCGCCATAATGCATACGCTTTTTAGACTCACGCCAGCGCATTGTGTCACTCCGCAAGTTCTGTAGCTGCTGCAAGCTCAGTGTGTTGTCGGGATTGATGGGATGGATGATACGACGGCGATATCCGCATTGCCGCCACAGCGCCCAGTTAAACCAAGTCCAGGCTTGCCACAAGGGGCGTCTCGACTGGCCGGTCGGTTCACCGATAGGTGAAAACGGTAGAGCAGCCCATTGATCGCCATCTAACAAAACGGCGGATTTGAATGCCTCAAAAGAAACTGTAATGTGTTGATGCAACACTTTGACGCCACCCATGAGCCGCTGGCTACCGCCTGTCTGATCGTGGAGATAGCAAAATGCTATCTCCTGATTGATATCCGAGAACTTCTCACCGGAATACCAAAAATCGTGTTTTTTACGTAATCCATCCCAGGTGTCGATAAGGATTTGAAATGCACCTTCAGCGGTGGTATATGCCCACTTATTATTTTTGCGATCCCAAAACTTATGAACTTGGTGCGGGTGATCAGCTAGCGACTGAATTTCGCCGCCGCCAAAGCTCACACGGTAGGGACTGATTTGATTAGGCTTACCCATAATTAAAGTGCCTTCGCAGGCGGCGACCATTCCCATATAGGCTCTTGTAACTAGCCAGTAGATATCGTTAGTGCCTAGCAGCGGCGGAGCTATAGGAGTATCGTTGTCTAAAGCCGCTATCTCTGGCTTGCGATCAAGATGCTGCAAAAACTTTGGCGTTTTCTGGCCGAACGAGTTCAGCAGATCTTTTCCAAGGTAGTGAGCACTTACGCTAGAGATTGCTCCTGTGCCCAGCAACAACATAGCTTCCCTCCGTGATATCTTCATTCGATCAAAATCTCTCTTCTTCAGTTCAACAAGGACGACCAAATTCATTTCATTTGCGTGCTCAAAGAGAACACCAGAAAAACTATTCAAGTAAAATTCAAAAAGTATCGAAGGCTCTGTAAGCCTGAGCAAAATCATGTTGGTTATGCTCTGAAAGATCGGGCATCTTTGCCATGCGAGCGCCGCCAGCGATCGCCAGAATAACCGGCTGTCCCACTCTCTTTGCATGTGCTAACAGGGCTGACATACGCACTCTGTCGTTGTTTCCCGGTAGCTGGTGCTTATCACCCATAAGGCGATCAACCGCATCAAAGCCACCGCCAAAGTCGGGCGTCGGGCGACCCAGTACCAGCAATCGGGTTTCGCCTAGCGAGCGGCTATCTGGCAACACCCGGTCGTAGCTGCGAGCCGTCAGAATCGTGGTCATGCCAACGTCAGGGCCAAGCGATAAGAGCCGACGCAAGTGCGTAAACATCGGCTTCAAAATGGCATCTTCTTCTAGCTGCTTAGTAGAACATTTTGCAAGGTAGTCCATCACCTCACCCCAGCCGTCAACGGCAAATAGGTAAGGCTTCCATTCATAGAGCGAGGCGTGTTTGCCTTTGGCTAAATAATCGCGCTGCCGGTTGGTTAGCTCGTTGTGGGCTTTTTCGATCCGACTGGCGATCGCATCAATCGCATCTCTATCAATCACTGGAACATAAGCCACCAGCCCGCCAATAGTTTCTAGCCCTTGCAGATGTTCACCGCGAGTATCCGTTATGTTGATAGCTGGGCGCTGACCTACCGGCTCGTAGAGCATAGACCAGATGAACGCTCGCAGTACCGTACTGGCCCCCGTCTTATGGGCACCGACAATCACTGAGCTAAACGCACCGCTGGCAATCGTCTCGCTCAGCAGCGAACCGTCATAGTAATCAATCTTGCCGTTCAGCGTCGCGGTGACTGGCGATCTCGCTGGTCGCGGTTCAGGTCGGCTGATGACCGGCGCTGCCGATTGACTCAAGTTTTGACCAACCGCTTGGATTGGTCTGCGTGAAACAGAACTATCTTGTCTAGGCGGTGAAGGGGATGGCTGAGTAGATGCGATCACCCCAGTAAAATCAGAAACCTCGGCTACTGACCTATCAGCAAGAGGCTGCTTACCGTAACCATTAGCTGCTAAGTTCTCAGTGATAATTTGTGCATCAGCTTGGTTATCAGGGTAGATGGCACGCAAGGCTCTTTGCAGGCTGTCATAGGCCGTGCCTGCTACCTTCAGTTCCTCGGCAACTTGGCGATATATGCTGGCTTGCTCAGCAGGAGATTTTGCCTGTAGAAGGGCGGTGATGGCTCCGCGCAGCTCTACCTGTAGCTGAAGCTCTAACTCTTCATCTGTCGGGGCTGAGTTGACAGCATCCGGCTGAGTATCTTCTAGTGGGGATAGGCGCGAGCGAACAGTTTGCAACAAAGACATAGACTTTCTCCTGAAATCTTTCTAATAGGGTCGGGCATTTAGTACAGCAGTGAAACGAGCTGATAGGTGGCCGACGCACAGTAAAGTGTTGTTAGCCACTTTTGGCGTATGGCGATTGATTCTTTAGCACCAAAGAGAATATCTAGAACAGCTTCTCGAACGTCGGTAGGGCTATCGGATTCTGTTAATTGCTGAGCAGTCCAGGCCATTCGCTGCAAGTCACCAAAGCGGAGCGAGAGCGATGCGAAAAACCGGGCACCTAGCCAGCCGGTCACAAGCAGACATAGCGCGATCGCCCATGGGGAGAATGCGATCTCAACCGTTGAACGCACCCAAACCGGCAAATAGCTCATCACAAAGCCATACGCCGCCCAGAATACTGCGAAAAACGCCAGCTCAGCAAGGAGGTTGAGCCGGAGGATTGCCCCTTTGGGTAGCCATCGCATCGGCAGCTTCGTCTTTGTGACCGTCAGCCTTGTTGGGGAAGAGGCAGTCGTTGTTTCTGCTTTTTCAGCATCTGGGCTGGCGCTTTTAGAATCATTAACTGAAGTGGCCTTTTTAGTCCTGCTCTTGGCAGCAACGACGGGTCGGTCAAAAGCATCGCTCATGCAGGCTGAGCTGTCCGTATCATCAGATGAAGTATCGTCCCGATGAAGGGGACTGGTTATGTAAGTCATGGTTAAAGTCCCTCCAATGCACTGGGTTGAGTGCCCGCTTTGCGCTGAGCCGAGCCAGGAGCGGCATCCGGATGCGGCGGCAGCGCTGTGGGCGGGTCACTGTGAGTCGGAGTCGATAGATTAGAGGCCGGTTCAATACTCTCCGCTGTTCCAGCGTTTGTGCTGTCTTTTGAACCTTCTGGAGCTGAACTATCAGCCCCAGAAGGAGAGCTATCGGATTGATTGATTATGTCCAGGCGAATGAAGCTATCCACCGCAGGCGCAATCCATTTGAAAGTAACCCAGGCCAGCAAAGTACCTGTTGTAAAAAGCAGCAACCCATAGACCAGTCGCCCTGTCCATCTTTGAGACAGGGTTAAACGATTAGTTCTCTGCGTTCTCTTCCCAGAAGACCTGTAGCTGGCATTGATCGTTGGGGCAGTTGTTTCGGCCTCGGACTGTGTATTCGTCTGAGCGTTGCCTAGACCACCTGTGATATATCGAGGTGTTTTTTTCTGCTTAGCCTCAGCAGTCGGCTCCTCAATAAAGCCCCCTTCTATCACCGTGCCCTCTATGGGCTGGCTCGCGGGCGTCAGCATCGGCTGGCCTTTTTCAGTGAGCTTGATGAAGGCTTGTTCGTAATTAGTCAGCACAAGTCGAGACTGCTCTATTTGAATTTGCTGTTGCTGGACTAAATACAGGAGATCGTCAATCTGCTGCTGGCTGATTAATGGCTCACAAACTGCTAAAGAAGTCGGTTCGTTAGCACCACCGCTGCCATGCCCTTTTACTCTGGCCGCAGCCTGAGCAGAGAATATTTGGTGCGGCAAAGCGGCGAAGTCAGAGAAAATTGCTAAGAGTTGGCGTTCGGTATCGCCATCGGTTTTAATTTCGAGTGGCATGGCAGTTGCGAATACGTGAGAACAAAGTTAGTCAGGAGACATCAATCAGGAAGACTGGCACAGTTGGATAGAACTTAGACGAGAACAACTTAGGAGCTAGCACCGAAGGCGCTGCGGTCAAAAGCCAGCACCTAGCGATCGCTTCGGAGGGCCATGACCGTTACCGTTGAGGTTGATAGCGCTAGCTACTAGGTCAAACTCACTGTGACCATTAGCATCAGCAGATGGAGGTGCAGATGGCGCAGATGGCGCAGATAGTGCATTAACAGGCGAAAGAGAAGGCTCAGCCTGTGTAAAAGAAGGTGGTTTAACCATGGCGAGCGTCAGGGTATCGACGCGGCGGGTCAAGCCATCGATCTTTCTTTCTAGCTGCTCTTGCCCGACGGTATTTTCCTGAAGCTGAACGCTGTGATCGTCCAAACGCACTATCAATTTACTAAAGAACTTTTGAGGAGCTTTTAGAAGAGAAAGCGGCATACGAGTTCTTTCTAGATCTTTGTACGCACAGGCGATCGCCCCGACAAGCCCTAGCTTCATCGCGCTAGCAACATTAGGCGGCGCTTTCGTTTCGGCCATCTCCATCACGCAGCCCGCAGACGTGGCGAGAGAGAACCAGACGAAAACGCCGACCAGACGATTGGTGAGATCTCGCTCTATTGGCAGTCTTTTAGCTGGGTCAGCAGGCCCTCTTGGAGGATGCGATCTCGTTTCTTGCTCAATAGGGTCACGGCCAGCAGGCGGCGAAGGTTGAGTCATTGAGGGCACGGGTTGCTTGTTCTGCGAGGAAGGTTGAGTATCCATGATTTTGAAGTAGAGAGTTTTCGTTTACTGGGCCGCTTCTACAGGGCAAAAGAGATCATTGAAGCTAGTAGCTGCTTGGAATTTTGTACGTAACCGCTGTTACTTAGCGCCTTGAAGTTGAGGAGCCTCACGGCCACTCTCATCGGGCAGCGGGCTGTTAATACGCTGCATCCTATCGGGAAAAGCGTTTTCCAAAGCAGCCTGAACCAGTGGCGGCAGCGAGATACCGCTATTGGGAGCACCCGCTGTGGCAGACACAGGCACTGGTTGAGCGGGTGCCTGCGGGATGCCTAGCTTACGGAGCATCAGCACAACCTGAATTTTCTTTTGGATAACCGGATTATCCGTAGCGTTGCCCTGGCCGTCAGCGCGTTGCTCAATCCAGGTGTTTGCGATCGCCTGCCCTCGGAGCCGATTGCTGTAGTCCGCAATCATGCCATCTAGCGCGGCGCTGGCAAGCTCCTCATCTGTTGGCACAGCAGTTGAGGAAAAGCCACTCGTCGCTGCCAGCTCGACCGGCGCTGGTTGATCGAGCAGCGCTCTAACTGCGCTTTCCTGCTCATCTGTGAGATCGGTATTGGGCGATGGATCAGGAACAATATGAGAGATCTTGTCTGCGATATCTCTTACTTGTACGTCGTATTCTTTGACCAACTTAAGCAATTTCATGTTTCAAAAACCTCGTCGTAAAGGTGATGAGTTCATTGGACGTTTTTTCAGGAATCTCCAAAGCTTGGTGTTTTTGCCTTAGGGCAGTTTCTAATCGTTCATAGAGCGAGGACTCAGCGAATATGACATCTAGCAAGGCGTCGCCCCTAATTCCGGCTGTGGTCGCTTCCCGGTAGCGAATCACCAGACGCCACATTTCCTCGCTCAATAGATCGCCAGCTTCGTAGTCAATAAACAGAGGGTGCTCCTTCTTCTTCAGCTCTCGTTTGTATCGTCGAATGATCGCCTCATCGACACGCATGTGGTCGGCCAGCTCTTTTGTCGTGAGGTGTCCGGTCAACTCAACAGATTCGACCGTGACAACTGGATAGAGGGTGGGAACGGCATCAGACATAATGAGAGAATGACGATTTTTGAGGGTTGTGAGGTCAACGGAAAATCAACTCTTGATGGGCGATCGCCGCTGCTGATAATTTCAGATATCCGGCGAGCAGCAGTATCCGGAGGGGAGAACAGATACCGAACACATCATCAAAGAAGAAGGAACATGAGTATCTAGATAAACAACTAAATCGTTGGAAACAATGTTATTGCGCCTCTGCCTTCACTTCATCAAATGGCTCATTTACAGCCTTTAGGGAAACCTCGGCACCGCTCTCTTCTTTGGCACGGCTAAAGCGCTCAATAAATGCAGCTCGCTTATCTGGATCGACAGCCGTGATGACAGCCGCTTCGACGCCTTTCCAAGTCACGATAAAAATAGGCTTTGCCACTATCTTGGTGAGTCGCCATAGCTGGGCACCGACTTTACTAGACAGCTCGTTCTCGCGGTCGAAGGCAACCAGTTCATCCCAGAGCTGTTTAGACTCAGCGAAAAGACCTTCAGGCTGTGGTGATACAGGCGCTATGGCTGTTGATAGGTGAACTGGCTCGACGGGTGCGATCGCAGCGGATTCAGATATAGGTTGAGCTGACTGAGAGGGTGCATTGACTTCTTCAGCTAGCAGAGTAGCAATCGTTTGTTTCGTCATGGGTTTTCGGATGTAGATGGTTAGAACGGCATAGTTTTTCGTCATTGCGGACTCAGAGGGTATTGAGATGGGCGGTTTCGATATTGACGATGAGAGAGATAGTGGCGTGAGTGTTAGCGTGCGCTCGGCCAAGGCCGATGACTGTTAGCGTTGTGCAGGCGGATGTTTATCCCCTTGATCCACACGGGGGTAGCGGCGACGCACGGCGCATAAATCCCCTAGCCCTTGAGTCTTTGGTAGCGACTATCTTTATCTAGTGATGTGTTGAAAAACCTTTTGGCGCTCGCTACCCGAAGCGGCGAAGTCTTCAGACAGGTGCGCCATAGATAAACGTGAATAAGGTGCGAGCAGGTTCTCTAGCGCACTTAAGGCACCGAGCGTTTTTAGGATGCGATCGCTCATGGTGCCAACTGGATATCGGCGACATAGCTCATCGGCCACTGATGGCTGAATGCTGATGGCAATTAAGCTCTTGGAGTTGGAACCTTCGGCGCAGGCAGCGGCGGCTGTGTTCATTTGAGCGATCGCAGCTATAGGGTCGGTGATTTTGAGCGCCAGCATATAGCGATGGGTATCGGCAATTTGTGTCTGCTGCTCAAAGGTTAACGCCGTGCCGCCGTGGAAGTCGCTTAGTCCCAAGGCTTTAGCAATCTCGATGAGCTGAATCGTTTTTACGCCCGTCTGCTCGGCGAGCTGGTGAAGTTTCATGCTGAAAAATGCTCCTTGAACTGGGTGAGTAAGGTTTGCGAAATGCGGGAGGCTAGCCAGTCGCAGGCTTCGTTTAGGCTTAAACGAGCGCTACAGTCGGCCATCAGGAACTCGCGAATTTGGACAGGTGAGGTTCTTTGGCTTTTGTAGCGGGCTAGCTCTGTGAGGACTGCCTGCTGACGGCGACTGAGCGATCGCCCGTTGAGCTTTTCTAGAAAGTCTGGGTGCCCGAAGTCTTCATGCAGCAGGCGGATATAGCCGCGAATGGTGCGCTCGTGCCGGTTGAGGGCAGTTGCGACCTCTGTGACTTTGGCATAGCCATCGTCGATGGGTTCGGCAGTGACGCTGAGGGGTTTGGAGACAGCGGATTGGGTCATGACGAGAGGTGAGCAAAAGTGTCTGGGCAAAGGACGGGCAGAGGTAGTACCGCGCTGCATCCATGGATCTGCAATAGGAAATAAAAAAGAGGCTAGCGCTGTAGGTGGTCAACGAAAGCGAGCGGCCTAGCTACGGGACGCTCTGTGATAGGAAAGCTGCGTTCGGCGTTGGTATCGAGCAGAGGGGCGAGCTGGCTGGCGAGCAGCGCAGCGGCATCTGATAGCAGGGGATAGAGGCGATGCCAGCATTCAGGCGGGTCGGCGGTGCGTAGAACATCGGTGGTGATTTCCAGGGCTTCGTTGAGGGAAGCGATCGCACTTAGCTCTTGCTCGTAGTCGGCGGCTTCCTCTGGGGTGAGGTGGGCTAGATCTAAGGCTGCGAGGTTTCGGGCGATCGCATCTAGGTCAGGAAAAACAGGCAAGTCATGAGTCATTAAATAACCCCTACAAAGGCTGTATTGATTGATTGCATTGGAATTTTACTACTATTAGTAGTATTACTATTAATAGTAGTAGCACATTTAGTATTTTTCAACCAGAGAGGTAAGATCGTGATTGCAAATCAAGAGTCAGAAGATATGCGGTTACAGGTAGACGTAAGCGAAGAGGTCAAAACGAAGCTCAAGCTCCAGTCTGTAAGGGTTGGGAAAACAATGAGTGAGCTTGTTGAAGAAGCTTTAAAGGAGTATCTGAGTAAGGTCGAAAAGGATAAAGGCAACTAAGATCAGCTAAAAGCTGAATTAAATTTCAATTTCGACTCGAATTGATAGTTGCGCCTCAATTCACGACTCGTACTGAATACTTTTCGTCCATCAGGGGCTACCCAACCCAGAAGATCGCTACAATCACGACATCGCAACCTGCACCACCATGTCTATCACCCTTAACCTCCCGCCCCAAATAGAAACGCTTCTCCGCCAACGTGCCGAGGCCACTGGGCAAGATATGGGACAAATCGCGATCGCTGTTCTTACTTGGGGTCTTAGCCTTAATGACGAAGACTTTTTTGAAACCCTGAGTGGCATTCAACGTGGCCTTAGCAATTTCGAGCAAGGTCAGTTCTCTAGTCTTGATGACTTCGTTGCCGAACAAAACCAAAAATACGGTCTTGCCTTGGAATCATGACCTACCGTGTCGATCTATCAAGCGTGGCAAAAGCAGAGGCCGATGCTGCCTTTCTCAGCTTTTCTCAATACACAACCGTTGAGCAGGCTCAAAACTGGTATCAAGGATTGATCAAAGCCATTAGCTCCCTCAAGGTCATGCCCCGCCGCTGTGTGATCGCACGAGAAGACGATTTCTTTAGTCAAGAAATTCGCCAGTTGACCTACGGCAAGGGACAACATACCTATCGCGTTTTGTTTACAGTACTCGACGATTCGGCCCAGCCCACTGTGCGCATCATCCATATTCGCAATGCATCACAACGGACGCTTGGCGAAGCTGATAATGAGAACTAAAGCCCTTTTATCCCGCATTACGTCAGTTCCGAAAAACATCTCAGCATTGAGCGCTAAAGCTCGATTAAGCTACCTAATGTCTTACGACAAACAGCATTTAGGAAAGATATTAAACCCTTGGCTGTTCGTAATAGCCGACAAAAGCGCCTCTCGCTGCTGAACCTAGCTTTTGCAGCGAGATTGCAGCGGCTGATTTTATTTTTTCTTCCATAATTGGGTTATTGAGTATGCTGATAAGCTCATCTAATACAGAAACGTTCCGTGTGCCTGTTTTTCCTAGAGCACTAACTGCTTCTATCCTTTCGTTTTCTGATACGTGCTCTATTTCTTTTATCAGACGAGTTAGCGCAAATACTGCTGAGTCTTCTTTAGCGCCTATCTTTCCCAAAGCTCTAATTGAAGCCTTCCGTCTTTCATTACTCTTACCTTTTTTGGGGTTATCTTCTGTTTTCTCAGAAGTTATTAGACGCATCAGCTCTGGAATTGCTAAGGCACCAGTTTGTACGATGCATTCTTCTAAAGAACTAAGTAACCCTCCTTCTTCGCGCTCAAATAGATCAATCAAAACTGGAAATACTTTTTCTATCTCGATGTCTAGTTGGAGTAGGTTTTTAGCCGCATAGTAGCGAATAAAATTATTAGAATCGTCAAGTGCCTTCAGCAAAACGGAAACTTGTTGGTCGGGTTCTCTTCTTTTTGAAGGTTTTGCTTGGCGTTCTGTAAGAGCTGCAAACTTCCATCGAAGATCGAGAAGATACTCCATAAAGGAAAAGGTGAATTCTTTGATATCTCTAGCATCGCTCTGCGAGAAATTTGATTGCGTATGTGCTGCGTCATTACCAAAAAGACGAACGGCATTGGCCCAATCGTGGAGCATCTCATCAATTATAGCTCTCTCATACAATTTCCTTATACAGCTTTGTAGATTTCCTTCTTCTACTTTGTGGAGTTTGCATAAAAGCTCAACCACTCTTCTACAACCGATGACAGATAAGGGATACAATTTAGCCGTAAAGGCACCCTCAACTTCCTCATAGGCGCTGCGAATGCTCTGAAGTTCTGGATTTGTGTTGCTGATAGTTCTAGAACTTGGATAAAGATAGCTAATTTTAGGATGAATGTCATCTGGATCGACCTCAGAGTATTCTTGATATTCTAGAACGTTTACTTTTTCGCAGGTAGGACAGAAGAGCGTTCTCAACTCGTGGCGAGTTTGCTCATCGATAGGCTCATCTTTGACTTCTCTTATGTATACTCCTTTACTGACTATCTTCATAATTGTCTTGTTGCCACAATGCTTACAAGAAATCGCTTCTCTCGTATAATCGTAGTTCTCTTTTACAGACCATCTTCTGCTCATATATCCTCTTCCTTTTTTCCGTTTGATAGTGTTCAGGCTAACAGCACTTACTGCATGGCGTAGTGACAATAGTGGTTTTTGATTCCATGCTGCATTGTTCAGAGTGAAGCTTCGATAAACATGTGTAAAAATCAAACGTAGATTGTCACGTGAACATTACCCGAAGGTCACACAAATGCTCTCGCCAGTGCTTCCCGCGATAGCAATAGGGGCACGAAGGCTGTGGATATTGCGATCATCCGACTGTCCAGATTTTTTTTGCTTTAGAACCTAGCAGCCAACAATGCTGCTCGTTTAAAGAAAGCGTTATGCCTATCCACTTTTTAGTATAATGACAGTGACCAGTCCGTCACCGGCCAATCTTGATGCCCGATACTGAAACTACTCAGCGCTTCAACGCCATTGACGAACGGCTTGACCGATTGACTGGAGCCGTCGATGCGCTGGCAACTCAGTTCCTACGGCCACTGGCTCAGCAGTCGGTGGAAAATCAGCAAGCCGTTGGACGACTGATAGAGCGTAGCGAACAGTACCAAGAATGGCTAGACGAAGACCGCCACGATTTGGCGGAATGGCGACAGGCTCAGTCAGAACAATCTCAGCAGATTCAATCACTACTAGACAGCGCTCGTGCCGACCGGAGGAGCGCTAACGAAAGGTTTGAACAGCACAGTCAGCGGTTTGAAGCGGTACAGTCTGAGATCCGGCAAAATCAGCGGCTACTGCTAACTGGCCAAGAGCGACTAGAGACAGTACTCACCGAAGTGCTATCGCTATCGCGGCGGGTACAGGTAATAGAAGATGCGGCTTGAGGAGTAGAGGTTCTGCGGCAGGCTCACTTCAATGAACTAAGTTTATTCGTGTTACTTTTTACAATCGCCAAAAAAGTAACACGAATATGCAAAAGCAAAGGATTTCTTAGTAGTGCCAGCGTGGTCTTCCTACGGAAGGGCCTTGGCCATCGCACAACCCCCGAGAAAATCGCCCGCAACGAATTCCTCACCACTTGCCCTAAGGTAGCGAAATAGCACAGAACATGTGATTTAACGGCCTCGTAGTAGAGGTGGTAAAGTTGAATGCCGATAGTTGCTTTTGAGCTAGCGACAGAAGTGGACGACGCGATCGCTATGAACCCTTCAACCAAAACTCAGTCCCTATCAGAATCCGTTTTGGACGATATTTTGACTTGGCAGTTTTTAGTGGCCTGGGCGGGGGAAGGAAATGGCGAGCTTCAGCGATTGGGCTGGTGGCGAACGGATTTAACCGATGCGCTAGGCGGCGGCGATTTTTTCCGGAGACTACTGCCCAAAACGGGGCGATGGGCAGCGCTAGAGGCCGTAAGGCAAGCGGCTATTCAACATGATCAGAAAATTCGGCAAAGGCTTTCTCAGCCAGATTTGGCCAATACGCTTTTCTTCTGGGGCTTTGCGATAAATGAAAGGCTCGCCGACCGAATAGGTATGCATAAGCGCAGTGAGCAGCTTCCTAGCGAGCGGTTACCCTTGCCAATGCCATTAGAAGGCGACTTTGTTCGGGCTGATTTCGAGAATGCGCTGAAGGTTACAGGGCAAGCCGCAAGCTATAAAATTGTGCCAGATGGTCGAGAAATGACGGGAGCGCTGTCGGCTTCTTATGGTTTGAGGGCGCATCAATTGGCTGCTGCCTTGCTGCCTTTGAAGGAGCATTATTCGATGCCGTTTTATCGCTTGGAGACGCCCAATGCCGTCTAAAGCCAGAATTATCAAGGCCAAAACGGGAAAAGCCGATACGGGAAAGGCTAAGACCCAGCCTATCTACGGCGCTGAAGTAGAGCGGTTTCATACGCGACTGCTGCGAGTGTCGCTGGCATTGGAAGAAAGTAGGGCTTATTGGGAGCAGCGAGAGGCGACTGTTCAATGCCCAGATCAGTGCCCAGATCAGTGCCCAGATCAGCACCCAGATCAGCGCCAAAACAGTCAGGGCAAACAAGCGGAACGAGCGTTTGAAGCGCGGTGGTTTGGCAGTAAAAGCTTGGAACGGGTGCGGCGATTGCTCGCTGACTTTAGCCATCGGTACGATGCTTACCCAGCGTCTTTAAATGTTTTAAGCGGCTGGCGGCCTAGCGATCCAACGACGCGACAGAACATTTGCCATTGGCATTTGCAGCTTGCCGACCCCATGTATCGGGCGTTCTCGGGAGATTTTTTAGAGCAGCGGCGATCGCAGCTAACCACCTGCACCGCCACCATTGATCGAGACATTGCCGCTCGCTGGGTACGCCAAAACCTGGAGGCAGAGTGGGCGACGGCGACGATTTTGAGGATGGCAACGGCGCTGATTACCTGTGCGACCGCAGCGGGGCTTTGCGAGAATACCGGCGGAGCGCGTGTGCTGACTTATCCCAAGGTCACGGATGCGGCGTTGACCTATTGGCTGTATTTTTTGAAGGATTTGCGCTTTGAGGGCACGCTGCTGAGTAATCCTTATTTTGACTCGGTGGGCTTGGGTGAAGGCTTTTTAGAGCCAAGGCTGAGACAGCTTTCAGCGCTGAAGTTTAGCCGGATGGGAGAGCTGCACGAGCTGAGCTGGCAGTATGCCAATATTGAACGGTGGGCAGAAGGTGAGCTAGGGATTGCTGTACCCATTTCTGTGCCCATTTCTGTGCCGACAGAGGCGATGACGTGAGTACTTCGATTCAACAAACCATTGAGCAGGCATCGCTCGATAGAGCTATCAATGAGCTACGGAAAGATTTGCTCGATGAGGCTGGCCCGCGCATTAGCACGATGCGAAACTATCGCTTTGCCATTTTGACCTACGATCCCGAAGACGAGTATAAGCTGCGCCAGCGGATTCATAATTTGAGCGATGAGTTGACGGAAAAGGGCTGGAATATGCTGTCAATTTCTTTGCAAAAGCTGCTGCTAGACCGGCTAAAGGCAGAAGATCCTCGGGTGCTAGAGAGCATTATTCGGATGGAGCATCAGCTGTATGAGAAAGACCCGGAGCGATCGCTCACCCACCTGAAGAATAAGCTAACTCGTTATGTAGAAGGCCCCGATGGTATTGCCCACGACGTAATTGAGCGGATTGGTCGCTTTGCCGATGAGCATCCCGATGAAACCAACCGAACGCTGTTTTTCTTAGGACGTACGGGCGCTTTGTATCCATTCTTTCGCTCTTCGGCGTTGCTAAAGCATATTGATGGGAAGACCCGGAATTTGCCGGTAGTAGTGCTGTATCCGGGCGAGCGGAAGGATCGACAGGCGCTTTCTTTTATGAAAGAGCTTTCGACTGACCGGGACTATCGGCCTCGGGTTTATTCGTAAGCGTATTTTTTTCGATATATTTTTCAAGCTATAGAACAACATGCTACTCAAAGATCTCTTTGCCAACGATGTAACGCGCGATATTCCGCCTGTGGTGTATTTCCACGAGCAGAATCCGGCCAAGGTGGCAGCAGAAGTGGGCGAGTATATTATTACGGGCGGCTACCCGACAGACGATCCACGCTGGAATTACATTAAGGCATCTGGGATTCATGAGCAGTTTGTGCGTCTGCTGACGGGGCTGATAGAAGAATTGCAAAAGGGTGCTCCGGCGCTGCCTGCATCTTGGATATCGGGTTTTTATGGCTCGGGTAAGTCGAGCTTTGCAAAGCTGCTGGGGTTAGCGCTAGACGGGCTGGTGCTACCGGGCGGCGAACCTTTGGCCACTGCGCTGCTACGGCGGGATGATTCACCGAAGGCGGCGGAGCTAACGGCGCAGTGGCAGGCGCTACAAGCGCAGGTAAATCCGATTTCGGTGGTGTTTGATATTGGGGCGGCGGCTCGCGATGATGAGCAGATTCATTCGGCGGTGAAGCGGCAGCTACAGCGGCGGCTGGGCTACTGCGGCGATATTCACTATGTGGCTGACCATGAGCTAAAGCTAGAGCTAGAGGGAGAGTGGGAGAACTTTTTACAAACGGCGCAGCAGGTGTTGGGCGAGCCGTGGGATGCGGTGAAAACCTCTCCGGTGGCAGATGAGGAGTTTTCGCGGGTGCTGCATGAGATGAATCCGGCGCTGTATACCGACCCGCTGAGCTGGTATGAGAGTCGGGCGGGAGCGAATACGGGGGTAGGGAGTTCGGCTGAGGAGACGACGAGGGCGATCGCGCAAATGCTCGAACACCGCGCACCGGGTAAAACGCTGTTTGTAGTCGTCGATGAAGTCAGCCAGTACATTTTTCAAAATACGAATCGAATGCTGGCGTTGCAGTCGTTTGTGCAGGCGCTGGGGCAGCGGCTAAAGGGCAAAGTGTGGCTGCTGGCGACCGGGCAGCAAAAGCTAGAAGACAGTGATGATGAGAGCAATATCAACAAGCTCAAGGATCGCTTTCCGCCTAAGCTGCGGGTGCATTTAGCGCCGACGAATATTCGCGATGTGGTGCATAAGCGGCTGCTGAAAAAGAAAGCAGACCAAGTGGGGGCGCTGGCGGCGCTGTTCGATCAGCATCGCAGTGATTTGAAGCTGCATGGCTATGAGTGTGAGTCGATTGCCAAGGAGAGCTTTTTGGAGGTGTATCCGCTGCTGCCGGGGTATGTGGATTTGCTCATGCAGATTACTTCCAACTTGCGATCGCGCTCCACCAAGGCAAAAGGCGACGACCATGCCATTCGCGGCCTGCTGCAACTGTTGGGTGAGCTGTTTCGCGAGCAGCGGCTGGGCGAGCAGGAATTGGGGAGGCTGATTACACTCGACAACATTTTTGACGTGCAGCAGTCGGCGCTCGATAACGATGTGCAAACGACGCTGGTAAGGCTGTTTGCGCATGAGGATGTGGTGGCCGATGGGCTGGCGGTGCGAGCGGCAAAGGCGGTGGCGCTGCTGGAGCTGATTCAAGAGCAGGTGCCGACGACGCCCGCGCTGGTGGCGCAGTGTTTGTACGACCGGATGGGGCTGGGCAATCAGACCGCTGAGGTGGCGCAGGCGCTAGAAAAGCTGCGATCGCTGAGCCTGCTATCTTACTCGGAGAAGTCAGGGTACAAAATTCAGAGTTCGGCGGGCCAAGAGTGGGCTAGGGAGCGCGATCGCTACACGGTAACGCCCGATGCCAGCAGCGAAATTGTCGCCCAAAAGCTCAAGGAGCTGCTGGGGTCGGCGGAGAACCCCAAGTATCAGGGCAATGGATTTCGCTGGGCGGCTTACTACAGTGACAGTCGGCAGCGGCAGGATGAGCGCTTGCAGGTGCCGAGCGAGCTGGCGGTGGTGACGATAGATTTTCGCTATGTGCCTAAGGCGGACGATCAAGCGGATGAGTGGATTAAGGAGAGTGCTAACAGCAGCCGGATTTTTTGGGTGGTGAGTAAGCAGGATGGGCTAGAGGGTGAAATTAAGCGGTTGGGGCGATCGCGCTACATGCTAAGCCGGTACGATTCTCGCCGGTCTACCCTATCGGACAGCAAGCGGCGACTGCTCAGTGACGAACAGAGCCAGAGTGAAAGGCTTGAAACCCGCGTAAAGAACGCCGTGGCTGAGGCGTTTGTGTCCTCGGGCGAGATTTACTTTCGCGGGCGGCAAATTGACCGACAGCCGTACGGCAGTAGCTTTGCTTCGCTGCTGACTCGGCTGGCGGAGGGGCTGCTGCCGGATATTTACAGCCGGTATGTGAATGTGGCGGTGACGACGACGGAGCTGCTTCAGCTACTAGAGCAGAATTTATCGGGCATCTCCTCCAAGTTTATGACTGAGGGGCTGGGGATTTTGGCGTTGGATGAGGGCAAGTATGTGCCGAACTGTGAGGGCGAGGTGCCCACGCGGGTGGAGCAGTATGTGCTAGAGGAGCGGGGCATTTCGGGGAGTGCGCTGCTGGCTCACTTTGGCGGGCCGCCGTATGGATATCCGGCGGATGTGGTGCGGGCTTGCTTGGCGGGGCTGCTGCGGGCGGGCAAGGTGCAAATTCGAGCGGGTTCGGGCGATGAGATCAATTCGGTGCGAGATCCGGGGGCGCGAGATGTGTTTACCAAGGCGCAGGATCTAAAGCGGGCGGATGTGCTGCCGCCGAGTGATAAGGGGGTGACGCGGCGCGACTTAAATGCGATCTGTCAGTTTTTTGATCGGCGGCTGGGCGATCAGCTCGATCGCGATAAGGATGCGGTGGCTGACCGGGTGCATGAGCGCTTTCGCGAGCAGGCGGGGCGGCTGCGGCAGCTAGAGCAGCGTTACAGTCAATTGCCGGGGCGGGTGGAGCTGCCAGAGTCTTTGCAAAAGTTGCAGAAGGCGCTGGAGGACTGTACCCGCTCGCGGCAGGTGGAGCGGACGCTGCTGAGCACTAAGCGCAATTTGGATGTGCTGGATGATGGCGTTTATGAGCTGGGGCGATCGCTCTCTGAACTGACGGATGACAAGGTGGGCGCGGTGCGGCGGGCGATGGCGGTGCAAACGCAGCAGGTGGCGCAGCTACGGCAGGTGAGTCGGCTGAGTGGCATTGAGGCTGAGGTGGCCGCGCTGAAGACGCATTTTGAGGTGCATCAGACGAAGCCTTGGGATGAGGTGGCCGAGCTGCTAAGCGCGATTGAGGCGGTGGAGGCGCACTATCAGCGGGTGCGGCTGGATTTGATTGAGCAGCAGGAGCAAACCTTTGAGGAGGCGTATGGGCAGTTGCAGTACCGGCAGGGCTATCCGACGCTGACTGAGGAGAAGGCGGCGCAGGTGGTGCGGCCACTGCGGGAGGCGCTGACCGATACGACTAAGGAGGCGTTGCAGCCGCCTTTGGTTGAGCTGAAAGATCCGGCGCGGCGGCGGCTGGGTGAGGCGGCTGAGCAGGCGAATCGGTATTTGGATGAGGCGATCGCGCAGGAAACCGGCACGCAAACCATCGAGTTTAGTGCGAGTTCGCTGCTGAGTAAGCAGGAGGTGGGCAGCGTGGCGGAGGTGGATGCGCTGTTGGGTCGGCTGCGAGGCGAGCTGGTGGATAAGCTAGAGAGCAGCGCGGATATTCGGATTCGATTGATTTAGTAGCGGTAAGTTATACGCTCTAAAGGAGTATGTCACAATCGGCAATAGGTCATCTTTGACGAGCGTTTTTATGAACTACGTAGCCACAGACTATAAGCACATTCAGCTCAACGATGAGCAAGTTCCTTACATTGAGGGCAGCACGATGAAAGTCGTAGAGCTGATTACCTCACACTTGGCCTATGGTTGGAGTCCTGAAGAACTCCACTTCCAGTTTCCGCACATCGCGCTAGGCAAAGTCTACTCGGCCCTAGCCTATTATTGGGATCATCAAGAAGTTTTAGATGACGACATGAAAAGGCGTCTTGAAAAAGTTGATAGGCTTCAGCAGCAGGCTCCAGCGTCTCGCATTGCACAAAAGCTCAGAGAACGAGGCGTTATTTCTTGAGTGTCCCTTTTTACATGGATGAAAATGTTCCTCGACAAATTACAGTCGGGTTGCGGCTAAGAGGTATTGATGTTCTAACAGTGCAGGAAGATGGGAGAGCTGGAATGCTGGATCCAGCAGTACTGGCTAGAGCTACCGAACTTGAGAGAGTTTTGTTTTCTAGAGATGACGATCTTTTAGCGATCGCACATCAAAGGCAAAAAGACGACGTATCTTTTTCGGGTGTCATCTATTCTCATCCCCGAGGCATTGGCATCGGCGACTGCGTTAAAAATCTAGAAATTATTGCTCAAGTCTCTACATCTGAAGACTGCCTTAATCAGGTGCAATACATCCCGCTTTAATAACGTTGGATATATCTTCGATCTTTACCCCGTTCCTATGACTCATCTCACGCCTGACGCTAAAGCCAAGCTTGCCCGCACGATTCGCGATTTTCGGGGGACGGCAAGCGATCCGAATGGTGGGCTGCTGCTGAAGGGAATGCGGGAGGCGGCGGAGGGGACTTATCGGCTGTCGATTGCGTCTGCTGAGAAGGCGGGGTTGGCGGAGGAGCAGCTAGAGAAGCGAAAGCGGCTGGAGAAGTGGCTAAATGAGCAGGTGCGGGCAGATGTGGCGACGCAAAAGCCGAAGGATAAGCAACAAGAGAAGTTTGAACAGGAGAGCCGAGCGCGGCATTTAGCCGATGCGATTAAGCTGGCGGGGGCGACGGTGCTGAACCGGCTGGTGGTGATAAAGCAGCTTGAGGCGCACGGGATGGTGAAGCCTGCGGTGGTGACGGGTGGGTGGAATAGTGCTGGGTATCGGGAGTTTCGGGAGTTTGCGCCGGATTTGTGTAAGGGCGAGACGGAGGGCTATGGGCTGCTGCTGAAGCTGCTGTGTGATGAGCTGGCGCTGGAGCTGCCGGGGCTGTTTGGGGCGGTGGGGCTGACGGAGCTGTTTGCGGTGCCTGCGAGTACGCTGCGAACGGTGGTGGATGGGCTGAATGCGCCGGAGCTGGTGAGTGCCTGGACAGATGATACGACATTGGGATGGGTGTATCAGTATTGGAATGATCCGGAGCGGGAGGCGCTGGATGCCAAACTGAATGGCGGCGGTAAGGTGGAGCCGCATGAGGTGGCGAGTAAGACGCAGATGTTTACGGAGCGCTATATGGTGGAGTGGCTGCTGCAAAATAGCCTGGGGCAGCAGTGGCTGGCGATATGTGCGCGCAATGGCTGGGAGCCGGAGGCGATCGCGGATGGAACGCTGGCAAGGCTAGAAGAGAGAAGAAAGGATTGGAGAGAGAAAAGAGAGCGGGGTGAGGTGGCCTTAGATGCGCTGATGCCGATTGAGACTGAAGCCGAGGAGCGGTGGAAGTATTGGGTGCAGCAACCGGCGCTGACGGGGGAGGGGATTCCGAGCAGTATTAAGGATTTGAAGATTTTTGATCCGGCCTGTGGGTCGGGGCATTTTTTGGCGATCGCATTCGATTTCCTATTCGCGTTTTATGCTGAAGAGGCGCGGCATCGAGGAGAAAGTTGGACTGAGCGAGAGATGGTTGAATCCATTTTGGAGAACAATCTGTATGGGTTGGATTTGGATGCGCGGGCGGTGCAGATTGCGGCGGCAGGACTGTATCTGAAGGGGAAGGCGGTTTGTGCGGCGGCGGGCTGTGAGGCGGCGAGGCCGAAGGGGTTGAATTTGGTGGCGTCTGATTTGAATTTGGCGATGCTGCCGGTGGCGGATGAGGCGCGGCAGGCGCTGCGGGCGGCGGTGCAGGAAACGACGGGGATTCCGGGGGCGCTGACGGATGAGATTGTGGCGGCGCTGGCGGGGGCAGATGCTTGGGGGAGTTTGTTGCGGGTTGATGGGGTGGTGGATGAGGCCATATCAGCCTACGAAAAACCCATCCAAAGCAACCTACTCGAAAACAATCTTTCTAACTCCCTTCGCCCTCGGGGAGAAGGGCTGGGGATGAGGGCCATCCTACTCGAACAGCTCGAAACCTTCCTAGCGAGCCGCACACGCAGCGACGACCTGGGCCTACGGCTGAAAGGCGAACAGCTTGCGGCAGGAGTGCGCTTCATCCGCATGGTGCGGGAGAATGCTTATGATTTGGTGGTGGGAAATCCGCCGTATCAGGGGGCGAGTAAGCTGGTGGATTCTGCGTATTTGAAGCAGCGCTATCCGAAGGCGAAGGCGGATTTGTATGCGGCGTTTTTGGAGCGGGGGTTGCAGTTGGTGAAGCCGGGAGGGTTATCGGCAATGGTTACGATGCGGAACTGGATGTTTATCAGTCAGTATTCTGCGATCCGAGAGTATTTGATTGAGACATACGACTTACGAGCATTAGGAGATTTTGACCGAGGGGCTTTTGACGAGGTTCCTAATGAAGTTTTAGCAATAACTTTGAGTATCTTTCAAAAGACTGAACCATCAAGCGAAACAAGTGTTGCAACTCAGCCAACGCCTTTTGATGATACTTCATATGACCGTCAACGTACGAATCGTAAGCGGGCGGCGGTGTTGGCACAGGTAGGGCGATTTGAGTTTGAGACGACTCGCTTCGATGTCATCAAGGAAAAGCCCCTCATCTACTGGTGGGATAAGGCATTTCTCAAAAAGTACGCTGAGGCATCAAAAGTAGAAGATGCCGCACCTGTTTGTGCTGGGATGCAAACGTCCAACAACATCAGATACTTGAGGCTTCCGTGGGAAGTCAGCAGTAAATCGGTCAATCTTCGAACTGCTTATAACTCCTTCAATGAAATAGAAAACTTTACTTGGGTTCCTTACATAAAAGGCGCAGCCGGAAAGAAGTGGTTTGAGCCTTTGGATACAGTTCTTTTATGGAAAAGTGGTGCCCTTGAAAAGCAGGTTATGTATGACCACTTTGGATCTAACGGTGGAGGAAATGGTACGCCTAGCCGTCAGTTCTACTTCTCCATAGGAGTTGCCTTCTCGATGATTGGTGCATCATTTGCGGTGAGAGCACATCGTTTCAGAAGTGTCATTGGAGATAAAGGAGCGTCAGTATTTCCTCAAGATGTCTCCAACGTGACATGTTTACTGAATAGTCAATTTGCACAGAATATTGCTTCGGCCTTAAATCCATCTGTTAGTTTTCAAACTGGCGACGTAAACCGCCTCCCCCTCTTCCCCATCGAATCCGCCGACGAAATCTTCACCCAGCTCGAAGCCGCCTTCACCACCCACGAATCCGCCCGCGAACCCTCCGTAGAATTCATCCACCCCGGCCCCACCTGCTGGCCCTACGCCCAAACCTGGGCGCAACAATCCGTAGACCGCCCCGCCGGGGAACCGCTGCCCCCCTGGGAACCCGAATACGAAGAACCAAAAGCAACAGATTGGATCTCCTACGCTATCGGCCTAGCCCTGGGCCGCTTCCCACTCACCCCAGCTCCGACTTCGACTCCGCTCAGCCATCGCCCAACAGACACCCGTGGGCTGAGCGTAGCCGAAGCCCTCCCCCACGGCATCCTCTACCTCTCCGCCTACTCCGCCGACCAACCCACCAGCCCCGACAGCCTCACCCATCCCGCCTGCGCCCCCCTCCACACAGCCTGGGCCACCCACAGCAGCGCGATCGCCACAAAATCCTTCCACGAATGGCTCCGCCTCAACTTCTTCACTGGCGTTCACCTCCCCATGTACGAGCAGCGCCCCATCTACTTCCCCCTCAGCTCCGCCCATAAAAACTTCGTCGCCCACATCTCCATCCATCGCTGGACGCCCCACACCCTCACCGACCTCCTCGCCGAATACACCGCCAAAGACCTCACCACCCTAGAAGGCGAACTCACCGACCTCGCCGACAGCAAAAACCAAGGCAACCCCAGCACCCAAGCCAAAGCCGAAACCCGCTACGCCCACCTCCAAGCCCTCCACACCGAACTCACCGCCTTCATCGCCCTCATCCGCCAGTGCGCCGACCTCACCCCACCCCCCGCCAACCCCAAAGACCCCCAGCCCGAACTCCCAAAGGTCAGCTACCAAATGGACTTAGACGATGGTGTGATGATCAACAGCGCCGCCCTCTGGCCCCTGCTAGAACCCCAGTGGAAAAA
>JBAQZP010000028.1:0-15790 GCA_049791095.1 Phormidesmis sp.
TCATTTTGATCACTGGCTGTCGTTTTACGCTGCCAGTCTTAATGTGAGCCTTGATAGTCTCTGTCAAATGTCAGCTAGCACGACAACCGCTGTCATTTACCCGCCTACCCCCCTTGACACTTGATAACCGTTCCATCAGGTCGATACGTTCGTCAGTATTAGAGTTTCCTTTCTTGTCAAGCATCGTCCACACCAGAGGAAAGGCGATGCCTTCATGGACAACCCCGAGCGTCAGGATATTCACCGTTGTGGTTCCCACGTCCCACTGCGTCCGGTCAACAGCCAGCACCCACCGCTCAGGGATAGCCATCCAAGTCACCACGAGCTTGGCCAGCATCCCGTAGTCCAGTTCAAAGGCTCGAAAGAAGCGCTGCTGACGTTTGTAGTGCGACTCGGGTTTAGCGCACCCAGGAAAGGCCACAGCTAACTCGCTCAGGTTGACGGTTCTGGCTCGAAACAGCGCGATGATGAAAGCGGCGACAAACAGGGTGCGGGCACCATGCCAACCGAGATAGGGCTGTAATTTTGCGCGCAAGGTATTAAGCTCAAACATGGGGGTTCATAACGTTGTGGTTAACCTATGAAACCCCCTCCCCGTCTATTCTGCAAGCTTTTGTCCTGTACTGAGAAGGCTTTGTTACATCAATATGCCAAAAGCCGTTTTTGGCCGAAACATCGTTGTCTCTGCGAGCGATACTCCACAGGAGTGACCTTGCCATCGCCGATGATAGCCAATCTGTCGCTTCCACTTAGCGCGCTTGCGTAGATAGCATATTCCACCCACTGTCTGTCAATACCCTGATACTTTGGCGACGCGGCCAATAAGCTTTTGATACGGGCGTCCTGCCGGTCAGAACCTAGCCAGTGGCTTCCTCATACTTGCGTCGATTGAATTCAACAGATTTCTGTAAATCCACCACCGGATGCGGATAATCCACCCCCAAGCGAACCTCAAATCGCTTTTGTTCGACTGGCTGTAACGTCCAAGGCGTATGAACTTTCTTGGCGGGCAAGTCTTTCAGTACCGGCAGCCAGTGTTTTACATAATCTCCGTCAGGGTCATAGTCTTTAGACTGCTTCGGGATATTGAAATACCGAAAACCTCGTGCGTCATTGCCCACGCCTGCTGTGTAGTTCCAATTGCCCCAGTTGCTACAGACGTCATAGTCAATCAGCAGCGACTCAAACCACTCTGCGCCCCAACGCCAGTCAATACCCAGGTTTTTCGTCAAAAAGCTGGCCACATTTTGCCGCCCCCGGTTGGACATAAAGCCAGTTGCCGCGATCTCTTTCATATTCGCATCAATTAGCGGATAGCCGGTTTCACCTTCGCGCCATTGATCAAAGCGTTTCCAATCTTGCTGCCAGTCAATCGGCAAACCCCGAATGCCGCCTTTACGAAAGACCTTCCGCCCATACTTCGCGCAGACAAACCGAAAATAGTCTCGCCACAGCAGTTCAAAAATCATCCAGTAGGTAGAGTTATTTCTTGTCCGCTGCTGCTCGTACCTTTGCACTTCTTCGTATACTCGCCGAGGAGAAAGCGACCCATTTGCCAGCCAGGCTGAAAGCTTGGAAGAATAATCGGCTCCTAGCATTCCGTTACGAGTTTCTTTGTATACCTTCAGCTTGTCGGCGTCCCAGAAATAATGCTGCGATCGCCTTAGCGCCTCTGTCTCTCCCCCTTTAAAGGCCAGTACCCCTTTCGGATCGATGGAACGCTCTTCCAGTTCAAAATCAGCGAGTGTCGGCAGTTCACCGGGCTCAACAGCGTCAGGCAATGCAGGCAACTTTTCTGGGGTCGCAAACGTAGGCGCGATCTGAGTTTCTTGCTCGACCGCTTTACGAAACTGGGTAAAAACTTCTGGCAGCTTTCTGATGCTAAAGGGTAGCTCGTCAGGATGGTATAGCGTTGCACCCCAGTAGACCTCTGAGGCCACCCTCTGCTCTTTTAGCGCTGTTTCAACTGCTCGCTCAACCTCCGTTTCTTCCTGAGTAACCTCCTCATGCCAATACACGGCATCTATTTTGAGTGCTGCTACCAGGGCCGGAATTTCTGCTTCTGGCTGGCCACAGCGGATGACTAAATCACTGCCTCTGTTTTGCAATGACTGGCGCAGATCGGCGACGGTTTCGAGTAAAAACTGAGCCCGGTAAGCGCCTGTTTTGGCAAAGCCAAATTGAGTTTTGCCGAAGTGGCGAGGATCGAAGCAATAGAGTGGGATAATCTGTGTTTTTTTTTCAAGGGCGCGGTGTAGCGGTTCGTGGTCGTGAAGGCGGAGGTCGTTGCGAAGCCAGAGGAGAATGCGCATAGAAAGTGAAAACCGGGAGTCTCGAACGGAAGGTAAGGCTTTAAGCTAGCCAAAGAAACTAGCACAAGAAACTAGCCAGAGAGATCGTAAAGTAGCGATGGCTAGAGCGCTACTATAAATAGGAGTACAAACCGCAATGACTGCTGACCAACTGAAGGCCCAATTGCAGGGCGCTTGTAACGACCTATGGTGGAGCAGTGAGAGCGATTACCCAATTGAAGTTGTATGGGAGACTTCCGACTTAGAAACAATCGATAGATCGCTCATCCGTCGGCTGTTCAACCTCGCAGATGATATCGAGATCCAAGTTGTCAATATAGAAAGCTTTTTTGAACGGGCGACGTCTCCCCGAGGTTGGCACACCGAAGCAGACAAAGACCAACGGCTTCGGCTGCAAAAGCTTAAGAATCTTTTGATCCACTCGCTCTGTCAGCTCCAGGTTTATCGCTGTGGGGAAGTAGAGATTACCGTGTATGCGCTTGGCCAAGCGCCAGATGGCAGCATTGCGGGGGTTAAAACCCTTTTGATTGAAACTTGAGTGATTGAGACTTGAGCTATTCCCTCTGAAACCATTTGCCTTTGAATTAAGACGCTATAATTTTGACGACGTTTGCATTATTCGTTTAATTCCACACAAAAATTAAAATCTATCTTTGATATAAAGTCTGCAAGCCTGCAAGCGTGGGCTCTAGTTTGTAGCTGAAAACCTGTTTCAAGAGAATATTGTGTTCGAGAATTTACTTCCACCGCTAAATAATCACAATTTGCCTTACCCCGACACAATTCATCCGATTGTGGTGCATTTCGTAATTGCGATGGTGCTGTTTGCCGTTATTTGTGACGCGATTGGCTATTTCACCCAAAATAAGAGTCTGCATGAGGTGGGCTGGTGGAATATGGTATTTGCGACGATTTCTATTTTTATTGCGATTGTGTTTGGCCAGGTAGAGGCCGGGCTGGCAACGCCTTATGCGGCGGCGGTGGGTGATTTGAACCTGCATACGCTGCTGGGCTGGTCGCTATCGGGAATTTTGGCCGCGATTACCGGGTGGCGCTACATCATTCGGCTAAAGTCGCCGGGAGCGCTGCCCGCGACTTATATGGGTATGAATGCGCTGTTGACGGTGCTGGTAATTTTTCAGGTTTATTTGGGTGACAAGCTGGTGTGGGTGTATGGCCTGCACACAGAGGCAGTGGTTGAGGCGGCGCGGGGCGGTTTGTTGAAATGATGATGGGAGTTTCTTTGCTATTCGATTCGATGCCTGTGCTGCTACAGGCTAATGGGCTGCCTTACGGGATACCGATTCATCCTAATTTGGTGCATTTGACGCTGGGGTTGTTTATTGTTGCGATCGCCTTCGATATCGTCGCCGCCCTCTACCCGCTAGAAAAGCCAATTTTCAAATTCCTAGCGATCCCCGCCACCAGTTCCGGCCTTTATGATGTGGGCTGGTTCAACATGGTTGCCGCCGCGATCGTCACCTTTTTCACCGTCGCCGCTGGCTTCTACGAAATTATCTTGGCCGATCCTCCTGATGACATCATTAGCCCGTGGGGCCTGAACGCAACAGACACGATGGTATGGCACGGCCTCGGCGGCGTTTTGCTGCTGACGCTAATTGTCGCAATGACTGTTTGGCGAGGGTTCCAGCGCTATGTATGGCGAGAAGACAGAGCCCGACAGGTACAGTGGAGCTACTTGGGCGCAGGACTATTGATTTTTGGGTTGATGTTTGCACAAGGGACGTTGGGCGCGCATCTAGGCGGTGATTTTGGCGTGCATGTCACTGCCGATCGGCTGATCTATGCAGGCGTCAATCCCAACCAAGAAATTAACAAGTCGCTATCGAGCACGCCGGTTACAGATGCATTAGCGGAGCCTCGCGTTGTTGGCCCTAGAGAGTTTGGCCCAGATTCTGACGCGGAGCAGTAGCAGGAGTAGCATGAATACCGAAGAAGAACAATCTAAGAAGCAACGGGCTGAAAACCGAGCCGAACCCGAGCGCACAAGAGATTTAGGCCGGGTACTTAACTGGCGAAGAATTTTAGGTCTGTCGGCCCTGGCCAGCGCAAACTTCGCCATCAGCTTTTGGATGGGCCAGCAGGCTTACGGCTGGGTGCCGCCTCAAGCTTCATCGGAAGCGGTGCTTGTAGACAAGCTCTTTAGCTTTATGACGGCGGTCGGCACCTTTATTTTTATTGGTGTGACCGGTACGCTGCTGTATTCCATGATTTACCAGCGCGCGGCTAAATACGACCCGACCGATGGGCCGCCAATTGAAGGCAACACTCAGCTAGAGATTGTGTGGACAGCGGTGCCGATCATGCTCATTCTTTGGATCGGCACGGTCAGCTTTCAAACCTACGACCAAATGAGTTTGCTCGAATCGTTCGCACCGCAGGTAATGAGCACGGTCGGAACGGTGCCTGGAGAGCCGACCGAAAAGGTGCCGGGCGATCTAGAGCAGACAACGCAGAACTTTCCACCGATTGAGGTGCATTCGCGGCAGTGGTCTTGGGAATTTCGGTATCCTGAGCAAAATGTCAGCAGCACGGAACTGCATATCCCAGTAAATCAGCGCGCTCGGTTCAAGCTGACTTCAGATGACGTTTTGCACGGGTTTTATGTCCCCGCCTTTCGGGTAAAGCAAGACATTATTCCAGGTAGAGAGATTGATTTTTCGTTTACGCCTATTCGTGAGGGCCGCTACCGGCTCAGGGACTCTGCCTATAGCGGTACCTACTTTGCCGATAACCAAACCAATGTTGTTGTCGAGTCTGAAGAAGATTATCAGCAGTGGCTAGCCAAGGCCGCTGCCACAACGCCATATGCTGCTCAAAATATTGCTGCCGAGGCTGAGGATGGCTCGATTAGCTTAGGCTGGGCCACTGTGAAGCCTGCGCCTGCCCCAATGGTCAACTACACCAGTTCAAAAGAGGATTCCTATGAGTAATGCAACTTTGGAGAAGGTAAAACCTGATAAGCCAAAGCAGAGCCTTCAGCCTGAGCCGGGAGCCCCTGACAACTGGCGGCGGTTTTTTACGTTTAGTACCGATCACAAGGTGATTGGCATTCAGTATATTGTCACGGCCTTTGCCTTCTTTTTGCTGGGCGGGCTGCTGGCGATGGTGATGCGCGGCGAGCTGATTACCCCTGAGTCAGATTTGGTGGATCGCACGGTGTATAACGGGTTGTTTACCATGCACGGCACCATCATGCTGTTTATGTGGACGTTCCCGATGCTGAACGGGCTGGCGAACTACCTGGTGCCGTTGCAGATTGGGGCGCGGGATATGGCCTTTCCGAGGTTGAATGCAGCGGCCTTTTGGTTAGTCCCCGTATTTGGCGTCATCCTGGTTTCGAGCTTTTTCATTCCTGGTGGCCCTTCTCAATCTGGCTGGTGGGCCTACCCACCCGTAAGTTTGCAAAATCCTACTGGCAATTTGATCAACGGACAGGCGCTCTGGCTGGTCGCGATCGCGCTATCAGGCATATCCTCTATCATGGGCGCGGTGAATATTGTCACCACCATTTTTAGAATGCGCGCGCCGGGGATGGGTTGGTTCAAAATGCCTGCCTTTTGCTGGACGGTGCTCTCAGCGCAGCTTATTCAGCTAATTGGCTTACCGGCTTTGACGGCGGGCGCGGTGATGCTGCTGCTCGATCTCACTGTGGGCACCAGCTTTTTTGACCCGACTCGCGGCGGCGATCCGGTGCTGTATCAGCACTTCTTTTGGTTCTATTCCCACCCGGCAGTATACGTGATCGTTCTGCCTATCTTTGGTGTGTTTTCAGAAGTCTTTCCGGTGTACTCGCGCAAGCCTCTCTTTGGCTACAAAGTCGTGGTAGTTTCTTCGATACTCATCACTATATTTAGCCTGATTGTGTGGGTTCACCACATGTTTGCCAGTGGCACACCGGGCTGGATGCGGATGCTGTTTATGTTTACTACCATGGCAATCTCTATTCCTACGGGCATCAAGGTATTTGCCTGGGTGGCGACGGTATGGGGAGGCAAGCTGCGGCTGACATCGGCGATGTTGTTTGCCCTGGGCGGACTGACCACGTTCCTGTTTGCAGGCATTACCGGCATTATGCTGGCTTCAACGCCGTTTGATATTCACGTCAACAACACGTATTTTGTGGTGGGACATTTTCACTATGTAATCAACGGCGCGGTAGTGATGGGCTTCTATGCGGCTATCTATCACTGGTTCCCGAAAATGACGGGACGGATGTATTACGAAGGCTTGGGCAAGCTGCACTTTGCGCTGACCTTTATTGGCATCAACCTGATCTTTCTGCCGATGCATCCGTTAGGGCTGATGGGAATGCCCCGGCGGGTGGCTTCCTACGATCCTGAATTTGCCTTTTATAACGTGATTGCGAGCCTGGGCGGATTTTTGCTGGGCGTTTCGACGCTGCCCTTTATTTTGAACATGCTGAGTTCTTGGGTGCGCGGCGAGGAAGCAGGTGATAATCCTTGGCGCGCGATTGGGCTGGAGTGGCTGGTGTCTTCGCCGCCGCCGCATGAGAATTTTGAGGAGTTGCCGGTCGTGGTGTCGCCGCCGTATGGCTATGGTAGTGACGAACCGCTGGTGTCTAATGAGCCTGCGGGGCATCCGGTAGGTAATCCTGAAGGGAGCACGGCAGAGGGGGCACTAGCATGAGCACTACAAACATAGATCCGACGCTGAACTCGAAAGCTGTGCCAGTGTCCGAGCATTTTGAAGAAGCCGAAGAAGACAATCGCATGTTTGGCTTTATTGTCTTTTTGCTGTCGGAAAGCGTTATCTTTCTCAGCTTTTTTGTCGGCTACATCGTCTTTAAAACTGGCACGGCAAACTGGCTACCGGAAGGCTTCGACGGATTGGAAGTCCGAGAGCCTTTGATCAACACAATTGTGCTGGTCTCTAGTAGCTTTGTGATTTATTTTGCCGAACGCTTTTTACACCGCGAGAATCTTTGGGGCTTTCGGATTTTCTGGCTGCTGACGATGGCAATGGGTACTTTCTTTCTCTATGGTCAGGCGGTGGAGTGGATGGGGTTGCCCTTTGGCTTTACGTCGGGTGTATTTGGCGGCATATTCTATTTGCTGACGGGCTTTCATGGCCTGCATGTGTTCACAGGTGTATTGTTGCAAGGCGTGATGCTGGGTCGCTCTTTTATTCCTAACAACTACGAAAAGGGCGAATATGGGGTGGCCGCGACTTCTTTGTTCTGGCACTTTGTTGATGTAATTTGGATTTTGTTGTTTATTTTGATTTATCTGTGGCAGTAGCGCATGATTATTGACGACCAACATTACGATGTAATTATTGTGGGCACGGGTGCGGGCGGTGGTACGCTGGCGCAAAAGCTGGCCCCGACCGGTAAGCGGATTTTGATTTTGGAGCGCGGCGGTAGAATGGCGCTGGAAGAGCAAAACCGGGCGGACGTGGATGTGTTCAAAAAAGAGCGCTATCATGCCCCGGAACAGTGGTATGACGAGGTGGGCGAGCCGTTTTCACCGCAGACGAATTACGCGGTGGGCGGCAATACTAAGGTTTATAATGCGACGTTGATGCGGATGCGCGATCGCGATTTTGAGTCCGTCACCTATCAAAACGGCATCACCCCAGCATGGCCTCTCAAGTACAAAGACTGGGAGCCTTACTACACCGCTGCCGAGCACCTGTACAAAGTCCACGGTGACCAAAGACTCGACCCGACCGAACCGGCCCGCAGCACAGACTATCCCCATGCAGCCGTAGATCATGCGCCAGTAATGCAGCCAATTGTGGACGCGATTCGGGGCAAAGGACTCAACCCGACTTCGTTGCCAATGAGCCTGACCCAGCAAGAGGACGATCCAACCGGCGATGCGGAAGTGTTTGGGATTGATGTCGCCGTAGCCCACCAAAACGTCACCCTCAAAACTAACGCCAAGGTCGTCAGCCTTCACACCAATACCACCGGCACCGAAATCAAAGGGGTATGTGCTGAAGTGGGCGCTCAACCCGTATTGTTCAAGGCCGACATTGTTGTACTTGCCTGTGGCGCAGTCAACTCAGCCGCCCTGATGCTGATTTCGGCGAACGATCGGCATCCGCACGGCCTTGCGAACAAATCTGACCAGCTAGGCCGCAATCTGATGAAGCACCTGATGACGGTGATTGTAGAGCGCGGTGCGGCTAAACACGACGGTAAGTTTCCGCGCAGCGTCAGCATCAACGACTTTTACTGGGGCGATGAAGAATTCTACAACTTCCCCTATCCGATGGGTCATATTGAAAACAGCGGTGGCCTGCTGCAAGACATTATCTTTGCAGAATCGCCGCCTTTACTATCGGTATTAGCCCGTTTAGTGCCTGGCGCTGGCCTGTCACAGCTAGCCACCGGCTCTATTGGCTGGTGGGCTCAAACCGGCACGCTGCCCAAGGCTGAGAATCGCGTTTATTTGAAGGACGCTCGTAACCGCAAGAAATTGCGCTACGAATTTACGCCCAACAATCTCGAAGCCCACGACCGGCTAGTATATCGCTGGATGGGCATACTCAAAGAGCTGGAAGGCTCTTCAATGGGAATGCGACAGAGCACCGTATATCCGCGAGGCGAATCGCCCACACCGGTTGTCGGCTACCAGAGCGGCACCTGTCGGATGGGCACCGATCCGGCAACTTCGGTGCTAGACCTCAACTGTCGCACTCACGAAATTGACAACCTGTATGTGGTAGACAGCAGCTTTTTTCCCTCTTGTGCCAGCGTTGGCCCAGCCCTCACCATCATCGCCAATGCTTTGCGAGTAGGCGATCATCTAAAGGCGCGATTGAAAGCCTAGCGTGAGGCATCGAGCTGTGCAGGCTTATTTTTCTGCACAGTTGTAGAAACGCTCAAGCTGCAAAGGTTTCAAATGCTATGCGAACGGACTTTTCACTCTGAGAGAGGAAATTGAGTTTTTCAAAACCGATGACCTTGCCCTCTTTATTTTTCATCAGGAGTACCTCATCACCCGTTTCTTCTACCTCAACTTCTTCTCTAGAATCACCAAACCAAACCACTAGCGTATTGCCTACGGGATCGTGAAACACGTTTACCTTCGCCATAAAACCTTTCCTTCTTTGATCGCGCTTGTGCGATATATTGTATCTAATCGTTTCGCAACCGCACAGACCCAACGCTTTGTCCCGTCTTCCTGATAGAACATATAGACCTGCTCATCACTCTTGCTCACCCGAATTTCGTCAGGGATCAGTAGTGTTTGACGGACATCTTCCAATCTGCCGCGCATGGCAGGATGTTTGATGCTGGTAATCAACTCCCAATAGCTCAGCGTTGTACGAACGGAGAATCCAAGAGGTGTTTCGGCTTCAAATAAGACCTCTCCTGAGAGAAAATCATCGTCGCTCATATGAGTTCTTCTCTAAATAAACTTTAGCTTCCTAGCGGCATAAGCGCACATTTTGAGCAGCACCAGTCCTTCTTTGACATGGGCAATATTCGAGCTGCCATAGCTGCGAGGCTGATAGCGAATGGGCACTTCGACTAAATGCAAATTCAGCTTCGCCGCGCCAAACAACAGATCAAAATCGCCAAACGGATCGAAGTCGCCGAAGTAGCTGCGACCGGCGGCGATGCGCTCGTAGTCTGTTCGCCATAAAACTTTGGTGCCGCACAGCGTGTCTTTTAAAGGTTGTTCTAATAAAAAGGAGAACATTAATGCAAAGGTCTTGTTCGCAAGGGTGTTTAGCCAGGGCATAGCTTTTTTGCTACGCGGATACAACAGCCGAGAGCCGTTGATGAATTCGCCCTGGCCGGAGGCGATCGCCTCAAAAAAATGCGGCAAATCCTCTGGCGGCACCGTCAAATCGGCATCCAAAATCATCAGCATATCGCCCGTCGCCTCTGCAAAGCCCAAGCGCACCGCATCAGCTTTTCCCTTGCCTGCCTGCTGAAAGGCTTTGAGCTGGTAAGGCCCCCGGTAGTGGCGCACTTTCTGTTGAATCGTGGCCCAAGTGTCGTCGGTAGAATGGCCTTCGATGAAGATGACTTCGGTATGAGAGCCCAAAGGGGGGAGGCGGGCGATCGCATCATCAATATTCCCGGCCTCATTTCGCGCCGGAATAATCACCGAACAGCTTGGTCTGTTGATCCCAGAAGGCTGACGAAAATCGGGACGAGCCACCACATAATTAGTTAGCCCAAAATGCTTAATGACAGGCAGCGGCGCTAGGTAACGGTTAATCAGCGGCGACAGCAGTGGGATATAACGCGGAATGAGAAACCGACGCCCACGTTTAAGCGGAATGTAGCCCGTGATTGATAGCAAATTAGCAACATCATCCATCGATAGCCAGTTTTGCGGTGGCTGAGGGCGGCGCTGACCCAGGGCTTCACCCAGCTTCAACAGGGGCTCCCATAGATAGTTGTGAAAAGTGATGATAATCCGGGTCTGAGCCTTGCAAAAGGGCTTGATCCTTTTCAGCACCGTTTGAATATCGCTGAAGTAGCTGGCCGCATTCGCACACACAATGTAATCGAAGGTTTGCGGCTCATCAATCGGGCCTTCGATAGGGCCATCGGGCAAATAGCCAATATCTTCAGGCGTAAGGGTTTCTGCATCGGCGCAGTAAAAGCGCAGGTGGGGATACTTGCGCTGGGCGATGTTAATCGCGACTGGCGACAGGTCGATGCCAACGCCGACACTGGGATGGGTGGCCTGAAGCAAATCGCCCGTGCCACAGCCAATTTCTAGCACGCGGCTACCCACCGGAATTAAAAACTGATGCAGCCGGGCAATGTCGCGGTAGTAATAGCGGTTGAAGCTGCGCCACCGGTCTAGCTCGGGCGCGGCCTCGTTGAAGTGGGCAAGGATAGCCTGCTTGTGGGTTTGGGCAGGATGGGAAGGGGCGATCGTTTTCAACACAAGGTGATACAGGTAGCCGGGCTGCAATTATAAAACGGGAGGTATCAACTTCGGAATTTTTGCTCCCTAGCTGAACATAAGCAGCGTACCTTGATACTCCACCGACACCGCATTATTCAGCTTCATAGTGTATTTTCACCTCTTCTTTAAGAAAGTCTAAGTTCGCCTGACAGAGCTGCAACGCCTTTGCCCTAAACATCGGCGTCGTTTGAATCTTTCTTTTAAATCTAGACCGATGGGGGCGGATGACTAGAGTTGCTAAAGCGATCGCCACCATACGCACTATCTTACTTCAAACTACTTTCTGCCTTCTTCACCCAGCGCCTAACCGAATCAGGTCCCAACCGTGGTCAACCCTAACGATAATCTCGTAGGGGCGACCTGCAAAAAGCGCTGGGTCAAAACCGGGCGATCGCCAAGCACATGCGCCAGCCGGAATCTCTGCAATTGGCGGATCGAGCTGACCTAGCTTGGGCGTATAACGTTCGCGCTCACCGGACGCAGATCACCTTTCCATCACAGCCATGATATCGGGAGTTTCGGTGCAGCGCGGTTGTTAGGCGACGGTACGAGTTACCCACCAAATCAAGCCATGATTGTCAATACTAAACCAACGATAGCTACTGTAAGGCCCTAAAGTAGTAAAGCTGCGATTTGGGCCCATTTAGTTCTTTTGTATTGGCTGGATAGCTGCGCGCGCAGGCAACTACTCAACCCACAAGCCTCCAGCAGGTTAAAGCCACTGGACACAAACTTCTCGTATCACCTTGAGGCATACGACTCAGACCTCTTGCCTGCTGCCTATCCGGGTGTCCTCGTCGATAGAGGCGATTATAGAGGTAGCTGTTTGGCGTAAACGGAATTTCACATCGGCCCCAGTGATCCCAGGAGCATTTTGGCTGTATCCGACCAGTCTTCTTTTCTCTCCCGGCCTTTAATTGGAGATTGGCCTAACGGGCAGTTTCGGCATAGATACTGATGGTTGGCGTGGGTACTGCTGATCCTAATACTTCTACTTCATAGGGGTTCTTGTAGTTCGTGAGCGCTAGGTAGTTGCCGCGATCACTAAACGCAACCCGATAGCTGCTAAGCCAGTCCTGAACTTCTCCAGTTTTCACACTGCCCAAGCGCGCTCCAGCCACCGTCCCAGAGAAGAAATAGCTGTCGCCATCTGGACTTAGGCCAATGGCATCATCTGATCGATCAGCCGGTAGCTCAGTGCTGGTCACGCGCGCGCCCGTTTGTGGATTCCAAGTGACAAGCAGTCCATCGTAAGGCGATCGCGTTAGCACATTGAGCAACCCATCGTTTCTAAAGACCATATTCATCCCCCAGAAGAGGACATCTTCCGGCGGCAGCGTCCTAGCGTACTCAAAAATGCCGCTCTGATTGAGTCGCCATAGGTCTACGCGGCCAGATGAATCATTTGGGTAGATCTGAATGGCTAAAAACTGACCATTGGGGCTAATTGCAAACTGACTATTGGGGCTAATTGCAAATCGACCGCTGGTGTCTAAAGATTGCACCACTTCACCGTTCGCTGTGTTCCACAGAGCTAGTTGTGGTACAGAAGTGCCGTCTCGATTTGTTTTCACAAACGTTATGATTCGCTGATTGTCATTGCTAAAGGCAATCTGACTGCCATCGATGGTTGAAGTTGTAGGGCCGATTGTTTTCTTCCACAGCGGCTGACCTGTCTCGATGGCCCATGCCGCTAGTTCCACGGTGTTAGTGGGAGACGTTTGCGCGATCGCCGCCACCGTCGTCCCGTCCTTGCTGATCGCCGCCCCATCAAAACGAGTCTGATCACCAGCGGCAATCTCCTTAATTAGCGCACCTGTTTGCGGATTCCATACCTGAAGCTTGACCCCGTCTGTTGTCAGGGCAAGTAGCCGTTGTCCATCTGCACTAAAGCTAAACACCTCCGCTGCTGTTGGCAGGGTTGTTATCGGCGCTTTATTCCAGCGAGCACCGGCTACTGCCACAGGTTGCGCCCTACCATCGTTGACCAACGCCTGATAGACAAAAGCCGCAACCTCAGCGCGGGTCGCTGAGCGATTGGGCAGCAGCTGATCGAGGGCAGGATAGTTAACAACGATGTTGGCGGCTTTGGCAGCGGTTATGCCAGGGCGAGCATATTCCGGAATAGCAGCAGCATCTCTATAGGCAGATAGTTCCGCCATGCTCCCGCCCTGATATCCCAATCCATTGGCGATAGAAATCAGGGCCTGTACGCGGGATATCGGTTGATTGGGCTTAAACTGATTCCCCGGATATCCTGAGAGAAAGCCCGCAGTGCGAGCTTTAGCAATATAGCCAGATGCCCAATAATCGTTAGGCACATCCGCAAAGGTTGGAGTACTGGGCTGCGTTGGATTCAACCGCTCATTTGGTACTTGAAAGGGCTGTGCTGACATAAACGCTTGATTCAAAATCGCCGCAAACTGTGCGCGGGTTACGGGTTCGTTAGGCTTGAACGTGCCATCGGGGAAGCCGCTAATCACACTAAATCGGGCGAGTCCTGATATGTATTCATAAGCCCAGTAGTTGGCGGGGACATCTCTAAATGAGGTTCTTGGCGCTGGGGTGGGTACAGGCGCTAGGTTGGGCACAGGCGTTTGTGCTGATACAGACGCACTTAAAGGTGCAAGCAAGCTGAGGCTCAAGCTAAGCGCTAGGCCGAGGCAAAATTGTGATCTGAAGCGCATATATCTATTGGCAGAGGGTTTAAGGGAGTAATCGGTTTCATGTTCCGCTCATCTAGAACGGACTAAATTTATAAGCTGAGCCTATGTCAAATATTTAGCCAGATTATCCTAGTGGACTGCAATTGGGCTAAAGGTGATGAGCAGATTTCTATCTGGCACTGCTGACTTACAAAATCAAGGGCCGAGAATCCATAGTTGTCGTTGAGTAGCTGCGTTTTTTACATGAATCGGTGCCATACCCCATTGAATGGATCCGGACAAGCGTGACCACAGATAGCAGTGTCACAGATTTGATCATGTTTTTAGAGAAAGGTGAGTAGATTTTATGTGTTAGGACACACGTAGCAAGAAGGCTCTGAACTAAGCGATAATGAACAAATTAGGATTAGTGCTCTCGTCCGTTCTAATTCTTCTATCTAGCTGCTTTCCTGCCGTCCGCACTAATGCTGAAGGGCAAATCACCTTCAACAACGGCAGTCTAAAGATTTTCAGTACGCAAGTCTTTAACAACGATTTGGGCACAGGGAGAACTGACAATCGAATTGTTGTCGAACTGACAGTTGATAAAAGCTTGTTGTGGTCTGGGGATCAGTTTCGGACGGTTATCATCTCTGGTAGCGACGCCGATTGTTTTGCGAGAGACTATATTCGTGGAAAACTGACCAGTGAACTTCGAGGATACTGCAACTTTCCATCCGGATCCTTTGAGGAGGTTGTCAATGGTCAGAAAACAACGCAAATGATCAAAGTTGACTTTGATCCAACCGTCCTCGAAGGCGAGAAGGAAAGGGCAAATCGGGAAATTTTAGCCCGTCAGAGGGCTTACGCATAGAAACATACCATCAGGCAATAGCAGCACAACAATCTTGTTAGAGAGATAGTTTCCACATATTGCCCCTATTAGATCGGCTAGTTGTGCGCGCAGGCAACTACTCAACCCACAAGCCTCCAGCAGTTTGAAGCCATTGAGTACTCGGCTTGATCGATAATCACCTCAGCTACCTCCCAGCAGAGGCGGTCTAACAGTGAAGCTCAACGACGACAGGCAGTTTTTAGGACATCGCCGAGACTTTAGTGTCGTCTGTTGCTAATCCTACTGGGACACGATGGCTGACCTCGAATAATCCAGGCATAGATAGTTCTGCTTTAATTCGTTCATATGCAAAGGTTATCATCGTGGCAACATCATGAGTCAAGACGACTCTTTTTTCCTACGCTGCCCATGCTAAAACGGTCGGATCGTTCGCGCTCGATCAACTAACATCTTGAACACGCACTATGTCGGTATCTGGACTTTAACGAAGAATACCTCACACAGTTTGGTTGTTAAAGTTTTCATCTGAGGCATTCTTGCAAATCTTGCTATGCTGCCAGGCTGAATCATGGTGAGTATGAGAAGCTGTCTAACGGCTAAAGTGAGCGGCGGCGAGAGGACTAGGACGAAGCGCGAAGTCTCTGTACCGTCCGCTCCACTACGTTGTTAGACTTTGCGAAGTTCGATACGACCTTCTTCAAAAACCTGTATTTTTAGTTCATAACCTTCCATCAGTGACATTCCGACGAGGGGTTCTGAATCTGCTTCGTCTACTGGAATAATCAGCAAGGTGTCATCCCAAACGACAACCGCTTCGTAAACGTTAAAAACACATTCACTACCGTCACCTAGAATTGCTCGTCCTCGTCTTTTCCACCTTAGATTTAACTCGGCAATCAAATCAGGAGGCAGTGAAAGCCAACCATTAGACTTTATCGGTAATAGTGTGAATAACAGAAATAGGCATCCCTTATCCTGAGCTTTTCCTTTTAAGCGATCGCTTCCAGCTTATTGACTTGTCCTCGACGATGACTCATCCGAAAGTTATGC
>JBAQZP010000029.1:0-43825 GCA_049791095.1 Phormidesmis sp.
CCACACTCGCCCCTAGTCGCTAGCTATCATACTGGGTGGAAAGGGTTAACCTTTATTCACTACCGCCATCCTCCCCATGAAACGGTAGAGCATCGCCTTTTACAGCATTCACTGGTGATCGCAGCCCTTTCCTAAGCACCACCAGGTGAGATTGTTCCGGGTCGTGGCGTTTACCCGCCGCACGGACTACATCGTGACCAACGATTGGACTCAAGACTCTACGGCAGCAACACAAGAACTGTGCAGCTACCACTGGCGCATTGAGCAGTTACACCGTGAGGAAAAACAGACTACAGGTCTAGAGAAGTGTCAGTGTCGATCGGCTAGAATCTAACGAAACCATATTGGCTGTGCCTTGCTGGTATGGACAAGACTCAACCAACTGGCGATACAAACAGGACGTACTCTCTACCAACTCAAGCATGGACTGCTCGACGACTACCTTGTTCAACAACTCAGAGAACCTACTATCAAGTTCTCTCCTGCGTAAGTCCTATTATAAAGAAATTGCGGAACTGCTAAAACCCTGATAAGTTCGCGAGAGCGAAAAAAAGAAGTGGTTCAAAAAAGGCTATTTTTAGGTCACACTTGCAGCCCAAAGTAGGCCATCGTTACCAATAGCCCAGTCTGCTGATTGAGCCAACTTTTACGCTCTCTGAAACCGCTCAAACCCAAGCAGTTCCAGTTAGTGCTGATGAGGCTGCCGGGTCAGTAACTCTTTGGGACTTTCCCCCCGTTCCGGCACCCGAGATCTTAAAAAGCAGCAGTGATTCGAGAAAAATTGCAGCAAACTTAGATAGGAATCCTTGATTAATTTGGCGATCGCTGTATCATCAGCTTCTATGGCCGCTTGCATTTCTTTAGGAACATAGGCTTATGCTCTTCCGTAGCCACAGTACATCTTGTCTGCTATTCAGTCTCAAACCCGCGCTTTGTCGGTCAAAGTGAACACACTTAAAGAAGCTCATCTCTTAGATCTATTTTGATCAATTGTAGGTTCGGGCGTTCGCTCAGCGCTCGAAAGACCTTGGCAATGTAATAATTGTCGCACTCTTTTAAGAAGTCCCATTGAGCGTTAGTGATAGAGAAAAAGATAGAGCCGTCACCATGCTCTCCTTTACGGCTTGATTTGGCGTCAATGTAGTAGGCGACTTCCTTTAAGTCCTCCTCTAAGACCTTAAAGTCATAAGGAAACCGCTCTTCTTTGTCTTCGTTCATCCACTGAACGCGATCGCTACCAAACTTAGCAACTAGCTTATGATGAACGAACTCTTCACCGCGAAGCCCAACGTCATCGGTATCGTGGCTATCCTCAAAGCTGATGACTTGGGGGTAAGTCCGTACCCGTCTGCTGCTACAATGCAATCGCTTTTCTAAACCGACAGCGACGGGTTCTGATTGAGAGGCGTAATCGCTCAACAACGTATTCAGGTAATCTGGATCGAGTCCAAGATCTTCTAATAGTTGAAGCACCTCACTGGTTGAATCAGGATCGTCCCTTTTAGTCCTCAGCGCTTCCAACGTTTTGAAGTCCGCATGGTGTTCGACAAATTGATTGATGTCTGACTGTGATATGTCAGGGGAGTTTGCCAGCCTCGCCAGAGCCTCTAGCTTTTCCGGCCCCTGCTGCATGAGATCGAAAACGCAGCTATGAATTCCCTGGTCTTCGCAAATATCTAAGAACAACTGCGCTTTGTTTTTATGGAAGTAGGGCAATAGCTCCTTCACCAACGTTGTGTTAGACGGCAGCTTAGACCAGACAAATAGTAGCCTGACAGCCTCTACAAAGTTGTGGTCTCGGCGATCGCCCTTATATGCCTTTAACGCTTCGTCAATTTCCTTGGCGATCGCCTCAGGCAGCTCCGTCTCAGTATCGCTAAACAAGCTTAAGGTGTTTATAAAGTCGCTATGACTCAACACAAGAGTAGAGCGCCAGTCTTGCTTTGTCAGGTAGTTGCAGATCTCTTTGAGTTCTGAGTCGATACCACCATCTTTTTTAAGCGCTTTCTTCTCGCAGAAATAACCGTGCTGATTGGGCCAGATTTTTAACTTCTCTAGAAATATCGAAAGACCTTGCTGACTCGCAAACGGAATTAGCTTATCTAGATATTGAATGGCTTCATCCTGATTGGTTTTGAGACATTGTGCCAGTTGCTCTAGGCTGTTTTCTGCGGCAACTTCACGAGATAACCACTCTAGCGCCCACCGGTTGCACTGATCCCAGTTAAACTCAGCCAAGTTTGGGATGACTTGAATGTCTGCAACTACGCTGTCGCCATAGAAGGTGTTTGCTAGCTTCCAAATGTCTTTGCGGGTTATATCTTCTTCCGCTGTAAAGTAGCTAATCAAAGAAAAGACCACTTCTCGAAGCTTCGGATCGTCTAGCGAATCCTTTTCAATCAAGCGTTTATCAATCTCACTAGATGCATCGCTAACGCCGAGCTTCTGCGGATAATTTTCAAAGCCCTTGATGCGAACATCTAGCAACTCGCTGCGGTAGTCGATATCAATTTTTTCTAGAACGTCTTTAATCTCATCGGGGATTCCTTTGTCGAAAGAGATGTAATCTTTGGAGAGGAAAAGCCCGCGCTGATTGGGTAAAACTTTCTCTTCAACATAGAAGAGCTTCCAGGTAGAATTTCGATTTAAGAAACCAACAAAGTTGCTCAACCAAGCAGCGGCTTCATCTTCAGAAGTTTTTTCGAGAGCTGTCTGTAAGTTCTGGAGATTGCCTATTTTGACCAAATCACGAACTAAGGTTTTAAGCAGCCAAGCGTCGCACTCCGTCCACAGGCGGGGCGTCCAATCGCTTAAAAACTGTGGTTCAGGAACAGCTCCATCTAAGCTTTTCGCAAGCTGCCAGATTTGAGTTCTAAGCTGAAAGGGAGGCTGCTGTAGAACATCTTTGGCTGGATAGCAGCTAATGAGGTAGTAAACTGCCTTTCTAAGATCGCTATGAGCGTTCTCTCTTAGCTTCTCGTCAATCTTACTGCTGGCCTTTTTGATGTCTAGGCTTGTAGAGAATCGACATTGAATTCCCAAATGGCTGAGCTGCTGCTTCCAATCTTCACCTAAAATCTTTAGGACGTACTTGATTTGTTCTGGGATGTTTAAGTCCTTGCGGAGCTTGCTGAGTACTTGGAAATTCCCATACTGGTTGGGGATAATGGGATATGTATTGAGCAAGCCGTCAGACTTAGCAGAGCTGTCTACCTCAATGAAAGCAATCACCTGGTTGAGCCAGCCGAGCGCCTCAGCTTCGGACTTTTTGATTCTTTGAGCGAGCTGCGATAGGCATACCTCATTGGCGATATCCTGCACGAGATCGGTGAGGGTGTATCGTAGCTTGATGCGAAAGTCTTTTTCCCAGTCGGTATCCACAATGTCGTACCAGCCGAGCACATGATTCTCAATCGGCAAACAGTCTCGATGGAAGGCGATCGCTAGCTTCCATAGGTTCACGACTTGCACGGAGGCAGTGTGATAGGGGATTCGAGCTTGAGCTAGCGGAATTCTCTCGTTATTACAGGTATCCACTATCGGCGTTGCTAAGACCTTTTTGCGAAGCGATCGCTGAATACTATGCTTGTACCACTGCCTGTCAACGCGCGCTGGCATGGCAGATTTCGCGAGTAGATAGGCATCTTGCCAATGCACACTTGCGTAGTCTACTAGGCTGTCGTAGAGTTTTAAGCAGTCCTCGAAGAGCGCTTTATTAAATTGGCGCTTCTCATCATCGCGCTCGTCTAGAAGAACGGTATCTCGGGGTTCGCTGGGGTTAAAGAGCGGACTGTTAAAGACTACTGGAAAGCTAAACTGTTCTGAGCCTACGAGGGGAAAGTCACAAAACAGTTTAGGTGTCTCAAGGTGGAATGCCTTGATAGAAAGCTGCTCCGCTTGCGCTTGTAGCGGTATCGCGAGCGTGATGGTTTGTTTGAGATTGGCGATCGATGCAATCTTGATTGAGCTTACGTCCGCATCTGCTTCGATTTGAATCGTAGATACTTTGATATTTGAGCCGACATTTTGTTCAAAAACTACCGAGTATTTGACCTTAGTTTCCTTGATCTCGTCAACCACGATGACCGACTTGATTTTAGGAATGAAAATTAGCGCATAGCTCAAAGCGTTATACAGATCGCCGATTCCTATCTCAGCGATACTAAGTCCTTTTTGGTCGAGGTCATACTTGAATGACGTATCAAAGTGCTTGCAGGGTTCGTAGTTTGTTAAACCAGGGCATAGCGCCTCGTTATCTAGTGCCTCAAATACTTTGTAGGATTCGTCAACCTTTGCAATCATCTCATCAGGCGTTGCCGCATCTCGATCTAGCTTGAGGCTAAAGCGTTTGTAGATAGCGGGCTGCGTGTCTTGATCTTCGAGGACGCCTTTAACTTCTACCTTTTTAGACAGTAGGTGAGTTGTCATGAAGCCAGTGCCGAATTTGCCCGTTGTCTCTAGGGCTTCACCCAGCTCTGAAGCGCGATCCTTTGTAGAGACCTGTTCAATCAGATAGGTCACGTTGTCCATCAAAAATGGATTGCCGTTGTGCTGAAATTCAACGGAGTCAGCTTTAAGAACAATCTGAACCTCCACCTGATGCTCAGCGACATCTTTCGCGTTCTGTAATAGCTCCCAAATCCAACGCCGCTCAGATATTTTGTTCTCATAGAGCTTTTCGATACCGTCCAGCAATTTCGTAGCAATTAGCTTTTTATGGGCTTTAAGAGAGGACTCGTAAGCTTTGCGGCTGTAACTCATGGGTAGAACACTAGGCGATCATCGGTAGATTCAGTCTTCCCTAGCGCACTAGCTGCTTTGCTACGGCCTCTATTTGATATGTTTTTCTAGACGATGGTTGCTGAACGCGCAAACAGAGGCCATTGCACGACTGCAGGAAGATCAGCTTCCTGGGCCACTGATGCCACGGTTTATCATTGGCTCGAAGCCGCTGCTGCCAGCGCTGTTACACAACAAGACGGCGAAGGAAATGGTATCCCTTCGCCGTCTTGTGTCAGATCTGCGTCGTCTCAATTTAACAGCCGTCTGGCCCACAGAACTTGTGCGCGCTCAGTACCTCTGCTTCACAGAGATAGACGATGCCCGAATAATCGTCGAAATATTTCAATGCGACCTCATCCGAAATCTTCAGGGCCATCTCCCGACTATCGGTGAGCACCTCGATTTTTACATTCGCGTTAGTGTCGGAAACACTAGGCTGTCCCGACGAGCGCACGTTGCGACTGCCTTTACCGCCAGCGTCTACCACCGTGTAACCGGTCGCCCCGGCTTTATCGATGATCTGGGCGATCTTTTTCAACAGCAACTTTTCTGTGACAATGACAACCATAGTGGCTGGCTTAGCCATGTGGGATACCTCTTGATGTGTGTATTCATTCAACTATTATAGAAACTCAGGAAAACGGCAGCATTGGGCGCGATCGCGCTGATACTATAACTACCGCATTGGTCGCCGGGTCAGGGGAGCACCGGCAGACCATGACCCGGCTGAGATCAGCTACCCATCAGAATTTGGGCAAGCTCGGTGAAGAGCGGTATTCCCAGGGCGATCGCCACCGGCGTACCGACGGCTGTAGACGAGCCGATGTAGGCAGAGGGATTGGCCGACGGAATGCCCGCTCGTAAAGTGGGCGGCCCTGAGATGTCTGAGTTGGAGGCGGCGATGACGGCCAGGATCACGACGCCGCCAGGGCTGAATCCTGTGGTGTAGTGGGCAATCATGCCGAGACCGAAGCCTATGAACCCGTGCAGCAGCGGCCCCACTACGGCATATACAGCGTACCACTGGGCCACCTTGCGCAGCTCACCGAGCCTTTCCCAGGCTTCCATACCCATGATCAGCATTAGTATCGAAAGCAGGCCGCGAAAGAGCGGATCGTAGAAGTCTTCAAAGACACTTTCAGGCTGGGTTATCAGACCTAGCACGATGCCGAGCAGCAGTGCCGATAGGGCATAGCCCTGGAGGCTTTCTTTTACAATAGGCCAGATCTTGACCCGCCCGTCTGGGACACCGTCCGGCTCGCTGGAATACCCACCTGTAGTACCGCCTGGCTCGCCAGGATAGCCGCCTGTGGTACCGCCCGGAGCGCTGGGTATAGTACCGCCTGACTCACTGGAATACCCGCCTGCGGTAACGCGCTCTTTGCTGAGATATTGCTCATTTTTAAGATACTTTTTGCGCTTCTGCTTGCGGGTATAAATGCTGGCCAAGACGATCGCTGTCACGAGCGCTGGGATATCCATAAAGGGATAGAGTGCGGGAGACCAAGCCTCATAAAAAGTGCCTTGCCCCTCCAGTGTTGAGATAGCAGCGGCGAGGGTAGAGCCACTTACCGCACCAAACAAGCCCCCGGTCGCAAGGGCATCCACGGTTCTAATTTGCGGCAGCTTGCCCAACGTGTAGTTCGCGATGAACACCGCAAGGATCCCTATTATCACGGCGAACAATGCGGGTAACAGCATTTCCACCAGATTGGCCTCGCGGATCGAAATGCCGCCCTCTAGGCCAACAGTAATGAGCAGCATGAAGACGATGATCTTGTAGATCGCGTCTGGAATTTTCAGCTCGCTACCGAGGGCGGCAATCACCACACCCCCGAGCAGAAAGCCGAGTGTCGGCGACTGCAACTGCGCCACGAAGCGCATTAAAAATTCGGACAAGAAATCCATGTTGGAATTCCTCCTTAGGTTGTAATAAGTGAGCTTTTAAAAAGTTGAAGACAGTAAGGGTGAAGCCTTTCACGCTTACAGCACAGGTGTTAAGCAAAAACCTGTCGCCAGGGTGTTCAGAGATAGCCGCGCTCCGAACGTAGCTGAAAGTTGATCGCTGTCCCACATGTTTTCCATAGATAAAAATCTATTAAAACTTCAATTTTCATGTGCTTAAGTCTATCTTACAATGTATCCGGAGTCACAGTGAACTGCATTGCAAAGCAATAATAAATTCAAATCATAAGATTTTCTTTTATTTGACAATCTTCGATATATCTCTGGCTAACGCAAATTGCGATCAGCGTCCGCACTGTCCATAGTTGGTTTGAAGCCGCTGCCGAGATTGATTCATCTCAAGATCTGTCAGACATCGAGATGGGACTTCACAACGAGGCCCATGCAGTGAAGCCTCCTCTGAAACCAGCTTTTGTATAAATATGACTCGTAACGCTCAATTATGCTAGATTGCATCAGCTATTCACCCTGCCAGACCCACCCTTTAGCTGTTTTAACTCCTCCAAGCTCAAAATATTCACAGTGAGAACATAGACCGCACTGCCGATATCAGGCGAAAAAACATTGAGATAATAGGTGGCGTTAGGTGCATCCGGGTCAATCACTTCAAATACGCGATGCCCTGTATTGTCGAGATCTTCTCGCTCGGTCAATTGGTAGCCCTGACCTTCCATTTGAGCTATCAGTTGCTGCGCTGCCTGACGAAAGTTGCCGCTTACCTGCTGGCAGTTTTCCAAGCCATAGCAACCAGACTGGGCACCGGCCAAATTAGGAAAATCATTGCCTAGTCGAACGACCGTACCGTGCTCTAGGCTGGTATCAGGGGGCGGACTAGATGCAGGCGATGACAGGGGCTCTGCATCAGGTGGGGGTTGAGATTGAGATGGCGGCACTACAGACTGTTCAGCAGGTGCGGGTGCGGGTTGCATAGTCTGAGTCTGAGTCTGAACCTGAGGCTGAACCGGTCGTGCAGCCTGTGTTCGACCTGGGGACATAACGGGAGCGGTGACGCCGGGTAATGGCTGTAAAGTTGGCGCAGCAGACAGGCTTAGTTCAGCCGACTCAGTCGGACTGGCAGGGGGTAGTAAGTTTGTTGGACTTGGCAGACTTGTAATATCAATAGCTAGCGACTGGGCACTGCCTGGCGATGTATTGGTAAATGCTTTCTGTGAGGCTGGCATAGGTCTATTCGGCCACGGCAGCATCAGAACAGCGCCGTGAAGAATTAGGGAAAACAGAAAAATCCCTCGCAATAGTAGCTTTGACTTTTGAGTGCGCAACACTAAATCGCTGAGGTAGTCATTTTTGAGCGTCTTGCCAATCGCTTCGAGAGCCTGTTGAGTGGCTGATCGAAAATTCTTCGTAGACAGTATTTTTGACTAGCTTTTTTTTTGACCTTTGCTGAGGCGATCGCGCTAGCGATGACTTTACGCCATGTAACTCCATCGCTAAACGGCGGGCCAACCTGGATTGCCGTCGCTTTAACCGGGTTTCTGCGCCCCACCGCCAGGAAAGATACAATCCCCAGAACGATACGCCAGCAAAGCAGCAAAGTAGAAACCAATGGTTCCAGCGAGCGGGGTCGAAGCCGATATTGTCCATCTAGCGCCATCCTTAATCGGGAAATACTCTCACTAGATACTACTGCGGACATTCACTAAAATCAATCCCAAAACATCAACATTCAAGGATTCAAAGCGGTTCACATCCTAGCAAAACGGCGTCCATTGACCTTATTTGCAGATTAGACTCTTCTCTCTGTAAAGAAAAAGCACAGTTACAAAGCCCTGTTTTATCTGATGGCTTGACTTTTTGAGCCTCACAAATAAGAATGATTACCAACTTAAAAAAAGGAAACCAGTCGTGACTTTTTCGTAAAGTGGGCGAGTACGGTTCAATATTTGCTGGCCGGTCTGTGGCTCACCTCGTAAGAATTGTTTAAGTTAGGATTGCTAATTGAAAAACCATCAAAGCATTCAGCGAACTTGTCAGCCAAGAATACATTGGCTGGAATCTCGCACATGACACAGAGTTCTAAGCCGTTGTTACCTCGCTCTAACCCTTGCTTGTTGTAAAATCTACGGCATCTCTAATATTGCAATTATCCCAAATACGATAAACAAAGCACCGCCAATACCTGTTAGTAAACGCTCTGAAATTCGCCCGGCAATGAACTTGCCGCAGATAACGGCGATCGCCGCACAGATGGCATGACCTAAAGTCGCGCCGAGGAGTACCCCATAGGGATTATTCGCAGCCGCAAGTGTGATAGTGGCAAGTTGGGTGCGATCGCCCCATTCCCCCACAAAAATCAGTGTAAAAGCTTCGATGACCACCGCTTTAACTGACCACAAGACTACATTTTTCTCTGTCTGCTCCACCGCTTTCTGTGCGTCTGCCTGCTCGCCCATAAGTCCTTCGCTTTCAGGCATTTTCAGGGCGTCGTACAGCAGCTTTGTGCCAAAGCCAACAAACAGTGCAGCGGCCACACCCTTTACATAATGCGGCGGAAACACGGCTGCGATCTGCCCGAGGAGCACAGATAAAACAGTCATCGCAAACAGCGCAATGGTTGCCCCAACAAACACCCAGCACCGAGGATGGCGCATCGCTAAAATAGCGGCGATAAAGAAAGTTTTGTCACCCAGTTCTGATAGCGTAATCAGTAACAACCCGGCTGTGAATCCAGTTAATAAACCCATGCTCTGCTCCGGTAACGTATCGGTATGGCAGGCATGATGGAGGTTTAAGCACACTTCACCAGGCCCACTTTAACCGTGGACTTAGTGAAGGTCTTGCTAGGTCGGTTAGAAAGCGCTTTTAGAACCTTTCCGATTGACCGTCTGAACCAGGCTCATCGCCAGTATGTTGACTCAGACAAAGAACTCTTTTATTGGTACAGAGCTGGACACAAGTACTAATAAAAAAGAGCCTTGAGCTACTCCCCTTCATCACTGACTAGAATAACATCTTGCGCTGGCAAAAAAATGTTAGCTGGTTGTGAATGACATTAAAAATCTGTCAAAAGCCATTCATAATTTTCTCACTTTCACTGGCTGGGTTTCATTATTTGTTCATCTTTTATTGGACGGCTTTGCTAGCTAGGCAGCGTCTTGGACATGGCTGAGCTGCCTGCGTCTTGCCCAGCTTGCTAAGGCTGCACCGGTGACAAACATAAGTAAGCTGTATATCCCTGCGGGAATAGCCATTGTGGGGTTGTTGAGTAAAGTGTTTGTGCTGGCGATCGCGATCGCTAATGTCCCGTTCTGAATGCCTACTTCGCAGGTAATGGCAGTCGCGCTTTTATGGTCGAGCTTTGCTAAGCACGCGAGCCGATAACCCAAAACCATTGCCAAAAGGTTTAAAGCTAGGGTTACCCCGCCCACTTGCAGAATGTAGCTAGATAAATTGGCCCGTTCTTTTAATAATATGCCAAAAATAATCAGGGCCAAAAAGAACAAAGAAAGCCACTTCACCCATTTTTCGACCTTGGCTGAAAAAGCAGGCTGGTATCGGCGCAAGGTCATGCCAATTGCGATCGGAATCAGCGTGATGACTGCAATTTGAATCACTGTTGCCAAAAAGGGTAGCTGTAGAGAAACGCCTGCGCCCATAAACTGTTGCATCGCTAAGTTTATAACCAGAGGGATTGTGAAGACAGTAATTAGGCTGCTGATAGCGGTAAGTGTGATTGAAAGTGCAACATTTCCGCTGGCCAGGTAAGTTAACAGGTTAGAGGTCGGGCCACCCGGACAGGCGGCTAAAACCATCACGCCGACGGCTAATTCTGGCGTCAGTGGAAAGGTGGCGGCTAATAAAAATCCGATAGCAGGTAGCAGCAATAGCTGAGCGGCCAGCCCAATGATGACTGCTCTAGGCTCGACTAAGATCCGCGTGAAGTCTTGGATGGTAAGGCCCAGACCCATGCCTAGCATGATGATGAACAGCGCCAGGGGAAGAAAAATGGCGGTTAAAAAACTAGATTCCATAAGAGAATGATGAATTAAAAGAGCAGGCGAAGGGGGAATCGGCGCAGATTAAACGGTCTGGTTGGCTGATTCATCACCCGTCAGATAGGGGATAAAGGCATTGGAGATGATGGCGGCTTGGGTGCGATCGCGTACATTTAACCGACCCAATATATGAGAAATATGATTGCGCACCGTCCCTTCAGAGACATACAGAGCTGCCGCGATTTCCTTGTTGTTCGATCCTTGGGCAATCAGTCCCAACACTTCCTTCTCTTTTGCGGTCAAAGACTCAAAGCCTGGGGGCAGCGTCGTGGGTAGTGCCGGAGACGCTTGAGCGGGCTGTATAGATTTATTTGCTACTATTTTTTCTAAAATGCCAGGGCCAAATTGGGTGTATCCCTTTGCAATAGAGCGAATCACATCCGTCAATTCTTCAAGCGGCGTATCTTTTAAAAGATAGCCTTTAGCGCCATAGCTGAGGGCTTCTGACACAAATTCATTATCTTCAAACGTTGTCAGCACGATGATTTTTGTCTCTGGGAACTGATTCATTAAGGCTTTAGTGGCTGCTACGCCGCCCATTACCGGCATTTTAATATCCATTAGTACCACGTCAGGCCGCTGGTCTAAAAGATTTAATTCCACGATTAAATCAATGGCTTCTTGACCATTTTCAGCTTCTCCGGCAATTTCGATATCGGGCTGAGTGGCTAATAACAGTCTTAACCCTCTTCTGACAATCTCTTGGTCTTCTGCTATGAGTACGCGAATCATCTTTAATGCACCAGGGTTAGCTATGATCTTAGAATTATTTTTTATCGCCAAACGTAGTGGCTTTATGGGTCTTAGTTTCTTGACATTTGACAAAAAATCTGATCGAAAACTGAGGGTTGTTGATTAAGCAAAAACATGTTTTTCAAAAAATGGCTATGAAGCGAGCCGAGGGAAGTTCGCAGCCACCCGGCAGCCCTTCCCAGCCGCGCTTTCAATCGTGAGCTGGCCGCCCAGGGCTGAAGCCCTTTCTTGCATACCCTGCAAGCCGAACCCAGACGACTCGGAATTACCGCAAAAGCCGCCGCCATTGTCTGCTAAAGATAGTTGCAACGCATTGGCAGTCGTCTGTAGGCTTAGGTGAACTTCTGTAGCCTGCGCGTGTTTGCAAATGTTCGTAAATCCTTCCTGCACGATACGGTAAACGGCGACATTAACCGCGTTAGGAAAGGGAAACGATAAGTCGAGATCGAAGGCGGGCTTGATCCCGGTGGCTTGATGAAACTCTGAGACCAGCGATTCCAGAGCTTGTTCTAATAGCTTGCCTTGCAGAGCGTCTGCACGGATTTCGGCAACAGAGCTACGCACCGAAGTTAACGCATTAGACCCTAGCTGCTTGGCTTCTTGCAAAGAGGCGTAGGCTTGCTGGGTATCAATCTTCCACAGGGTCAGCGCCGTTTCTAGCTGAATGTTGAGCGCGACCAGGGCATGGCCTAGCGAGTCGTGAATATCTCTGGCGATGCGGTTACGCTCTTCTAGGGTGGTCATTTCGGCAATTCTGTCATTGAGCGATCGCGATCGCGCTAACGCCTCATTTAGTTCACCTTCAGCCACCTGCAACCGCTGATTGCGCTGATGTAGCTGAGTTTGCAAGCGCTGAATCTCAAGCTGATTTTCAATTCTGGCGAACACCTCTTCTACCTGAAAAGGCTTGGTAATATAGTCAACCCCGCCTACGGTAAAGGCTTTGACTTTATCGAATACCTCATTCAAAGCGCTGATAAAAATAATTGGAATTGCGCGGGTAACGGCATTTTCTTTGAGCTTTTGGCAAACCTCATAGCCGTTCATCTCTGGCATGTTGATATCTAGCAAAATCAGGTCGGGCGGCTGCGCGGCTGCGCCCATGATGGCCGCAGAGCCAGTGGTTACTCCTCGAACTTCGTATCCCCGATGACGCAGCAGCGCCGTTAGCATTCGCAGATTGTCTAAGGTATCATCCACTAGGAGAATGTCTCCTGTGAGCTGGCCTTCTGTGAGCTGGCCAGGAGCGGGCGAATCAATCGCTGATTCGACTATTGAGCGATTCATAGGCTTTTCTCCATTGAAACTGGCAGGTAAAGTTACGAAAGAACTGGTACCAAAGCAGATGTCTAAATATATCTGACGTTCCGAATCTGAGCCAACTGTCGTCAAAAAATATTGTATTAATCAACCTGATGCCGATGAATTATGAGCAATCCTCTTTTCCCTCGACATAAGCTGCGCAGACTTTACCGGGTGGGTTTAGTCGTTTTTGCGATTGCGATCGCGCTAATTTGGCAACAGATTCAAACCCCTCAAGGAAGCTTGCTCGCTGAATATGAAACAGCGATCGCCGCGCAAACCACGGCGTATTCTGAAGAGCCGATTGTACCGATTCCTATTCAAGTTTCATTCGATCAAGCTAAATATTCTTTGGGCGAAAAATTGTTTAAAGAACCCCGCCTTTCCCAAAGTGAGCAGGTTTCTTGTCTGAGCTGTCACAAGTTTGAAGCGGGCGGCGCAGATCGCGATCGCTACTCTAAAGGTATGGATGATGCCCTCACGCAAGTCAATACGCCCACGATCTTTAACGTCGCTTACAATTTCAGATTTAACTGGGATGGCAAACACGCTAGCCTAGCCAAGCATACCGATGCGCTAATGCAAAATCCGACCGTCATGGGCACTGAATGGGCAATCGTCAAGGAGAAAATGGAGACTATCGACGAGTATCGGCAGGCGTTTGAGACTATTTATCCAGATGGAATTAGTAAAGATAACGTGATTGATGCCATCGTCACTTACGAGGCAGCGCTCACTACCCCCGATTCTCCTTTCGATCAATATCTTCGCGGTGACTCGTCCGCATTATCAGCCGCCGAAAAAGAGGGGTATGGTTGGTTTAAAGCCTATGGCTGTGTGAGCTGTCATCAGGGCGTGAACATAGGCGGCAATATGTTTCAAAAGGTCGGTGTGATGGGCGATTACTTTGCCGACCGAGGCAATGTGAGCGAAGCCGACTTTGGCCGATTCAATACCACCGGAAAAGAGGCCGATCGCTATGTGTTTCGAGTGCCTAGCCTGCGAAATGTAGCGATGACGCCGCCCTATCTGCACGATGGCAATGCCCAAACGCTAAAGAATGCAATTGAGATAATGGTGAAATATCAGCTCGGACGCCCGATTCCGGCTGAGCATGTTGACAAAATTGCTCAATTTCTTCAAACCCTGACGGGCGAGTATGAGGTGCCTGGCAATGAGCTGGACTGATTTGCAGCCAGGATGGCATAGTGCGCTTTTCCCCAGCGCGTTTTTACAAAAGATACAGAAACTCCCAGGTTGGGTGAGCGGATATGCCGTCCCGACCGGTGTAGCGTTGCTTTTCTTACTCTTTTGGGTCAAATCTCAGTCTGTTAATTTGGCTCAACACAATCAGTATGTGGGCGCACTCAGACAGCTTCAAGAACAAGACGCCAGGATGAATCAGAGCCTGCTGCAATTGCGGCTGGGCTTGCTAAATAATTACGATTCTATTGTGAATAAGCAAGCTAGAATCCAAACGCTCAATCAGATATTAGCAACGCCGCCTAGCTTTGTGGGTTCAAATCGTCAGATACTGCGATCGCAAGTTCAAAAAAACATCCAGCTTTGGCAAGAGAAAAACGAGCTGGTTCAGCAGTTCAACTCCCGGCATTCTGTTCTGCGTAATTCTTTGGCGTACTTTCCGATTGCGATCGCCGATCTGGCTAACGATGCCAATACGCCCCCGGCGATCGCCACAGCGCTGAATACTTTACTGCAAGATATTTTGCTGCTAAACCTTTCACCAACTGCGGAGAGGATCTCTCGAATTGAGCAAGACATTCAGCAGCTCACCCAGCAATCAAATTTGGCCCAGATAGATCTCACCAGTACGCTAGCTCATGCCAACATTATTTTAGAAAAACGCTTAGAAACAGATGAGTTGATTGAGCAGTCACTGGCTTTGCCAACTCGTCGGCAAGGAACAACGCTGGCTGAGACCTATGACATGGCCTATCAGCGGGCTGTTCGCTCAGCAAATTTCTATCGCTTTGGGCTGTATCTTTTGCTGACGGCGTTGGTGATGGCGATCGCAATTTCGACTATTACTAAGCTCAGGCAGGCTGCGATCGCCCGGCAGCAAAGTGAAAATACCCAGCAGGCCCTATTCAAGGCCATTCCCGATTTGATGCTGCGGATGTACAGGGGGAGCGATGTCTACGAAGTAGTTTCTTCGGGCAGAAGCATCGTGCTGCCCGATCCTTATATTACAACCGCTAACTTGTCTGACGTTTTGCCCAACGAGGTCGTACAGCAGCGGCTAGCAGCGGTTGCGCAGTCGTTAAATACCCGAACCACTCAGATTTATGAGCAATGCTTGGAACGTGAAGGTGAGACGGTTTGGGAGGAAGTGAGGGTAGTGCCCTGTGGTAAAAAAGATGTGCTGGTGATGATTCGAGATATTGGCGATCGCAAACAAGCCGAGGCCAATTTACAGCGCGCTACCGAAGAAGCGCAGGTGGCCAACAAAGCCAAAAGCCAGTTTCTCTCTAACATGACCCACGAACTGCGCACGCCGCTGAACGTCATTTTGGGCTTTACTCAGCTCATGACTCGCAACGGCGCACTCGAACCACAGCAGCAAGGCTATCTCGACTCGATCAATCAGAGCGGAGAACATTTGCTCAGCCTGATTAACGATGTTTTAGAAATGTCTAAAATCGAGGCAGGCAAAGTCACGCTCAATCAAAACGATTTTGATCTCCACGGCCTGCTAGTGGGCATTCACACCATGTTTCAGTTCAAGGCTCATTCAAAGGGCTTGGAACTATATTTAGAGGAAGCAGACGATCTGCCTCAACACATTCGTACCGACGAGAGTAAGCTGCGCCAGGTGCTGGTCAACCTGGTGGGCAATGCGGTGAAGTTTACTCAGGTGGGCAGCATTTGTTTGCGAGCATGGATGGATGCTGAAAACAGCGAAAATGCTAAAGATAGCGAAAGCGAACAAACGACAGAAAGGAAGACTTTGTTGACGCTCAAATTTGCAGTAGAAGATACTGGCCCTGGAATTTCTGCTGAGGACATAAATGTTTTGTTCGATCCGTTTGTTCAAGCAAAAAACACTCAGGTCACACAGCATGAGGGCACAGGACTAGGCTTACCCATTAGCCGTAAGTTTGTAGAAATGATGGGCGGAGACATTGCGCTTTCTAGTCAGGTGGGGGTCGGCAGTCAGTTTTGTTTTTCTATTCGTACCAAAAGGGTGAAAGGTTGGCAGAATGCGCAATTGCCTGCTAATCGCGCTGTGATAGGATTAGCGCCGGGCCAGCCATCCTACCGCGTTTTGGTGGTAGAAGATATGGCAGAAAATCGTCAGATCTTGGTCGATTTGCTCTCACCTATCGGCTTTGAATTGCAGGAGGCCCAAGACGGTTTGGAAGCGGTAGAGATTTGTCAGCGGTGGCAGCCGCATCTAGTTTGGATGGATTTGCGAATGCCAGTGATGGATGGCTATGAGGCCACTCGACAGATCAAAGCTAGCCAGCAGCCAGCGCCAGTTATCATCGCGCTATCGGGTAGTGTCTTTAAAGAAGAAAAAAACTTAGCGACCGTAGCAGGCTGTGATGACTTTGTTAGTAAGCCTTTTCGCACCGAAGTTATTTTTGAGAAAATGACTGAATACTTAGGCGTGCAGTATACCTATCGTGAACCGGTTGGGAGTGCGATCGCGGCTGAACAGAACGGGGCTTCAGCGATTCGGGTTACGGCTGAAGACTTGCAGGTAATGTCAGATAGTTGGATAGCGCGGGTACATCAGGCCGCGACTAAAGTAAATGGTACAGACATCGCTTGCCTGCTGGAAGAACTGCCGCCAGACCAAACAACGCTCAAACTCTACCTTAACCAGTTGTTAGAAAACTTCAGCTTTGAAGAGATCGTAAGTTTAACAAAACCGCACTAAGGTGCAGATAAGAGAATAACGCACCGGGGCAGAGATCATACCTCGCATATGACCAAAACCTTTTGTGGTAGAGACTGTTGAGACGACGAGACGCTTCGCAGACAACCATGTCCAGCTCTAGCATGGCAGGCAAAACCTATCCAGGGTATTGAGCTTTTACAAAAGTGCATAGGTTTGTTTTGTCTCTTCCTACTTATCAGCAGAAGGCCGAAAGGGTAAAGGTAGAAAACCAACCTTGCTTTGAAGGCTTTCCATCTCTAAGCAACCAAAAGTAAATCTACCAGGGATAAAGCATCATGTTTATTAAGCCATCTGTACTGCCTGTCGCTTTAGCTGCCACCGTTGTCTCCTCACTCTATCAGGACTGCAAACTTTGTCAGCCGGAAACTATTTACAGGCCAACCCTACCCGTACCCGAGATGACGGTTGCGCCTGAGCCTACCATTGAAATAGCCTTGCGACCTAATCAAGAACCATTTCCCTATTCGCTACCTGTCTGGTCTGAGCAGTTACCCTCTTCGTTTGAATGGTCTAGGCTGCTGCCGATCCCCGAGTCGCCTGCCACACCGTTTAAACCACCCGTCATAGTGGATGTTCATCCTCCAGAATCTCAACTCTCGACCGGTACGGTATTGGTAGCCCATACCAAAGAGTTCACTCAAAAATCCAACGCATCCCAGCAGCCAGTAGCTGAACGGCCCGCCTATCCGCCTAAGCAGCAGTCTAGTCTCATCTTGTAAAAGTTCTCTCAATCAGTGAAAGCCCGCGACATATTGAGCCATGACGCTAATCAATGACATTTGTCACAGCTTGAAAATGACATTTATAGGACGTTTGACAATAGCGCCAGCCCTATCTTGAAGATGTCGAACTTAGATGATTGTTCATTCAACTATTCTCAGCCAAGGAGCCTATTCTCATGGAACTTGTTTATCGTGGTCATCGCTATCAGGCAAAGGTAATTCCTGCTACCATTCGCATATTCCAGTTTTCTGGTGTGTACCGTGGCACCCCTTATCAGATGATCGATAAAACTCCTACCCAGCAAAGTAACCCTCAAGAAGTGCAGCTTGTCTACCGAGGTGTTCCCTATACCCGCACCCTCTAGCTCACATATTGAAAAGCCTCCTACTCACAAAAGTCCCCTACTCACAAAGGAAGAAAACCATGTCTGCAAAACTTGTTGCAATTGGTGATAGTGTAACCGAAGGATTTCTGAACGGTAGCATCTCTAAAACTCACCTTTCCTACCCTGCTCTGATCGCGGATTGCTTAGGAGATACTGACTTTAATCTGCCTGATTTTTCGGGTGCAGGCGGTCTTCCGCTAAATTTTGAAGCCCTCTTGAACCATTTAGACAGCCATGTGCAGCCCGACTCTGGCTTTCCAGAGCAAGTGGTTCAGCAGTTTTTGGATGCAGTTGAAGACTATTGGGAGCGCGGCGAAGGCACCCAGCCTGCCGCTACTGGCCCACTACACCGCAACCTTGCCATTTGGGGCTTTCAGCTTCCCGATTGCGATACGCTCTCAGATGAGGTGTGTCAGCAATATATCCCACCTGCCACAGATCATCCGATTGCGCAACAGCCGGAATTTGCGCTGTATCGAACGGCCCGACGGACGTTAAATCCCAGTCAGTCTGCTGAATATCAGTCGCTGACACAGCTAGGGGTGGCCCAGCAAATTGCTGAGCGCGAAGGCATCGAAAATCTCATTTTTTGGCTGGGCAGCAATCACTGTCTAGATACCGTGGTGAAGTTGCAGATCGAATGGTCAACAGCAGAAACGTTAGAGCAGCCGCTTCACTTACGAACGGCCAATCTATGGCGGCCAGAGCACTTTCAGCAGGTGCTTCACCGCGTTGCTGATCAGGTAGAGGCTCTAGGCGCTAAAAACATATTCGTTGGCAATGTGCCTCATGTTACTATTCCGCCGGTAAGTCGTGGGGTGACGCCTGGGGCAGCACCGGGTATGGGTCAAGATGCCGACGGTTACTTTGAGTACTACACTCACTTTTGGATTTGGGATAGTGAGTTTGACCCGGCCAAACATCCGCATTTGACGCGATCGCAAGTTCGCCAAATCGATACCACCATCGATGAATACAACCAAATCATTCAAAACGAAGCCACCATTCGAGGCTGGCACCTGGTCGATACGGCCACCGTTTTAGACAAACTTTCCTTCCGCCGCCAGCAAGGGCACAGCACCTATCCATTCCCACCCGAGCTGGTTGCCGCCCTGCGGGCTAATCCTCAAACGCAAGACCGGATAACCTGCGACGGCAATGTTCTTTTAGACACGCGATCTTTTCAAGTGGATAATCAGGCTACAGCACCTAATCGCAAATACAAAGGCGGTCTGTTCAGCTTAGACGGCGTTCATCCAACCACCCTTGGCTATGGTTTGATTGCCCATGAGTTTCTCCAAGCCATGCAAAAAGTATGGTGCCATCAAGGCATCAATCCTGTTGTTAAACCGCTTGACTGGTCAAAAATTGTGGCTAGCGATACGCTGCTCACCGCCCCCCCGGCGAACCTTGCTAGTTTGCCAAATATCCTGGCGATTCTGTTAGGCCAAGCGCCAGCGCCAGCAGAAACCTTTGGCAGAAGAAGCCTGAGCATTCCAGAAATTGCGCTACAGGCACCTCGACCGATCCAACCTATCGATCTTGTCCGCGCTAGATAGATACGGCGGGTTACAGCGCCCAATTATCTTATTCAAGGACAGATTGCTTTATCCCTGGTTGGAGGCGATCGCCGCGAGCTTATGCAGTTCAAGGAACCGCGAGGCCCTTACAAAGACTGCGATCGCTTTCATAAATACCTGCGTTATCGTCCTGCTTGGCATCGTTACGAAGATAGTCACTAATCAATGCGCAGCCCCGACCGCGCAGCGTCTGAAAGTCTTCGAGCGGCCACAGATAGGCGGTGCCGTCATGGGCCAAAGTCGTTAGCGCCTGCCGATTCATCTGAACGGTGCGAATGGCCGCGCCCGGATGAGCGCTCCAGTCCGCAAACGGTTGCTGATTGGCCAAATTCCATAGCTGTACGTTACCCGCACTATCAGCCGATGACAGAAACTTGCCATCTTCACTGAATGAGACTGAATTAACACTTGCACTATAAACTTGAAAAACGGTTCTTTCTAGATTGCTTTGCGAATCTGACTCCTCCTCCCCCCGACTGTTCCACAGCCGGATCGTGCCATCTTCTCCGGCGCTGGCGAGCTGTTGACCACTGGGGCTAAAGGCCACACTGTTGACAGCCCCTAAATGGCCCTCAAGCTGCTGCTGCAATTTGCCCTGCAAGTTCCACAGGCGAATGATGCTATCTTCTCCAGCCGTGGCTATTTGCTGCCCATCGGGGCTGAGTGCGGCACTCAAAAGTCCGGTAGAGCCCGCTACCCATGCGGATGCGGTTTGGGTTTGCAGATTCCACAATTGCACAAAGCCGTCGTCTTGCGCATTCATCAGGCTTTGTCCGTCAGCGCTAATTTGAAGGCTTTTGACGCCCCCTGAGTTTTTGTTTTTAGATGAGAGTTTCACTAATAGCTGTTGATCTTGTAGCGTTTTGAGAAAGACGGTATTGTTTTGGGCGATCGCCACTGCTTTCCCATCTGGACTCAAGGCGATCGCATCCACTCTCCCGGCTTCTTTCCAACTGGCCAAAAGTTCAGCTTTGGCCGTCCGGATGCGAATGATGCCATCGCTATCACGGGTGGCGATGGTTTGGCCGTTTGCACTGGCGGCGATCGCACCAATCAAATTTCTCTGACCGTTAGAAGCGTCATTCAGCGTCGTTTGCTGCTGACTTTGAAAGTCCCACAGCCGCACCGTCCCGTCATCTCCGCTGCTGACCAGGCGCTGACCCTCCGGCGAAAAGCTGACGTTTCTCACCGGCCCCTGATGACTTTGTAAAACAGTGAGGGGCTCTTTGGTCGCCGACCACAGCCGGACTGTACCATCGCCCGAGGCGCTCGCTAACTGCGGCTTTCCGGTTGGGTTTTTGCTAAAGGCCAGCCCCCAGACGCGGCCTTGATGCCCTTCTAACACTGCGACGGGCTCACCCTTCAAAGTCCATAGGCGGATCTGGCCATTTTCTCCGGCGGTAGCTAGCCGTTGACCATCTGGGCTAAACCGAATCACATGCAGTTCTCCTTGCTGGGCTGAAACAGGTTTTGCTGAAACTATCTGATTTCCTCGCAAATTCCATCGCCGAAACATACCGTCATCTGAAGCGCTTGCCAGTTGCCCAGAGTCCGGGCTAAAAGCAACGCTCCAAACCGCTTCCTGGTGGCCAGTCAAAACGGCTGAGGGCTGAAGGGTCTGCAAATCTTCCTTTAAATTCCACAGACGAACCGTTTTATCGCGGCTGGCAGTCGCTAGCCATCGACCATTTGGGCTAAAGCTAAGCCCCTGCACGGTGTCGGTATGACCTTGTAAATCTGCCAGCAGTTTCCCTTGCAGACTCCATAGCCGCACAGAACCATCACCGCCTGCCGTAGCAATGGTTTCACCATCTGGACTAAAGCCAACAGTCAAAATCGCACCCTGTTGAGCCGCCCACTGCAACTGCTGCTGCCCCTGCCAGTCCCACAAAATCACGTTGCCAGCTTCTCCGGCGCTCACAATGTACTGGCCGTCAGGACTCAGGCTGCTGCGAGCCCTCCCCGGATCAGCGCTCAATCGATTGCGCTCATTGACTGAATAAACAGCTTTTTGCAACGTTCCACTGACCTGTTCTTTGAGCTGAGAACTGGGTCTAAAAGCCTGTAGCAACGGCTGAGTGAAGGTTTGCGCGGCGTTCAAGCTGTCTTGCATGGCATCTAGCTGCTGACCCGCCCTAAAGTTGACCTCGGCTGAGTTTCTAGACGTGCGGATTTGACCAATCAGGGCGGCTCTTCTGCCTAGCAGGGCCGCGATCACCAAGCCGCTGAGCACCAGGATGAGCGCGATCGCCAGCCGCCATCGCCAGCTTGTGGTGCGGCGCTTCAACAGTAAGCTTTCTTGCACAAATTCTGTTTCAAGCCGGTTCAGGCGATGATTGTTAGCCTTCAGCTCTTGTTGAAAGACATCGAGATAGGGGCTAGTGTTCCACAGAAACTGTTGAGATGAATTTTGCGGGCGATCGCGCTGCCGCTGTCTCCACATTTGGCCAAGGGTTTGGGCCAGGTGAGTGCCGAGTTTGTTTAAGGCATTTTCCAGCCGGTAAAAAGCGCGATCCAATTGGTTTAAAAAAGGGTCAGCTTTGGCGCGAATGCCTTGAGGGGATGACTGGTTTTGATGCGATCGCCATTCTTCCGCCGCTGGTGTCAAGCGCCGTTGCAACAGCAAACTAGCTTCTTCTGCCTGCTGCCAATCCAACAGCTTTTGCCACCCTAAAACCAGGGCATCATGAGCAGGCTCTACATAGGGCCGACCATCCACAGCCGTGCCTTCTACCAACAAACGAGCGTCAGAAAACTGTTTAATAACCGTTTGCACCCGCTGCTGTTCTGACGTAGCATACTCGAATTCCGACAAAGGCACGCTTCGACGCGCTAGCTGCGTGCCCCCCACCGCCACCATCCGCAGCATCACATTCCGAACGGTAGCCGCATAGTGCAAATCGCGATCAACCAGCGCCTGATATTCACTGTCAGCCCGCTGGGTGAGGCTGCGAGCCACCCCGCCTAGCTCTCTATAGTCGGCCTCGGTAATTGTGCGCTCAAGCAGCTCACCCCGATTTCTAGCAGTTTTTTGCCGCTGCAAATATTTCAGATACAGTTCGCTCAGGGTAAACGACAACAGCGGCAGTGCCCCCGGCATATCGGCTACTTCATCAATAATTTGATCGACTAGTGGATTATCAGGATTGTCCGACTGAAAATAGATAACTCGCTTTGACGCAGGCTGTACAATCGCTTCGCGCAGTTCTGCTCTAGTCATGGGCGGTACGACAAACCGAGCCGCACTCCAGTAGGGTTGTAGGGCGCTCTCTTGAAATTGGGGTTCAAAGTCTGAGCGCAGTGTCAGAACTAGCCTGAGCTGATGCCGGTGGGTGGCGATCGCCTGCGCCAGCGCCCTCACAAAGCGCTCTTTTTTTTCATCACTCAACCCCAGCGTAATCAGCTCTTCAAACTGATCGATCACCAGCAGCAGCTTATCGCCCGGATGCCGCTGTGAAAAGTAGGCTACATAGTCTTCTAGCATACCGCCTGACAAGCTATTAGAATCGCTTAAACGCAGCGGCGGCAATATATGCCAGCGATTTTGGGTAGCGTTAGCGTCGGTTTGCAGTATTCTCGGCACCAGCCCTGCTTTGACCAGACTAGACTTACCGCTGCCAGAAGGGCCAAGCACTAGGGTCAACGGCTGTCGATCAACAGCTTCAAACAGTTTTTCACTCAAGGTTTGCCGACCAAAGAACAAATCGCTCTGCGCCGATTCAAACGCGGCTAGACCAAGGTACGGATTCTTTGATTTGTCTAATTCGGGGGCAGGCGGCAAGTTTAAAGGGTGCCCCGGCGACAGAAAAATATATTCTCCTTTATCGTGATTTTTTAGCGGCCAAATGCCCGGCGTTTGCCGACTGCGGTGGCTTACGGTGATAGGCTCTATCCGTTCTCGCAAATACAGGTACAGTTCGGTAGCCGTAATGACGCCATCACCAGCGGGCCTCCCGCCTGCCGCCGGTGGATAAAGATCGGCTTTTCCACAAAGCGCTTCTAGTAGGGCGGCAGCAAAGGGAGAATGATTGCCGACCTGGCCGCGCTCAGTATTGATAGATAAAACATCGAAGGCTCTTTGGTCATAGGCGGAAGATGTAATAATTTGCCAGGCCGGATCTTGAATAAAGCGGTCGTAGCGTTCCTGGTGAATCACCTCGGGCACCAGGCTGATATCGCGAGTGCTTGACCAGCGAAAAGCCCCCGCAAAGCAGCAGTCGAGCACGCCCAAAAAATGCCGACAGGGCAGCTTGCTCAAAGCGGCTTGTAGCACTGGCATCGATAAATAGCTGCTGGTCTCCCCAGCTTTGGCATCTTGAGGGATCAAATACCCTTCTGGGCCATCGTCTCCATTCAGGGCAATGCCATGCCCCGCAAAATAGAACAACAGACGACTATCGGGCTGAACGCGCTGCGGTAGCACCTCTGCTAGCAACTGCTGTAAAGCCGCAAGGCTCGCCTGTTGATTGATGAACGGCAAAACTTGATAGTGATGGTCTTGCTGTAGGCGGTGGGCGATCGCCTCAACATCACCCACCGCCGTCTGAAGGGGCCCAATCCCGTTGCCATAGCAATCAATGCCAATAACAACCGCCAAATCATGAGAAAACTCAGGCATTTTACAACAGGTCTCCCCTCAAACATGAGTAGCTTCAGATATCAAATCCACCCTCGGGTTTATAGTTCCACCAGTGCTCGTTAGGGAAAGGATGCCTGCGAGTATTCGTGCCGCAATGGACTTCCCCCATTTGCTCATGATAAGCATACCAGTTTTCAATGAAGCGTACGTTTCGCTCAGGCACCGCCTGTTCAAAGGCGCTTTCAAACGCGCATTTACCGTTTATCATTGGCCCTTTGGGCTGGGGGACAAGGCTGGTATTCTCTAACACCAGATGATTGATCATATTAGGGAAGTAAGCAGCCGTACGACCATCTTCAAAAGGTGGATGAAAGAGCACCGGAATGTTGACGAGATGGTGACCATTAATATCTAGTTCCTGGCGTAGGATTTGAATGTTGAGATCCAGGTAGCTTTGGTATCGCTGGTTGGCCTCCCAAAAGGCGGTGTCGTCCAAAAGCTCTCTAATCGTAATTTCTGCGCTCTTGTATTGGTCGGGTGGCAACCTGTAGTCTACTCTCTTCATGCCTTCAAACATGATCGCATCGGCATAGCCCCTATCGGCTAGCCGAGTCAGGATAGTGTGAGCGTTTTGAGGAGAGGCAATCAGCACCTGAAACCCTTTGTTGTTATCAGCCGGGACAAAGGAGATAATTTCATCGACATGACCCACGGCTAGCCAGTCGGTGTAGAGTTCAAACGGGGCTTGAATCTTTTGCGCATACAGAAAATGGCGTAGCTCGGGCATCATTTGCCGGGACTGTTCGCTGTAGTCTCCGCGCCTGCGGCCCCCCACCACAATGCGGCCGAAGGGATAGTGTCGCCCGTTTGCCGCAACCGGTGGACTCACTTCTAAATTACCGAAAGAGTCGAGCGAGTTGGAAGAGTTGTTGCCAATTTGGAAATGACCAAAGTCTGGGCCAAGCAGGTTAATTTCGGGATAGTCGTCTAGCTCACGATCGCGCGGACTATCAAATACAACTGGAATGGAATGGGCAGCGCCTTGAACATAGCCAAATTCAATTTCGTCTTGAATCCAGCGATCGCCTCTATGGGACTGCGCAGGAATCAGGGTAAGGGGGATTTGCAACTCATCCAAAGCTGATTTGAGATCTGCGAGAAAGTCCGCATTATCTTCCATCTCGCAGGCATAGACCTCGGCAGGGATCAAGGTGTTGGGCGTCATCATCCAGGGGGCGACGCGGTAGAGGGCGCGATCGCTCGCAATTGTCTCTTCTTCAGATTTCACCAACAGCTTCAGGGTAATCAGCCCCTCAAATAAATCCCCTGGATACTGATGCGCTTCGATAAAGCAATTGACGCCATTGGTAGGCAATGGCGGCGAAGTCGCGATCACCGGCGCAGCGGCATCTTGAAGATTCTTCCCGAGAATGTGATGAAATTCTCCGGCCTCATCTTGCCGGTAGATAGCGCAGCATTCGGCAATTTGAGGCGGCAACTGTAGCACCAGGCTCAATTCTGGCGGCAGCTCGTCTATCCCCAAAGGTTCTATCCTTAGCTCCGACCATTCGGAAAACTGTCCGGGCGAGGGCATTCTATCCGAGATATCGCGATCGTTGTTAATCAGTAAAACTGCGCCCTGTTCCGCTTTGCCATACACCCAGTTAGCGCGGCCAATATCCAGCTCGCTAATTATGCCGTCGCGGTTGCTATCAACCGATAGTCTCACCTGCAGGTCGTAGGTTTCAATCACCAGCTCGGCATCGGGCGTACCCTCTGGCAATAGGTGAACAAGCCTGGCCGAGTTATGCCCCGCAGCAGTCGCTTCAACGTAGATACTGCCTTCGTAAGCTAGGGGCGCTGGAACAGGAACTTCTAGCTCAAAGGCGGCGGATTCTTCCGCTTTCACATAAAGCAATTGAAGTCCGGTTTGTGCTTTCAAAACAACCTGACCCGCTTGCGGATTGAATTTGATTTCTTTCCCTTCTCCTTTTCTCAATCGAATGAGCTTTTTTGTGACTTGTTTTTGATCAACAGAGAGTAGCTGTGTCATGTTCTTACCCCGTTTTTTTGAATGTTGTATATCTGGACGATTAATCTGAATGGTTTTAAGTAGGCGATCGCGCTCAAGACTTATGCAGTTTTGTCTTTGGCTTTTTAGCGGGGGCCATCCGCTGTACGGGTCAAAATTTGCGTCACTTATGCAGTCCTCGATAGCCAACTATTTGCAATACTCGCAATTTCTACAGCTTTATCCCTACCATTAATAATCTGACGCGCTTCAACAAAGTCAAACTTGTCGCCCCGCATAAAATCGTCTAAGCTGCGCGTCGTAAACGTCCCTCGCTTCATGCCATCTATCAAAATAAAGAGAGAAATATCAGGCTGCATCACCAAATCTGGCTGATTGATCAGATCTAGGCCCAGCAGCGTCGAGTAGTTGCGGTAGTTATAGTCCCAGGTAAGCTGCACATATCCTCGACCGTAATAGGGATAGTAATCAAAGGTCTTGCGCTTTGTTTCGGCAGCGGGCTCGCCCAAAAAGAAACATTCTTTTACAGGCTGAAACTTTCCGGCAGTCTCATGTTCTACCGTTGCTAGAATGTAGGCTATTTGGCCAGGATGCGTAATGCCCTGACGATTGGCCTCTTGTTTAATCGCCTCAATTGTGGCCTGCTGATCTCCACCTGCCCAGTTCGGCAGCATTCCCCCCGCCAACCTAGAGGAGAGTAAGGCTTGCAGGGTAGCGGGCAACAACAGATCTTCGCCCTGCGGCTGATGCTGCATCGCAAACTTTCTTAGGGCGGCCTGCGTATTGGGGCCATACACACCGTCAACCGTCTTCAGATATTGGTTGGCGTGCAGTAACCACTGCACTTCAAAGCAAAGGGTGCGATCGCGCATCAACTCACAGTCCACCAAATCACCAAACGCCAGCGCCATTCCCTGCTCAACCCGCACCGCCAACCTAGTCTGTTGCTTAGTGGGAGGTTTCTTTGCATTGTCTGTCGTCGCTAGTGGCTGAGCCCCTGCTTGCAACTGTCCTGCTTGCAACTGTCCTGCTTGCAACTGTCTGTCGCTCGACTTAGCCCGCTCTAATGCCGCCAATGTCATCTTGCCCGCCATGCCATCCACGCTCAATCCGTAGGCTGATTGAAAAGCTCGTACAGCCGCATCTGTCTCAGCGCCAAAAATACCGTCTGCCGTTACTGAAAAGCCAAGCTCGGCCAGGCGCTGTTGAAGTGCCTGCACTCGTACCCCTTTCATAGAGGGTTTCACCATTTTCAGCAGGCTTCCCTGATCGCTGCTGAAAGCTGAAGCACTGACCGTAGGCGGATAAAAGCTGACGTGAAGATGGTCGTCATGACCTTCCCACTTACTCACCCCTTTAATACTCGGATCGTTGAACAGAATTGTTCTGATGTTGAGGTGAGGATTGTTGCGAATTAAGTTAACCAATTCTTGGGTTCGCGGCTTGGAATACTCGGGCGATCGCCAGGTCATGCCCCCCTCTTTATTTATGTTAGCCACCAGCCGCAGATCTACATCTATTCCCTTTTGATGAGACTTGTGCGGGGGTACAAATCCCCCACCCTGGAGGCTGATGTTACCAATACCGATGCGTGGCCCCTGGGGATAGACTTGCTGCCATTGGTTGCAGATGTGGGCGATCGCGCGAACCACCTCAGGCAGCCCGTAACGCTTCTCTAGGGGCCCATAGCAATAGTATCCTGTCCCCTCGTCTGGCATCTGAGTAAACAAAGATCGCTTACCTACAGATTGTATACTCAGCTCTTCTATCGTCACCCCTATCTCAGCAGAACAAGCCATTTCTCTCAATATCTCAGCATCTGGATTCGCTTTCGTAATCATTTTATTGACTCCTTGTTTTCAGGTGTTGTTTATATAGACTGGCGATCCTCTCTGTGTTCAATCCGAAATATACTGTCCCAGCCTCGTTTTAATCTCCACCAGTCGATCTTGCTGAGCAGGCGTCGGCTGTCTGTCAAACGATTTAGCTGCCATCGTGACCTGACGATAGTAATCAATGTCTTTGATCTTATTCGCGTTTTCAACAAGCTGCGCCAAAAAGTCAAAATGAGCCGAGCGCTGTTCTTCACTCGCGCCTTCATCCTCCTGGCTCAACACCTTAGCCAGCTCTTGATGCTTTAAAATCTCCTTGGGGTCTTTGCCAGAATTGATAAAGCCTTTAGTGATTTTGATGACGGCATAATCATGCAAGATAGGAACGTTTTTATCTTTCTCAGCCGCCCGCTTGAGCTTAAATCCAGATCCTAAGCGGTATTGAACGCCCTGAAGTTCCTCATTAAAGAAGACATATGCACCGCAGCGTAAAGGCGCATCGCCGCCGCTGACCGCTTTTGCATATAAATCTAGCTGGCTAGAGAGAATCTTTTTGTTTTGGCTAGCCGATTTTCTCAGCGTTTGCAGTCCTGAAATAGCGTTAACCGCAACGCCTGCGACCGTCGCAAAAGGGATAAGTGCCGGAAAGATAGCACCAAACCTGGCGCGCATCTTTCCCAGCCCAGCGGAAATGCTTTCTTTCTCTAGACCCTTGTCAACTTCCAAAATTTCCAGAGCAATCCAAACGCGAGCATTTTCAGAAAAATCTTGCCTTGAAAATACATGCTCATATTCCAGGTTTTCTACAAATGACTCCGCAGAGACGCCCATGCCAAAAAAATTAATTGTTTCTGTTTTAGGTTCGTCTCCGTAGCGAACAAACGTCCTTACGAGTAGATCGTTGGTGCCGCTATTGTCATGCGAACCCTGAATAGAGAAGGTTTCTAGTGATATTGTAAAAGGACTACCCGCCTCTAAAAACGTATCTGACTCAGAAAATTCTGAGTCTGTCTTTCTAAGTTTGCCGTAGTCTGGGTTCTCGACATTATCTAGATTGCTGAGTTCCTTCCAGGGAACAAACCAGCATGTTTTAGAATCGAGTAGTCCTCTTTGTTGAAGTGGCATGGTCGTAATCCCTGTTTGATGGTGAATGGTCTAGTTAAAGACTTGCAATCTAAGCAATCGTAGGTGCTAAGGCCAAAACTGGATAGGCTATAAACTCAAAAATGGGCTTGTCTAAGCTGTATTAGCGACAGCAAAAAAGAACTTATGCGGTCGCGTAGCAGTCGGTTTTTACCTCAATTTTTTACCTCAATCTTTTTTGTAGTGACAAATGCTTCAAAGTGCTAATTTTCAGTACTGCCTCTCAATATAGAACCAGTAAATCGCTTGTCAACGGCATTTTTGACAGGGTGTATTTATTTAGAACAGTTGTCACGATATGCCGACTGAGATCCATGACAATTGTCATGGTCTCTGAATGTCACCAAATTAGTTACGAAAATAGGATTCTTCAGTCAGCTTCTTAATTGTTTGCAGCCGTAACGCTCACCACCCCCAAGTATCGGAATCACCTTTGAAGGGGCCGACAATATCGTGGGTAATCCATCCGGCGTAGAAATTGCCAGCCTGGGGGTTCACTTTTTCTCCATCCACGTAGCAAGCATCCATCGGCCCAGGATAGAACCCTACATAGCCTTTAAGGTCTTTGTATGCAGGGGAAATCTTTGGGTAGTACCAGGCAACGTTTTTAGCCTGGCGATCGCGCACTTGCAGATTGTAGTAATGGGCCTTTCCTTTCCACTCACAGTAGGTAGCGTGCGTACTCGGCATCAGATACTCTGCCTTGATGTCAGCCAGTGGTATGTAGTAGTTGGGTGGGTGACTGGTTTCTAAAATTCTTTGAGAGCGGTGAGTATCAGCAATTAGCTCGTCATTGAAGATAATTCTAATATGCCTAGTCGCAGCCTCAATTCGGGGAGGACGAGGGTAGTCCCATACGGATTCTTGATCAGGGCCAGGAGGAATGGGTTCAGGGCGCATAGGTAGTCGCTCAAGAGAATACGGCTTGTATTCAAAATAGCAGCAGTCGCAGCTTCGGGCGCAAGCGAATGTGCTGCAATTCTTTGGTGAGAATAGATTTCAATAGAAGTCCTAAAACGGCCAAAAAATACGCATGGTTTCCGCAGAAGCCATGCGCAGTCGTCAATAGGCAGTCGTCAATAGGCAGTCGTCAATAGGCAGTAATCGCAGCGCGATCGCCCTAAATTAGCTGCCCTAAACTAGCCGCCATCAGGGAATCGCCCAAAACCAGCAACCTACCCAGCAGCCAGAGAAATCAGGGTCATACCCAACCGACTCGATCCATCAACTGCACAGCGGCGGCCTGGTTTTCACCATAGGTAGAGACATTGACACTATCGTCTTTGAAGGTGCCAAATTCCGCGACCACGGAGGCAAGCTCAGCGCCCTCCACCACAGGATATTCATGGTTCCCCTCTGCAAAAAATGCTTGGGCTTCAGTTCCGGCCAAGTACTCTAAAAATTGCTGGGCAGCAGTCGGATGGGGTGCCGTCGCGACCACGCCCGCGCCGCTGATATTGACATGCGCCCCTCGCCCATCCTGATTAGGGAAGAAGACACCGATTTTCTCAAAGACAGCTTGCTTAGCAGAGTCATCCTCCTCTAGATAGCGAGGGAGGTAGTAGGTGTTTGCGATCGCCAGATCGCCCAGTCCCGCTGCTGTCGCTTCAATTTGTGCCCGGTCATTGCCCTCCGGCGGGCGAGCAAAGTTACGCACCATGCCCGCCGCCCAGTCTTCAGTCGCTTCCAGGCCATTCGCCTCAATTAAAGACGCTACCAGAGACTGGTTGTAAATATTGTCTGAAGAGCGAATGAGAATTTTGCCGCGCCAGGCGGGATCGGCCAAAGCTTCGTAAGTAGAAAGCTCAGCAGGATCGACCGCAGCTTTATTGTACATAATCACGCGGGCTCGCTTAGAAAAGCCAAACCACTTACCCTCGGGGTGTCTGAGATTCTCAGGAATGCTGCTAGTTAACACGGCAGAAGAAATCGGCGCAAAGACGCCCGCCTGTTCGGCTCGCCACAACATCCCGGCATCGACGGTCATAAACACGTCAGCAGGGCCGTTAGCACCTTCGTTTTCAAGCCGCACTAACAGCTCCTCAGCTTTGCCTTCTAACAAATTCACGCGAATCCCCGTGAGGTCTGTAAAGGTCTCATAGAGGGCGTCGTCGGTATTGTAGTGGCGAGACGAATAAAGGTTAACTTCGCCCGTCTGAGCGCTGGCCGTTCGGGGGTGAAATACCTGCGTGGCCGCAAAGGCAGCGGTAGCCGCAGTGCCGCGAATTATCAGCGAGCGTCGTGAAAGCTTCATCATTTGCCGTCCTTACTGATGTCGATCAGTGAAAATTAAGGGTGGCGTCATCTTACCATTAATGAGAGTGATTCTTATGTAAAAGTCAGAATCTTAGCCGCTGCGGGCTTTCAGGTATCAACCCAAGCTCTTTCCTTCTGATGCCGCTGCCGCCTGTGAGCACAACGGTTTTGTTCTCCAATTTCTATCGACCGTTGCCTACAGCGGTAGTTGAATGACAAAGGTGGTGCCCTGCCCTGGGGCGGACTCCACTGTCAATTGGCCACCGTGCTTTTCGGTCACAATTTGATGGGCGATCGCCAGCCCCAACCCCGTGCCTTTGCCAACCCCTTTGGTCGTAAACAAGCGGTCAAATATCCTTTTCTTGACAGCGTCTGGCATTCCCTTGCCATTATCCTGGATGCTAATTTCGATCGCCTTTAGTGCTGGACGCACAGTAGTTTTAACAGTGATGGTCTGAGGTTTGTCTTCTAGTTCAGCAAAGGAAGCTTGCTCGGTGGCTTCGTCAAAGACGTCAATCGCATTGGCTAGTAGATTCATAAACACCTGGTTAAGCTGGCCAGGAAAACACTCAATGGCGGGCAGTTCTCCATAGTCTTTAGTCACCTTGATGGCCGGGCGGTTTTCGTTGGCATTAAGTCGATACTTTAGGATCAGTAGCGTGCTGTCCAATCCCTCCTGAACTTGGGCACTTACTTTATGTTCGGTATCAGCGCGCGAGAAGGTACGCAAACTCGTGCTGATAGCCTTGATGCGGTCAGTGGCCCCTTTCATTGAATCCAGCAGTTTGGGTAAGTCTTCGCACACAAAGTCCAGATCGATTTCTTCCGCATTCTCTTGCACAGGCACAGCGGCATTGGGATGATGTTGCCGATACAGCGCTAGCTGACCCTGCAAGTCTTGGACATAGTTTTGAGCATTGCGGATACTGCCGTTGAGGAAGCCAACCGGGTTGTTGATTTCATGGGCGACCCCAGCAACCAGATTGCCGAGAGCGGCCATTTTCTCGCTTTGGACGGTTTGTAGCTGAGATTGTTCTAGTTTCTCAATTACAGTCTTCAGTTCTGCGGTACGGTTAACCACCTGCTCTTCTAGCTTTTCAGTTAAAAGATAGAGATTGAGCTGAGTGCGTACCCGTGCTAATAGCTCGGTTTCGCGAAAGGGTTTAGTAATGTAATCAACAGCCCCCAAAGAAAACCCTTTAACAATACTCTCGGCGTCCGATAGGGCGGTGATAAAAATAACGGGAATATTCGCGGTGTCAGGGTTGGCTTTAATCTGCCGACAGGTTTCAAAGCCATCCATTTCTGGCATTTGAATATCTAGCAAGATTAGGGCGGGCGTTTGTTCCTGCAACTGCTTTAGGGCTCGCTTACCGCTGGTAACAGCAGACACGTAATACTGAGCTGAGGATAAAATTTCATCGAGCACGTTTAGGTTAGCAACCGTATCATCTACGACTAAAACTTCAATCCCTTTTAGCATGTTAGTTTGCACCTGTCTGTTAGGCATCGGTGGCTTCTCCCGTCAGATGCTGCTGTAGGCGCTTTTCAATCTCTTCTGAGCGGAATTGACGAGCCAGCTTTAAGAGAGCGTCGGCAAAAGGGCCGTAGGTGCTGTCAGTGTCTTTGAGGGCTTCGAGCTGCGATCGCAATTCTCTAACTCGATTTCGTTTGGCCAGCAGCAGTAATTCTTCTAACGTTTCACGCGGCGGCACCGCCAGCTCCGCTGATGGCGGTACAGGGACGTGCGATATCGTCCCCGGTATTTCCTGTATTCGCTGAGATATCCACCGCAACGGTAAGTGTTTAGCAAGCAACTGAAAAAGTTCTGCCGACTCTACCGGTTTAGGTAAAAAATCATTTCCCCCCTGCTTCATCGCTAGCTGCTGATCGGCCTGTGAAACCGACGCAGAAGACACGAGTACGATGGTTTGCTTTAGCTCGTCTATTTGTCGAATACGGCGCAGGCACTCAATGCCATTCATCACCGGCATGACTAAATCCATAATCACCAAGTCAGGAGATTGTGTTTGCAACATGTCTAAGCCCACCTGACCGTTTTCGGCCTCCAAAACCGTAAAGCCCAAGGGCGTTAGTAAGCCAGATAGAACAGCACGATTTTCCCACCGATCGTCTACTACCAAAATGCGGTAACGCTTCTTATCGTCCTTTTGGCCTTCCTTTTGGCTTTCATAGCCCACAATCCGATTGACCCCATCAATAGACTGCTGCTCTACCCAGGTTTCGGTCAGCGGGCACTTAATGGCAAAAGCAAACTCACTGCCCGACCCAAGCTGACTGTTGACGGCAATCGTGCCTCCCATTAGATGAATAATGCGTTGACTAATCGCCAGACCTAAGCCTGTGCCTTCAGACTGCTTTTTCTGATCGCCCACCTGCTCGAAGGCTTCAAACAGTTTGGCCATATCGGCCTGATTAATACCAACGCCTGTGTCGATGATTTGGAAATGCAGAGAAACTTCAGTCTCAGAGAGGGGTTGAACTTCAACCTGGAGGGTGACGGTGCCCGCTTCGGTAAATTTAATCGCATTCCCTAGCAGATTAATCAGTACCTGTCGTAGTCGCTTTTCATCGACCAAGACCCCTTTGGGCAACTGCGGCGTCGGCTGGTAGACAAACGCAATGTCCTTTTGCTCGGCCTTAATCCGACACATCTCAACCACACTTTGCAGCAGTGAGGGCAGATGAACCGCTACTGGGGCCAGGTCAAGTTTGCGAGCTTCTATTTTCGAGAGGTCTAAAACATCGTTGATGAGGTTTAGCAGGTGGGAGCCGCATTGATGGATGACGTTGATGCCTTCTCTATCCTTGCCGTCTAGCGTCCGTCCTAAAATTTGGGCATAGCCTAAAATGCCATTGAGCGGCGTGCGCAGCTCGTGACTCATGTTGGCTAAAAAATCGCTCTTGGCCTGATTAGCCATATCGGCAGCGGCTTTGGAGCGTTTTAGCTGCTGCTGTTCAAAGGTTTGCACCTGCCACAATACGATTAGCATCGTCCCGGTCAGACCCACGACAACCATTGCCATCCAGTCTAACGGGCGTAGCTGTCCGTCAATATTGCTGCGTGGAATCACCAGAGCAACCGACCAATCTGCCTCCGTTAGCGGAACATAAGCAACGTATTGTTTTTGGCCGTCAATTTCAAAGAGGCTAAGCCCCGATTCTTGATTCCCCAAGCGCTGGGCGACCTCAGCTAGACCCGGATCGCCATAGTCTAAGAGGCTAGGTGCGGGCACTTCGACTGTAGACATCAGCTCAGCATTGGGATGAACAATCGCTTCGCCTTTAGAGTTCAGCGCAAATGCGTAGCTCTTTTGTCCGTAGTTGAGATTGTTGACCACCGCTTTGATTTTGTCAGTCCCGATGACTGCGTTGACCGCTCCAATCGGTTTACCCAGCGGATTATCTGGTGTTGCTTCTCCAGAAAAGGTCGGTATTGCAAACACAACAATGCTGCGCCCCCCTGAACTGCGCGACAGGAGGGGGTCAGATAGGCTATTGACCCCAGCCATTGCGCCTTGAATATGCTGGCGATCGCTGAGATCGATGGTGCCATTTTTATCGGGAGTGTCGGGGGTATACAGCATCATGCTGGCATCTGTCATACCCAAATAAAAGAAATCGGGCAGCCGTTTTTCTTCTAGTTGCAAATAGGGTTCAATGAGCTGCCAGTCCATGGTTCGGAAGGTCGGGTTGTTGGCGATCGCCCCCAAAGCTGATTTTTTATTCCCGATCCAGCGGTCAATTTCGTTGGCCCCCTGCTGCACCTCTAAAAAAGCTTTAGCTTGCAGTTCTTCTAAGGCCACGTTGCGTACCCGCTGGTAGCTCCAGTAGCTGGCCGTACAGACAAAGACAGCCGTTCCTCCCACCAGGATTCTGGCCCATCCAGTCCTCAACTTGAGCGGCGCGGACGACGTTTTTTGGACGAACCCTGGGACAGAAGATAATCGTTGGATTGATCGATTCCACCAGCGCGCGCGCGACTGATTGAACGAAGTGCGGCTTGTCATATTGTTCTCCAGGAATCTAATCTAACCGTCCAAACACATCACACAAGATGCACATAGAACTGGCAGTGATATGCAATAAAGTTCCCGAGACCATAGAAGCCATAACGTAACCCGGTTTGAGAGATAAGTCGCCATTAAACAGGGTCATCCACAAGTTTGCTTGGATGGCCCTAACGGGTGCAGCGTCAGAGCTGAAAATTTAGGGTTGACAATCTCTAAAAGCTAGGGTTGCCTCACTGCTTATTCGTTAACTGGCGCGTAAAAGGTGCCTTCCACTTCAACGATGTCGTCCTGATTGAGGCGATCTACCTCGATGATGGTGCGCGGTGGATAGGGGCCTTCGCCCCAGAGTTCTTCCTGAATCTGGTTAACAATGGGGCGATAGCGGTACATGTCGGCGACATACACGACCAGCCGCACGGCATCTTGCAAGGTAGCGCCTTCTGATTCTGCAATCATCTGCATATTTAAAAATGCCTGCCGCACCCGACCTTCATCGTCAGGAACCAGGGCATTGGCTTCGGGGTCGATGCCCCGCATTCCTGCCACGAAGATGAAGTCTCCGGCTCTAGTTCCCAGGCTCCAGGTAGCCGTGGGAATAATGCCGCCTTCAGGTGAGAGAGTTCTGACGCCATTAGGAGATATGTCATCTTGGGCAGAAATTGGGACTGCGGTAATTAGCAGGCTAGAGACCGCAATTATTGGAAAGGCAACTGGTTTCATGCATTTGGGGGTCATATTACCAGAAGAACTGTAGGAAGTTATCAGGACAGGATTTGTGCCCTTTGATACAAAATATGCCTACGGGTTCTGCCAATTTCTAGCCGCTATATAAATCTGTCGAGAGCAGCTTTTAAGGCCGCTACCTCTGCTTCAATATTGCCTTCATCGACAGCCCGAGTGATGCATTCGCTCAGGTGCTCGTCTAAAATAATCCGGGCGACGCGGTCTAACCCCCCACGAACCGCTGCAATTTGAATCAAAACATCTGGGCAAGGGCGATCGTCTTGTATCATCGTTTTGATGCCACGCAGATGCCCTTCTATCCGAGAAATTCGATTGATAATTTGTCTTCGAGACGCTGCACTGTGGACATGGTCACTGCCCTGGCTGTGCGGGTGGTTGCCGTTAGAGGAAGCATGGTTAGAGGAAGCATGGTTAGAGGAAGCATGGTCAAGGCTAGCGTCGGGGGACGCCGCTATATCTGAGCTACTATCTGTTGAAGGATTTGGTGAAGAAGGCTGCACTGAGTCACGCTAAATAGAACTGGGAGCGGCTGTTAAATTAGCCAAAGATAATTAGGTTTTAAAGAATTGTTTTAAAGGTAAGTTCAAAAAAATCAACGAATGCTGGCCGATAGGGCTGAAGTCATGGGATACATCAGGCCATCAGCTAGTCTCAAAATCTTATCGCAAAGTCTGTGCAGTAGGGGTTCGTCGTGGCTAATTACAACTAGCCCAACCTGTTGTTTTTGCACAAACGACAGCACGCCTTGCCAGATCAGTGCTTGAGTGTTGGCATCGAGCATAGCGGTCATTTCATCGGCAATCAAATACCGCGTGGATGGGTTGAGAATGCGGGCGATCGCAACCCGCTGCAATTCACCGCCGCTTAGCTCATGAGGATAGCGGTTGAGCCAACCAGGGTGAATGCCCAAAGCTTCCAGGTAAATCGGCTCTAGGGAACAGCCTTCTTGCAGAACCTGACGAATGCGCCAGCGGGGATTGACCGATAGCTCAGGGTTTTGAAAGATGAGCTGCACTGGACTGTAGCCTTTTTGGGGGAATGGTTTTCCTGCTAATGTTACCTGTCCTTTTAGCGGCAATAGATAACCTGCTAACAGCTTTCCTAAAGTTGTTTTGCCATAGCCGGAGGGAGCTATCAGGCCCAGCACTTCACCCGGCGCAACTGCCAAGCTTCTGTTTTGTACGACCCAGGGTAGGCGATCGCCATAGCGAAACCACAAATTATCACCCTTCAGCATGAACACACCTCACCCATCCTGCTTGAACTGCTCTTAGCCGGGGTCTCTCTGCGCTGCAAATGTCGCTTACCCAGGGGCAGCGATCGCCAAACAAACAGCCCTCTGGCAACCGCTCAGGGCTGGGTTGATTTCCGGGCACTGGCACAAACTCATTTTGCGGCAGCGATCGCCAAAGCGCCTGGGTATAGGGATGTCGCAGGTTGTCTTCAGAAAAATCTCGGGCGGCGGCAATCTCTACGGTTGTCCCTGCATAGAAGACGGCTACTCGATCCGCAATCTGCAAAGCCGCCTCAATATCATGCGTAATCAACATCACGCCGCGTCCCTCCATTGCCAGTTCTTTTAAATGGCTGAGGGTTTCTTTGACGACATCGGGATGCAGCCCAGGCGTGGGTTCATCGGCAATGACAAGCTGGGCCTGAGTCACCACCGCTGTAGAGACGAGTACTCGCCTCGCCATGCCGCCTGAGAGCTGAAAGGGATAGCGATCGCGCGTTGTCCCTGGCAGACCATAGCGCGTAAATGTCCTATCTACGCTAGTTCTGGCGCTGGGTTTAGACTGCCCTGCTAGCTGTGCCACCCGTTGCACTTGCTTGCCTACGCGCATGAGCGGGTCTAAATAGCCTACCGATTGAGGAATGAGCGCGATCGCTTTGCCGCGCAGTGCCCGACAGCGTTCGGGCGTAAGCTGCTCTCCTTGAAATTGCAGAGTGCCGCTAATAGTAGCATTCTGTGGCAAAATCCCTAATAGCGCATGAGCCAAAAGACTCTTGCCCGAACCGCTCGCGCCAACGACCGCCACCACTTCACCGGCTTGCACATCGAGATCTAGATCGGTGATGACAGTGAGTTGTTTGCGGCGAAGTCCCTGATCATATTGGGTAAACGTAACCCTTAAATTGGCAATTGAGAGCATAATTATTCCTGACTGGTTTTGGGGTCGAGCAGCGATCGCAAGTTTTCGCCTAACCAATCAAAGGCTTTGACAGAAAGCAGGAGGAGGATTCCAGGCATCACCCCTAGCCACCAATACCCCGTAGAAAGGTGGCGCATCGACTCCGCTAAAATGATGCCGATTGCCGGCAAATGAGGCGACAGGCCAATACCAATAAAAGACAGCGCTGCCTCATGTAAAATGGCGTGCGGAAACAACAGAATTAAGCCTACGAGCAGTTGCGGTACAATATGCGGCACCATGTGATGACGGGCAATCCAAAGCGATGATTTGCCCAGACGGCGAGATAAATGCACATACTCAGCGCTGTTAGTTTGCAGGACTTCTGCTCGAATGACCCGCGCTAAATTTGTCCAGTGAGTCAGCGCCACGGCGATAATCACGCCCTTGGTGCCACCGCCCACCGCAAAGGCGATTAAAATCAGCAGCACCAGGTGAGGCAGACTAAAGAAGACATCAACAATCCAGATAATCACTGCATCTACCCAGCCGCCAAAGGTACCAGCGGCTAGCCCGAGCCCAGTGCCAATCACTGCGCTAACGCTGGCGGCCAATAATCCAACTCGCAGGCTCAAAGACAGGCCGTGGAGCGATCGCCTCAACATATCGCGTCCGAGCCAGTCAGTGCCAAATAAGGGAAGCGCCTAAAAAAAGCGTACCGAGTAGACTAGAGAAGTGGTCATAGAGCCTGCTTAGGAAATCGCTGATGCTAGATGAGAAACTCAAATCAACGCTCAAGGATGCTGCGGGAAAACTGCGGGGGCCAGACAAGCGAGCGTTCATGGCAAAAGCGGTAGAAGACTACCTGAACGGCTCAGCGCGAAGCGCAGAAACGCATCTAGGCTGGAAACGACAAACGGTACAGAAAGGTCTTCATGAGCGCCGCGTCGGTGTTGTTTGCCTAGATCAGTATCAGGCGCGGGGTCGGAAGAAGACCGAAGCGAACCTGCCGAACTTAGAAGCCGATATCCACGAATTGATTGGCGAGCAGTCTCAAGCTGATCCGAAGCTGAAAACAACGTTTGCCTACACCAAAGTGACCGCTCAAGCGGTTCTAGATGCACTGATGATAGAGAAAGGCTATGCAGAAGCTGAGTTGCCCTGCCGTCAAACGATGGGTGTCATTCTCAACCGCTTGGGCTATCGCCTAAAAAAACACAAAAGGTGAAGCCTCAGAAAAAGATTCCCGAAACCGATGCGATTTTTACCCATGTTGCACAGGCGAATAGAGTGGCTGACGCCGATGATAGCGTATTGCGCCTATCCATCGACAGCAAGGCCAAAGTTCGCATTGGCAATCTCTCCAGGAAGGGCAAAGCCCGCACACTGAATGCCAAACAAGCTGACGACCATGATGACCATTGGGATGCGCTGTTAGTCCCCTTTGGCATTCTTGATGTTGTGGGCAACCAGCTCTCTGTTTACTTCGGACAATCAGCAGAAACCAGTGACTTTATCGTCGATTGCCTAGCGGCTTGGTGGCAAGAGCATCAGGGAGATCATCTCGGACTCAAAGAACTGGCGATCGATTTAGATGGGGGCTCGGCGGTCAGAAGCAATCGCACGCAGTTTATCAAACGGCTCGCTCAATTTGTCCAAACGACCGGGCTTAGAGTTCGACTAATTTACTATCCGCCCTATCACAGTAAGTACAATCCGATTGAACGGTGCTGGGCTGCTTTAGAACAGTATTGGAATGGAACGTTGCTCAATACGATTGAAACAGCGCTGCAATGGACGGCTCATATGACCTGGAATGGCTTTGAACCGTTAGTTCATCTCGTTGAAGGCATTTATCCTAAGAAGGTAACGGTCACTAAAGATGAGTTAGCCAGCTTTGAACAACAGTGGCTACGCTCTGAACTCTTGCCTAAATGGGATGTGTTGGTTGTTCCCATTTAGCCGGTACCTTTTTTGTTTGCGCTTCCCTAAATGCGCCAATGAAGGCGGCTGATTGCGCTGAGTGAGCACAGTGCTAAGCCCCGATTCGCCAAGAAACCAGGGACTTACAATAATTCCCAACAGAAAAATAGTGCCTAAAACAATAGCGCCTAAAGTCTGCTGTCTTCTGTTGTTCTGCCGCCATGTTCTAAGCAATCTTTTGGGCAGTCTTTTGGGCAATCTTTTGGGCGATTTGGCGGTGATGGTCATCCTCTTACTGCCCTCCTCCTAAGCGAATGCGTGGATCGATAATCGGATAGGCCAAATCTGCCAGGGTGTTGCCAGTATAGACAAATATTGCGCTAAAGAACACAATTCCAACCAGTAAAGGAATATCGCTCCGCAATGCAGCCTGCACTGTCGCTTCGCCTAATCCCGGATAGGCGAACACCTGCTCGACTAGCACTGAACCGCCGAACAGCTCGCTCAAGGAAGCAAACTGTAGGGTAATAGCCGGTAAAAGAATGTTGCGAACGCCGTGGTAGCGCACAATGTTCCACAGGCTTTCGCCTTGAGCCCGTGCAAATAACACATAGTCGCTATGGAGCACATCAATAAGCTTTTGGCGGGTGTGCAAAGCAATGTTGGCAATACCGATAATGCTGAGGGCAACAGCAGGCAATAGCAAGTGATGCAAATGCTGCCAAAAAGTGACGTTTTGCGAGAGCACTCCCGGCGGTGCGGCGCAGCAGATAGGGGCAATTTTGAAAGACACAGCAAAGACAATCAACAATAATAGCGCCACCCAAAACGTCGGCGACGAGGCGAGGGTGTAAGCATAGAGACGGATCAGCCGATCTGTCCAGTGGCCTTCTTGTGCGCCTGCGGCAATGCCCAGGGCTAAGCCCAAAAGGCCAGAGAGCAGCCATGCGATCGCCAGCATTTGCAAAGATGCCTGAAACCGCGAAGCAATCACCTCACTCACCGGCTGATTAAACACCAGCGAGGTTCCTAAGTTCCCCTGTAAAAGCTGTCCTAGCCAGTCCAGAAAGCGGCTCCACATTGGCTGATCGAGTCCCCAGCGCTCGGCAATCAGCGCCTGTTGCTCGGCGCTAATTTGCATCATATCTGCGCCAATGTAAGCCTGCACTGGATCAATCGGCGAAAAACTTAGTAGTACAAAAGTGAAAACAGCAACCGCCATCAGCAACAGACCTAACCGCAACAGCTTTTGCGCTACAACTATCAGTAGCCGCCTTATTCGCATGTCCACTTCCACTCAGCGATATTTGCCGTAACCGGCCAGCCATGACCGTGGGGCTCTATCTGCGGCTGACCAATGTCCAAACACTCATCAACAAAATAGGTGTGATCTAGATTAACGAGCCAGGCCCAAGCCGCGTCCCCTTTAGTCGTCATACCCTGCTTACCATCCCATTGAGCCGCCTTCCAATACGTCACGGCTTCCGCCTCCGAAGGTGCGCCCATAGCTAAGTCCAGCGTACTATCAATGGCCGGGTCAGCGTAGTAGCCCGCGTTGTTGTAGTCTCCCTGTGCCGATTGAGAATAATACAGGTTATACATTTCTGTTTGGTCATGGCTTCCCCAGCCAAATACCACCACATTGCTGTGCATCAGCGGCTCAATATCATCCCAGCTTTTTCCTTCTACATTGGCCTGAATGCCGATTGGCTTTAGCATTTCAGCAGTAGCCAGGGCAAGCGCCTGTCGAATACTGTCGTCGGCTTTGTACAAGATTGTGAATTCAGCTTTCAGCCCGTCTTTTTCAACAATGCCGTCACCGTCCCTATCAGTCCATCCCCCAGCAGCCAAAATCTCTTTGGCCTTCTCCGGTTGAGCATCTTTAATATCGGCCTTAGTCTCTTCCCAGGCTAATCCGCTTACCGGACCATAGGCAGGCGAGCCATAGCCTTCTAAAATGCCATCGACTAGCGCCTGACGATCAATCGCGTAGTTGACGGCTTGCCGAATGGGTAAGTCAGCCGTTACATCATTGCCAACCGGATCGCCGTCCGGTGTTTTTTTGCTGTTGGCTGGCAGATAGGGAAACATTAGCCCCCGATTATCCACGCTGGTTACATCACGCAGAGTCATCCCTTCAATTGTTTGCACCGCTAGCGACTGCGGCACCGCTGCCACCTGAGCCTGCCCTGACTTAGCCGCTGCAAAAGCGCCGTCTTCTTCAACAAACAAAAACACCAGCCGCTGAATGCCTGGAGCCTCACCATAGTAATCAGGATTCGCTTCTACAATGAGCTGTTGCCCTTCGTCCCACTGCACCATTTTGTAAGGGCCAGAGCCGATTGGGTTGCGGGCATAGTCTTCTGCGTGGGCATGTTCTGGCACAATGCCCAGCGTAATCAGGCGATTGACAAAGGTGCTCTGCGGCTGCTTCAGCTTAAGTTCCACGGTAGTGTCATCTACAGCCACTGCCTTCTCTAGCTGAGTGACATCTGTAAGGCCACCGCTCTCTGCGGCTTTGTTAAAGGTATAGGCAACATCCGCAGCAGTCAGCGGCTCTCCATCCGAAAATACCGCGTCTTCTCGAATTGTGACTGTCCAGGTTTTGCCGTCTTCACTAATGGTATAGTCCGTCGCCAGGTCGTTGACGATGTTCAGATCTTGATCGCGCTTTAGCAGCGTGCTCTGAAATAGCGGTGCTCCGTAGCGGCCCCAGCCTAAGGTCGGATCGTAACCCTCTTCACTTTCCCCTCCAATCGCCAGCACAATTTGCTCAGCAGAGCCGGATTGTGCGGGTGTTTCAGCCGTGTTGGCAGCCGTGTTGGTCTCTGTTGGAGTTGGGGCGCAGCTTGCGATCGCCCAGCTTGCGAACAAAACGCCTAGCACCTCAATCAGGCGCGCTCGTTTGAGTATTTGCATATTGAGTGGTCGGATTCCATAAGGTAAATAGCACTACGCTAAAAGCGACCGTATCGCTAAAAGCCGCGCGAAACAATCCGGGGGGAGGGGATATGGGCCTTGAACCTTTACTCAGATGCCGTTCTCAGCGCTATTTTTACAGGGCATTAATTATTTCTTCGCTTTCGATCGGGTGATTGAACCCACATAATCGAACCTGTAATGATCAAGGTCAATAGCCCTAGTGCGTTGAGAATAGGATAGACAAACTCTAAATTGACCTGGCCAAATTTGCCTCGGTGTAAATCGAGCAACCAGAAGAAATCATTGGCGCGATCGCTAACCACTGCAAATTGGAATAATGTTCCTGTTGTTAGCGTCAACAACAGCGGCAACACCATAAAAGGAACGAGTGATTTGTGCAGTTGGCGCAAACGCATTCGCAGACGAACTCGATTGGATGTCATAGTAAAAGCTCATATTACTTCTCTTTGAAAGCAATATCAAGACTGCGATCGCTTCTTTCAAACCCGCAAAATGAATGGCCCTGCCACAATCTCCCTATCAAACATGGTCTTTCACCGTTATCGTACCGCGAAACATGTTCGTGCCACAGTGAAATGTGTAGTCACCCGCTTTTTCAGGCACGATCTCCACGGTTGCCGTCTGATTTAGCGGTAAGTCTATTGCTTTGTTGAACTGGACAGTCCGAAGTTTCTGTTGAATAACTAGGTGGACAAAAGCGGTTGTTGCTGTGTTTCAGGCGGCTTTAATTTGACTGCGAGTAATTTAGCGAGAAGTAGAGTGGGCCTACGTTTGGCTAA
>JBAQZP010000030.1:0-3780 GCA_049791095.1 Phormidesmis sp.
GCATAACTTTCGGATGAGTCATCGTCGAGGACAAGTCAATAAGCTGGAAGCGATCGCTTAAAAGGAAAAGCTCAGGATAAGGGATGCCTATTTCTGTTATTCACACTATTACCGATAAAGTCTAATAGAAATTTGCGGCGTTAATCTATTTGACTAAGGATCGAGCATTGGATAAAAAAGTCAATATGGCTTGTTGCTTTACTATCTTGATGATGTCAGGCTGCTCGGGCAATGCTCGATTTTGTGAAGGCTGGAACAATGCGATCGCTCGCCAATTTCCCACCAAATAAGTTCCTTGCCACCGGCCCGACCCGCAAGGCCGCCCAAGGCCCCATTAAAAACAGCTCACATCCTGGCCAGCGTAAATGCTCATCTAGCACCGGCAACCCATTGACTATTTGAGCCGGATACTGCTTTGAAATCTCTCCTAAAAGCGGATGCGCGGTAATGTCGAGATGCGTTCCAGTTGCCAGCCAGATCCGATGAATGGGCTGGTGGGCAAAACAATTATGCACAATAGGATGGTTGCAGCATACCTGCCAGGCGTCTCCTTTCCAGGTTGCCTTCGCCACCTCACACCGCTCGTACAGCGCCACTGTACCTTCTTTAGAAAGTCCTCTTAATCGCGTTAACATTTCAGGCGTTAGCGAGCCGCCATTGCGCGCCTGCTGAATCATGTGCGATCGCTTTCCCCAATCCAACTCAGCGTTAAACGCCTTTAAATATTTTGGCCCTAGCCAACCCGGATTGGCATCAAAAATCTTTTCTTGAAATGCCCGCCGCCCCATCAGCAGCACCCGCGCCCCCCGTTTGACCGCGCCGATGGCTAAATGGCCGCTGGTCAGCCCACTGCCCACAATCAAGATGGTCTCTCCAGTTAAGGTGGGCAAAGTGGGTAAATTAACCGCTTGAGCATGGCAAAGTCGCTCAGGCGGGTAGCCAGTCGTTTGCTGAGTCCAGGCAGGTAAGTGAGGGGCTGTACTTCCCGTCGCCAATACCACGCGGCGGGCGCTGATTGCTTTGCCATTGGCCAGGGTGAGTTGAAACCGTCTGCCCTGATGGGTTAATCCAACAACTTGCGCTTGAGTCACGTGATCGCGCAAACACCAGCGGTCAATCACCGTTTCACAAAACTCTCGAAACAGCTTGCTTCCCGGTCGGTTGTACGGGTTAAAGAGTTCATCACACCGTCGCTCTGCGAAGCTCAGCAGGGTATGCGGATTGCAGTCAGGATGATGCACTGCTGGAGAGCGCAGATGCGGAATTTCTTGGGCGGCAAATTGCTGATGCCATCGCGCTAGCCAAGTGCCGCTAGGATCAAATACTTTAAAGCCGGGTGAATGGCCAGCGCTGAGGCGATCGCGTATAGCCTTATGCTTTTGCAGCAAATGAGTCACCAGCGTTAGCGCCTGCGGCCCCGCCCCAATAATGGCGATGTCTGTCTGGTCTATCCAGGAATTACTCACATCACATTCTTCCATAGTGTCTCAAAAAATTGGTTCACAAATTTTGTCTAACTATAATACGATAATGATTATCGTTTTCATATTAACCTATGTTAACCGTTGTTGCAGGATCGTGGGGAGCCGGAAAAACTCACTGGATTAGTTCGCAGCTTTTAGCCCGTGCTAATGCTTCAAAGCCTGCTTTGTACATCGCTCCGGCGACAGTCGGTGTAGATGCTTATCGACTCAAAATAGAGATGCCTCAGATCCAGATTGAGACAGCTTTACCAGCGGCTCTGACGCTCGCCGACCAGTCCACGATATGGTGGGTCAGCAGCTTGATCAGGGGGCGATCGCAGCCACCCTACGTGACTGTTGTTTACCTGATGCCCTGCTGGCCTCCCATCAGGCCATGCTGACACAGAATCAGGCACCCTCTGGTCAACGCTCTCAATCTATACAACCTCAGGAAGCCGCATGAAAATAGCCGTTATCTCTTTCATTCATGGCAACTTAGCGGCGCTCAAAGCCGTGCTCGCCGATATCGATCAACAACAAGCCGATAGAACCTTTTGCTTCCTTCACCAGTCTCATAAAAGAGTTTTCATATGTTTTGGGCCATCCTCAGCGGCATCGAAGGCAATTTACCAGCCTATAATGCTGTTCTTAAAGATATTCAAAAGCACAAGATCACTGTAGATGAGCTTTATATTTTGGGTGATTTAATTGGCCCCAGACATGACTCAGAAGCACTGGTGCAGCAAATTCGGCAAGACACTGGCCTGCGCGCTCAAATTTGCTTTGGCTGGTGGGAAGAACAGCTTTTCAATCTCTATGGTTGGGGTAGCGATCCAGACGCTACTCAGCTCAAAGAACACTACGGGGCGAAAGGGGTCAAACAACTTTGGCAGGCTGTTTCTCGCGATACAGTGCAACGGTTACGCAGTTTAGACTTTGGTTTTTTCGAGTTAGACTGCCTGCTGATTCATGGCAGCACCGTTGGCTGTGACGACACATTAACGCCCGAAACCAGTCCATTCATGATGCTCGACCGGCTACTGCGCTCAGAGGCCAATACGCTCTTTTGCGGGCATCTGGCCTAGCTTTTCAGTATCAGCTTCCGGCTGCGCAGGTCACTTCTACTGTTCAAACCCTGTCCGTCGCGCAAGGTAGTGTTGTCACCGCTACTCCTTTGCCCAAGCAGCATACCCTCAACGCTCGGCAGGTGGTAGGGGTGGGCAATGTGGGGCGCATTGCTGGCCATGCTAGCTATACGCTTTATAATCCTTATACAAATGTCGTGCAGTTCAAACAAATCACCTACGACGAGCATATCAACGCAGGTTTATCATCTCGCGGAAAAGGATTCGCCCGAACCTAAATAGAGAGCCGACTATCTACCCATCGTTTTGCTTTCTGAATAGCTAGCTTTTGAGAAGCGGCATAGGGAACAGCAACAACGCTACTTGTAGCATCATTAGCCCAAGCAGCATAGGCGATCTGCCCATTCTCTTCGCTTTGATCTAGCTCAATCTTCCATCCTCGATATTCAAACGAGAGCGTAATTTTGGGATAATCAGGTTGAGACATTAACACGGAAAAATCCTTAAAATAGTAATTAAGCGGCTCTGTTCAGTACCAGACCGACAGAGCCAGAAGCTATACACCACTAAGCAGCCGCTAGATTATGGGCTGCAAAGTTCCAGTTCACCAGCTCATTCAAGAAGGTAGAAATGTACTCAGGGCGCTGGTTTTGATAGTCGAGATAGTAGGCATGTTCCCAGACATCCATCGTCAGCAAGGGCACCTGATGGCTAGTCAAAGGGTTGACAGCATTAAGTGTTTTAGTCACCTTCAAGGTATCGCCCTCTAAAACCAACCAGGCCCAGCCGCTGCCAAATTGAGCGGCCCCGGCTGATTTAAAAGCTTCTGCAAACTGGTCATAGCTGCCAAAGTCAGCGTCAATCTTTTTCGCTAGTTCTCCCGATGGCTTGCCGCCACCGTCAGGCTTCATGCTCTCCCAGTAAAAGGTATGATTCCATGCTTGAGCGGCGTTGTTGAATAAGCCTGACTGCTCAGGATTATCGGCAACCGATGTAATCACCGCTTCAATCGGCTGATGATCAAAGTCTGTTCCTTTTACAGCCGCATTGAATTTATTGACATAGCCAGCGTGATGCTTATCGTGATGGAATTCTAGAGTACTTTGGCGTTGTTGCACGAATAGGGGTTGCGAAAGGGGTAGATGAAGTAAAGTTTAAGTACCACCAAAAACCGTGACTTCATGAGCTACCGCATTCGCAACTGGTCAGAGTATAACAAGGGACTGAAGCAG
>JBAQZP010000031.1:0-7390 GCA_049791095.1 Phormidesmis sp.
GCATAACTTTCGGATGAGTCATCGTCGAGGACAAGTCAATAAGCTGGAAGCGATCGCTTAAAAGGAAAAGCTCAGGATAAGGGATGCCTATTTCTGTTATTCACACTATTACCGATAAAGTCTAATACACTACCAACTTCTCGGAAGCTGATACCCGCAGAAGCTTTTGATATTTTCTTTCAAGATCATAGCTATTTCAATTTAAAACAACTAAAAAAGCGATATGCAGAGTATCGAGGGCTTCACATCATCAGAGATCCGAGAGACATTGTTATTTCTGGCTGCTTCTATCACCTTGATGCCGCAGAAGATTGGCTTCACGTCCCGAGAGCAGGCTTTGGTGGGCTCAGCTATCAAGATAAAATGCGATCGCTTCCTAGCCTGAACGAACGAATTTTATTTGAGATGGAAAACCAGGCTTACCACACGATAAAGTGTATTGACTCATGGAATTATCAGCATCAAAATTTTATTGAAGCGAAGTGGGAAGACCTGATCGAAGACAAAGACTTAAAGCTATTCGAGGTCATGTTTAAATTCTTAGGATTTAAAGAAGGAGTCATTGATTCTCTACTAGAAATAGCCTGGCGCAATAGTCTATTTTCTAACGAGATAGAAAGGAATACGCTTCACGTTCGCTCTGGAAAAATTGGTCAGTGGAAAACGCTGTACATGCCTGAACATAGCGCCAGGTTTAAATCACTCTTTGGGGATATTTTGGTTCGGCTAGGCTACGAAGAAGACAACGAGCAATGGCTACGCAAGTGACCCACGTCATGTGACGAGAATGCATCACAGAGAAGTTTTTGAAGCTGATTGCCTATAGCTGCGATCGCACCATAGCAACTGTTAAAATACTCACATCTTAATTCACCTGTGAGTTCATGCTGCGCCTTACCGAAGTCAAACTACCTCTCAACCATACCGAGGCAGAACTTCAGACCGCTATCGTCAATAAGCTCAAAATATCGACCCAAGATTTAACCGGCTATTCGATATTCAAGCGCAGCTACGATGCTCGCAAGCGCGACGCGATTTCGCTGGTGTATGCCGTCGATGTTGAGACGCCTCAGCAGAAGCAAATACTCAAGCGTTCAAAAGGCAAAAAGGCGCAGCGAATTGTACAAACGCCCGATATGACTTACCGGCCTGTGGCAAAGGCTCCCGAAAATTTGCAAACGCGCCCTATTGTAATTGGTGTTGGCCCCTGTGGTATGTTTGCCGGTCTGTTGCTGGCCCAGATGGGATTTCGGCCAATTATAGTAGAGCGGGGGAAGGCGGTGCATGAGCGATCGCAAGACACCTTTGGCTTTTGGAGCAAGCGCAAGTTCAATCCCGAATCGAACGCACAGTTCGGCGAAGGTGGTGCGGGGACTTTCTCCGACGGCAAGCTGTATAGCCGCATCAAAGACAACGATCATCACGGGCGCAAGGTGCTCACCGAGTTAGTGAATAACGGAGCCGTGCCCGAAATCTTGTACATTAGCAAGCCTCATATTGGCACGTATCGGCTGGTAAAAATTGTTGAAAATATTCGCAATCAAATTATCGCGCTAGGCGGTGAGATTCGCTTTCAAAGTCGAGTCGAAACTTTAGAAATAGCAGGAAAAGGGAAGCATCGCAACGTTCGAGGCGTCACCCTAGAAAGTGGTGATTTTATTGGCAGCGATCATGTTGTGCTGGCGGTGGGGCACAGCGCTCGTGATACGTTTGAAATGCTTCATGCTCAGGGCGTGTATATTGAGCCCAAACCCTTTTCAGTGGGCTTTCGGATTGAGCATCCGCAGCCGCTGATTGATGAGTGCCGCTATGGAACCAGTGCAGGTCATCCGATTTTGGGCGCAGCGGACTATAAGCTAGTTCATCATGCGGCAAATGGGCGCACCGTCTACAGCTTTTGTATGTGTCCGGGTGGGCAGGTAGTGGCCGCAACGTCCGAGCCGGGCCGGGTGGTGACCAATGGCATGAGCCAATACGAGCGCAGCGGCAAAAATGCAAATAGTGGCATTGTGGTAGGGATTACGCCAGAAGATTATCCAGGCAGTCCATTGGCGGGGATTGCTTTTCAGCGAAAGCTAGAGGAACAAGCTTACCGGCTAGGCGGCGAAACATACGAAGCGCCGGGTCAGCTAGTAGGAGACTTTTTAGCAGGGCGACCTTCAACAGAATTTGGAGAGGTTATACCAACCTATCGACCGGGCGTGCATTTGGGAGATTTGAGTGAAAGTTTGCCGGAGTATGCGATCGCCGCTATCCGCGAAGCCATTCCCGCCTTCGACAAACAAATTAAAGGCTTTGCCATGCATGACGCGGTGCTGACAGGCGTCGAAACCCGCACTTCCTCGCCGATTAGGATTAAGCGCGACGAGCAGTATCAAAGCCTGAATACACAAGGGCTGTATCCGGCTGGTGAAGGCGCGGGCTATGCCGGTGGCATTTTGTCGGCAGCGGTCGATGGCATTAAGGTGGCAGAGGCAGTAGCCCTGAGTATGGTCGCCAAGCTTTGAGCCGCTATAGCTGCTAGCGTTTACAATGTAGAAGCTGTTCTTTAGATTCAATAGATATTTAAGGGATAGCTTTTTTAGCTGATAACTCACGGTTCGCTGAAATAATTCGTGAAAAAGCAAATTGCCATAATGAGAGTGTAACCCGCAGCAGAGTAGGCATCTATGGCAGAGCTAATCGCGAACGAACGAGTTGATGATATCCCCTTATTGCTCAATCAGATGGAAACGCTAGAGCTGAGTCGTCTAGTCGATGAGCACTTCGAGCCGCATGGCAACTGGCAAGGGCTAAGCCTGGGTCAAGTCTTGGTGGGCTGGTTGTCGTACTTACTCTCGCAGGGAGACCATCGACTTAACCAGGTAGAGGAATGGGCATCAGGGCTGAGCAGCACGTTAAGTCGATGTCTCTCGCCCAGGGTGAGAAGCCTGGATTTTAGCGATGACCGTTTAGAGCGAGTGCTAGACCGACTAGGCGATGATGTCCGGTGGGACAATTTTGAAGGTGCCTTGAACGGTCACACGGTACGGGTGTATGACCTTCAAGTCTATTGTGTGCGTCTAGATACCACGACCAGCAGTGGATATAGACCGGTGGAAGCGGATGGACTGTTTCAGTTCGGTCATAGCAAAGATTATCGGCCCGACCTACCGCAGGTAAAGATATCGCAAGCAGCCCTAGACCCATTGGGACTGCCTGTGAGCACCACTATTGTGAGTGGGAATCAAGCCGATGACCCGCTGTACATTCCGGAGATCCAGAAAGTGCAACAGAGCCTGAAGTCCAGTGGGTTGACCTACGTCGGAGACAGTAAGATGTCAGCGATAGAGACGCGAGGGTATATCGCCCAAAGTCAGAACGACTACTTGTGCCCCTTGTCAGAGAAGCAGGTGAGCAAAGCCGATTTAGCCGAGCTACTGGCACCTGTGTTTCGAGGAGAAGAACAACTGACGTCAGTAGCAGCCTCCGCCACAACCGCCCAGGATGAAGCGGAAGCAGAGCTGATGGCTGAGGGGTTTAGTCTGACAATGCCACAATCGGTCAACGTGGGCGCAGATATCTTCAGTTGGCGTGAACAATGGCTGGTGGTACGCTCGTTCAAATACGCACGGCGGCAACAAAAAAGTCTCGACACCCGTATCGAGAAAGCGGTTGACGCATTGAAACAATTGAATGCGACGGGCCGAGGCCATAAGCGGCTATCGACCGAAGAAACGACAGCGGCGGTCAGCCGGATTCTCCAGCGTCATCGGGTCAAAGACCTCTTACGGGTCGCCTACGAAACTACGACTCAGACAACGCACAAACGCGCCTACCGGGATAAGCCCGCTCGCACCCTCATAGAAACGACCGTGACGGTGAAACCGACCCTCGATACGGAGGCTTACAAACAAGCAACACAGCTATTGGGCTGGCGTGTCTATGCCAGTAACGACCTTGAGCTGTCACTTACAGAGGCGGTCTATGCTTATCGCAATGAGTATCTGATTGAACAGGGCTTTGGACGCTATAAGGGCAAAGCACTGGGTCTGCGACCTATCTACTTAGCCTCTGACCAGCGGGTTAAAGGGTTGATTCGCTTGCTCAGTCTAGGATTACGGGTGCTGTGCTTGCTTGAATTTTCGCTGCGCTCTCAACTGCAGGCACAGCAACATACACTGGCAGGACTGTACGCTGGCAATCCGAAGCGGGCCACACCTCGCCCGACCGCTGAGCTGTTACTCAGAGCGTTTCGCGGCATCACCCTCACTATTATGGAGATTGACCAGACCAGACAACGCTTCCTTTCACCTTTATCTGAGCTGCAACAGCGCATTCTACAACTATTGAATTGCTCTGAGGAGATCTATCTCACGCTGACTGGCTAATTGTTGCGAACTCACCTTTTTTATGCGCGAACCATGAGGGGTAGGGGTATTAATACAAAATTAACTAGTGCTGTATCGACTCAGGTGCGATGCCAGACACCCGTATCGAAGTACTCGGCTACCCTACATAGCATCCGTCTTTAAAAGTGCTCCTGAGCCAATTTACTAGCTTGTAATTTTATCTGCAGGGCAGGGGGCTAAGGCATGGACATGAACCCTTGCCTTTTTACTAGCACCAGAGCGCTTCTATACCCAGCTATTTCTGCGAATTGAAGGTGATAGATGTAGCCATAAATTGTGCTCCTGTCAGGGCGTGAGACATCAGTGCTGGCTTTTAGCCCTGGCACCAGAACCCGCTGCAAGCAAAATGACGGTTTCCATGACCGGGCATTCATGCCACGCTGCTGCGCGATCGCGTCGCATGAATGCCCGGTCACAGACCCTCCGTAATTTCGAGTCCCTTCTTTTCGCTTTGCTGCATTGCGGGATGCTTGCCGCCGAACCCGGATCGGGCGTTGTCAAAGCCATGATGAATCAACCCCTCACAGGAGAAAACAAAATGGCAAACAACAACACCATCATCCTTATCGGCAACCTGGGCCATACCCCGGCTATTCATACAAACGACAGGGGTAGTTTTATGCGCCTCAGTATCGCTACCACCGATAGCTATAAAGACAAGGAAACCGGCGCATGGATGAACAGAAAACCCGTCTGGCATACGGTCTTTGTTAACAGCTTTGCGGTGCAGGAAGTTGCCCAGCGATACAAGAAGGGCAATCGCGTAAAAATCGCCGGAAGCCTTTCCTACCGTAGGATTAAAGCCAGCCACAAAGGCTATGAGCAAACCTTCACTGAAGCAACCATTGCTGCCACCAGAATAGAAGATGCTGCACTGCCGAAGAAGGCTGCGGACTAAGCCGCTTCTTCCCCACTAACCGAACCACGAAAACTGAATAATTGAAAGACAGACACCATGAACACCTTATCCAAACAACAACGCCTGCAAGCTATCCGCGATATCAATCGCCTGCATTACAAGCACAGCGTCTGGAGCTATTTCCCGACACCGCCCGCTGTTATCAGACAACTGATCAACCATGCTGACCTATCAGACGGTTTGAACGTACTAGAGCCTAGCGCCGGAAAGGGTGCAATCGCCCGCAAGATCTACGAACTATGGGATTGCACAATCCACTGTGTGGAGAAGAACGCCGACTTCAGCAAGCTGCTGAAACTGTTTGGCTACCAAGTTATCGGACAAGACTTTTCGCTTCTCAAGCCGAAACCCCTCTACGACAGGGTTGTAGCCAATCCACCCTTTGACTGCCAGATGACGCACCTACCCCTGATGTACCAATGGCTCAAGCCTGCAGGCAAGATGGTAACCGTGGCTAATGCGTGTTTCCTTGAGAAGAATAAGCAACGCTATAAAGCTGAAGAATTTAACAACCATATGGGTGCCGGTAGACTCTATCACCAGTTCTTCAAATGGCTGGATGTGACTAATGCCAAAGTCATGCGATTGCCAGCAGGCTCTTTTGCTACCGCTAGTCGAACAACCAACGTCGAAACCGTTTTAATCACCGTGACCAAATAACAGAATTTAATAATCAGAAAGGATATTTCCTATGTTTACACCACAACTCCCTAAAACCAGGAGCAGAGCTTCAAAACTTGCATTGTTGCTGAGCGCTTCGTTACCCGCCAGGGATGCCATAGCCGCTTTGGCAGGAACCTTTGAAGATAATGATATGTATCAGAATATCGCCGCAATAAAGCACTACGTTTGTCCAGATGAGGATGTTCGTGAACTTGTGCGGTGCCACTTAGCAGAGCTATTGCTCAGTAAACAGTTTTCAAGCCAGTTTTGGGATAGAAAAGCCTTATTTATCCTGGATAGTCTTTGCCAAGGGACTATTCACCATACCAAGAAGGATAAATAACCTATATAAATCGATTACTGGGTAGCCCATGGCTGCTATCCAGTAATTACAGCATTTTTATGCCAGCCATATAAACTGCGAAACAGAAAGAAATTTCAATGGGAACATGGGCAATGCCGCAAACCAAAGCGCAAGCGGAAGAGTTATTAGCGCTGCTGGAGCAGCCTCTCAAGGCAGGCGAAGCGACAGGGAAACTTTACCACCTGATAGGGGACGATGACCTGTTCGATGTCATCGGCAAAGCTGATGATGAGACGAACGGTGAAGGTGATGTGCGGGTGTTCGTCAAATCGCAGCTGGCGAATTTTCTCCAGCATACGGAATTAGCCTATGAACCCTGGGAGCCGGAAGCAGTGGCGCTGCTCATACCGGCCTGCGTACATTATCTGCCAGAAGGGTTTTTAGAGGGTGGCGGTAGAACTTAACCGTTATTTATAGCCTTGGCGATCACCAAGGCTAGGATGTGGCAAACAGAGTTAAAAATTCTGTAATGACCTCCCCCGGTCGAACCAAGCATTCCTGCGCTGGAAACCGGACGGTCGGAATTTTCTCCCGCAACAGGACGCGCTCTTTGGCAAAATCGCGGTAAGCATGCTCGGTCTGCTGATGCTGACGCCCATCAACCTCCAAACAAATACACTGGCCGTTTAGGAACACAAGAAAGTCCGCTTCCAGGCGTTCGACCATGCCATGTGCATCCATTGTCACCGGCAAGCCCTTGAGCGATGCCGTTCCCTGACTATTAGCGAAGAATAGAACGCCCCGCTGTTGCAACACCTTGGCGATCATCAGCTCCGCGTTAGAGCGAAAGTACATGCCGCTCCAACAGATGGGGGGCGTACCCTGACTCGTATGTCTAGCGTCCTCCTGGCGTTGTTTAGTACCGATAGCCAATGCCGTAGAGCTAGCCGCTCGCTCGACTAGTTCTCGTAGAGAATCATCGAAAAAGGGGTATGGCCCAGACTCTTGCAAAATCCAGCCATAGGCTGAAAGTGCCTTGACGACTGAGTTACAGCCGCCGAAAAATCGACCTTCCAGAAAAGTACTAACTAACAGACGTTAAATCAGGCCGCT
>JBAQZP010000032.1:0-19786 GCA_049791095.1 Phormidesmis sp.
CCTCCAGCACGACTTTGGCCTTAAATTCACTGCTGTAATTTCTTTGCTTGTTTGCCATGATGATTGCCCCCTATGGACTCTAGATTACTCTCTCTAGCTGCTGTCCTAAATTTGGGGGTCACTACACAGTGAACCTGAGCCGATTAGCATCTGCCTTTCCGGGTCTAGCAAAGCCAGCGTCTCATTACAAACGTCAGCAGCGCTTCTTCCGTGCTTTCGAGCTGGACTACTCAGTGGTCGCCAAGCTCGTGGTTGACTGGATGAACATTCCCGAACCGTGGGTACTTGCGGTTGACCGAACGCAGTGGGATGTCGGTAGCACAACGGTGAATATCTTGACGCTAAGGGTTGTGCATGAAGGGATTGCCTTTCCGCTGGTGTGGACGATGCTCGATTGCACATCTAAAGCCGGGAGAGCAGGGCGTACTAACTAAGCGTCGTAGGCTATGGGGTCGATGGGTCTATGTCGCGGCAACTCGGATGGACAACCACAAACTCCTAGTTGTAGCCACTGACCGGATGCCCAAAACGGCGATCGCCGATTACGCGCTCAGATGGGCGATAGAAACCCTCTTCGGCATGTTCAAAAGTCGCGGCTTCTGCCTCGAAGAGACCAGTATGAGGGAGGCTGCAAGACTAAAGAAGCTCTTTGCGCTACTGACGATTGCGCTTTGCTGGGCAGTCAAAGTAGGGCAGTGGCTGAACGAGACTAAGCCTTTAGTTCTCAAGGCTCACGGTCGTCTAGCGAAGAGTCTCTTTCGCTATGGTTTGGACTGGCTTAGCCACATCTGCCTAAACTTAGCTCAACCTCAACAGCAGCAAGACTTTCAGCTAGCTATTCAACTTTTGTCCTGTACATAGATGAATCTCAAGCTTTTAGATAGGGGTTTGTCTGTTCTACTGTCACGCCATAGAGGTTCCACGCAGGGTGTTTTAGCTAACTCCACCGGCAAGCAGTCATGGTTACTCCGCTCACTTCAAATCCTAGTGAACTAGCTCTAAAAGAGACAAGCATTATGGGAATTGAAGCAAAGTTTTCTTTCAATTCGCGCTCTGTAGGAAAAACTATTCTTCGGTGGGCTAAATCAAGAGAGTCTAAGGCTATCTTTTGTGCCAACTCTCACATGCTTGTATTGGCCTACGAATCCTTAAGCTTTAGAGATGTTTTTTCTCATGCAGACCTCATTACACTAGATGGCAAGCCACTTGTTTGGTTAGTCCAGCTCAAAAACAGGCTCTATAAAGCGATAGACCATTCTGTAAAAAGCAAGTTTCAGATAGAGCAAATCTGCGGGCGAGATCTCATGGACATCGTTCTGCAAGATGCCAATAATGAAAATATCTCAGTCGGCTTCTATGGCAACAGAACTCAGGTTTTAGAGAGATTAAGTACCCAGGTGCAGAAACAGTACCCGGATTTAGAAATCGGATTTGCTTATTCACCTCCTTTTCGTCCTTTGACATCTGAAGAAAGAATTCGAGTCATTAATTCAGTCAATAAAACGGATACTCGTATTCTTTTCGTAAGTCTAGGGTGTCCAAAACAAGAGCAGTGGATAGCTGAATCTCAAGATAGGGTGAAATCGGTGATGATAGGCGTGGGCGGTGCGTTTGAGGTATTAGCAGGCATCAGGCCCAAACCGCCAGCCGCTGTACAGAACCTGGGCCTAGAGTGGCTATTTAGATTGATCTTGGAGCCTAAAAGGCTGATCTTCCGAAATCTATATTACAATCCAAAATTTTTATACATACTTGCCAGTCGGTTCAGCACTAAGGCTGTAGGGCACATAGTTTCAAGGCTAGCGGCACAATCATTCACTCATGGCAAAAGCCCAAAAAGATGACATATCCTGGAGCCATCAATGACAACTCATGCTTTTACGATAGATGTTGAAGACTGGTACCACGGCACAAAAGATGCCCTGAGTAAAGATATAAAACAAAAAAGACTTGATCGCGGGCTGAATATACTTTTGGATATGCTTGCTGAATACGAGGTTCGCGCAACTTTTTTTTGGCTAGGAAGCGCAGCACAAGAAAATCCTCACCTGTTAAAAAAGGTCGTTGCTCTCGGACATGAGTTGGGATGCCACGGGTTAAACCATCAGCCTGTTTGCGAGATGACGCCCGAGAGGTTTCGGCGTGATACGCTTCAAGCCGTTTCTATTATTTCCAACCTAGCCGGAAAATCCGTACCGGCTTATCGAGCACCCTACTTTTCAATCACGCAAAGTTCTTTATGGGCTTTAGAAATTTTGATAGAGCTAGGGTTTTCTTACGATGCTAGTATCTTTCCTGCTAAAAAAGGGCGCTATGGCATACCCGGATACTCACAAAATATTCATTTGGCTCAGACGGTGTCAGGCTCAATTATTGAGATTCCGATGTCTGTTCGCAGTGCCTGCGGTTTGTTACTCCCCATTTCAGGCGGTGGTTTTTTCAGGTTATATCCTTTTTCACTGATACGCTCAAACTTTAGCTACCTCGAACGTGACAATCGGCCTGGAATTTTTTATATTCATCCTTGGGAACTCGACCCAGACCGACCGCTAGGAGATCAAACTTTAGTACAGCGGGCTAAAAATAAAATTGGCATTCAATCAACACAGCCAAAGCTGAGAAAGCTTTTAGATCACTTCTGCTTCGGGACTATTCGTGAGGTTGCTTCTACGGCCTTACGGGCAGAGACACAGCCCCTTCACGATTAGTCACGTGGATTTTCAGCGGGTTCTTGGTTTAATAATCCGATCTGATTGTCTTTAACCACTACGGTGGTCAGCGCTAGGGGCTTTGACGCAGGGCCACGGGTGACTTGTCCGAAGGAATCGTAATGCGAATTGTGACAAGGACAAATGAATGCTTGCTCGGTTGGGCTCCAATCGACGAGGCAGCCCAGGTGGGTGCAAACGGCGCTAAGGCCATAGGGTGCAACCTGTAGCCCGGTTTCGATCACAAGGTAGCTTTTGTCTTTTAAGCCTTGGGCGGGGATGCGATCGCCCACCGCCACATCAGCCAACAGCGCCGCCACCTGATAGGGTTTACCCGCTTCATCCACCGCCTGCACACCCGGCAAATAATTCTCACAGCGGGAGTTATAAGGATAAGCTAAACAAAAGCTATCCATATCAACGTCAGCGGCCCAAGCGCGATTCACTAACGGCCAAAGCCACCCGAGAGCCACCGTACTGGCACCACTACCGATACAATAGCGTAGCCACTGTCGCCGGTTGACCTTTAAAGGAGAAACCATACCTGTATCCTATGCACCAGAAATGTCGCTGCACCAAAGTAATGCTGTCATTCTACCGGTAGATCTTCATAGTAAGCTCTATACCGCAGGCTCGAATTGCAGAAAAAGACATCTCATGGACTGGCTAGAAAAAACCGCTCAGCTCTCCCAAATCGCCGCCGTCATCTCCGTCATCTTCGCCGCCCTCTCCATTCGATCCAATACCCAGCTCAGCCAACGGCAGTGGAATGTAGATACCTTTACCACCTATTCCGAGCGCCACAAAGCTGTGGTTTCTAACTTTCCTGACGATGCCTTTTATCACCGTTTAGATCCTGACAAACTTCCGCCTCGCAGCCCAAAACTCACCCGAGCCGTTCTCGACTATCTCTTTGTAATCTGCGATGTTCACTACCTCTCTTACCAAAAATACCTGGATAACTCCATTTGGCAAGTCTGGCGTGACGACTTAGAACGCACCCTTAGCTGCCCTCTCATTACCCGCGAATGGCCAGACCTCAAACCTCAGTTTGAATCCTTCACCGCCTTCACCCAATTTGTAGAAAATATTCAGAAAAAATCAGATCAAAAAAAGGAGAGCTAGCATTGCCAACTCTCCTGATAATCATACTTTCGATTGCATCAGCCCCTGTAAACAAAGGCTGATCAAACCTGAGGCTACTTAACCGTGACCTTAGCACCAGCATCTTCCAAAGCTTTCTTAGCCTCTTCTGCCGCATCTTTCGCCACAGCTTCCTTAACGGTAATTGGCGCAGATTCAACCATGCCTTTGGCTTCTTTCAAGCCCAGGCCCGTCATCGTACGCACTACCTTCAAGATAGCAATCTTCTTGTCGCCGGGTACTTCATCCAACACCACGTCGAATTCAGTCTTCTCTTCGACTTCTTCAGCCGCCGCCGCGCCGCCAGCCATCATCATGCCGCCAACAGGTGCCGCCGCACTTACCCCAAACGCTTCTTCAATCTGAGTGACTAGCTCAGAAGCTTCGAGTAAAGATAGCGTTTTCAATTTTTCCAAAATTTCGTCAGTTGCAGTAGACATTATTGTTTCTCCTTGTTGAGTTTATAGTTAAAAGTCGATAGTCGGAAATGTTGAACAGGCATCTTGCCTATCTCCATTCGCTCCCTTAGCAAAGTCTACTCTTCGCCTTTCTCCGCGTAAGCCTTGAGGCCACGTCCAATCGAAGCCGGAACTTCCTTGATGCCCAAAGCAATCTTGGTTGCCACTGCGTTGATGCCAATCGCAATCTTCGCGTATAGCTCGTCCTTTGTCGGCAAGTCAGCCAGTGCTTCTGCATCTTTTTGACTTAGCAGCTTGCCTTCCAGCACGCCACCTCGCATTTCGGTCTTTTTGGTGTCTTTCTGAAACTTTTTGTATGCCTTAACCGCCGAACCAATATCTTCCTTGGTGAGCAGTACAGCAGACGTTCCAGTCAGCAAAGACTCCAACTCTTTCCACTGTTCTTGACCATCAATGGCCCGTTTCAACAGTGTGTTTTTAGAGATTTTACACACCGCGCCCGACTCGCGCAGTTGGTTACGCAAATCGCCTATTTGAGCGACAGAAAGCCCAGCATAGTCAATCACAAAAGCCGATTCCGACTCCTCTAAAAGACCTTTTAGCTCAGTCACAATCTCTTGCTTATTTGCTAGCGTTCTTCCCATTCTTTTTCACCTCCTTTTGTTTAATTTTTGCTCTGACAGCCGAATGCCATTAAAAAGCTGTCATTAAAAAGCTGTCATTAAAAAACCTCGATCCTATGGCCAGATTGAGGCAAACGTATCGAAGTTTCACTTATAATTCGTAAAGCTTCTAACGCATACCTCGGCAGGACATTAAGCAGTGTTGGGAAAACCCAATTAACCACACCTGCTGTCTCTGGTAGCAATATTCAGTTTTTTTGTAAGCGTTGGTGACGAAACCTCAGCTTCAAGACTGAACCATATAATCTAAATCCTTTAAACGACTTGTTCGCCTAGTTTCAAATCACGTAGGGCTTGTACATCTACCGAAATAGAAGGCCCCATTGTCGATGATATTGAAACCGTTCGCCAGAAGCGACCTTTCGCACCTGAGGGGCGATTGCGATCAATCGTCTCTTGCAGTGCTTTCAAGTTCTCTAGCAGATCTTCTGGTGAAAAATCAACCTTCCCAAACATAACATGAACAATGCCCGTTCTATCAGCCCGGAACTCAAGTTTACCGGCTTTGAAGTCTTGAATGGCTTGGGCTAAGTCAAAGGTGACGGTGCCACCTTTAGGGGAAGGCATCAAACCACGTGGGCCAAGTACCCGGCCTAGCTTGGCAACTTTGGGCATCATGTCTGGCGTGGCTATCAGCACATCGAAGTCCATCATGCCTTTGCTGATTTCGTCGATTAGCTCTTCAGAGCCCGATAGGTTTGCGCCTGCTTCGCTGGCTTCATTGACCTTTTCACCGCGAGCGACGACAGCCACTCGGACATCTTGACCGGTGCCTTTGGGCAGGGCTACTGTCGTTCTAATTTGCTGGTCGGTGTACTTGGGATCAATGCCTAATCGAATATGAGCTTCAGCCGTTTCGGTAAACTTTGCCGTTGCCGTTTCTTTCAGCAACACAACCGCTTCTTCGGGCTGATAGTCTTTGGTGCTATCTACTTTTTCGTATAGCGCTTTCATGCGCTTAGACAATTTCTGGGCCATTTTTTTGTTTCAGGGTCAATAGCGAAGCTTGCGCCTCTCCCCTATGTAATGTTTTTAGTGAACTCTGGTCTGTCTTTCAATCTGGGCTTTTCAATCTGGACTCTTGAGTCTAGATTTAACCAGCGACGTCAACGCCCATATTGCGAGCGGTACCTTCGATGATGTTCATCGCCATTTCAATGTCGTTAGCATTCAGGTCAGGCATTTTCGTCTCGGCAATTTCTTTGAGCTGAGCGCGGGTGATGCTACCTACTTTCTCGGTTCTAGGGTTGCCAGATCCCTTCTCAATATTTGCGGCCTTTTTAATCAATACCGATGCGGGCGGCGTTTTGAGAATAAAGGTAAAGCTTCTGTCTTCAAAAACAGAAATTTCTACCGGAACGATCAAGCCTGCTTTTTCAGCGGTTCTGGCGTTGTAATCTTTACAGAACGCCATGATGTTGACCCCGTGCTGACCCAGTGCTGGGCCAATGGGGGGTGCAGGGTTCGCTTTGCCAGCGGGGATCGCTAGCTTAATGAGCGCAACTACCTTTTTTGCCATTGATAAACTCTACTAACGTTGTTCTTGTATAACCGGACTTTAAATTACGCTCAGTCTTCCAGCAGGTAATCGGGTAGACGAGCGCAATTAAGGTCAACTCTCTTTTTTCACTTGATTGAACTCAAGTTCTACAGGGGTGTCGCGACCGAAAATAGAAAGCAGCGCCTTGAGTTTGCTCCGCTCTGGACTCACTTCGATGACTTCACCTTCAAAGTCTTTAAACGGCCCAGAAAGTACGGTGATCTTGTCCCCGGCGGCCATGTCGATTTTGACAACGGGCGCTTGCTCTTGGGTCTGCTTAAAGATTCGTTTGACTTCGCCTGGGCTCAGGGGCATAGGCTTGACATGGCCGCGCCCGCGACCTTGGGCTCGGCGCTGCTCGGCCCCCACAAAGTTAATCACGTGAGGGGTGTTTTTTACAACCTGCCAGGCGTCATCGTCTAGCCTCATGCGAATGAGCACATAGCCTGGAAAAACTTTCTCTTCAATGCTGTGACGAGAGCCGTCTTTGCGCATTTTGACCGCAGGAGTCTGAGGAATTTCTACATCGACGATGCTGTTAGCGAGATCAAAGGTTTTGACACGTTGCTCTAGGGTTAGCTTGACTTTTTTTTCGCAGCCAGAAGCTACTTGAACGGCATACCACCGAGGACGCTCTTTGCGTTTGGGCTCTTCTTCTACTGAGTCAGCATTTTCTAAAGCGACTTCGTCGTAATTGGGATCGTCGGATGCGTAAGCCATAAGAGAATCTGTATCAAAGAGTCTGGATCAAAAAACCTGCCTGGATGCCCAGCCGAATAGTTTATCCACTAAATAGATGAGCGTGGCTGACAGCCCTACCATTAAGATAACTGCGGCGGATTCGCTGATAAGTTGCTGGCGGGTGGGCCAAATTACTTTGGCGAGTTCTTCGCGGGTGCCTTGGGCAAATGCACTCGCGTTGAAACTTTCAGAGTCACTGCTAGCACCAGATGAGTTGGGTGCCTTTCCGGCTTTTCCTGTTGGGTTTTTGGCACTGTCCTGCTTGGCTGCTTGCTTGGCGTCTTTTTTGGCCACTGTTTGGATTCCTCGCCCGCTCAAAATTTAAGATGTATAACCACTGTATAGCTCTGAAACACATGCAGACAGTAAATTTGCCCGAAGGGTAAGCCGTTGCCGCTAATAAATAGCGAGCTGGCCACTTTCGGGCAGTGTTTACGATCTCAAAAAGCACGCCCTGAGGGACTCGAACCCCCGACATTCGGTTTTGGAGACCGACGTTCTACCAACTGAACTAAGGACGCATGTATCGCTATTACAGTTATCGTCGTCAGGATGAACGATTTGGTTAATTGCTTACCCTGACGACCCTGTCTCTGACGGCTGCCTCGGCACTTCCGACATTTACCTGGCGACATTTACTTGGCGTTTACAAGATGCTTACAATGAGCGATCAAATCGTTGCTTGAGGCGAGTTGCCTTACCAACGCGATCGCGCAAGTAATAAAGCTTAGCCCGGCGAGCTTTACCCCGACGAATTATCTTAATACTAGCAACTCTTGGCGCATGTAGTAAAAATACTCGCTCTACGCCAACGCCCTGAAACACCCGGCGTACCGTGATGGTTTCGTTAATCCCGCCATTGCGCATTGCAATCACGGTGCCCTCGTAAGGCTGGACGCGCTCTTTGCCGCCCTCAACGATACGGACGCCAACGCGAATCGTATCCCCTACATAAATCTTTGGAAGATCGTCTTTAATGTATTCCGCTTCAATAGAGCGGATAATTGCTTCAGCGTTCATTACAGCCTTTTGAAAAGCGCACAGTCTCTTAGGATAAAGCAAAAGTGGAGGAATGGGAAGGGCTTTTAGCGTCTTTTGGCCCGCAAACAGGCCGTAAAACATAATTTAGCGGTAGCTGAGCACAGCCAATGGCTAGCGGAGTCGAAGTCGAAGCGGAGCAAAGGCAGCTAAGATTAAGGATGGAACTGCTTTGTATCCGTACCTATGAATTTCCTGACGAATTTGTTGCCCAAGATTTCTTTTCCCCCAGCCCTGAGTGTGAAAGCGGGCAAACGCATCGAGCTGAAGTCGGCAACGGAAATAGAGACGATGCGGGTGGCTTCGAAAATTGTGGCCACGGTGCTAAAAGAAATCAGTGAGATGACCGAAGCGGGAATGACGACCGCCGATTTGGATGACTATGCTGAAAAGCGAATTCGGGAGATGGGAGCAACGCCTAGCTTTAAGGGCTATTACGGGTTTCCGGCTTCGATTTGCGCTAGCGTCAACAATGAGGTGGTACATGGTATTCCTCGCAGGCGAAAAAAGATTAAAGCAGGGGATGTTGTGAAAATTGACACCGGAGCCTATTACGAGGGCTTTCATGGTGACTCTTGTATTACCATTGCGGTCGGTAAGGTAAAGCCGGAAGCCACCCGGCTGATTGAAGCGGCGCAGGCGGCTCTGCACGCTGGCATAGAACAGGTGCAACCGGGCAATACGCTATTGGATATTGCTGGGGCAATCGAGGATTCTATTAAGGCGAATAAGTTTACGGTGGTGGAAGAGTTTACGGGCCACGGGGTGGGGCGCAACTTGCACGAAGAACCGGCTGTGTTTAACTTTCGTACCCGGCGTGCGCCAAATGTGGAACTAAAGCCGGGGATGACGCTGGCGATTGAGCCGATTTTGAATGCGGGCACAAAGCATACCCGGACGTTGAGCGATCGCTGGACTGTCGTTACGCTAGATCGCGCCCTGTCGGCTCAGTGGGAGCACACCGTACTGGTGACCGAATCAGGCCACGAAATTCTCACCGACCGCAGCAAAGTCTAAAAGATCAGCAGTAAGAACTAATCAGCCGCAGATGTCACCATCTCTGCCAGGGTGATGCAGTCCGCTTCGCTGTAGTCCACTTCGACTTCTAGGGTGTATGCCTTGGATTGGCGATCGCGCGCAAAGCCGTCATAGTCAGCCACCATCGCCAAAATCTCGTTATTGAGGGCCAAATAGCCCGTACTGCGAATAATTTCGGGATGGCCCGCTATATCGCCCCCTGAGTCGAACAAAATGCCAACTTCTGCATCGTTGGGCTCGTTTTCTGCTAAACACACCCGAAAAGACTGGCGATCTGCTTGCTGAGAGTCTTCAATCGGATAGTTGAGCTTGGCAATATTACTGGCAATATTACTAAGCTGCCCTAGCTCAATAGGCTCAAATGTTTCGATGCTGGCCTGGGGGCTGACTTTATTTTTCCAAGCAGCGCGGTTTCGGTCGGCGTCGGCAGGGGTAGTGTTTTGCTCATTGTAGGTTAGCTCCTTAAAAAAGTCGCTTTTCAAAGCCCTTAGCGCGTCTGGGACTGTTCCTTTTGCACTGGCGATTAAGCTGCGGCTAGTGTTTTCGGGAGTTACGGCTGGATCGCGCTCAGATGAATTGCTGGCTGATGCACTGTTTTGGGCGGCGTTTGGCTGATCTGAATTTGGCTGATCTGAATTTGGCTGATCTGAATTCGATAGGTCAGGTAGATTGGGGCCAGACGAGCTTGAAGCTACGTTTGCAGGGCGACGGGCAGGCTCGGCACCGGTTTCATCAGAAGCACGGGAGTTGGTGTTGGGTAAGGGTGCTGCATTATTAGGCGATCGCGCTGCCCGTCGAGTCACATTAGGCGTCGCATTAGGCGTCGCATTAGGTGTCGCTCTGGCCATAGTAGCTGGCGCATTAGCTTCGCGAGCCGCGCTTGAATTTGGGGCTGCTGGCGTCAAGGACGTCGCTTTTGGCGTAGAGACATTAAGGTCGGGGACTGGCAAAGCGGCAGGTGGCACCGATGGCCCTTCTGCCAATTTTTCACTCGCGGGCAGCTCGCTCAGCGGTACTTCGTCTGTTTCAGTGGTCTCGGAGGTTCCTCCTAAAGGCACCAATAGCAATAGCCCGTGTAGACCTACCGCGACCAAAAACATAGGGTAAATAAATTTAGCAATTTTCATAGGGCAGTTGTTTACAACGAGCGCTTCTACATGCGTGGAGGCTCAGATACGGCGGCCCAGATACGGCGGCTCAGGTGCCCATAGTATGCGGATTTGCCTGCCAAATCACCAACAGAGAAGAGCCCTTTAAGTTTGCCAAACTAATATACATAAATGGCTGATCAGCCGCTGTTCTCAGCTCATAGAGAATTTCACCGCCGTAGCTATCGAGCTGATTAAAAACGATGCCACTGGGGGCGTAAGTTGCCTGCAATTCAGCTAAAACGGCATCTGGCCCTTTGTCCATCCAGCGGGCGTCTTTGGCACCCAAGACAGGCACCCCTTCATTCAAGAAGTAGCCAGCATTGCCCGGCTGACGGAAAAAATTGGCCGGAGGCAGGCCCTGAGCTTCGGTGTAGTCACCCAGATTCAGCGCCCCCAAGTTGTTGATAAACAACGCTTGATCTTCACCGGGATCGTAAGCGGGCGGAGGCGTTGAGGCGGGCGGTGCAGCGGCGGGAGCGGGCTCAAAAGGGGCTAAAGCAGGGTCAGTGGGGGCGGTGGCGACAGGGGCAGGTGCGACGACAGCGGGCGGCGCGGTAGACGCCGGTGGTGCAGCGGCGGGGGATGGCGCAGATGGCGGCGGGGTTGAAGGCGTCGGGACGTTTTCGGCAGGGGGCGTAGCGGTCGAAATTTCTGACAGGTTCAAAATGTCTACCGGAATGGCCTCATTGTCTGTCACTTCTTCAATTTCGGGCTCGGCGGTAGATGCACCAGGGTCAAATGGGACGACCAGCAGTAACAGATGTATGCCTATGGCAGTCCAGGTAAGCGGGTGGTATAAAACTTTTTTGATTGTCAGGCGGCGAGGCGTATCTTCTGCGGATGAAACCATATGCACAAGCGAGAACTGTTGAGGGAAGATGGCTTTGTCACTAGCGGTCACTAGCGGTCACTAGTTGAATGGCTTGAATACAAAGAAAAACCTTGGGAGCGGCTGTGACTCAAAAAGAGTGCGATCGCCCCAAGGTCATAACAGGTTCGATGCCAGCTAAATATCTACCGAGATTTGGAGAGCTGAAACCTCAAACAGCAGGGTTTAAAGCATCCCCATAGAGTCTTCGTAGCTAGCCGTAGGCAAGGCAACGTAGCCTGTTTCAGGAACAATTTCCTCAGCGTTATCTAAATAAAATTCAACAAAGGACATCACTTCTGGGCGATTGGCCAAAGCTTCATTGTTCACGTAGATATAAATCTCGCGTGACAGCGGCTTGTACTCTTCAATGGTTTCAGGCGAAGGCACGACCGCTTCGCCAGTTTCTTCGTTGTAGATACCCAAAGCCTTGAGCTGATCCTGGTTCTCTAGGTAGTAAGACATGCCAAAATAACCCATGGCATTTGGGTCACGGGAAACACCTAGTACTAAAACGTTGTCGTCTTCGCTAGCAGTGTAGTCACCCCGGCTAGCGCCTTCTTCGCCGACGATTTCGTCAGTAAAGTAGTCGAAAGTACCAGAGTCTGTACCAGGGCCAAATAGGTTGATGGGCACATTGGGATAAGCTGAATTCACCTGACTCCAAGAAGTGATAGTGCCTTCCGCCGCAGGCTCCCAGATTTTCTTGAGTTCTTCGACCGTCAGATCGGTGGCCCAATCGTTGGCAGGGTTTACCACGACAGTAATAGCGTCATAGGCAACCGGGATGATCGTATATTCAATGCCGTTAGCCGCGCAGAGTTCTATCTCCGTATCTTTGATAGGGCGTGAAGCATCGGAAATCACAGTCTCGCCTGCACAAAACTTTTTGAAACCGCCGCCCGTACCGGAGACGCCGACACTGATATTGGTGTCGTTACCGGCTGCTCTGAATTCTTCGGCCATCGCTTCGGTGATAGGAAAGACGGTACTAGAACCGTCAATTTCAATTGTGCTGCCTTGGGCAAAAGCTGCCGTCGTGATGCCGATGGTGGCTGCCGTGGCTGCCGCGATACGCAAGACGTTAATCGCGGGCTTGCCGGAACGCTTGAGATGTAAAAAAAGGTTGTTAGCGCTCGTAACCATTGTTGAAAACTCCTAAGCTCAAAAACTCGGCCAACCAGCAGGATATGGGGCTGAGTTTAAGACAGCAGGGTTGTCAGGTTATTGCGTTGTTAATCTTTGATTAAAAGCCGTTAACCTTTGGTTCGATTTGGGAATAGTCGAGCGCTTTGGATGCTTGACCCTGAACTTAATGGCCAGCGGCGAGTTCCAGGGCGTCGGGTTTGTCGTGAATGGCCAGGCGTTCCACCAGGGTGGCGCTGGCTGCGTTCATGCCGACCAACTTCACTTCTGAGCCGTGGGCGCGAAACTTCAGCACCACTTTATCAATGGCGATGACGGCAGATTGATCCCATAAATGAGAGTGGGTAAGGTCGATGATGACGCTATCGATATGCTCGTGAATGTCAAAGGCTTCGATGAGGTTGTTGGCGGATACGAAGAAGAGCTGACCAAAAACGTAGTAGGTGCGGGTGCTGCCGTCGTCGCTGAGCTGACTGCGGATGTCAATCAGCTTGCCAATTTTGCGAGAGAAGGCGATCGCACTCAAGGCAATCCCCACTATTACCCCCAGCGCCAGGTTGTGCGTAATCACCGTCGTCACTACCGTCACCACCATGACAGTGGTTTCGCTTTTAGGCATTTTGCGAAAGTTCGTCAGCGAAGCCCAGTTAAAAGTGCTAATAGAAACCATGAACATCACAGCGACCAGCGCCGCCATCGGGATCAGGCTGACCCACTGCCGCAGTGCCAGAATGAAAAAGAGTAAGAACACCCCTGCGCTCAGCGTAGACAAGCGCTGACGCCCGCCAGACTTGATGTTAATAATCGACTGGCCAATCATGGCGCAACCGGCCATACCGCCAAACATACCGGTAATCAGGTTTGCCATGCCCTGACCGCGAGCCTCCTGATTTTTGTCACTGTTGGTATCGGTCATGTCATCGAGCACCGATGCAGTCAAAAATGACTCTAGCAGGCCCACTGCTGACATCGTGAGCGCCACTGGCAGAATGACTTGTAGCGTGGCCAGGTTAAACGGCAGGTCGGGCAGACGAAAAACCGGGAGCGTAGAAGGTAAATCGCCCATGTCGCCGACCGTCGGCAGGTTCATATTGGTGCTGATAGCGACGACCGTCAGCACCACAATGGCAACCAGCGGCGAAGGTATCGCCTTAATAAAGCGAGGCAGTATATAAATAATGGCTAAGCCTGCTGCCACCATGCCGTACATCAGTAATCCCTGCCCTTCAAACTGCGGGAGCTGCGCGTTAAAGATCAAAATGGCCAGGGCGTTAACAAATCCCACCAATACGGCACGAGGCACGTACTTCATAATTCGGCCAATGCCCAAAGAGCCCCACACCACTTGCAGGAAACCGGTCAGTAGCGTCGCTGCCAGCAGATATTCCAGACCGTAGTTTCTGACTAGCTCTACGACTAGCAGCGCCATGGCCCCAGTCGCTGCCGAGACCATGCCAGGTCTGCCGCCCAAAAAGGCAATGGTGACAGCCATCGTAAAGGAGGCATAGAGCCCTACTTTGGGATCGACCCCAGCGATGATAGAGAATGCGATCGCCTCAGGAATCAGTGCCAGAGCCACCACAACTCCTGCCAGCAAATCTGCCGGTACATTTGAGAACCAACCTGAGACGCCGCCCTTTTGAGCTTTGTCAGCACTTGTATAAGTCACGTTTATCCATCTTTACGACTGTCAGCCCACCTGCGGCGGCTATCTATACATCCTATTAAGAAGTGTAAATATAGGCAACCACGCCTACATCTAGCCGCTGCACCAACCAAACGTATCAGCCGGGAGCAGCGGCGCTTGTGAACGCTGTCAAGACTCGTAGATTAACGCAAGGTTAATGAAAAGTTAATACAATAGAGGATGGCTAAAAAAACCCTATTGCTTTACTTATCTCGAAGACTATGACGAACGCTATGGCGACACAACCTATTTCTAAGCAAACGGTTTCAAACCAAATTTCTCCTGACGCTGTTATCAAGGATGAGTCTTTGCTAGGGGGCTATGCCTATCAAATTATTCATCAGCAGTCGAAGCAGTTGTTTAAGTTGCGATCGCAAGTCCTAGCCGATACCGACCCCGAACCCCTTCACCAAATGCGCATCAGCACCCGGCGACTGCGCTCTGCTCTGGCCCTATTTTCAGACGTTGTGGCGACTGACGGCCATCCCCAGCCAGATCCCCAGTTGGGCAAAGAGGCCAGCAACCGAAAGCTAGCGAAAGCCGTTAAAAAACTGACCAAAAAGCTAGGCAATGTCCGCGACCTAGACGTGATGCGGCAGTGGTTGAAACAAGCCATGACCGCAGATCCTGAGGTTAACGACTCGATGGCGAGCAGCTTTAGTAAAGCAGAGAAAAAGACCATTAAGGCCCTGCTAAAAAAGCTGAAGAAACGCCGCGCCAAGCAATTTTCTAAGCTCAAAAAAGCGCTTAAAGGCAAAGCCTACAAAAAGCTCGCCCGCCCGTTGAAGCAGTGGATAAAATCACCCATCTTTTATCCTGCCGCGCAACAGCCAGCAAAACGCGAAGCCATCCAGCGACTAATTTTGCCAATTAGTAAGCTGTTGCAACATCCTGCCTGGTTGGTGGCCACTCGCGAGCACGGCGACCAAGTCACGCCAGTTAAAAACATTACCCTAACCAAACTCAATCAGCTATTTGAACAAGACGGTGAATTGCTGCACGATTTGCGCAAACAAATCAAGCAACTGCGCTACCAAACAGAGTTCTTTAGAGGGGTTTACGACATTACCTACGCCGCTCAAGTTAGAGAGTTTCGCAACTTGCAAAGCATCCTTGGCCAACTCCAAGACCAAATCGTGATCGCCCAGTTTCTCAACGACGAATTAGGGTCGAACTGGGCTGTAAAACTGCCCACTATTAAAAAGACTTTTCAGGATTCACGGCTAGACCTGTGGCAGCAGTGGCAACCTCATCAACGCAAGTATCTCAACTTGCGGCGCAGCCTGCCGAACGCTTCACTAGCAGGATAAAGGATATAGAATATTGGGCTTCCTATGCATGACTCATGCGCAGCCAGCGGTAGCCGTACCCCTCCAGCTCAAACCGTTGGGAGGACTGCTGGATAGGTTTGTAAGGCTGGTCTTCTAGAAGGTCAAGCCAGTGGATTTTAGCATCGGCCTCCTGGCTCAGTGGCAAGCTAACGCTGGCAGAATCTTTTGCTAAGTTATGAACGGCAACCACAGTTTTACCCCGCCAGTCGCAGCGGTGGGCAAAGATGCTGGGATTGTCTGTCTCCAAAATTGTCCACTGCCCCCAGCCGAATTCTGGGCATTCCTTGCGCATACGAATGATGCGCTCCATCCAGTTCAGCAGTGAATCAGGATCTCGGCGCTGCGCTAGTGCATTGAGCTGAGGGTAGCCATACTGCCCCTCGTCAATGACGGATCGAATAAGCTGGTCAGTAGGCGCAGTAGAAAATCCACCATTGGGTTCGCTTGACCACTGCATGGGGGTGCGAATGGCTTGCCGCTGCGGCTGCGAGAGGTCATCACCCATGCCAATTTCTTCGCCCGAAAGCAAAACGGGCGTGCCCGGCAGCGAGAACATGAGGCTGTACGCTAACCGCATTCGGCGCGGATCGCCATCGACCAGCGGCGGGAACCGGCGACGCAGGCCGCGATCATAAATCCAAACGTCTTCTTTGTTTTGATCGAACGCGGTTAAAATCTCTTCTTGTTCTGACTCGGAAAGCTTGTCGAGCGAGAGTTCATCGTGATTGCGGACGAATTGAGCCCACTGGCCAATCTCTGGAATTTCTGGCAGGCTTTTAAAGCTTTCTATCAGCGGCGCAGCAGATTCACGGGCCAGTGCGAGCATAAGATGCTGATTGACGATAAAGCCAAACAACATTTGCATTCTGTCGCCATCGCCAAAGTATTTCGGAATTTTATCCGCAGCTACGTTAGCTTCGGCCAAAATGATAGCGTCCCCTCGCCGCCAAGAAAGAAATTGCCGAATGTCTTCTAAATACTGGTAGGGATCGGGCACATCTGCTTTGTGCTCGATGCCTTTTAGCTCAATTAAGAAGGGGGCGGCATCTACCCGAAACCCAGAAATTCCTAGCTCTAGCCAGAATCCCATGATCTTATAAAGTTCTTCGCGCAGTTGAGGATTGGTGATATTGAGGTCGGCCTGATGCTCGTAAAAGCGATGAAAATAATAGGCTCCGGCTTCCTCGTTGTAAGTCCAAGTACTCTTTTGGTAACCGGGGAAAATAATCCCTTCTTCAGCGTCAGCAGGCTTTTCTTCTGACCAGACGTAATAGTCGCGATACTTAGAATTTTCGTCCTGACAGGCCGCTTTGAACCAGGGATGCTCTGTGGAGGTGTGATTGATGACCAGATCGACAATCACACGAATGCCGTGGTTGCCTGCCTGGCGCATGAATTCAACAAAGTCTCCTAGCGTGCCCAAGCGCGGATCGACGCTGTAGTAGTCGGTGACGTCATAGCCGTTATCCCGGTTTGGAGTGGGGTAAAAGGGCATTAGCCAGATACAGTTAATGCCGAGGCCCGCAAGATAATCTATCCGACTGGTGAGTCCTTCAAAGTCACCAATGCCGTCACCGTTGCTGTCCATAAATATTTCGACATCGACGCAGTAAATGACCGCACTTTTGTACCAAAGATCTAGCATGACCGCCTCGGTTGAACAGCACTGCTATCATACTGGCTACCGTTCGGTTTGCGACTAAACCTGTTTAAGCGCTGGAATTACAGTTTCGCCAAACACATCAATAAACTGCGCTTGGGCGGTATTGACATTGTGCAAAATCAGTTCGTCAAAGCCTAGATCAATATCTGCTTGTAGCCAGGCTAGATGCTGCTGAGGATCGGCAGAGACAGACGCGCACGTGATTTTCAACTTCGTCGGGGGTGACAAAGGCTCCTGCTGCGTCGAATTGTTCGACGGTGCGAATTTCAGTGAGTAATACACTTTTGAAGATATTGTTACGCCACTGATGATGGGCTCCTTCACGGGCCGCTGTAGCCGTACGATCATAGGAAAGCTGCACTTTAAGAATCATGGGCTTGCCCTCACCGCCGCCCCGACGAAAGGCATCGACAACTTCTTTGAGTTTGTCTGCTGGGCGAGAGGTGGTAATCAGCCCATCGGCCCAACTGCCTACCCACTCGGCAGTTTTGGGTGTAATCGCTGCGCCAATAATTTTGGGCATATAGTCAGGGCGGCTGTATAGTCTGGCGTTTTCTACGCTTACCAGTCCGTTATGGTTGACGGTTTCTCCTGCCCATAGGGCGCGGATGATATCGACACATTCTTTTAAGCGGGTGTTGCGATCGCCCTTACTAGGCCAACCCGTCCCGGTAATATGCTCATTCAGCGCCTGCCCGCTGCCAACCGTCAGCCAAAAGCGATGCGGAAACATCTCCATGAGTGTCGCTGCCGCCTGGGCAATGATAGCCGGGTGATAGCGCTGGCCGGGCGCATTGACAATGCGAAAATGAAGATTAGTTGCCTGCATGGCTGCACCTAGCCACGACCAGGCAAAGCCGCACTCTCCTTGATCTTTGCCCCAGGGGAAAAAGTGATCAGACGAAAGGGCATGGGTAAAACCTGCCTGCTCTGCCTGCTGTATCCACTGAAGCAGGTGGCTGGGCTTGAACTGTTCGTGAGAGACGTGATAACCAAGATGGGGCATGAGACGATCGCTTTAGGTTTGACTGATACGCCAGAAGACTTGCTGGTCTTTTGGCCGAAAGACTGGCCGAAAGACTGGCCAGAGGGCTTACCAGTTATTTAGCTTCAGCCTTTGGTTCTTCGGGCTCTTTTAAAGTAACGGCAAATATAGCAACCGTGACGGTGAGTGCCCCGGCGACCCAAAAGGGCATAGCATAGCCAAAGGCGGTGACCAGCAAGCCCGAAACCGCCGGGCCAAAGGCGTTAGAAATGCTGAGATAGGAGGCGTTAAGCCCTAGCACTTCGCCCTGTTCGCGCTGGTCGCTGCGGGTGCTGAGGATGGAGTCGATCAGGGGCATCGGGAAAGCGTTGACTAAGCCGAAGAATCCTAACAGGATTGCAAAAGCGACAATATTAGGCAGTAGGGGCATCAGCATGAACAGTATGCCTCTGGCGACTAAGGCAGCGACTAGCACGTTGACAATGCTGAAGCGTTTCCGCAAAGGTTCTAGGGCAAATACCTGAGAGACGAAGGCCAGGATGCCGAAACCGACGAAGGCGATCGCCAAGTTCTTGGCATCTTGACCCAGCACGTTAATGAAAAACGGCTGAAAGGCAAAGGTGAAGATCGTAAAGGTAAAACCGTTCAGGAAGGTCATCAATAGAATACGACCAACGACCGGACGACCTAGTGCGGTAAACAGGCCGGTAAAATCAAAGTTCTTAGGAACTCGCTTTTTGACTGAAGTGTCGGTTGAGTTTGACTGGGTTTCGTCTAGAAAAAAGAAGCAGAGGATGGCAGCGAGCAGGGCGATCGCAGCCGACACCAAAAAACTCATCCCCAGCGAAGAGACACCTCTAATAGGCGGCAGCGTCTGGGCCAAATAGCTCAGTGGCGGGCCAGCGACAAATCCCAGTCGAAACAGACCGCTGTAAATGCCAAATGCCTGGGTGCGCTGCTCGGGGGAGGTGATGTCGCTGACGACGGCCTGAGCGACGGAGTTATTGCCGCCCGTGATGCCGTCGAGAATGCGAGCGCTGAATAGCAGGAGGGGGATGCCTGCGATCGCCGCCACCAAATTAGAAGCCACCGTTCCCAGCAAGCTAATGACCAAAATGGGCTTGCGTCCTAGCCGGTCAGAAAGCTGGCCCAAAATAGGCGTGCCAATAAACTGCGAAATCGAATAGGCCGTGGTTAGCAAACTCGCCTCAAAGTCACTCAGGCCAAACTGCTTCGCGTAGGGGTACAGCACCGGAATGATGATCGTGAAGCTAACGGAATTGATAAAGGCAATAGAGGCAACAATCCAAAACTGAAAAGGCAGTCGCTGCTTGGCATCTTTTGGTTTAGGCGGCATACGTTTAGTGAAGAGAAAATATGCCTTTGTAATGTTCAAACAGCTTGAAAACCAACCAGCAAAGGACGCTTTTGAACGCTGCTGAACCGTTTTGAGCGCTTCTCAGGGAGCTTTAAGCAATAGCTAATCCTATTTTAGTACGAAGGTGATTGACTAAGTTACTGGACAGTGCGAAGTTTTTCTTTAACGAACATTCCCAGACCCAAAGGGCAAGGAATGTTCGAGACTGGTTGAATCATCACACTCAACCAGTCCAATTATGGAACTCTATACCCGGATTGAGCAAAT
>JBAQZP010000033.1:0-12604 GCA_049791095.1 Phormidesmis sp.
AGCTATCTGACACCCAGTGAGTTTGAAGAAAAGTGGAGGAAGGCGCAGTAATCGTCTAAAGATGATACGGGTAAGTCCAGACTTTCTATCATCTGATTTTACTGTCCAAGTTTAGGGGTTCACTTCAGACGTTAGGCGCTTTCAGGTGATGGTCGATGACTTGCGGGCTTATTAGCAGCCCTCAGAACCGAAGCAGATGGCTCAACTTGAAGCTTGAGGTGATCTCACTTGGCTTAAAATCAGCTCACAAAAGTATGGGTGAAACGGTGAGCTACTATCTCGATATTCAGCTACTGGCTAGGCTTGTTCGCAGCAAGCGAGGGCGCATCCGCACCAATTCAAAGCACACCAAACAAGCGCTTAAGCTGTGCCAGGAAAACTTAGAATACTTACAAGAGGCCGTGAGGAAGTACGATGACGCTCAATAGCATCAGCAACATTGCAAAATCAGCCAGCTATGACCGCAGTAATAGGACTCTGGCAATTCAGTTTCTGGATGGGTCTACCCTTTCTATTCCCATTCGTCTGCTTGAGATGGTCAGGTATGACGGCTCAGAATGGGTCAGCGTAGTGCCGAGTGATGAACAGCTTGAAGCTGTTGAGGTGAGCTATCACGGCGTTGGCGAAGCCTCTCGCTTGGAGAATCGCATCATTTGGGATGACATCGGCCAACGCTATCGTATCAGCGACCTCAAGCAAGGCGTATATGGTCGCAAGGCTTGGATGGATGGTCTACGAGCGGCAATGAGTGCTTAGCAGCGCTCAGATGGACTGGTTCTTCAATGGTGGTTATGGCGAGCTAGCTTCCCCAGCGTTTGAAGCTAGCTCTCGGGCGTTGGCGATTGCACGCTCGGCTATTCGCAGCTGCGTTGAGATTTGGTTCAGTTGGTTGCGGCGTTCTATCCCTTGTCGGCCTTCTATGTTGCGAGGGTCGTCAGATTTGCAAGGATGTGACTGACTGCGGGCAGCCTCTACGCATGAGCATCATGACGGCGGCGGCATGGCGGGTTATCGTAATCGGCACGACGTGCGGTTTTTGAAATTTGGACTCTTTAGAACCGCCAACGGCTACATCCATCAACATCGGCCCATTGCCGGATATAGTCAGCGAACCTTAATTGTTCTCTTGCGAGGCAACTCCCTGTAAACTCGAAAAACCTATTAGTTCAGCACAACCGTGATGTCCACAGTCCTTATATTGCGAGGGGTAGATAGTCAGCCAGTCGAAGCAACTTTGCTAGGACTGACCCAAAAGCATGTAGAGGATTTCACAACCCAGTGGCAGGCACCGCTGATCCAAGCTACTCAGGAAGATAAGTTCTGGGACTGGGCTTTCAAGCATCGCATCACCAGCACTCGCGATAACTACGAGGGCTACGCCATTGAATGCGAAGGCGCTACCCAAGGCTTGATGATGCTAGAAACACAGCAGCATCGTACCCAATTTCGATCAGGTCGCCCCCTGGTCTATGTCTCTGCGCTATCCGTTGCGCCATGGAACCGACAACAACTTCAGCAATCACCGCGCTTTAGAACCGTAGGCACTACCTTGCTAGAATTTGCTAGGAGCCGTAGCACAGATTTAGGTTATGAAGGCTGTATCGGACTTCATGCTTTGCCGGGTGCAGAAGGTTTTTATGAACGGCTCAATATGATGCGGTTCGATCCAGAACCAGAGGATATTATTGATGCAGATGAAGAGCTGCTTCCCTACTTTGAGTATCTGTCCCGTCAATAGAAAAGGCCATGACTAAATCCTCTGCGAATGAAATGCATACTCAAGCTGCACTAGATATCATGGCTCAGCTCAACGATCCGGAGTGGGTGAAAGCGGCAGCAAAACTAGAAGAAGAAGCCGGTTGCGATATCAGCGCTGGCCCTGATCTAGGGAGTGGTTTAGGACGGATGCTGGCAGACCCAGCCGGTTTCTATCAGCATCAGAGATTGAAGAAAATCGTATTTCAAGGACTCCACCAGCTGCTAATGGACTGCAATTTAGGGGCAGGTTTGACCACTGCCTATGCTATCGGCAAGCCACTACTAGACGAAAGGCTGCAACACCCTACCGTTGAGATTCAAAAACAGCTTATGGCGATCCTGGACGAGGATCTATCCAGTAGTCAGGATGTACCGCTCTCACCAGCAGCGCAGTCAAGTCTAAGACAAGCCATTCAGACCGTACTCTCAGCGGATGATTGGGACGCGATTTCAGCCGCTGCGGCGCACTCCATGCAGCAACATCTCAGAGAAACGGTCGCGTTACCCCAGACTGCATAAAGAGAAGGCGGTGCCGAAGCAACCGGGCAGATCAAACCACTGACCGCAGAATATCCAAATTAGTGGTTCAAGCTTGACCTTTAAACTCAAATACCGCGACAGATGCGATGGCGATAGCGAAGCCATGCCCCTTGGGCTATAGCCACTCCTACGGAGTATCACCGTTAGTACAAGCCGGACGCGATCGCACTCAACGGGTTGCGCCATCGCTTTCAGTAGATGACGGATTCTACCTCTGATGGGGCAATGTATTGGTCTTCATGCTGGGTAATGTCTTCACTCAGATGGCTTAGCTGGGCGGTTAGGAATGTCGCGATAGCGTGGTTACACATTATCACGCTATCGCAGCAGGTATGGATGTAGCAATCTCTTTGGTTACGGAAGTCGTAGCGGGTGCAGTTTGAATTTGCGCACCGTTAGCGCGATCGCTTCTCGGTGGGCTTCGTCTAAATCGTCAATGTACATCCGGACAACCATGTCCTCGCAGTATTTGACGGCTTCTATCCCTTCTTCTTCGTTGATGTAGTTTCGAGCGATTTTAGGATCACCTTCCATCAGCAACCAGCACCGCTTCATCTCGACGGCTTCGAGTCCAAACAGCCCTTTGTAGATACGGTTCGTCAGTTTGCCGTAGGTCGCAACAGTGTACTTTGAGATCGCTTAGCAAGTCGGTGTAAGTTTTGCGAATAGGCTTGCCCGATTGACGCTGTATTAGCCAGCGTGTGGTCGCACGACTGGATTTCGCACTATAAACCCCCTTCAGGGCTACATTGGCCTCTGAGTAAAAACCTTTAACAGCAAACCACAGCAGAAATGCACCGATTTTTTCGCGGGTTGGTTTGCGCATCTTACCGGGGCTGAGCAAGATATCCATTGACAGCTCAACCCAATCAGCGACCTCGATTACCTTGTAGTTATTGCCATCCGCACCGTGGATTTGAATCACCCTGAAAGTCTTGCCAGATGGGGTTTCAAAGGCTTCTCCCCCAGCTATTTGAATCACCCGTTTTGTCAAGGTTGGCTGGGCTAGGCCGATGTGCCGTTCAGCCATCCGAAAACCAAAGCCGACTGACGGCTCGCCTTCGCCTAGTCCATTCGGATCGATCACGATGGCGGTGAATTCTCTATCTTCGTAGGTGACGACGACTAGGTCACCGGATTGGATCGTCATAGCGCTTCGATAGGATAAACGTTGGATAGTGAGTTAACGTGCTTTCACGTTCTCACGCTGTCGCATTATCAAAAGAGGCCGGAAAGTAAGGGGCCAGGAATAAGGGGCCGGGAAGTAAAACACGATTGCCTATTTGGACAAATGCAGTTTGATTGGCAGGCGATCGCAAAATTAAGGTGTTGCAAGGGAGTCGTGTCGCGTAATTGCGCTGGATTACTCTGAAGGCTTGCCTGCAATCTGGGGTAGGCCACGCAGCTCAAACAGCAGATCTAGCGCTTCACCGACTAGCGCTTCTACGCTGACATCCTCATCTAGGGCTAGCTGGCGCATTTGTTTTGAGACCATCGGGTCGAAGTAGCCAATCACGGCTTTTCTACCGGCCCTGCTAGGGCGGTAGTGAGGGCTCTTTTTATTATCAGGTTTGGCTTTTGCCTCTGGCTGCACTTTGCCAGTCGCGGCTTTACCATTACCGACTTGCTTGAGGCGATCTCTGAGACCAGACATAGTGAGTGATTCCTCTGATGGCTTTGTGATGGAGTGTAATTGTGAAATCACGTTATCACAAACAGGTGATTGAGCGATGACTTGTCAGCGTGCAGGCGCGTCTTCGTGTCTTTGTGATTTCACGTTGTCACTGATAGGCATATGGGTAGACAGATGGGGGCAGATATATGCGGGGTGGTGGCGTAGCCTTCTGTAGGACGACCGCACTAGGTGAAGAGTAGTTACGTGATTAAGTGTCGGTGTGATGTTGTGATTACACGTTATCACACAGCCATTTATATAGGCGTTTGATTTCTTCAGAGGCTTTGCCTGATGGCGCAAATTCAAGAACACTCAGCCCATCTACAACCGCTTTGGAGTAGTCGGTTCTATCCCACAGCGCTAGCGGGCACATTTGGCGGTTGCTATCCGTTCCGGCTAAGTCCTTTAGGGCGGTGGTTGCTTCGTATAGCTGCGGTTTTGACTTGACCGCGTTCAATAGCAGGCCGACCGTTGCCCCGGCTGCTGAACACAGATCTAAGGTCGTCGTAATGGCGGAAAGATCCAGGATCGATGGGCGGCAAGGCACGATGCAAACGTCTGATAGACGAGCGGCGGTTAGGATACCTTCTGAGTTGAAAGGGGCCGTATCGATCACAACTAGGTCTATGTTGTCTTCCTGCGTGGTCGCGATCGCTTGGCTGAGGCGCGAGGGCGGGATGGCGACCACGACGGGTTCTGAGATGCCTTCGGCTTCGCGGATGTCGCCCCATTGACTAATTGAGCACTGGGGGTCGGTGTCTAGGACGGCGACGCTTTTTCCAGCCAGGTGGGCGGCGACAGCTAAGTTCATGCTGACGGTCGATTTGCCGGGGCCTCCTTTTTGCGAAATGACGGCTGCGATTGGCATAGAGGTTCCTCGTTTGCGGGTGTGTGATTGGGTGTAAACGTGTTATCACGTTTGGGTGCAGGGGTGTTATCACTTCATACAGTAGCGTAATTTGGGTAATTTTTATCGGGCGGTATCACGTTATTGTGTTCGTGTGATATCACGTTATTGTGTTTGTTTTCGGTGGGGGTGGGGTGGGAGATAAGGGCTGAAAGTATTGGTGTGTATAGATTTTGAGGTTCTGGGAAAGCAGGTTATTGTGTTATCTAGTAAACGTGTTATCACGTTTTTATTGAGATGACGTGTTATCACGTTGGCGTGATGGCGTGATTTTTAAGGGGGTGAGTTATGTGCGCAGAAGACGTGGAAGAGTGATATTGTGATATCACGTTGGCGTGATGCGGTGTTACCAATTGCCGGTTTGGTGCTATCTTAGGTTTACTGGCAAGTTCAGATGTATGACCGCTGGCTTCATGAATAAGAGCAGTGGACAAGAGCAGTGAGCAAGAGCAAAAGGCAGGAGCAATGGCGGCGGCGCAGTCTCCACATCGCCGATTTATTCATCTTTTCAATATTTTCAGGTAGACTCAGACTAAACTCAGACTACGTTTAGTCCCATTGTCATGCCTCGTGCCGTAAATTCTGACTGCAAGCGCTGTGCCACCGAAGACGTCGCGACAGCTCAAGCGAAAAGCTGCTGGGATACACAGAAGCCGCAGCGTTGTCATTCCAGGCGGGCTTACTATCTCAAGCAGGCTCAGAATAAGGCTAAGAAAAGGAGTCGGCAGCGGGCAGCTAGGGTGGAGCAGGTGCAGGATATGGAAATTCTGCCGATCGGGTATACCGATCCGCCTGAGGTGCAGATTCTGTTTTTTCAAGATAGGGCTGATGGCAGGAAGCACGCTGTGCAGTTTACGGCGCTTGATGGCGGGGTGAAGATTGACGGGGTGAAGGCGGTTCATCTCAAAGGCATGAGTCAGAAGGCGCTCAGGCGGCATATTAAAAATGTGCTCGGGATTTTGGGGGCTAAGCATCATACTGAGTTCGCCGTGACGACGGCTCGGCAACCTATCAGGTTCTGTCCGCTTTGCTTGGAAGAAAGCAGGCATCAAAGTGGTGCGGGCGAGGACTTTGAGTGACGGACGATGCTCGGGCAAAGTTTGGCGGCGGCAGGCTATCTGAGGAGCGGGTGCGGCATCTACAAGAGAGAGCGGTTAGGTTTAGGCAGCTTGTAAATTGGGTTGCTCGCAAGCAGGTGGAAGACCATCAGTTTGAGTCCCTCAACGGGGCGATGTTTGCAATCTGCGCTGAACTCATTCAGAGAAAGACTGATAGGTTTTGTGAGAAGGCAGAGGATGAGTTTGACACTATTGAAGCTTACGGCTCTGAGCCTGAACTCGATGACGACTGGCTCGATGAGTTAACCGGGGAAAAGGATAGTTTTTATTTCTCGACTGATTCGATTGAGAAGGGACTGCCGCCTTTGCCAAGACGCGCTCGGGGCAAGAAGCCTGAAGCTGATCTTGATGAAGGGCAGATGGCAGAGGTCGTGGAGAAGGCTGTTCAGTCTTTTGAACAGGCGATGGCGGTCAGTCATGGTGAACAGCCCCAAGAGTGGATTGAGAAGATTAAGGGGGCGATCTCTGACAAGGGCGGCGAGGCCGAGTTTTGGGGGCTGCAGACCAGTACCGGGCTGTCGCCGGGCGCGCTCTTTCTTGGACTCCTGTTAGGGCACGAGAACTGGACGCCTACTCAACTTGACTTCCAGGACATACCAAGCTTCTACGGCAGCTTCTCCGTTAGGCTCATTGAGGGGGATGGCGATGATGACGGACAGGAGAAAGAGGATGGGAAGGGGGAGGGCGATCGCTGAATGAAGAGGGCTAGACGGGAGAGGGGGAGCTATACGGCGGCGACGTTTGAAAAGAGGCTCGTGAAAATGTGATTTCACGTCATCACAAGAAGGTGGCAGATGAGGGCAGCGGCCTTTCGACTAGATTGCGGCAATGCCTCGTAAGACTCGAAATAGGTTGATTAGAGCAACTGGGTGTGAATAAAAAAATAAAAAAATAAAAATGATATTGTGTAATCACGTAATCGCAATTCATTGGAGACTGGAAGAGGGCGTAGCTTACCCGGTTGACTCATTGAGAAGCTGTGGGAAGAAAAGCTATGGAGATGGATTAAAAACGCTCTAAGCACCGGATCAACAGGGTTGAGCGGGTTAAAGAACTTGATATTCCACGCTTTGGGCTGAAGACTACCCCTGAGGTGCTGATGACCTTCTATCGCGATAGGGCTGATGGGCTGATTCATGCCGTCGCGTTCAGCGTTGTTGAGGATGGGGTGGCCGTGACTAACGTGAAGCGGCATGGTTCAAAACCGGCTGATTTTGGGTAACACTCGCAGCTCAAATTAGACCATCGTCGTCGATGGCCTGACCCATTGCTCCCATCAATTTCTAAGCTCTTTGGAAGCGGTCGAAGCCAAGCAGTTCGAGCCAATGCGAGTGAGGCTGGCTAGTCAGTAACTCTGTGGGACTTTTGCCCATCCGCTCAGCCAGCCGGGAGCGGATGAACCGTCGGTGGTTGAGGAAAAATTGCAAAAGGCTTAGATAAGAATCACCGAGGCTCCGGCGCAGGAAGAAGTAATTGCGTAGCCGCGAGTTGAGATTCTCGACCATTGAGCTGGCTCTCGGTGTCTGCTGGAGCGCTTCGCTGACCGCCTCCATGAGTCCGTAAAACTTGCTGGAAAGCTTGCTGTGTAGCTGATTCCACCGTTCCCAGTAGGCATTGGAAGTGGACGGTTTTCGGTGCAGCAAGCAGATTTCCCGTACCGCTTGTAACGGCAGTTCAAACCGGATCGCGATGGCGGCTAGCTTTTGATCGAGAACACTGGCAAAGGACAGCAGTTGATCGCGCTGATTATGCACTGCATTCCTCAGCTTGCGAATGGTCGGGTACTGCTTGCCCGCTCGCTGTTTGAGTTCGACTTCGATGAAGTCAAAGAGTTCCTGACGTACTGCTAAGTTCGGGCCAGCCAGGGCCAGGACATCGTGTGAAAACCACTGGCATAGAATTTTGACATCCTGGGCACGGGCAACCAGTCCGACCTCTCGGCGGTTCGCTTTGACCTGCTGGATAGTCAGATGCTGCGTCATGTTGCCTGTCAGCTTGGCGATCTCAATCTGCTGCTCTAGCTTGATGCGCTGCGTCGTTGCCCCCTGAGCTTGGCGAGCTAGTCCATTGGCCACCTGCTCAAACTGCTGCTGGATATGGAACACATCGCCATGGCAGGGAACCTCTGGCATGGTCGCTTTCTGACCCGCCCGCAGCCCGCTGCCGCCATCAGCGATGGTGTAGTCTGGGTCGAAGCCTTGCACCATCACATCCAGAAGATGACAGCCCCAGGTATCTTCATCCCGATGTTCGACAGCTTGGAGCAGGTAGCAGTAGGTCGAGGCCGCATCAACGCCCACCAGCACTGGCTTATTGGCCTGAACAATTTCGTCTAATAATCCCACCTCAATGCCAGATAGGTCTTGAGCTTGATTGATCTCAGCGGCCCTGATAGCCGCCGCTTCGAGCCGGTTGTGAATAGTGCCAACGCTAACGGACGTATCGAATAGGTCGCGAAACAGCTCAACGACATTGCGATAGGAACTGTGGCAGATTAGCACTAAGCCTAGAATCAACTGGTACAGCCAGCTCTTGGTCACAGGCAGATGAAATAGCACATCGTCATCGCCTTGACTCGGCGAGAAAGACTGATTGAGGGCTTGCTGGGCTTTGCTGCTCTGTTGATAGACGAACTTACGACTGACCTGGTGCTTGTCCGCTATGTGGCTGACCGGCTCTGTCCGGGAGAGCACCTGAATGCCAATATCTTGGCGCATTGTGGGCGATAGGCTAGCGGCGACGGCAAGGGCTGGACTCATATTGGTAGTGGCGACGCCCGCTAGAAGCGATCATCTTTGATGCACCGTAGGCGATCGCACTCTGGAAGGGACAGCCATTTAGCCTACCTGAGTGTGGCGAAAGGGTAACCCTGTTTTGCACCACGCCCCCGGAATATAGGTTTTCACAGGCGTTGTTGCACCAATGTATGACTGTATGACAAACAGGAGGACACGCTTCCTGTCCCGCTTTCGAGGTCTAGAAGGCAGCAGCAGACAAGCTATCCGACTTAGCGACTGAATCATACGATTGAGCACGAGACACTGCACCTTCAGCTCGTTCACTTGCCGGTTTAGCCCGCGCGATGTGACTTTGCCATCGAAGGCCGTTTTGAGGCGGAACATCGTGGTTTTAGCAATTGAACGACGGTGGTAGCCAATCAGCCGCTTCCACTTTGCTCTGCCGACTAAACGAATCTTGCGGAGGTTCTCATCTTTTGGATGCGGTGGCATCTGACGGTTGCCGTGGAACCATATCTTAGCGTTTCGCTATGGTGGAATGCCTGCAACGGCCCCTCTTTCATCAATGAAGTCAGATAGTTTCCAGCAATATTCATCCCAGACATAGTTGACGAGGCTTAATTTCTCGGCACTCTAGGTATCCGGTGCTAGTGTATTTATTGGTCGAAACTACCTTAGACTACCTCGTTGTTTGAGTCCTTTGTTATACTTTTACCAGTTACGAACGCGGGTTTGAGTCATTGGTTTAGGGTTTTGTGTGGTTACTTAACGCTACCGCGACTTGCTCCGTTCGTACCCCCCTATTCGTGCAACAACGCCTTTCTACATCTCAAGATTACGCGAGCAGAAGGCGATTCCCTTGAAAGGCTTTGCGATCGCGCATCTGCTTATTAATAGAGTATCCTTACTCGTTTAGGACTCCCATCCAAGCTTCTAACTAGCTTCGCTGTAGCTGCGGTTAACCAGGGCGCAAAGCTTCTCAAATATTGGACAATATCAGAGGCTACATCAGTCGGTGCGATCGCCCACTCTAATGCTTGCTGCATTTGCACTGACTTCTCAGGAAAGTACTTCACGAAAGCGCTGTAGCAAGGATAGAGGTCTCTTGTGTAGGATTGCTCTGCCGCCATCACGAGTTCAAAGGCCGCTCTGACTATCCTTTTCATAATCCATTGGCACTCGCTTTTAATATCTGTAGAGCTTGTCATCTCTGGCAGTGTCTCCAGCACCTCGTCTATCTCTTTTTTCAGTCCAGGCGAATGAGCTATCAGTCCTTTTCCTAGTTTGTACGCTGGAAGCTGTAGCGACAAGTCCTCGCCCCACAGGCAAATCGACTGCGTTTTGATAGTTGCTCTAATAGCATTTGCCGACGGTTTGTGAAGAACGATGTCTAGTGGAATGCACCACATCTCTACACCTGTTTGAAAAGGAAACTGTTCGACTACAGTTTTCTGGAACTTCTTTTTCCAAGCTTTCTTTAACTTAGTACCCTCCGAGAAAACGACACAGAACGTATCTATATCGGATATACCTGCGATCGCACTTCCTTTTGCCACTGAACCTCTTAAATACAAACTATGAACTAACTGTTCTCCGAGCTGATTTAGGTAAGCGTCTTTGACAACCTCAACCACTTCTATCCAAGGAGAAGTTACAAGGCTTATATCACAAGGGTTGACAAGGTAACCTTCTGAATCAATAGGAATGAACGAGCCTATTGGTTGCACCACACTCATAGCTTCGTCTCCTTTCAGATGTACCAAACAGATTCTTTGGATTATTAGACATGTTGTATGTTGTAACATGCAAAGTTAAAAGCTACCTGTCGGGAAGGGCCATGTTAAAGCTGACCAACGAAGATCGCCAGCAGCTACGTGAAGCTATCCTGTCAGCGTATCCAGATCCCAACGATCTTGAGATCTTTATCGATGAGGCGCTAGGTCAAAATCTGGCGGCGATTACGGGGCGAGGTAAGTACAGGTACATTGTGTTTCAGCTCATCGGTGAGGCCACTGCTAAAGGGTTCATCAACAAGCTGATTTTGGCCCTTGCGAAAGATACCCAAAACCCAGATATTCGTCAGTTTTGTGCGCGTATATTACCGCAGTACCTGAGCTTGAATCATACTGGCGCGATCGCCTCTTCTGTCCCTAGTTGGCCCCTGAGCGATTTACAAGATGAATGGGATATTGACATTACCGACGAGATGCTCCAGTCCTTTCTACCCAAGCAATTTAGCTATGAGGCTGATGTAGGAGATTTACTGCGCGGGCTGATGGTGCGATCGCCTGCTGTCTGCAAAATCACGTTTACTAATCGCCCTGGTGTAAGTGGTACGGGGGTTTTAATTGCCGCTAACTTAGTGCTGACTAACTATCATGTCCTCAGCTTGCAGGCGGATGCCGACCTCAACGCCATTGCTAGATCAGCCCGCTTTCAATTTGGCCATATCAGCACACAAATTAGTCAGTATCCAGGCGCTCAGATTTTGACAACCGTTGAACGGGAGGCTGAAAAGAGTGCTGTTGTCTGCTTTAGTGCGATTGAAGATTTAGACTATGCGCTGCTGCGCCTGAAGGCTGACGAGACGGCTGCTATTCAACCCGTCGCGTTTGATGGATCGGCTTCTCTGCGGCCTCAGTCGCCACTGAGCATTTTGCAACATCCGGAGGGCGATCATCTAAAGGTATCGCTGAGTAATAACGGTATTGTTAAGGCCAAGGAAAACCGGGGGCTGGTGCTGTACGTTAATCGGACGAAGGGTGGATCGAGCGGGTCACCTTGCTTCGATGAGGAGTGGAGGCTGGTGGCCCTGCACCACAAGGAGCTAGCTACGAGCTTTGGGAGCGTGCGAGAAGGCATTCTTTTCAGCGCGATTTATCCGCAGATTGCTCCGTTTTTGTAGATAATCCATTGTAATTTGGTTATATGGAGCTATGTAGGTGGGAAGATAAAAATGGGGCGTCGCATTATTTCTGAACAGCTTCAACTGGAGTCTGGCGCTAGTATCTCTCGCGATTATTATGGCGATCGCCTGATGAAGTACATTCCCACAGAATCAGTTGGATTTTGGCTGGCGGTGAGTGGCATGATCCAGAGCGCTGGCGACGGCATTCCTAAAATTGGCCTACTGTGGCTTTTCTTTGTGATCGGGCTGGTGTTTACTTTTTTATACATCCGACGGCAGACTCAAGAGCCGAATCATCTACCCGCTCGAACGCAGATTGCGATTTCCTGTGGGGCTTTTGTGGTGTGGGTGCTAGCAGCGGGCGGGCCATTGACTCAAGCCTGGTCGTGGTATGAGCCGCTGTATGGTTCGCTGCTGCTGATTACCTATACTGCTGCTGTAGGATTTATCATTCCCCCTGAGAAGTAAGCCTGTGTCGATTGATTGGACTCATCAAAAACGGATAATCTTTAAGTCTGCTTTGCAAAGGGTCTATCCAGACTATGAAGAGCTTGAGCTATTTGTCGATGACGGTATTGACGAGAATTTAGCAAATATAGCAGATGTTAAACGCCTACCGCTCGTCATTGGGGATTTGGTGAGATGGGCGAAGACTAACAACAAGCTCAATGAACTTTTTGAAGCCTTTCGTAAAAAAATCTTCATGATCCTGTGATTTCTCAAATAGAAGAACCGGATCTGATATCAGCGCAGCGGGCTAAAGGAAAAGCGATAGATAAGAAAGAGTGGGATAGTTTGTTTGAATGTTTCGTTGAAGACGATCTCTCTGATTTCTGGACAGTGCGAAGTTTTTCTTTAACGAACATTCCCAGACCCAAAGGGCAAGGAATGTTCGAGACTGGTTGAATCATCACACTCAACCAGTCCAATTATGGAACTCTATACCCGGATTGAGCAAAT
>JBAQZP010000034.1:0-2332 GCA_049791095.1 Phormidesmis sp.
ATTGAGTGCAAGGCACTCAACAAGATGACCAAGTTGGGAATGCCTGACAGCTACCCGGTTGAAGCTTAGAAAATGACTGCTACAGGGTAACCCTGTCTATTTCTCGATTCATGCAACAAAGCCGTTCATTACCATACATCTTTGTAAGTTAGCGTATTGGAACTCACTATGGCGAGTTAATATTTTTTGAACGTATGATGCAGCATCTTCAATCTCTTCTGAGGATAAAAGAAAAATCTTCCATCTACTATTGTTCAGGGCTTTAGCTTTGATTCTAAGACCTTGAACGATGAATTCTAGCTGAGGGCCGTGACTGAGTTGCCATGTCAAGCGCTGCCGACAAGTCGCGCCAGTTCTCTACGGATTGCTTGCAGCCTCTACTAAGCATGTTGGGCGGTAGGGCAGGGCGGGCGATCTCGCTGCTAGCTTTACCGATGACTCGCAACATCCTCTCCCACGAAAGGCGACCGCTGAAAAAGGGAAGGGAGGCGGGGCGCTAGTGCTGCTGTCTAGACGCTCATCCGTAATTATCAAGAGGCCCTTTGCTCTAGAAAGTTGATTCTATTGCCGTTGCTGATAATCGCCGCTAACGCTTCACGCTGGGACTGTCTATCTGCTCTACCTTCATCAATCAGAATTTGGATCTGCTGCGTCTGCTCTGACACGGTATCGGCGATTCTATCAACTTTGGTTTCGAGGCGGGTAATGGTCGCTGTGTTGTTAGCTATTTGATGGTGATTGGCTTCTATTTGCTCAGCGTTGACTAACGATTGAGCGACCAGCGTTTCTAATGCTGATTCGACCCGCTCTAGTCTTTCAAAGTTTGAAAAGGCTTGCTGGGTGGCAGGTCTAATGAACTCGCTCACCAAAAAGCCTAGAGACTCACTGAGCGCCTGGTGGGCTACAGTATTTGCCTCTACGATGGCTTCTAATCTACTTAACCTTGCCTCAGACATTGCCTTTTCACTGCGACTTTCAACCTATTATACCAAATTCTCAAAAGGGATTTAGCGCTAAGGCAGCAGGATTAAATAAAATATAGCTCTACTGCGGTTGCGGACGCGAAACCTATTAATCTAACTATAAAATAGCCTACATATCAGGCGGCATTAGCAATGTCTCGCTGGGTCGCGCTCTGCTGCTAATTGGTGGGTTTGCCTTCGGCGTAGTCTCCGGGCGCGGCCATTAAATAATCGAGCAAGCAAAGGTAGAGCAGTTCTATGACGCAGTAAGCCAATAAACCAATATTATGGTTTTTCTAATTGATAGGATCTCATCGCGATCAGGCTGGAGAGAAAACAGATATGTTGGTGCCGCTTGAAGTATGGGAAAAAATATTGAACAGTTTACAAACTGAGAGTGATTTTGCGCCTGTTGATGAGCAAGAACCGGTTGGGCGGATTCTAGCGGATCTTCAAGTGGCTGTTCAGGCGGCTAAGGTTCGTCACCGGTTTCGGAGCTTTAGCATGATATTGACTACGACTGATTGATGAAGGAACACGATCGCAAACTCCAAACCAATGCTTTCAAGCCCGACGCAATCACCCGCTTCATAAATTACAGTTTCCCAAACGCCATTATAAGAACTATTTCCACCTATCAGCCTCAACGGTGGAGTGTGCATTGGACGTTGTCAGGCACCGAGGCCGGACGATAGAAGCGGGCAAACTTCCATAGCTTGAATCAAGCCATGCTCAATGGTGAAACGGTGGCCGACGTGCTCATCGGCAAGCACGGCTCCGGCTAGATCGCGCACTATCTGATGCACCTCGACCAAGACCTGCCCAGCCGCTTCTAGGTGAAAAGCAACCGGCTCGACATGTCCGTCGATCTCGCTCCACTGCTCCGTCCAGTAAGCGCGGACTTCTTCCGGCCCACGGACAAAGCCACCTTTGAATGCTCTTGGCCAATGCACGTCGGGAGTCATGAGGGCGAGGGCAGCATCAAGGTCACGCGCGTTGAAGGCCGCGTACGCTGCGCGTAGTAGCTCGATTTCTGGTGCAGGTTGATTTGACATAAGCGGTAGGTGAAGGAGAGTGGATATTCCTACAGTAGGCGTAGCTATAACGTGCCGTCTCATCCAATTCTGCTAAAGTTATCCTAATCCTGCTTGGGATGTGAACGCTTGACTGGGCAAAGCCTATGGTGAATCATGCAATCTCCACACTTGATCTTACAAACCAAGCGGAAGCCTCGCAAGTACTTCCACACTCGCCCCTAGTCGCTAGCTATCATACTGGGTGGAAAGGGTTAACCTTTATTCACTACCGCCATCCTCCCCATGAAACGGTAGAGCATCGCCTTTTACAGCATTCACTGGTGATCGCAGCCC
>JBAQZP010000035.1:0-77191 GCA_049791095.1 Phormidesmis sp.
CCCAAATACGCCGCTATCTAGCGCTTCCCCCCCGCCAGTAATCCCAACAGCAGAGCCGCCCTCACCTGAGCCCCGTTCAACCATTCGACCGCCCACTAACGAAAAAAAAAAGACTAATCGCCAGCCCACCGCCCGAGCCGCCGAGCCAGATGTAGGTGAAGACTGGGAAGGATTTCGCAGCGCGGCGAAGCGGGATAGCTGGACAGACGACGGTCAGACTGCTCAATCTACGAGCGGGCCTGAACAGCAGAAGCGTGGCCTGTTTGACTTTATTAAGCCGGGCGGCGCTCAGTCTAATCCTGACCAGCTAACTGACGATATTGCAGCCGGGTGGCACGAACAGTCTGGGCGTGAAAGTCAGGCGAATTATGACCGGCCTGAACAGTATTCGCAGCAGTATAGCGAACCCTATGCCGGGCAATATGACGACGGCTTAGATCAAGGGTGGGAAGGGTTTGATAATTATGATGAGACTCCGCCAGCAGGTGTCGAGCGTCGAGTTTATCGCGATGGGCTATATGGTGATGGCGATCGCGCACCCTATCCAGAAGACAGTTATTCAGAAGAGCCTTTAGACGAAATTGGGCCTGATGGAGTTTATGAGGCGGACTATCGGGTGATTGTGCCGCCTTCTAAAGCTTTGGACGATGACGACGACGAGCGTGACTATCGTCCCTGAGCCAGTCCGTAAGCCAGTCCGTAAGTCGTAGATGTTGCCATATCGGTAACCGGTCGAATGGCTGAGCAATTTCTCGCTATGGTGTAGGCGTGCATACCTTGTCAACTATTCGCTAACTTTTAGATGGCTTCGTCGGCTGACTCTATTCAACCCGGTTCTATTCAGCAACGCTATAGCGCGGGTGGCTGTGTGTTGGCGGTTAGCTTTCAGCCGTCAGCCCTATCACAGTGGTACCCTAAGCCGATTGCTCAAGATTTGACGTTCAAGCTATGGCTAACGTTTGAGGCAGAAGAAACTTTTGGAAACGAGTCATTGCCGACTTTGGTGGCTGAAGGCGATCACACCGCCCTCCAAGCACTCTCCCAGTATTTTCAGCAGCAAGTGCAGGCGTCCCTGGTAATTGCCAACCCCAATAGCAGAATCGACCGATCTGCGCCCCAGCCGGGCTATCCTCCAAGCTGGCAAAGTCAGCGCACCCTGAGCACCCTACAGCTCTGCGACCTCAATACGGTATTAACCCAGTGCGAACAGACCATTTGCGCGCTCCCAATCGCGCTTTCTATTGCCGATAGCGGTACTAGCTTGAGTGCCGCGCCTAGTGCGAGTGCGACCAGTGCCCAATCTCAGCAAAGCCCACGGCGCAACGTCATTCCCTTCCGGTCGCGTCGTTCTACGTTATGGGCAAGCTCTGCCGCCGTTGCCCTGTTTGCCATTGGCCTAACTACCGCGCTATGGCCAAGGCCATCTAATCAGGAACTCAGCACCAGCCCAAACTCTACTCTCAACGAGTTAGAGGTCAACGAGTCAGAGGTCAACGAGTCAGAGGTCGCGCTTAGTCCCGAGCCACCCGTAGCCGCAGACACAATCTTAAAACCGCCCAATAAAGATTCAGGTACGGCGGCTGAAGATCCACAGACCGCCTCTCCTGAATCCGAAAACGCCAGAGTTAATCAACCAGGCACTGCGCCACCCCCTTCGCTATCAGACTCTCTGCCTAATTCTTCTGAAGACTTATCAGCGGCTCCAGTAACGCCTCCTCCAAAAGAAAAGATTGCGACCCCAGCACCGCCATCTACCAGCGCAGGCCGAGCAACCGCTCAAAGAGAGGCTGAAGCCTTACCCGAGTTATCTGAAAGTGCCGATTCAGCAGCAGACGGTGATTTAGCTGAGCCCTTCGCCGCTAATGCACCGGCACCCGCCGGGCCACCGAATGCCCGACAGCAGAGTCCGATGAGGGTGGAGTCTCAAGCAGAAGCGGGCATTGAGCGCATAAACAGCGAAGCAGCCGTGATTGCAGAGGTGAAAGCCTACTTTGAGGCTCAATGGCAGTCTATCGAACGTGCCGCTCAAACCTCGCTGATGTACCGGCTTCAGCTATCTGAATCGGGTGAAGTGATTAGCTTTGTCGCTGTTAATCAGGCGGCGGAAGCAGCGCGCGATCGCCTCAATCCCACCGCCAACTCACCCACATTCTCACCCACTGGTAGCAACACCGACCTGGTACTAAATGTAGTGTTGACAGCCAACGGACAGGTTCAAGTCTCAAAAATGTAGCTCGCTCGATCTAGACTTCTGATGGGTTAAGACGGCTGCTGTTTGGCCCGACGGCGGCGGCGCTGCACAGCGGCAACTGCTTTTTCTACCGGAAATCCCACCACCGGAATCACCTGGTGCTGGCGATCGCGCTCCAACTGACGCAGCTCTGCATAATTCACCTGATGAATGCAGTCTACTGGGCAAGTATCAATCGCCTCTTGGATCAGGGCGGGTGAATCTCCATCCTGGCGAATGACCCTGGCTCGTCCATAGTCTGGCTCAATGTAAAAAGTGTTGCGGGCGACATGGGCACAGTGCGTACAGCCGATACAGGTTAGCTCATCGACATACACGCCATTTTGACGAAACTGCCCTCCTAGCTCAGGCTCTAGACCCGTACGGGCCTCAGCATCTCGCAACATGCCCCCCAATTCGGGCTCAAATCCGGTTCGATCAGACGCTTGATTTTCAGCCATGTTTCCGCCATATCTACTTCCAATAAAAAGCCCCAAGCGTGATCGCATTGAGATCGCACTTGGGGCTTTTAAACCAACCGAATAACCTCTTGTTATTCTTGCTGTCAAACCTTACTTAAGCGCCCCAGCGCTGAAGCACCAAACGGATAGATCCGTCTTTACTAGCCACTTGCTCGGCAACCTGAAAGCCCTGATTGCTCGATTCGTTAAGAACGGTGTGGTAGGCATAACGCTGCGTGACCTTGCTTAAAAAGCCATCAACTGAAAGCGGCTGCTGCCAGTACTGTAAATCTGCCACTAACTCATAGTCGCCAGTTTTGCGATCGCGCTTAAAGCCCAAATCATAGCCATTATCTTGCTCGATCACGACTTCAGCAGTTTCAGTCTTTCCCTGATAGCCACGAACCGTTTTAGGCCCTAATTCCCAACGAATGCCCGTATCATCCAGGGCTAGCTGCAAAGAAGAGAGGTTGCGAAGCTTAGTTTTGATTTGGCTAAAGTGAGACATGTTTGATGACCGGGCTAAAGAGCAAAAAAGATGGGCAATAAAAGCATCAGGAAGCCGCCACAATTGGCAAATTCCTTTCGATGGCGGTTACCAACGGCTGTAAGAAACGCTTGCCTGCGCAGTGTTAGACACCTGGCTAGACACCGTTACGGGCTGGGCGTAGTACTCAGAGGTTTTTCCCTGAGCGACAACTTCACCAAGCTGAGCCTCAATCGCAGCCGTCACCTCTTCACAAGAGACCCCTACGATGCCAGTGACGACCTCTTTGACTCGGCCATCAGGATAAATCACAAACTCAAGTGTTTCCATCTATTGCCCGACAAATAATTTTCTTAATCGTAGTCAACCTTACTGAAATAAACTAGTCATCTCGCAGCAAAACTTTACATTTTGTCGCCAGTGATGAGAGTGACCACTCCTATGTGTTGTTTAGTTTCCCTTAGTTTTGTTCACACAGTCAAGGCAACTTTGTCATCTTAGGGTATAAATTTAAGCCCGCTGTTCTTTAAAATCATCCCCCTTATGGCATCCCCGTATTTTGAGTTTGAGCAAGATTTCGTCGGCTCTTTGCGCTGTATTCCGATGGTGGTTCGACATAGTTTGGACAGTTGCGGCGTCAAGCTCAAGCTAGAACATTGGAATAAGTTCACTCCGGCTGACCGTCAGGCCCTAGTGAATTGGCCTTGCGATACGCCCGCAGCAAGAGAAACATACCGGCAGCATTTGCAGGCACTAATCACCAAGCGCAGCGGAGCGCCTGCTAAAACGTTGGCGGTGCCTGCCGAACCACCCTGGCAAAACCTCAGTGAAATTCCGGCTCAAGTCGCTGAAAAGTTTCAGGCTCACCAGGTGCCGCTCTCGCTACATCAGTGGAAGGGCCTGAGCGAGTTACAGCGGTTTGCTCTGATTAAGCTCAGCCGCGCCAGTCACGAAAATAGCAACTTCATGCCAGCAATTCAGGAATTTGGCCTGAAAGCTTCGTAGCTGCTGCCTGCTGCATCTGTCTGTGTCCTTTGTCCGGCTATACTGCACTAGGTAATTGCACAGACCCGCAGAACAAAGAAAGCAGCCACACAGCCACTCGAAACGATGACAGGATCTCGCCCTAATCCTCGCTTTACCAGCCCCAAGCGCCGCCGCGCTGCCAAGCCGACCACTCCCTGGAGGGCGATCGCGGCGCTGTTTGTCGTTTACGTTTTGATTGGGCTGATATTGTCTGTGCCAATGCCACCTTTTTGGATATGGATACTGGCTATTGTCGGTTCACTATTGATGATTTTGGGTCTCAACCCGCCAGGGATGCCTGGAAAATCGTCCAGGCTGGTTGGCTGGCTGGCTTATGCCGGTTGCTTTTTACTGGTGATTGCATTGGCGATCGCCACTAACTACATTGGGGGCGGCCAAACCTTTGATGATTTGCGTTTTATGGTTGCATTGGTAAGCCTGGCTGCTCTGACGTTGTTAGCGATTGTCCTCGCGGCAGCAGCAACGATTGCCAGCGCTCAAGCGAGCCGGGGGCTGATGGCGGTCATGACGCATCGCCGGAGCCTGACGGTCGTCATTAGTACCTGTTTGGTGGGTATTTGTCTAGGTGGCCTCGCTGGCTTGACAACGCTGCTCACTACCGCAGGCAGTTAAGTATGGGTGCGACGTATGCCATTGACTTTGGGACGAGTAATACGGTCATTACCCGCTGGAACACGGTGACGCAATCCCCAGAAACGGTTGTCTTCCCCGGTCTGTCTGCGCGGCAAAAAGGGAATCCGCCGCTGACGCCAAGTTTGCTATATGTTCAAAAAGTGACCAGCCCGCAGGCCGCGACCTTGGTGGTAGGGCAAGCTGTGCGCGATCGCGGCCTCGATCTGACCAGCGACCCCCGGTTTTTTCGCAATTTCAAACGCGGCATCGGTACGCCTGTGCAAGGCTTTATTCCGGAATTAGAGGGTTACCCGCTCACGTTTGAGCAGGTTGGCAATTGGTTTCTGCGGCAGGTAATCGAACAGATAAAGGCTCAAGATCCTGATGTTGACTCGCTGATATTCACCGTGCCCGTCGATAGTTTTGAAGCCTACAGGCTCTGGCTTGGGGAGGTTTGTCAATCGTTAGAAATTGACCAGGTGCGGCTGATAGATGAGCCGACGGCGGCGGCTTTGGGGTATCAGCTCAAGCCTGAGCAGCGCACTTTGCTAGTGGTAGACTTTGGCGGCGGCACGTTAGATTTTTCTTTAATTCAGCCTGCGGTGCAGTCCCCTCGTAAGCCGGTTGGGTTTTTATTAAAGTGGGGACAAAAGCCTCCGTCGCAGCCGTCTGATGCGCGGTCGGTGCCCAAGACGGTTCGCGTGTTGGCCAAAGCTGGTGAGAATTTAGGCGGTGCGGATATTGACCGTTGGCTGGCTGAGTATTTTGCCGAAGCTCAAGATCTGCCAATTACGCCAATTACCCTCAGGCTGGCTGAAAAGCTTAAGATCGCACTTTCTAGCGAGCAGTCGGCTACAGAAGCCTATTTTGATGAGGAAACGCTAGATAGCTATGAGCTGTCTTTAGATCGCGTTGGCCTGGAGAAAATTCTGACCCAGCGGGGTTTCTTTGAGCGATTGGACAGCCGCCTAGAACAGGTCTTGCAGCAGGCTCAACGGCAGAACATCAGAGCCGAAAATATCGACGCTGTATTACTGGTCGGGGGATCCGCTCAAATTCCTGCCGTAAAAGCTTGGGCTCAGCGTCATTTTAAGGCCGACAAAATTCGAGGCGATCGCCCCTTCACCGCCGTTGCCGAAGGAGCCCTTAGCCTACAGTCTGTTAAGCTTCAGGACTTTTTGTATCACAGCTACGGCATTCGCTATTGGAACCGCCGTCACAATGTTCATAGCTGGCACCCAATCATTCCGCAGGGTCAGCCCTATCCCATGACAGAGCCTGTAGAACTTTTCTTGGGCGCTTCTAGCGAAAAGCAGCCCAGCATCGAGTTAATTATTGGCGAGCTAAGTGAAGCACAAACCAACACCGAGGTTTACTTTGAAGGCGATCAGCTCGTGACTCGCCAAACCCTGGCTGGCAACCATCAGCAAGCTGTAAAGCCCCTTAATGACCAGGAAGGTGCCCGTACCATTGCCAAACTGACGCCGCCAGGGTTTCCGGGCAGCGATCGCGTTCGCATTCTTTTCAGCATCGACGCCGACCGCTTTTTGCGTATCACTGTCGAAGATTTGCTAACTGCCGAAACCCTGCTAAATAAGCAGGTCGTCGTTCAGCTCAAGTAGACAAAGGCTAGCTTTTTATTCGTCGAAGGCTGGCCCCTTGTTAGGTTCTGGCCCTGATGTACTTTCGTCAGGCGGCACATCCCCCAATGCCTCGCGCTTAGTTTGCTCACTATCTGCTTCTAGCCGCAGCACAATAAAGGTTTGGGAGCCAATCAGTACCACCAAAAACAGCAGGCCAGACACCACAAAGCTCAGTCGCTTGTGTGGAATGCTTTGACCCAGGGCATAGAGCGCCAGCGAAAATATTGCTGAGACAAACAGCTTAGAGATCAGCGGCATAGACAGCGCCGACCAGCATAGCGCTACCAAAATGGCAGTAAAGTAAAAAGCCAGCAGCAGCAGATGCATCCGTTTGGCATAAATTGCATTCATCCGGGACTTGGACTGAGCCAGGGGAAGCGCACCCGGATTGCTGAGGATACTAACGACATCGGCTAATAAGCAGCCAACGGCAGGAAGCAAACAGACCAAAAAGATCAGCCAGGCGGAAGGCTTAAGGAAGTCGCCGCTCAGGTCGCCAGCGACATTAACAGAACGGACTGCGCTGCTGAACAATCCACCCATGAGAAGAGAGACCAGCACTAGGAAAATGTCAATACCTAGAGACTGACTAGCGGCGACCTGAGGGTTTATTTGCCGCTCCTCATCAGGCGAGGCCAGAGGCAGCGATGGCGAAGCAGATATATCTACTGTAGAAGGCGGAGAATATCTCATATAGCTGTGGCAAGCACCTCATGTGCGCAATGTAGTCGTTACCGGTTAACTGTTATTACTTTACAGATAGCAGTCCATCCGTAGATTTACCACTGCCGACAACCAAGTTTACAAAGAATATATGCAGCCAGCGGAGACATCTTTGGCAGAAGTTCATACGCTCAGCTATTGCTTGCTTTGCCTCGATCAGTTTTTGCCGCTGCTTCGTTTTTTATCTTTTTTCCGGTACGCCAAGCGAACTGGCTTTGCTTTAGCAACAGCTAGCGAGGCATGAACCTCGATATTTCGCCTGCCTTATTCTCGATAGAGTTTGAATAAACTGAGCGACTGGCCGCGTTCCACCTAGCAGCAATTCATTTGCGCCTAAAAAGTAGCCGCCATAGAGTGCGATCGCCAGCACAGAAGCCAGCGCCATTACACCCGGCCTCAGGCCAGGCTGCGAAAACTGCGAGCAAGCCCAAATAGGCATGATGAGGACAAGCACGGCTGAGAGAATCATGGGCTCGGCATACCTGGCTTCGCTCGCTTCGAGTACGCCCCAGCTATTGAGATTAAGGAGGAGGGCAATCAGGGTAACGATTAACAGGCAACACAGAAGCTGATTGTTTTTCATAGCGTTAATGTTATTGGTAGCGATCGCATCGGCAACAGCCCCGATCGATTCTGACGAGCTAGCAGAACGGCCAATAGAACAGCGATCACTTTAGCCCAAGAAGGTCAAGAACTCGGAAAGATATGGATCAGCAAAGATCAGCTCTTAACCAAGGTACCTATCGGAACCTTCTCCATATCGTGCTTTATTTTCGTAGCTTGTTACTCTACTGAGTGACCATTAAGTGTCAAAGTAATGACAAAACTATTTCAGGGGTCTGGCGCGTTTTTAGATGCGATAAGATGGTCTCGGAAACGCTCATTTTAGGGATGTTGAATGCCGCTCGAATCACGCCAATCTATCTCTAAGTCAGCTCGTTCATCTCAGGACACGCCCATCAATCCCTGGGTCGAAGCTGCACAGACAGTTGGCTTGAGCATTGTACTGGCGTTGGGCATCCGTACGTTTGTCGCCGAGGCTCGCTACATTCCCTCAGGCTCCATGCTGCCAACGCTAGAGATTAACGATCGCCTGATTATCGAGAAAGTTAGCTATCACTTCAATCGCCCCAGCCGAGGAGACATTGTTGTTTTTCATCCGCCCGAGGCCGCCGGGGCGCAGTTTGTAAAAGAGGCATTTATTAAGCGTGTGATCGGTCTACCAGGAGAGACGGTAGAGGTCAAAGGCGGCAAAGTGTATATCAACGGCCAGCCGCTGGCAGAAAACTATACGGAATCACCACCCGCCTACAACTGGGGGCCACGGGTGGTACCTCAAGACGCCTATTTGGTGTTTGGAGATAATCGTAACAACAGTGACGATGGCCATGTGTGGGGATTTTTGCCGAGCGATCGTATCATCGGTCGGGCAATTGTCCGGTTCTGGCCGCTCAACCGTGTAGCCTATCTGGCCGAGCCCACCTATCCATGACAGCAATCTACAACCGCAATCTATGCCAGCGGTTTCACCCGTAAAATGCGACCCGCGTTCAAAATCGCCAGCAGCGCTACACCCACATCAGCAAATACGGCTGCCCACAGGGAAGCGAGACCGACAGCACCCAAGGCAATGAAGACTCCCTTGACTGCCATCGCCAGCATGATGTTTTGCCAGACGATTCGGAGCGTGCGATGGGCCAGTGCGATCGCCTCAGCCACCTTCGCAGGCGCGTCTGTCATAATCACCACATCTGCCGTCTCAATCGCCGCATCTGATCCCAGACCGCCCATTGCCATACCCACATCTGCTCTGGCAATGACGGGGGCATCGTTAATGCCATCTCCTACAAAAACCACTTTTTTCTTAGATTTAATCGCTGACTGTAGAAACGCTTCCAGGGCAGTTACCTTATCTTCGGGCAACAGTTCAGCGCGATATTGGTCGAGCCCCAACTGCCCGGCAACCGCGTCAGCAACAGACTGGCGATCGCCTGTGAGCATGACGGTCTGAATGTCTTGCTGCTGCAAAGCGGCGATAGCTTCTACGGCATCCTTTTTTAGCTCGTCAGCGATCGTAATCCGCCCAGAATATACGCCGTCAACCGCCAAATGAATGACTGTTCCTTCGGTATCACAGATATCATGAGGAATATTTTCTCGGTGCAACAGCCGGTCATTGCCTGCCAGCACCCTGCGCCCATCAAGCTGAGCGAGAATGCCATGACCGGCAATTTCCTCATAATCTTGCAATCTAGAACTATTTACAGAATGGCCATAGGCTTGCCGAATGGACTGAGCTATGGGGTGATTGGACTGCGATTCTACTTGAGCAGCAAGTTCTAGAAGCTGATGTTCCTTTAATCCATTTTGAGCAACAACTTCACTGACGCGGAAATTACCTTTAGTGAGGGTACCCGTTTTGTCGAAGACGACCGTATTGACCTGAGTGAGGGCATCGAGAAAGGTCGCGCCTTTGACTAGAATGCCGCGCTTGGCTGCGCCACCAATGCCGCCAAAGTAGCCCAGCGGAATGCTGATCACTAAGCCGCAGGGGCAGGAAATAACGAGCAGTACGAGGGCGCGATAAGTCCATTCAGCCTGAGAGGCCCCCGGAATGAGCAGAGGTGGCAAAAGGGCTACTGCCAGTGAGAGAAAGACAACAACAGGCGTATAGTAGCGGGCAAAGCGAGTAATAAATTTTTCAGTATCCGCCTTTTTGCTGCTGGCATTTTCTACTAGCTCCAAAATTCTCGCAATAGAAGACTCGTTGAAGGGTTTGGTGACCCGGAGCGTCAACATACCAGACTGGTTAACCATGCCAGACAGCACGGTTTCGCCTATTTCTACCGAGCGGGGCATAGATTCGCCAGTCAGGGCAGAGGTGTCTACTTGAGAGCTACCTGCTAAAATCTCGCCGTCAAGGGGCACTTTCTCTCCGGGACGAACAACAACAATCTCGCCAACGTTGACTGACTCGGGAGAAACTTTGCGAGTAGTGCCATCACTGGCACCTTGGACTTGCAGGTTAGCGGTGTCAGGGCGTACCGCTAGCAGCGATTTGATAGATTGGCGCGATCGCCCCACCGAATAGTCTTGAAATAGCTCGCCCACCTGAAAAAACAGCATTACCGCAACCGCTTCAGGTAGCTCATGAATGGCGATCGCCCCTAAGGTCGCAACTGTCATCAAAAAGTTCTCATCAAAAACGCGCCCGCGAAAAATATTGCGCCCGGCACTCGTCAGCACGCTCCAACCGCTGATTAAGTAAGCAGGGATTAGAACAGCATATTCAGCAATGGCATAAGGGGTATTGTGCAGCGGCTGGTTAAATATGAGACCAGCCAGAAAAAGGCTGGTGGCGATTGCTATCAGCGGCAGTTCTTTTTGCCAATTAAATTCGCCTGAGCCGTGACTGTGGCCATGATGATGGTGGTCGTGGCCACAGCAGCCGCCGTGAGCATGAGTTTCTGTCATTGTGATAGCTGCTGATTTGATTTGTGAATATATGAAAGACTATTCATATATTACAGTACAAGCTTGAAACTTTCGCGCTACTGCAGCAGGCGGTGCGATCGCCATACCCCGCAAAACCCTAAATTAATGAGATCTAATGAGATCTACAGACAGGTCTTTAGAAGCACAGGAATGAGCCAAACTTATCCAAGATATTCTGTATCAGAATATACTATATTATTGATTTTCTTTTAATGTGAGGATATCATGACATAGCCTAAAGATTTTTACTCGCCGCACTTTCTCCCCATCCATTTGTCTATGCAACGCTCGAATTCGCATTTAAAAAGACTGTGGCTCCTTAGGGATGTATCCCGGCAGACGGCAGACGATGGTAACAGCAGGTTGGCGAGGAAGAAACCTCGCGATGTAAGACGTTGGCGAAGGATACTGAAGCGAAAGTTAGATGCCTGTCAGCCCAAATTTTCGCTTCAGCATATGTTGTTGTCTTGGCTCGGCGCTTTTATCGGTATTGCAGCGCTAGCCTATCTCACTGCATCAACGCCCTATCCTTTTATTGCAGCACCCTTTGGTGCAACTGCGGTTTTGGTGTTTGGGGTACCCGATAGTCCCCTGGCGCAACCTCGCAACATCATTGGCGGTAATTTAGTCGCAGCAATCATTTGTGTAATCTGTGTGGCTTTGTGGGGAACGGCTCCTTGGGTAATGGCGATCGCAGTCGCCACCACTATCAAGCTGACTCAACTCATGCGGATGGTGCATCCGCCAGCGGGAGCCGTTGCTCTCTTGGGCGTATTAGGTCATGCCTCGTGGAACTATATTTTGACGCCGGTTTTGGTCGGCTCTGTGGTGATGGTGATTTGTACAGTCTTATTTAGTCATGCCGCACCTGGTAGAACCTATCCCAGACACTGGTTATAAAACTTAAGTGCCAGAGCTTAGTAAGCGGCTATCTGTATTTGGTCAGAGATATTTGTACTTTTGAGACAAATTCCTATAGGTCGTTATTTTTTCTGTAACATAGGCTACAGAAACTTAAGTAAAATCATTTGACTACGACTTATGAATATTAAGACTATTCAGCCGACTGTATCTTCTGAGTCCGCTTGCGATCGCGATGTCTTTCAGCCTGAAAGTGGGCTGTGGGTGGCCCTGCGCAATGCCCCCGATGACTACAGCCATGATGAAGCGCTATTGCTCTGTGAAACTTTTCCGGGAGAGTGGGTTTCCTGGGTGCCTGGGTATGGCGAGATTACGCTCAGTCGAGGCCAGTTTCATCAGAACGAGCAGGCTTAATTCGATTGATTGTCTTCAACTATTGCCTTCAATTAATTACTTTGAAATAGCAGTGACAGCCGGGTTTTTGATCATTTAGATCTGACAGATTCACTCATCGAGATGTTCAGCGACTTCTTTGTACAAGGCCGTAACATGCTCGTCAGCTAGGCTGTAGCAAACGTTTCGGCCCTGACGACGATATTTGACTAGGCGGTGCGATCGCAATACCCGAAGCTGATGAGAGACTGCCGATTCACTCATTTTGACCGCCGCCGCCAGGTCACAAACGCATAGTTTTTGCTGAGCTAATGCCGACAGCAGCTTTAGCCGGTGGGGGTCAGAGAGGGCACTAAAAAACTCTGCCATGCGCTGTGCTTTCTCAGTCTCTAACACTGCTGGCTGCACTTGTCGGACATTATCCAGATGGACTAGAGATGTTTCGCAACCCGGCGCATTTGACGAAACCTGGCGTTTGCTGACAGGTTTGCTTTTGCTCGCGGGCTTAGATTTGGCCATGGTTAATCGGCTATAAAGTGACTTTTCTATGATACTGATAATCATTACCACTTGAAAGCCTGTTCAGATAATCTGACTGTTCAACCTTCTAAGCCTTTCTGAGGCTGGAGTGCGATCGCCGCTGCTAGCTGAACCGGCTGGATAAAATAGAATGCTTGCTACAGCACAATAGCCTTAACCAAAAAACTTGTTTTCGCGGGTGCAGAATCGGGCAAAATTAGAACCGAAATTCACCCTGACTGAAAGAGGACAATTTGTGCAGCGGTACCAATCCCTATTAAGCTTGGCTGGACTATTGGGCACTTTAGCGCTGGCCGCGCCTGCTGAAGCCGCTCAGTTTGAATCCTGGCAGTTTGATTTGCAACAAAATCAGTTGGTATTTACCACCGATTCGAGCGTGGAACCAAAGGCTCAATTTTTGTTTAATCCTGCTCGAATTGTGATCGATTTGCCCGGAACTACCCTGAATCAGCCCACGATCAATCAGGCCATTGGCGGCTCTGTTCGAGTATATTCAGCAAGACCTGTAGAGGAAGAAGAATGCCGACGCTTTTCCTAAGGCTTTATAGAAGGGGCGCGGTGTAGCACTTAGCCCAACACAGAATTCAGCGCTATGTCCATGTTGAACCGGAGCGAATAGGGCGATAATCTACAGCTAACCGTCGCAAGCTAGAATCAGATTAACGGTTCAAGCTTGATTCATCGGTTGTTCTGCTGAGAGAAGGTGATACATCATGGTGCAGTCGCTTACCCAGGGCCCGATGAGTTTTGAGTCTTTTCTGGCCTGGTATCCAGACGATGGCCGCCGGTATGAATTGATTGAAGGGGGCATTGTTGAAATGTTACCAACTGGCCCCCACGAAGATATTGGTGGTTTTTTGAGTGCTGAACTCAATATCGAAATTCGCCGAAGCCAAAGACCCTATTCCATCCCTCGTAATTGCTTGATTCGACCAAGGGTAGAGAATGCTGGCTACATGCCAGATGTGGTGGTGCTTGATCGCGATCGCTTGCCGCAGGAAACGCTGTGGTCAACGGCTTCGGTAATTCAGCATGGCGCTACAGTGCCCTTAGTGATTGAAGTAGTTAGCACAAACTGGCGAGATGATTATGGCCATAAGTTTGTAGAGTATGAGGCAATGGGCATTCAGGAATACTGGATGGTGGATTTTCGGGCGTTGGGGGCGGTACGCCATATTGGGAAGCCAAAGCAGCCAACCATTACGATCTGTCAGATGGATGATGATGAGTATCAAATTCGGAGATTTGTTGCTGGTAAGAAATTAGTTTCGAGCGTATTTCCTCAGCTAAATTTGACAACGGATGCGGTGTTTTCAGCCGCTGAATGATTTTTATTTAGACTAAACCTCTGACTCGATCCGCTTTCTACTATTAAACAAAGGATATTTAGAAAATGGACGTACCCCGACTCGAACGGGGGACCTCATCGATGTCAACGATGCGCTCTAACCAACTGAGCTATACGTCCCTATCACAATTATTCAGAGTGAGCATTGAATATACCACAGCGGTTTGGTTCAGTGCAATACTAGATTTTGGCCTGCAAGCGATCGCCCAATATCACTAAAATAAATCGGTACAGCGCCTCCCTCTTACAATTTCTATGTACTGGCAAGAAGTTTCTGGCAATTGGTTTTTAGTTCCCGAGCGGCCTCGTGCGGTTGTGCATTTCTTGGGGGGCGCGTTTGTGGCGGCGGCTCCGCATCTAACTTACCGCTGGTTGCTAGAGGCGCTGTATGCAGAAGGCTATGCGGTGATCGCGACGCCGTTTGTAAATACGTTTGACCATAGCGCGATCGCCCAAGAAGTCCTCATCACCTTTCAGCAAGGTCTTACCTACTTGGGCAAGCAAAGGCCAACGCTACAAAACTTGCCCATCTATGGCATAGGGCATAGCATGGGCTGCAAAGTGCATTTGCTCATAGGCTCAATTCACGGCGTGAATCGGGCAGGCAACATCTTCATTTCTTTCAACAACTTTCCGGCCCGCAAGTCAATTCCCTTACTAGAACAAGCGCTGCAACAGGCCCAACAGCTTGCTCCCGACTTTCAGCTAGACCGCCGCCTAGAGTTTATTCCTAGCCCTGCTGAAACCCTGTCCTTAATTGATGACAACTACAACACTCAGTACAACCTGCTGGTGAAGTTTCGCAGCGATACCATCGACCAGACTCGTCCGCTCAGCGATGTATTAGTTCGCCGCTTCCCGCAAACAACCACCATTAGAATTATTAAAGGCACTCATACTACGCCCATCGCCCAAGATATAAACTGGCAGGCCAGCAGCTCCTTTAGCCCCTTCGACGCGATCGGCCAGTTTGCCAAAGAAGCTTTCTATCGAGACATTAAGGTACTTAAAACAGAAGTTCTTTATTGGCTAGAAGGCGATTGAATTCTCGCTACTTGGGTTAGGAAGTATCCCTTTTGACTGACAGCAGGGCGGCTTCATACGTTGGACTATAGACTTGTATGACCACATTTATACGGACACCTCCTTCCCATGACGACGGTTCAGAAGTGGCATGCGCTTGAAATTCAAGCAGCTTTGGAAGCGCTAAGCAGCAGTACAGACAATGGTTTGTCATCTGTAGAGGCTGAGCAACGGCTGGCCGAATATGGCCCCAACGAGCTAAAGGAAACCGGGGGACGCAGTCGGTTACGGATTTTGCTCGATCAGTTTGCCGATGTGATGCTGTTAATGCTGATTGCCGTGGCAATTGTGGCGGCAGTATTAGATGTGCGAGCGGGCAGCTTTCCCAAAGATGCGATCGCCATCTCTGCAATCGTCCTGCTCAACGCTGTGCTGGGCTATCTTCAAGAAAGTCGGGCTGAGCAGGCATTGGCTGGGCTCAAAAGCCTGTCGGCTCCCAACGTGCTGGCGATTCGAGGCGGAAAAAAACAACAGATTCCGGCCAAGAAGCTGGTGCCAGGAGATATTGTCCTGTTAGAAGCAGGCGATCAGGTGGCGGCTGATGGGCGGTTGCTAGAAGCAGCATCACTCAAAACCAGAGAATCGGCGCTGACGGGAGAGGCGACTTCGGTCGATAAAAAAGCTCAGGCTGTATTGCCCGATGAGGCGGATTTGGCAGATCGCCAGAATCTTGTCTTTCAAGGGACTGAGGTTGTCCAGGGGCGCGGCAAAGTGCTGGTGACGCGCACCGGGATGGAGACAGAGTTAGGGCGAATTGCCGAAATGATTCAGTCGGTGTCCGTGCTGGCAACACCTTTGCAGCAGCGGCTAAAGCAGCTCGGGAATGCGCTGGTGATTGGGTCTTTGAGCTTGGTCGCGCTGGTGGTAATTGGCGGGACGATCGCACTGGGCTGGCCTGCGTTTGAAGAATTGCTGACGGTGTCGCTGAGTATGGCGGTGGCGGTGGTGCCCGAGGGGTTGCCAGCGGTGATTACGGTGACGTTGGCGATTGGGACACAGCGAATGGTGCGACGTCAAGCGTTGATTCGGCGGTTGCCTGCGGTAGAGACATTGGGTTCGGTGACGACTATTTGCTCGGATAAAACGGGGACGCTGACGCAAAACAAGATGGTGGTGCAGTCGGTGCATGTCGCGGGGCTACCGTTTGACAGTGATATTGAGGTCAGCGGTGAGGGCTATGCGCCGACAGGAGAGTTTCGGTTAAAAGAGAAATCGATTTCGCCTTTGGAGAAGCCGACGCTGGCTTTGTTGTTATTGAACTGTGCGCTGTGCAATGAGGCGGCGCTGCAAAAAGAGAATGACGATTGGGCGATTGTTGGAGATCCTACAGAAGGGGCGCTGGTGACGCTGGCGGCAAAGGCCGGGCTGGATAAAGGGCAGTTGGACTATGAGTTTGAACGGCAGGCAGAGTTTCCGTTTTCTTCTGAGCGTAAGCGGATGAGTGTGGTGGTGTCGGTACCGGCAGACAATCGGCTGGGAATTGAGGCGCAAGCGGTGCTGTTTGCGAAGGGGTCGGCGGAGCTGTTGTTAGAGCGGTGCGATCGCATAGGCAAAGGGGCGCGATCGCTCAACGACGAAGATCGGCAGGCAATTTTAAAGAAGACCGAAGCCTTGGCAAGCGAAGGCAAACGAGTGCTGGGATTTGCCTACAGACCTATCAATGAAGCCCCAGCCGATCTCACTGAAAAAGACAGTGAACAGCATTTAATTTGGCTGGGCCTAGCGGCGATGATGGACGCGGCCAGACCGGAGGTACAAGATGCCGTAATGCGCTGTCAGCGGGCGGGCATTCGTCCGGTGATGATTACGGGCGACCACCCTTTGACGGCGCGGGCGTTGGCGATCGATCTGGGTCTGGTGAATCCCGAAGGCGCAGAAGCCTATACCGGGCAGCAAATAGAGGCGATGAGCCAGGATGAATTAGAGTCGGTGGTACCGTCGGTGAGCGTGTATGCGCGAGTATCACCAGAGCATAAGCTGCGGATTGTGCGGGCATTGCAGGCGCAGCGGCAGGTGGTGGCGATGACGGGCGACGGGGTAAATGATGCCCCAGCGCTGAAGCAGGCTGATATTGGCGTGGCGATGGGCATTACGGGCACCGACGTCAGCAAAGATGCCAGCGATATGGTGCTGCTAGATGACAACTTTGCCTCGATTGTGGCCGCCACAGAAGAGGGGCGGGTGGTGTATACCAACATTCGCCGGTTTGTGAAATATATTCTGGGCTCGAACATTGGTGAGGTAATTACGATTGCCCTGTCGCCGCTGCTATTGCCAATTGTGACGGTGCCACTGACGCCGCTGCAAATATTGTGGATGAATTTGGTGACCGATGGCTTCCCGGCCCTGGCGTTGGCGATGGAGCCACCGGAGCCAAACATGATGGATCGACCACCGCACGACCCGCAGGAGAGTATTTTCGCACGCGGATTGGGTTGGTATATGCTGCGGGTGGGCATTGTGTTTGCGATTTTGGCGATTACGCTGATGCTGTGGGCGTATGGCTATACGCAACAAAGTGGCAATCCTGACCGGTGGAAGACGATGGTGTTTACGATGCTGTGTTTGTCGCAGATGGGCCATGCGATCGCCGTCCGCTCCGATCGAAAGCTAGCAATAGAAATGTCTCAGTTTTCTAACCCTTATGTGCTGCTGGCGGTAGTGATCACCACCGTGCTACAGCTCCTACTGATCTATGTGCCCTTCCTGCGCGACTTCTTTGGCACTCATTACCTATCGCTGACAGAACTACTGGTATGTATCGGATTCAGCTCGCTGCTGTTTGTGTGGATCGAGCTAGAGAAGCTGTTTATTCGTCGCAAGCAGGCGTAGCGTTATCGCACTAACCCTCTAGGCGGTAGCCTCACTCAGCACTCGGTTTAGCTTGCCGCTCCGATATCCTTCCAAATCCAGCGTTACATAGGTAAAGCCAAACCCCCGAAAAGCCTCCACCAGCTCGGGTAAAGCCACCCTGGTTACAAAGCTGGTAATCTCCTCGGGCATCAGCTCAATTCGCGCTGTTTCCCCATCCGATCGCACCCGCAAATTCCGGTAGCCCAAATCTCGCATATAGCGCTCAGCTCGCCCTACCCGGTGCAATTTCTCTGTGGTAATCAGTTCACCGTAGGGAAAGCGCGAGCTGAGGCAGGGCTGAGAAGGTTTGTCCCACCAGGGCAGTCCTAATTGTTTTGAGAGTTCGCGCACTTCTAGCTTGGTGATGCCAACTTCTGCGAGCGGCGATCGCACCCCCCGCTCTTTCGCCGCCGCAATCCCCGGTCGATAGTCCTGCAAATCATCCGCATTCAGCCCGTCTACCACATACGGATAGCCCAATTCATCCGCCAGAGGTCGCAGCGTATCATGCAGCTCGCTCTTGCAAAAGTAACAGCGATTCACCGGATTGCTAGTGTACTGCTCATTCTCCATTTCGTAGGTTTCAACAACCCTGTGCGCCACCCCCATTGCCGCCGCCTGAGCCTTCGCATCGGCAAAATCTTCAGGCATTAATGACGGGGAATTTGCAGTGACCGCAAGGGCGCTAGAGCCCAACACATCAAACGCCACCTTCGCCACCAGCGTACTATCAATCCCACCAGAATAGGCAACCAGGGCGCGATCCATCTCGCGAAAGATAGCCTGGAGGTGAACGAGTTTAGTTGGCGTATTATCAGACATAGGGAAGAGCAAAAGCATTACAGAATCTCAGCCTTCACTCTAGCGCTTCTAATCGCATTGCAGCAGGCTAGAACTGTCGCCGCTCAAATACGGTGACCGTAATAGTCAGCAACAGCGCCGTATAAATCAATCCATACGCCGCATTCTCGATCAGTCCACCGCCACTCGGCGGGGCCACAAACCCATTGGCAATCTCATTTTTTAAATTCAATCGCTCCAGATCAGGCAGCACCAAAAACAGCCCTTCCGCAATCCGGCGAAAGCTCTCACTTTCTGCAATCTTATCTAGCTCTAAAATGTTGCGCGTTTCGTGGCCAACTGCAAAAATTGCCAGCGTCATCAGCGTTGCCAGTACCGTGCTAGTCACCACCCCAAACATCAGCGCCGCCGCGACTAGCAGCACCATCTCCAAAAACATAAACAATACGGCCAGCAGCATCAGGTTTAACTGATACGGCACGCCGCTAAAGGACAGCAAGCCCAGTAGCACTGCGGTCAAAGCGCCAATCAGCACTGCCATCACCAGGCTCAATCCCATATGTTTGCCCAGGATAAATTCCAATCGGCTCACAGGCTTAGCAATCAGCACTAGCACCGTCTTTTTCTCAATTTCTTTGTTGATCAGGCCCGTGCCAATAAACACCACTACAAACAGCGACAAAATGTTGATTGCGGCTAGACCCGTATCTAAGATCAATTTATCTTCTGTGCCCGCTGCGACCTCTGGCAGCATGGTAATGGCCAGCACCATCATCACGCCGAATACGCCTACTACATATAGGATGCGATCGCGTACCACCTCCAAAAACACATTGCTTGCGATCGTCCAAATTCTAGAAAACGAGCCCGAAAATCCTGTTGCCATTGCTGCACTCATAAAATCACCCGCCTTATTCAAGAAATCAAAACAAGAAGTCAAAACAAGAAACTAAAACAAAAGATCATCAGTTAACCTGTGAGGCTCACCATCAGGCGGCATCTGACTTTATCCACTGCACCTTCGGCAAGTCCTCATCACACTCCACCTGCGTCACTCTAGACGTTGGCGACACCTCATCCGGCGGGGTCTCCTGAGTCACCTGGCTCTGTTGCGTCTCAACAGGCCGCACTCTATCCACTGGCACAATCTTGCAAGCTTTTTCCAAAAAGAACCCTTCATCTTGACCGACTGGCCCCAGCCAGGTAGCCCTTAGTGTCAGGCGATAGCCGTCTCCTAGTCGCCTCGGCTCTGGCACCGCCATCCGCCAAAATATCCTTTCCTTTGGAGACGCCAGCCCGGCTAACATCCGCTGTGAAATCGCCTCCAAACGATTCTTTCGAGTGTATAGCCAGCGCTCAGTTTGATACCAGGGCTGCCCGTTTAGCTCTTTAGTAATGGCATCTGCCGTACTTTCTAGCAGCATTACCCCCTGAGACGGTTCCTGGCGATCTTTATCCGTAAAATCAGAGACAAATGCGCTATTTTCCAAACTACTTACCAGCAAACTAGGGTAATTGGTTACCCAATCTTGTATCCGAAAGTGAAATACTATCCAGCTAGTCAGCAGCAGGTTAATTAAAACCGTAAAAATTAGCGATTTTTGCTGTTTGCGCTTCGGCCAGCTAAATTTCAGCTCCCAATTGACCACATCAGGCAGCGTCATCACCCCGGTAGAAATCATCGGCCAGCTAGAGATCGCCCAGCGCAATTGATTTTCACCCTCCCAGGGTTCAAACAAAAAGAAACATAGCACGGCTCCTGTAATCCAGGGGCTAATGGAAAAGTTACCCACTTTAATTGGGTTTTCGTGCAAAGCCCACCAAATAGAGGAGACCAAAAAGATCCAGCTCAAGTTACTGATGATGCGGATGGCAATAGAGTCGGGCTCGTCGATCGCCGCCTCACCATCAATAGAGTCTAAAGCGGCGGCAATCACCAAAGAAAATAGGCTAAGCCACAGCAGCGTTTGTGGGGCAAAGTACTTCTTTGGCAGCAGCAGGGTTCTAACCTGCTCCGAAAAGTCTTGAAACAGCGCTTGCATTATTCAAGCCCTCCTACCCAGTCTCGCAAAATTAGCAACAGTAAAATCGCGGTAAAGCTAGCAGCATTTGCCTGAATAACCGTATCTGTAAAACTAGACATGGCCTGTTGGGTTTCGGTGCGTCCCTGCCTAGCTCGCATGTAGCGAGCCTCTCGCGATAGCATTTTAGGCTTCTTGGGAATGCGCCAGGCGTCATCCGCCTTCATCATCAGCTCTAATCCCTTTACCTTAATAAAAAAGGTCGCAAAAAATCCTACTAACGCGATCCCAAACAGCGTCGCGCCGACCTCGGTCGTCCAGCCGTTTCGCAGCAGCCGGTTGAATAGCACATAGCCAATTACCTGCGTTTTGATGGCCTGCGAAGCCAGGGGCTCGATGGCTAAAAACCCTATCCAGCCAGCCACCACCGACGCTAGATTCACCGCCAGAGCGTACTGTACGCTCGTTTGAAAGCCAAGACGCAATCGCTGCCTGAGAATGCCAGCTTCAATTGCGATCGCCACCATCAAAAATAAAACCTGAAAGGCGATCGCCCTCAGTGGCAAGATAGGTTCGTACTCCATGGTGGCGAAAAATCAACTTTTAGTTAATCAACTTTTAGTTATACATGGGACAGGGTATAACCTAGCGGGCAGTTTGAGCTAAGTAAATATGCAGAAAACGCCCAGCGCGATCGCTCGATCCCATCAGGCGCAGCCGATTTAACGCTATCAATCAGGCCAGTCAGTAGAATAGAAAGATACCCTTGTCGTCTTCTAACACTGAGCGCTGACGTCGCTCAGCCCTTTTGAACTCATGCCCAAAGCCATTGGCATTCGCACTGCCCAAAATAATTCCGAACGCCTCACGGGCCAAATTCACGTCTACGACGGCGAAGGTAAGGGCAAATCGCAGGTAGCTTTAGGCGTTGTCTTGCGTTCTATTGGGTTGGGCATTCACCAGTTTATGGAAAGCCGGGTGCTGCTGCTGCGCTTCTTGAAAGGGCCAGGGCGCACTTATGACGAAGATGCGGCGATTGAAGCTTTGCAGCGGGGCTTTCCTCACCTCATAGACCAGGTGCGCACCGGGCGAGCGGAGTTTTTTGGCCCTGAAGAAATTACGCCGTTTGACAAGCAGGAAGCGCAGCGGGGGTGGGATGTGGCTAAAGGGGCGATCGCATCCGGCCTCTACTCGGTCGTTGTCCTAGACGAAATCAACCCTGTGCTCGATCTTGACCTGCTATCCATCGCAGACGTGGTCAAGTCACTCAAAAACAAACCCAACCATCTGGAAATTATCGCCACCGGTCGCGGTGCCCCCCCGCAGTTAATTGAAATTGCCGACTTGCATTCAGAAATGAAGCCGCAGATCCATCAGACCGCTGCGGACATGGGTATAGAAGGGATTGAGATTTATACAGGCGATGGTAAGGGCAAATCCACTAGCGCCCTGGGTAAAGCGCTACAGGCCATCGGCAAAGGCATCGGCCAGGATAAATCGCACCGGGTGATGGTAGTACAGTGGCTGAAAGGGGGGCAGGGCTATACAGAAGATGCGGCGATCGCCGCCCTGCGCAAAAGCTATCCTCACCTGGTAGACCATCAGCGCTGCGGACGCGACGCGATTGTCTGGCGCGGGCAACAGCAGCCGATTGACTATGTAGAAGCCGAGCGCGGTTGGGAAATTGCCAGTACCGCTATAGCCTCCGGCCTTTACAAAACCATCATCCTCGACGAGCTAAACCCCACCGTCGATTTAGAACTTATTCCCGAAGAGCCAATCGTTCAAACCCTGCTCCGCAAGCCCAAAGACACCGAAGTCATCATTACAGGTCGCTGCAAAAATCAGCCCGCCTACTTCCAGCTTGCCAGCACCCACTCCGAGGTGTTCTGCCACAAACACTACGCCGAACGCGGAGTCGAACTCAAGCGCGGCGTTGATTTTTAGCTTGCACCCATGCCCTTAGCGATCGCTCCGCTTTCATTTCACTCTGACGAGCAGATGCCAAAAACTCATAGAACTTTTCTTTGGGGACATCAGCAAAAGTAGGGCTTGTTTCTACCTCTTTGTACTCAACGCCCTGCAAGCAGTAGATTTGCCAAGTCTGACCGTTATAGCGCCAAAATTCCGGAACGCCCATGGCCGCATAAAGGTGTAGCTGATCGATATCAGTGTGAGTAATATCCACTTCCACCACCAAATCTGGCGGAGGGTCTTTGTGTATATCGACATTGCGCCCAGCAACCGCAGGTTGATTTTGAATATAGTAGGCGTCATCCGGCTCAGCCGACCGGTCTAAAGCTTCTCTATCTAAAGTTGTAGAGCCCATTGTTTTTAGCTCCATCCCTAGCTCAAACACGAGTATCAAAACAAACCGCTCAATCAATCGAACCGAAAATTCATGATCTTCAAGCGGCATCGTAATTTCTAAGCTGCCTTGGGCGTAGGTGAGGCGGGTATTACGGTCAGGGCTGAGCTGTCGCCGAATGGTTTGATAGCGCTGCCAGTTAAGCTGACGCAGCACAATTCGCTTTTCGCCTACAGGCGGCGAAATCGGCTGGGCAATCAAAGGCGCTGTGCTTACCATGCAACACATTCCAAAGGACAACTTAGCTATTCTATGGTGATTTGCATCGATGGCGTTATCGATGGCGTTATCAATGGCGTTGTTAAAAGGGATAACATCGATTGATGTCGAACCCGCTATCAGCGGTCGTCTTGCTCTGGTCAGGAAAGGACGGAAAATAAAGCTTAACTCTCACAGATTCGCTTTCCGCAAGAACGGCACGATCGCTTCACTGACTTTTTCGGCCCAGTCTTCTTGGGCATAGTGGCCGGTTTCGTCTAGCTTTGTTAGCTCACCGTCTTTCAAGTTCTTTGCGAAGCTTTCTGCCAAGCTCACTGGCAACCACTTATCTGAAAGGCCCCACACAATCAGCGTCGGTGCTGACCAATCGGCAAAGCCTGCATCAATCGCTGTCATCACCTGCTTAAGATTGAGTTGCTTCACGGTTGCTAGTAGCGATCGCCCCACATCCGAACTTTTCAAAAACGGCTGGCGATACACTTCCAAATCCCGATCACTCACCTGATAGGGCCCAGCGCCCTCCAGCGTTCGATCGACCAAAATCGGATCCTGCGTCAGCACCTGACCCAGCAGCGGAATTCCGAACTGAGAGATCTTGCGCGGCAGTTTGGCCTCAGCCGTCAGCGGCGTATTCAGTATCACCAATCGCTCAATGTTCTGCGGATGTTTTGCCGCATATAGCAAGCCTACAGAACCTAAAAAACCTTGCACAACCAGACTAAAACGCTCTATTTCCATCACCGCCAGCCACTTTTCCAGCGCTGCCAAAAAAGCTTCGGGCGTATAGGCAAACTCGCTTTTGTCGGGCTTCGATGAGTAGCCATGGCCAATCCAATCAGGCGCTAAAGCCCAAAAGCCCGCATTTGCCAGTGGCTCCATCACGTTTCGCCAGCTATAGCCCTGCGAAACAATTCCATGCAGCAGCACCACTGGCGGCTTGCCGCGATCGTTCATAGGCAATGCTTCCCGATAGAACCATCGCAGCCCACCTGCCTCACAGCTTCGTTCAGTAATCTCTACATTGCCAATCTTCACAGCCCACCCTCTGACGTCCGATAGCTTTGAGCTTACCGCCCTAGCGATCCCCGAATCAAACTGCTAGTCTAATCAAGCCGACACCCCCTCGATTTCATGAGTGCCAATCCCTTCACAGACCCGGCCATCGCCCGACTCAAAGACATCCGCCCCGATCTGCTACGGCTGCACAAAGCCTTGCTCGATTCCGAAAAGATTGTCTACGAGCAGACCCATGGCCCGATTGTAAACAGTGGTGAATTTTTCCGCTTAGTCATAGAAGACGAAGCCTTTAGCTGGTTGCGACCGATCTCGCAATTTATTGTGCAGATAGACGAGCTGCTCGATTTGCGCAAAAAAGATAAAGTGGAGCCCGAAAGCGCTTCTATTTTGTTAGAGAAAGCACGCCTGATGCTAAAGCCCAATGAACATTCTGCAACGCCCCTCGGAGAGAACTATTTTCAAGCCATTCAGCGCGACCCTAATATCGCTTTAATGCATGCTGATATTTCTCAAAAGCTCAGAAAAAAGAACAGATTAGAAGAGGAATAGAGCGTTCTGTCCTAGTTTTTTGATCATTCTTGATCGACTGAATCCTGGCCTAATAAGTCTTGTGCAGCAATCTTTAGCAAGACTAACTATCATTGCATTTTTGTAACACGGCGATCTGTCAGTCAAACCTCACCCGTAGGATCTAACAAACTGGCTGCATCTAAAGAAGCTAGCAACCGTATCTTTTGGTTCTGGAGACTTGCCCCATGACAGATTCAGTCATGAAAATCTTTTTTACAGTGATTGCCAGCTTGGTAGTGGGCATACGGCCCCTGCTGCCAGCAATTTGTTGCGTGATCGCCTGGGCAGTTGTCGCCATGCTCATCCTCAATTTGAGTGCAGCCGTCCGTGACAGCATCACCAATGCCCGCAAAATGCACAGCATTCCTTGCGCTCGCTGCCGCTATGCTAGCCGTGACTATCGGCTAAAGTGCTCGGTTCATCCGCTCGAAGCCTTCTCAGAACAAGCGATTGGATGCCAAGACTTTCAATCCACTGAAGCGTCAGTCGAAGCCCATAGCCAGCTTTCCTCACCTGTGACGGCGGTCACAGAATTACATACTGAGCGTGCTTTTTAGCCAGTGGGTATGGATAGCTACTAGCCGCTTCCGTAGGGCTGCGCTAGCTGGTAGCCTCACGCTGCTTTTATAGTGAAATGCAGAAGTTTATTCAAAATTGAAACCGGGGCGATCGCGCAGCGCACATAATACCGTATAAACAAATGCAAAGACCGCTCTGTTCTTTTGGCCTTGAGTATTTGGCTTTTAGCCTTGAGTATTTGGCTTTTAGCGGTTTGGGCTTTAACTGTTCGGACGGCCTCGCAGTCGCGCTGTAATGTAAATAAAGCTATAGAAGCTACGGCCATTTAATTTCAACCCGCCTGGGGCAACAAAAAATATAAATGTTTTCAATCTTCATCTTGACTCATAACGAAGAGTTAGACATTGCCGCCTGTATTGAATCAGCTGCTCTTTCGGATGATGTCATTGTGGTGGACTCATTTAGTAGCGATCGCACCCTGGAAATCGCCCAAGAAATCGCCCAGCGCCACCCCACTGTGCGCACCTTTCAGCACCGCTTTGAAAGCCACGGCAAACAGCGCACCTGGATGTTGCGCAATCTGGAGGCAAAGTATCGCTGGGCCTACATTTTAGAAGCCGATGAGCGGATGACACCCGCGCTGTTTGCCGAATGCACCGCCGCCCTCTCAGGCAAGCATGTAGGCTACTACGTCGCCGAGCGAGTCATGTTCATGAACCGCTGGATTAAGCACAGCACCCAATATCCTCGCTATCAGCTCCGGCTACTAGACAGGCAAAACGTATGGTTTGACGACTACGGCCACACCGAGCGCGAAGTCGCTGAAGGCTCTACCGGATTTTTAAAAGAAACCTACCCTCACTACACTTGCGGCAAAGGCTTTAGCCGCTGGATAGAAAAGCACAATCGCTACTCTACCGACGAAGCCAAAGAAACGGTCAAGCAGCTTTCAGAAGGCCGAATTGATTGGCAGTCTCTCTTCAATGGCCAGTCTGAAGTAAAGCGTCGCCGCGCCCTCAAAGACCTTTCGCTACGGGTGCCGGGGCGTCCGTTCGTTCGGTTTATCTATATGTACTTCTTTTTGGGTGGCATTCTCGATGGCCGGGCCGGATTTACCTGGTGCGTGCTTCAGGCTTTTTACGAGTACTTAATTTTGCTCAAAGTTTGGGAACTTAGAAATCAGCAAAGCCTGTCACCTTGGGCTGCTAGCGGTGAAGTTGCCGCGTCTGAGCAGACTCAAAGTTCTCAGTCTGCCCAGCAGTCTAGAGTGGCCTGACGGGCAAGACGCCTATTACTACCGCAAGAGTCTTTTACTCGACGCCATCGTAACGCCAGGGCACGGGATCTACGGCGATACCGTTAACAAATAAGCCCCAGTGCAGATTTGGCCCCGAGGCAAATCCGGTCGAGCCCATATAGCCGATTAGCTGGCCTTCTTTGACCATGTCGCCTTCATTAACCGCGAAGCCGGAAAGGTGAATCATCACACTGGTAACGCCCTGGCCGTGGTCGATGCCGAGGGTGTTGCCGTTGAGGACAAAGCCATCTTCCACCCGGCCCACAATTTCAATGCGACCAGCGGCAGGCGCGTAAATGGGGGAGCCGTTTCCCGCTGCATAATCTACGCCTCGGTGGTAATAGTCTTCAGCGAAAACGCCGTTGTAGTAGCGGCGCAGGCCGTAGGCAGAGCTAACGGAGCCCGTGCTGGGTCTAGACATGGGGCCTTCCCAGTAGCGTTGGGGTGTGCGCAGGGCACGAAGCGCGTCCAACCGATCGAATTCGTGGTCGGTGCCTTCTAAACCGGCGCGGCCAGACGACAGGGTGATGTATTGAGTAGGAAAGCTGCGATCGCCTACATTCACCGCAATATTATTAGTCCCGTCACTGCCCCTCACTTGCAGCGTCATCCGCCCAGGTGGAGTATTGGGACTGGTTGGTATCAGGGCGCGATAGCGATTGTTCGAGAGTTCAAAGGTCGGATAGATGATCTCTCCGACTGTGACCGTAGGCGCTGTACCATCTTTAACTTCCTCGGCCTGAATCACCACAGAAATCGTGTCGCCGAGGGCTGGCTGACTGGGCGAGATTTGTACCTGATAGGCTTGGGCAGGCGTGGCGATCGCGTTCCATAAAATAATCGAGCCCGCTATGGCAGGCAACAGCAGCCAGGCAGGACTAAATGTGGAACGGAACAGCCGGGTGATAAAAGGAACTAAAGAAGAAATCATAGCGACGAATATCGTGACGACATGCTAGATCAGCAATGCCAGATTAGCACCGACAATACCATTCCAGGTTCCCCTTTCTAAGAGGTTGTATGACGGCTATTTTAAGCAGCAGATTTGACGTAGGCAATCGCACCGCGCATCAAAATATTCGTCTGCCCCTCTGTGTCCTTCACGCAAATTGCGTTGATATCTTGCCAGCTCACTGCGCCTGCCAGCGTATCGCCCGTGGTCAGTTTAATTTCTACCGTTTGCTGATCGCGAATTAAAGCTTGTACCTGGCGGACGCTAGGGAGGCCAGTATCAAAATCGTTCATAGACATAGGGTTTGCACAGAGCCAGTTAGGCAAAGGATATTTGATATACAGGTTGCCCGACGAAAGCAAAGATATAGAATGCTTACAGCTCTATAAATCGACTTTTTTCGCTATGACGACCCTTCCTTTTAGCAAATACCACGGCTTGGGCAACGACTTTGTTTTAATTGATAATCGGGCTAGCGAAACACCTTTGGTGACCCCAGAGCAGGCTGTGGCACTGTGCGATCGCAACTTTGGCATCGGCGGCGACGGCGTCATCTTTGTTCTCCCTGCGCCCAAAGAGAGCGACCAGCAGCGCCAGGCCGACTACACCATGCGCATTTACAACGCCGACGGCTCCGAGCCCGAAATGTGTGGTAATGGCATTCGCTGCCTGGCCAAGTTCATCGCCGATCTAGAAGCGGCAGACGGCAAAGCACCGACGCTCCCTCACACCTACAGCATTCAAACCCTGGCGGGCATCATTCGCCCCGAATTACAGCCTGGCGGTCAGGTCACGGTAGACATGGGTGAGCCCGGTTTGCTCGCCAAAAAAATTCCCACAACGCTAGCAGCCGATGATGAAAAAGTCGTTAGCAAGCCCCTTGAGGTGGCAGGCCAAACCTGGCAGGTAACCTGTGTGAGTATGGGCAACCCCCACTGCATCACGTTTGTAGAGGATGTAGACGCTGTTCGCCTCGCAGAGATTGGCCCCAAGTTTGAGAATCATGCGGTCTTTCCAGCGCGGATTAACACCGAATTCGTGGAGGTCGTACGGCCTGATTATTTGAAAATGAAGGTGTGGGAGAGAGGGGCTGGGCCGACGCTGGCCTGCGGAACGGGCGCTTGTGCGCTGGTGGTGGCAGCAGTGTTGAATGGGAAGTGCGATCGCGAAACAACCGTAGAACTCCCTGGTGGCAATTTAGAAATTGAATGGGCCAACAGCAACCGCGTATTTATGACCGGCCCCGCATCGCTGATCTTCAGCGGCGAGGTCTTTGTCGATGCCGCAGGACGCAATTCATAAATGGCCTTACTCATCCTCACTAACGACGATGGCATTGATGCTCCTGGCATTCGTGCCTTGCAAGCTGCCCTACCCGAAACTGACACAAGCGTCATTGTCGCCCCAGATGCCCCCCATTCGGGCTGTAGCCATCAAATGAATCGCGGCGGTTCTATTACCATCCATCAGCGAGCCAGCGACGAATACGCCATTGGCGGTACTCCAGCAGACTGTAGCCGAGTTGCGATCAGCCATCTGTATCCCCAGGCAGACTGGGTACTTTCGGGCATTAACGCCGGGGGAAATATGGGCGCAGATGTTCATCTATCCGGCACAGTCGCTGCCGTACGAGAAGCGGTTCTGCTGCGCAAAAGCGGCATTGCCCTCTCTCAATACAAATATCGCAATCAGCCTTTTGACTGGCCGCGTGCTACCCGGCTAGCATCAAAAGTACTGGCCAAGCTAATGGCCAAAGCGCCCGAGCCAGGGCAGTTTTGGAACGTGAATTTGCCTGCACCACCGCTCGATAGCACAGCAGACGGAGCCACAGACCAGCCCGAGATTGTCTTTTGTAAAAGCTGCACTCAGCCGTTACCCATGGAGTTTGTCGTCGATGAAGCTGGCTTTCGCTATGCCGGTGCCTACGAAGATCGATTGCGTGACGCGGATGGCGATGTGGATGTGTGCTTGAGCGGTCGCATTAGCGTGGTGAACATTCGGCTGTGGTGATCTCAATCGTGGTGATCTCAATCGTGGTGATCTCAATCACTGAGAGCCGCCACAGTCGGGTGAAACCTTAGTAAACCAGGATACCTAAAATATAAATACCTCATTAGATATACATATGAAAGCTTCATTAATTCAGCGCTAACTATCAAATAGCATGTGTAATCCTACGGAACAGGCCGCCTGTGTGCTACGGTCTGCAACATGCCGTAGTAAGATGTTGCCGCGTTATTTGATCGCGTTTCAGCAATCAGCTTTGACCTTATTCAACCTTACAAATGGTTCAGCTCAACACTGGGTTTACGCTATTTCTCAGCTTGCTGGTAGAAGCGGTTCCCTTTTTGTTAATCGGTGTAGCATTTTCTAGCCTGCTGCTGTTTTTTATTGATGAGCGCAAGTTAGTAGGCATTTTACCTAAGAATGCTTTTTTGGGCGCTCTGGCCGGTAGCCTGATTGGGCTGGCCTTTCCGGTGTGCGAATGTGGCAACGTGCCAGTGGCGCGGCGTTTGCTGATTCAAGGCGCACCGACTGCGGTCTCTGTTGGCTTTTTACTAGCGGCCCCGACGATTAATCCTGTCGTGTTTTGGGCCACCTGGGTAGCCTTTCGCGGGCAGCCCGAAATTGTCTTTATGCGGGTGGGTTTTACGCTGATAATCGCCACGGTGGTGGGCTGGGTGTTTAGCCGCCAAAACGATATTGGCCCTTTTTTAAAGCCGTCGGTAGCTCGCAGGCGGTTTCGATCTCAGCCTGTCACCGACGATCGCCCAACCCTATTACAGGGTGGCACCTTTATTCAGGGCATGGGGGGTCAGGGGCCAAATAGCATTGGCAGTGCGCTGCGGATAGATACGCCTGCGGCCCAAGGGCTGATAGCGGCCCCGGCCTTAGAACAATCACCCGCCGAAAAGCTAGTCTTGGTGGTCGAGAACATGGTGCGCGAGCTGCGCGAACTGGGCGCAGTGCTGGTGCTGGGCAGTGCGATCGCCGCCACAGTTCAAGTCGCCGTTCCGCGAGAGCTAATTTTGAGCCTGGGGCAGGGCATGGTGTCCTCAATTTTGGCCATGATGCTACTGGCGGCGGTGGTCTCTATTTGCTCGACCGTAGATTCCTTTTTTGCGCTGTCATTTGCCGCCACTTTCACCAGCGGGGCATTGCTGGCATTCTTGCTGTTCGGGCCCATGATTGACCTCAAAAATATCGGCCTGCTGCTGACGGTGTTTACCGGCAGGGCCGTCTTTTATCTATTCGCGTTAGCTGGCATGATGAGCTTTGCTTTTGCGCTGTTTGTTAATCTGTACATCGGTTAGCTCGTCGGTTGTTTTTGTGCTGTCTCTATCCGCGTAAATTACCGGTAAGTTATATGCGATCGCCCCGCCCCGCCCCCACTGCCTCTACCGCCCCGTGGCGCATCCCCTGGCGAGATGTCATGGACGTCCTCGCGCTTGGCACCTGGAGTGCCATGCTGTTTCGCTACTGGTTTAGCGGAAAGCTACTGCTGCTGCTGCATCCAGACTATGCCTGGCTCTCTAATACGGCAGCGATTGTCCTGCTGGCGATGGCGCTCTTTACCTTGTTTAAAGCTGCCGGCAACCTCTTCAGCCAAACGACTTCTCGAACGGCTTCTCAACCCGCTTCTTCAGGCAAAAATCGCCAAAAGCCATCGGCTCAGAGCAGCAGCCAAGATCACATTACGCTGCTCCCGCCTAGTCTTAGCAGTGCGCTACTCTTGGGCATAGCCGTCTTTGGCCTGATATACACCCCTCAAGCTTTTGCCAGCCAAACCGCCGCCCAGCGAGGTCTGTCCGATAGCCTGGCGCTAACGCGATCAAGCCCTCAGCAGTTCGCGCGCGCCGCTAACCCTGACGATCGCACTATCATCGACTGGATGCGCCTGATCAACGTTTATCCTGAACCCGACGAGTACAGCGGCAAGCCCGTCAATGTCGAAGGCTTTGTGATGTATCCAGAGGGCTGGCCAGACGGCTACTTGATGGTGTCGCGGTTTGTCCTTACCTGCTGCGCGGCAGATGCCTATCCGGTGGGACTGCCCGTTAAGCTATCAAGCACCGCCGCCGCCGCCGAGACAGCAGACGCCTATAAGGCCGATAGCTGGATTGCCGTTAAAGGGGAAATGGTGAGCGAGACCTTTGACGGGCGGCGGCAAGTTGCGATCGCCCCCACCGAAATCAAGCCCATTGAGGAACCTAAAAACCCGTATGAGTACTAGGCCCAAGCGCATAAAATTAGGACGTCAGCAGGCTCACGATCGCAAGGCTAAGCCCGCCAGACAGCCGCTCGATCGAGCAGCGAGCGCCGTGATGGCACTGCTCGCAGTTGTGATCGCGGCCATGCTGCTATTAGGATCGCAAGCACAGCCTAAAGTGCGGTCATTTTCCTGGCAAAACACAGCCGTATCGGCGAGCGACGTGGCGTTTTTGATGACCTTCAGCCAGCCGGTAAATCCCCGAAGCGTCGAGGCAGCCCTTAAAATTGAGCCAGCGCTGCCCGGCAAGTTTAGCTGGGCGGGTCGGCGCATGGCCTATACGCTCAAAGCTTCTGCGCCCTATGGCGAAACCTACCAGCTTTCGCTACCCGCCGTAGCGACAACAGACCAAGAAAAAGGGTTCGAGCCGTTTGCCGCCGAGTTTAAAACCCGCGATCGCGTATTTGCCTATATCGGCGCAGATGAAGAAGACGAAGGGCGCTTAGTTCTGTTTAATTTCACGCGCAAAGAAAAAACGATACTCACGCCTCCCGATCAAACCGTATTAGACTTTCAGCCCTATCCTCAGCGCGATCGCATTCTATATTCAGCCGTCAACGACAGCGAGAATGCTTCACCCACGCTCTACGCTGTGACCACAGGCTTTCGGAAAGACACCGAAGCCGCCCCCCCGCCTCGCTGGCAGTTTTGGCGGCACTCAGAGCCCCCCGCCGCAGGCACTTTCACAGAAATTCTAGACAACCATACCTATCAAAACCTGAAGTTTGACCTGGCCCCCGACGGCAGCGTCATTGTCGTCCAGCGAGTCAATAACGAAAATCCCTCAGACTTTGGCCCCTGGGTCGTCAGAGAAGGCGAATCGCCGCGCAAGCTCAACACTGCCCCAGGAGGCGACTTTACCATCGCCCCAGACAGCGCCTCGTTGCTGCTACAGCAAGGCCAAGGAACAGCCGTCATTTCGCTAAATTCTGATATCACCGCCGCTGAAGAAGCTGAGCTATTAGACTTTTTGCCCGAGTATGGCCTCACCCTAGACGTCGCTAACGACGGCACCGCCGCCGCTTTGGTCAACTTCAATCAAGACGACCCAGAGAAGCGATTCACGCAGTCGCTGTTTTGGGTGTCCAATTCAGGTGAAGAAAAGGCACTACTCCAAACAGACGGCTCTATTTTGAGTGCCCAGTTTAATGAAGACAACAAAGTACTCTATTGCCTGGTAACTCGGCTATTAGAAAATACCGACGAAGATACCGATGCCGAGAATACAGTCTCAGAAGAATCCATCTCAGAAGAATCCGTCTCAGAAGAATCAATAGACAGCTATGAAGATAGTGAGCCCGAGCAGGCGATCGCAGCCGCTGAAGAAGACGAGTACAGCGTTTATGAAACCTATCAAACGGTGCCCTACTTGACCGCTGTGGACGTTAAAACGGGCCAAGAGCACAAGCTGCTAGAAATGCCGCCGCAGCAAGAAACCAGCGTGAGCCTGGCACCTGACAGCCTGGCAATCTTATTTGACGAAACCCTGGCCACCAATTCTGAGACGGCAGCAGATACGCCCGTCGAAAAGCCAACTTATCGTATCTGGCTGCTGCCTTTGTTTAGTACGCTAGAAGAGCGTGTGAGCGGCGAGCCCATTGCGCTGCCGCCCACAGCGTTAGAAATAGCCGGGCGGCGTCCGATCTGGTTGCCCTGAGGTAGCAGTTCAGCCACGGCCAGCGATCGCAAGCGATCGGCGTTATGGCTGGCCGTTGCTGCCGTTAGGCTGGCCGTTGCGTTGAATATATAGCTGCAAGAAAATCTGCACGGCGGCAGGTTCTAAAGTTTCTAGCGCGTTAATGATTTCAGGAATAGAGTCGGCCAGCGGATCGCTGACTTCATTTACCCACTGATTAACGGTAGATCGTGCAACGCCCATTGTGACAGCCAGCCGATTTTGGCTGATGCCATATTGCTGGAGTACAGACTTGAGCGCTTTCCCTGCCCTTCCCATTTTTTTCATATCTCAAATGAATAACGATTTTCAGGAGAGCGTGACTCCACCTGGCTGTTCATACCTACTGACCTCAGCCCCTTCAATCCTGAAGAATTTATACTGAAGTTATAAGAATATGATCAGAGATTGCACGGAACGAATAAATAAATCACAGACAGTAATGGGATTGACACTGTCTGCGATTTATTTTCTTTTTATCTATGCTCGGCTGATGTTTTTAATGGCATTAGGCCCCATGGTGGCGCTAACTTTATTGATCTTTTTGATAGAACTAACCTGTTTTAGCCGCGATCGCACCCAACATTGAAAATATCTCTGGCTGACCAGAAGTTTAAGTAGACCTATTCAAAGCATACAAACACTCAATTTTATGAGTGTAAAGTCGATTGAACGCATAGACAAGCCTGGGTCAATTGTGAAGATTGTACCCTTTCATACGTAAAGACCATTGTCTCACAAAATAAACTGTCTCCGTATTCATACGGAGGCGAACCAGAAATAAAATCCAGAACACGCCTTTATTTTTACGCCGTTTTAGTCGTAGCGCTCAAAGTAACCATCAGGGTCTTGGTCTCTTTGGGGGCAAGCATGAGTAAGTCAGTTCCTGTATTTAGCGCATTGCGAGGGGCGCTCCAGGGCTCCAGGCAATAAAAGCCTTTGCCTGCTACCGTCCAGAACACTACGGTCGTAAAAGATTCGTCATAGCGCAGAGAAATGTCTACCCCCCGCACGGGATCTTTGACAGCGGCTTGCTGCGCACTGACAGGTCGAAAAGCAGCGTCTATTTCTGGCACTGACCAATCAAAGTCGCCATCGAAAGACTGCTCAGTTTTAGTCATATTATCGGCATATTGCGTAGCCGGAATCGTGAGCTGAAGCTGAGATTTATCGGCAGCACTGCTGCTGACATTAAAGTAAGGATGTAGCCCCGTCGAGAAGGGCATGGGGCTTTCGCTTTTGTTAGTAAAGCGCTGCTCAATGTACAAGCTGCGACCTTTGAGCCGGTAGGTAAATTGCGCCTCAAAGTCAAAGGGATAGACGCGGCGGGTTTGATCATTGCTCGTAAGGGTGAGCTGAAGAAATGCGCCCGCTTCATCTGCAACGGCGTCACTTTTGACACCGCGATCGCTTACCATCCAGGGCAGGACGCGAGCAAAACCATGCTGCACAAGCTGGTAGGATTTTCCATCCACCTGATAAGTGTCGTCTGGCAAATTGCCGCAGATAGGGAACAAGATTGGAATGCCACCCCGAACCGATTTGCTGGGGTCTTTAAACCGTTCAGTATCCATATACAGAATATGAGTATCGTCAACGTCCCACTGGGTAATAATGCCGCCGCGTTCGGGCACCACTTCTAGTCGAGCACCTGAAGATTGATCAGACAAAATGTAAGTGGCATATTGCTTTTGCTTGAGGGCGACAGAGTACATAGCGGTTTTTAAAGGCGTCAGGTTTACTTCGCCAGTGTAAGTTGTAAAGACTCAGCGGGCTTGTCTTCTGTTTTGCTTTCTGTTCTGCTTTCTATTGGACTTTCCATCTGGCTTTCTGTTGAACTATTTGGCAGCGTAAATTTGCTGTCTGGAAACCGGTAAGAAGGGCCTGCTGCCGGTTCTTCGGCGGGTTTAGCATCTGGCAGAAACAGGGCGTCTGACTCTTGCATGATCGGATCAGGCGCTACCCATGCCGGGCTCGCTTCAATGGGTTCTATCACAGTTGACTCAAAAGTTGTATCTTCGAGATTGCTGACATCTTCGGCGGCTTCAGGTAGAGAAGGCGCTGAGGGTTGGTCAGGCTCAGGCTTAATTGTGCGCCGGGGTTGGGCGTTGAGAACGGCGGGAAAGCGTAAAGGCTCTTTAAAGGGTTCAGACGCCTCGCGAATAGCATGAAGAATGGCTTCGCCCTTTTCGTCGGTGGCCATTTGCAGTTTAGAATCGCGAATAGTCACCGGTAAAAACTCAACTTTCATTTGCTGATTGCGCAGAGACACCCTGAGAGCGGCGGTGTCTTGATCTTGCAAAGGCGCATTCAAAGGCGCATTGTCAAAAACGAAGTCACCCAGTGAGTAGGCAATGGCGCGATCGCGATAGATTTCCGCCCCTTGAATCTGACTGGGGTGATAGCCCACCACCAAATCTGCCCCAGCATCGACCGCCTCATGGGCCAAGACCTTTTGCCAATCTTCAGCAACGCCTGACTTTAAGGGTGGAGTAGACGCACCTACCGCCGATTTAGCCGTTTCCTCAGTCGCTTCGGCTTCTGCGGTATCCGACTTGAGCAAATCACCCCAGCGATAGTTCACCACAATCCAATCGACCTGAGCGCGAATTGCCCGAATATCTTCCACAATATGCTGGCGTTCTTCACTGCTAGCCGAAGCCACGCCTGCTTGCTCAGCCGATGCCTCCCTCAGGGCCTCGGGGTTATAGCCCAAATAAGCAATCCGCTGCCCCTTCACCTCCAATATCTCAGGACGATGGGCCTCCTGCTGATTGCGTCCGGCCCCCACCCGGTAGATTCCCTGGCGATCCAAATTCTTCAGGGTTTCAGTCAAACCCACCGCGCCATAAGTCATCGTGCCTTCGCTCGCCAGGCTGACAATATCTACGCCACCTGCCTTTAGTGCCTGTACCGCCTGCGGGCGAGTGCGGCGGTAAAAGTCCTCTTGCAAAGAGGTGCTCGCATAGGCCAGCGGTTCTGATAGGCCCAGCATGGCCACGTCGGCTTGCTCGTAGATATCAATGTCAGAAAAGAGCTGGTCTAAATCGTCAGCCGTCTCGAAGGGAAAATCATTGAGGCTGAGATCTCCGCCAAACAGTAGCGTAACGGTGGGGTTGGCAGGCTGCGTGACGGCGCGATGAGGAATCACCGCAACTGTTTCTAAGGCTGCCTCGACCGTTCTTCCTTTAAACCGGCTGGCCGGGCGAAAAGCAACCTGGGTGGCTGGGTCTGAACTATCGGCAGATCCAGCTTCTAAAAAATCGGCCTGTTCTGGATCGACACGCCACCAATCGACAGATGCTTCAGCGGCTGCCAATTGGCTAGCCACAGGCGTAGACAGCCGCTCTGATAGAATAAGTTCGGTGAAGCCCCCAAACAAGAAGGCAGCGATCGCACTCCCAGAAATCAGAGCTGCCCGAAAAAACTTGAACTGGCTGCGAACCACCTGACGCGCTACCTGACTTCGAGAAGATTCATGCACGAGTTGAGGAGACTGGGAGGACGCCTCTGGCACAGCAATTGGCAGGAGTGCTTTCTCGGCAGACTTATCAGTAGCAAGTTTAGCCGCTCGCTGCTGGGCCGTTGGGATCCGTACCGCCTGCTCCCAGTCGGTTTTGGCCGCGCCCACCGCCCGAGCAACCAGATGAACGCCTTCGATGATATGAGAATTGAGCTGATAGATGCGATCGCACACAAACCGCACCAGCCGCCTGGGCACCGGTGCCCGCTCAAACTCTACCAGCACCTTGATCCGACCCGGCACCTCATCAGCTAGCACCTGAGCATACAGATTTTGCGCCACCAACGGCTCATTCAGCCAATAGGCGATCGCTTGAAAGTAGCCTTCTGCCGCCATTTGCCGCACATCTAAGCCAGCAAAGCTCGCCTGCATCGGCAGATCAGGTATGAGCGCATCAGGCATCATCACTTCAGGCATGGGCACCCGAGTTTGTTCTGATAAATAGGGATCTAAATAGGGGGATGCGCTCGCCATAAAGGAGTTTTTCCGAGTCTATGTGGCTTGCGTGAAGCTTACCCAGTTGGTTTGATATATCACGTTCTCGCCGGAAATTCTACTCAATTCCCGTCAATTTCCGGATTGGCTTCCGGGGGATTGGCACTGGGGTAGGGCGCTTCGTCAAGTACCTGTGTGTCTGCGGGCTCGCTAACGGCTTCACCCAGGTTCTCACCCAGGTTCTCACCCGTATTCTCAGTGGGAATTTCTGTCGTCTCCAATTCGCTTCCCACTTCGTCCAGTGGCGTGACTGCCGGTTGAATGACCTTGTCGGTTTCCTGATAGCTGCGCTGCGAAATTCGGTGAATCAGCTCTACCGCCCTGCCATCGTTCGCAGGCCGCTCGACCAAGATTGCGATCGCGTAGCGCTTGCCATTGGGCAAATCGACCAAAGCCACATCACCTAATACCGATTCGATGTCCCCGGTTTTATTGTAAGTAAGCGCTCCTTTATCTTCAAGCCCAAACGGAATCAGGCTTTTGTTGTAAGTGCGGCTCAAAATATTCAGGATGCGATCGCGCGATCTCATCGTCAGCGAATCGCCCTGACTAATTAGCAGCATTGTATGCACCAAATCACGAGCACTGGTCAAGTTCGTGCCCTCCAAATCTGGCAATGAACTGACCAGTCGAGTCTTCTCCAGGCCATATGCCTCGAACCGCTTGTTCAGCGCCGCCGAGCCCCCCAGCAAATCAATCATCATATTCGTGGCCGTATTGTCGCTACCCACAATCATCTGGGTAGCCACCTCTAACGCCGTGAACTGAGACCCCGGCTTAGAAAACTGCATTTCTCCAGACCCTTCAGCAACTTGTTCGGGCAACAGAGCCAGCGTTTGGTTCGCATTGATGCGCCCAGCGTCTATTTCTTCAAAAAAGGCCAATAAGAGCGGTAGCTTAATGGTACTGGCAGCCGCGATCGCATCGCTGCCCTCCAGGTTCACGTAGTCGCCCGTATCAACATCTATATAAAATGCCTTCGGCGTCAGCCCCGGATATAAATTAGGCAGCTCTAATAGCTGTGACTTCAGCGCCGCCAGCTCCTGGTTAAGCGCCATGGGAAACGTAGCAACCGGTTCAGGGGCGCTAGCGAGCACCGACTCGGTCACTGCCGGGCTGCTGGCGTCACCGTTGGGCAATACTGTTAGCAACGTGCCGCCAATGGCCGCAATCCCCAAACCTGCGATCGCCAAACGGCTGAAATACAGCAGCGGCGCTGGTAGCGAACGGCGACTGTGACGACGACGTGCGAGACTGCGAGCAGGCAACACTCGACCCGGAGGCCCTACCTTCGATAGTGCCAAGCGTGATTTATTCTCACGACCAGTCGCCCTATCGGCGCTGTTAAGGGGCGTTACCTTACTCGCTCGCGAGCCGAGCCGAGCTGTCTTTACCTCTCCTCTACGGCCACGCATTTCGTCAGTCGCCGTCTTCCCAGCGACTTTTCCAGCGACTTTTTCAACAGCCTTCCCAGGCGCAAGGCGTTGGCTAGACCGTTGGCTAGCCGAATCACGACGACTACGGCGAGCGCGACGCGCTTTGACGGTGTGAGCTGCGTTTCTTGCGGCTGGTCGAGTAGGAAAGCGACTTTGAGGACTGCTATTAGGACTGCCATTTGCTGAGACATTTGTGGGGCCAGGGGTGGAGCCATTTGCCGAGCCGTTTAGAGGGTTGCGCGTGCCATTTGCATCAGTCATAACTACAGTCAATCCTTTTTTGAATCAGGCGTTGAATCAGGCGTTGAATCAGAGGTTGAATTAGATACGGCCCATTCCACCTGCCGGAGGATGCCCCGTAATAGGGCAACTTCGCTGGCAGTGGGCGAGGCTCTATGTAGCAACTGTCTAAACTTGCGCATTCGACTGGCTGCCGTATGCGCGTACAGGTATTCCACCTTCAGCAAAACAGATTCTAGATGTTGGTAATACCCTTCCAGGTCTTCTAACTTTGCTTTGTTCGGTTCAGGCTGATTGGTTACATCGGATTGAGTTTGTTTACCAGATAGAGGGGATGTTCGTAAAGTGTTAAAAGGATATTGACTGGCGCGGTACAGTTCGTAACAGCAAATCGCCACGGCCTGAGCCAGGTTAAGGGCGCTGTAGCCGGGGTCGGTGGGTATTTTGGTAAATCGCTGGGCGTAGGCGAGTTCTTCGTTACTGAGGCCGCGATCTTCTGGGCCAAACAACAGGGCCGTATCAGGCAAAGGGTTAGGCACCCGATCGTCTGAGGAGTTGGCTGGCGCAGTCTCAGTCAGTAGATAAGGCAAAGCGACTTCAGGAAGATCTAAAGGGGCGTCGAATCCGCGCGGGCGGGCGGTGGTAGCAATGGCGCGATCGCACCCCACCAGAGCCGCCGGTATCGACGCTACCCGCAGTGCATTTTGCAGCACATCTTTGGCATGAACCGCCATTTGCAAGGCTTCTGAGCCCAGCGGATCGCACTGCGGATTCACCAACACTAGCTGCGACAGGCCAAAATTTTTCATCACCCGCGCCACCGAACCTACATTCAGCGGGCCAGCCGGAGCCACTAGTACAATCCGCACATGCGCCAGGTTTGAACCAGCGTCAAGACCAGGATCCAAAGGTGATTGAGAAGTCATTTTTTGAGACATGCTTTACAGTCTATGACAACACTTTTATTTTTCTAGCCTGGATATCCTTCACGCTATGGCCCGCCAACGCGCAAAGTCTGATCTTCCTTCTAAAGTCTGTCCAGTATGCGGCAGGCCGTTTACCTGGCGAAAAAAATGGGAAAAGAACTGGGATGAGGTGAAGTATTGTTCTGAACGCTGTCGCCGTCGCCGCGATCAAGTCGAGCCTCAGCCAGACGCTAGGCCAGATGCTAAGCCAGAGGACTAACGCTCAAAAGACGCGAGAGCGAGCTTTGAATATAGCTGTCGGTAAAGTCTGCCACCGCATGAGTTGCGCCTACCGCCATCAAGTCTGCCGTCGAGTGGGTAGTGGTCACCCCTATGGTCAAAATGCCTGCGCCTGTGGCTGAACGAATACCGGCGGTAGAATCCTCGAAGGCGATCGCATCGTCAGCCTTAACTCCCAATTTATCTAGCGCCGTTTGATACGGTAGTGGGTCAGGTTTGCCTCTTGGCAACTCATCGCCAATCACGACCAGCGCAAATTCCTCACTCAAACCCAGTTCATTCAGCATAAAAGCCGCATTCTCTGGCGGTGCATTCGTCACCACCGCGACGGCTAACCCTTGCGCCTTTAACCGAGCTAGCAGATCCAGCAGACCAGTCAAAGGCGTCAAGTTCCCCTTCGCTAATTTGCGAAAGCTAGCCTCCTTTTCAGCGCTAAAAGCTTCTCCTTCTTCTGGGGAGAGATCAGGCAAAAAGTCGGCCAAAATAGCCGCATTTTGTCGTCCGCTAATTTTTTGGCGATACAGCGCCCGATCAAGCGTGATACCGTGCTCGGCAAAAAACGTTTGGAAGACTTGAAAATGCACTTTGTCGCTGTCGGTTAACGTGCCATCGAGATCGAAAATAACGGCTTTGGGCATAGCACATCTGCGTTGTAAGGGGCGAAAAATGCAAAATAAAAGGGTTTGTGCGAAACAAACCCTCATCATTGTGGCGCTGTTCACCGTGATAGTCTAGTTAGCCGGAGACGTTTAGAGTGATGGCGGTTAGCTATTGTCTGACGGGGAAAGTTCGGTGAAAAACCGGCGCTGTCCCGCAACTGTGATGAGCTTAGGGCTATGCCTGCACAGGTTAAAGCGACTAATGCCTCAAAGCCAGAATGCCCGTGCGTTTCTTGATTTGACTCACATAAGCCCATCTGCGCGGTACAGATGAGATTCATTATGGTTAAGTACGCTCTTTTGAGGCGTCCGGCTGCTGTTGGTAGCGCTGTAGGGTTGGGTGCGGCCTTTCTTCTACTGCTTTCTACCCCTGCTTTTGCCCACCATCCCTTCGGTGGCGAAGCGCCCAAGAATTTGTTTGAAGGCATTGTTTCGGGGATTGGCCACCCTATTTTAGGTCTCGATCACTTTGCCTTTATTGTCGCAATGGGTCTGTTAGCCGCTATTGTGCGAAACGGCTTCGCGATCCCACTGTCTTTTTTGATAGCAGCGGTGGTGGGTACTGGCTTGCACCTCAGCGAACTCCACTTGCCTGCTACTGAGCTAGTCATTTCAGGCTCTGTTTTGGTGTTTGGCGCGATCGCAGCCAGCCGCCGTTCTCCCGGCCTGATTGCAATCACTATCCTGGCGGCGATTGCTGGCGTCTTCCACGGCTATGCCTATGGCGAGGCCATTGTCGGTGCAGAACCCACGCCTTTGGTAGCTTATTTGATGGGATTCACTGGAGTGCAGGGGGCGATCGCCTACGTCGCCTATTTTCTGGCAAATCGCACCTTAAAGAACAATCCATCTTTGGGCTTGGTCTCCATTCGCAATGCAGGCTTTGTAATCTGCGGAGCGGGCGTGGCCTTTCTCGGTGGCCTTTTAGCATAAACTCAATTTCTTTAACAACCATGAATAAACTACCGGTCACCGTCATCACTGGCTTCCTCGGAGCCGGTAAAACCACCCTCGTCCGCAATCTTCTCCAAAACAATCAAGGTCGCCGCATTGCGGTTATCGTCAACGAATTTGGAGAAGTGGGCATTGATGGCGATATTCTCCGCGGCTGCCAGGTCTGCGACGAAGCAGAACCTGCCAACAATACCGCCAGCAACATTCTAGAACTCGCCAACGGCTGCTTATGCTGCACCGTGCAAGAAGAGTTTTTGCCTACCATGCAAGCGCTGATCGAGCGCCGTAGCGAAATTGACTGCGTGGTGATTGAAACCTCTGGGCTAGCGCTGCCCAAACCCCTCATTCAAGCCTTTCGCTGGCCCGAAATTCGCACCAGTGCCACGGTCGATGGTGTGGTGACGGTGGTAGATTGCGAAGCCTTGGCCAATGGTGATTTAGTCGGTGACCTCGATGCCTTAGAAGCGCAGCGACAGGCCGACGATACGCTGGATCACGAAACGCCGATTGAAGAACTCTTTGAAGATCAGTTGGGCTGCGCCGATATGGTGCTGCTGACAAAGGTTGATCGGGTGAATGCAGAGAGCTTGACGCGGGTGAAAAACTGGCTGGCTAGCGAACTCACCGATGGCGTCAAAGTATTGCCTTGCCAAAGCGGAGAAATCAGCCCTGACGTATTGCTAGGCTTCAACGCGGCTGTAGAAGACAATTTAGACAGCCGCCACAGCCATCACGATCACGAAGAAGCGCATGATCACGACGATGATATTACCTCTATTCCCCTGACGCTAGCGCAAGAGTTTGAACCTAAAGCGCTGGTCAAAACGCTCATGCAGCTTGTCAACGAGCAAGAAATCTATCGAATTAAAGGCTTTGTTGCGGTGCCCGGCAAACCCATGCGGCTTGTGCTCAACGGCGTCGGTAAACGGTTCGACTACTTTTACGATCGCCCCTGGCGAGAAAATGAGCCGCGCCAAACAAAGCTAATCGTGATTGGCCATGAGTTAGTTCCCGAAAAAATTCGTGAAGCCGTAGAAGTCTGAGTCAGCTAGGGTTTTATCTTGGTAGACGTTCAAACTTTGCGGCGGTTTGCAATTCGCCGAGCGAGCCAAACTACAGCAAAAAATATCAACCCAAGGACAACAACGGTAGTAATCGGTGCAATCCAACCGCCGATGCGCTCATATTCGTTGCCCAACAGGTAGCCTCCGACCGTCAAAAGAGCCGTCCACAGTACCGTGCCTACGGTGGAATAAAGCAAAAAAGGCCCCAACGCCATCCGAGTTACCCCGGCGGGGATAGAAACATACGTGCGAATGCCGGGAATCATTCGGCAAATTCCCACTGTCCAAGTTCCCCGCTTCAAAAACCAACGCTGGGCCTTGTCGAGATCTTCACTGGAAAGCCCCACCCACTTGCCATAGCGATCGAGCAAAGCCTTTAGCCGTGCTAAGCCCAAATACAGTCCAACGTAGTACCATAGCAGCGCTCCTAGCAGTGAACCAGCAGAACCGAAGGCGATCGCAACCTGCATATTCAGCTCCCCCCGCGAAGCCGCAAAGCCTGCCAGCGGCATAATTAGCTCAGACGGAATCGGCGGAATCAGGTTCTCCAGGAACATCATCAAGGCGATGCCCCAGTAGCCAAACGACGTCACGGCTTGAGTCACCCATTCCACTATATTTTCGGTCATCAAATCGTTTCCTAAGCTCAGGCGGTTATCGAGGCAACACAGTTTCCCTTTAAAGGTGACAGATCTTGGGCTAAATCTCCTCCCTCGCGTGGCGTAGCCAATGCAACCGCATAAAACAAAAATGATATAAGTTCAGGCGTCTCTGCTAGCGCATTTGCCCCTGTCTTTAGTCAAACTCAAATGAGAAGTACTGACGCTTGCCATCAAACTTGACACAGAATTGGTTCAAAATATCTCGGCCAATAATCATTTGGCCCTGTCCCCCAATCGAAGCAGCCGCACAACCAATGACTTCAGGTGGGGAAAGCCTCATTGCTCCAAATTGAAGATCTGCTTGACATCTCGATCGATGTATGGCGAATAGGTTGCTAATTCTTCTGGGGTCATTACGATTTAGGTGATCGCTAGCTCTCTTCTATGTGTACTTTAATTCTACAGCGGATTAGGAAGGCACTTCAAACGTTGCCTGATTCCGCCTGTCGAAACCGATAGCCTACTCCCCGGACGCTCTCAATCCAGCGGCTTTGGCCGTTAACGTCTATCTTTTTGCGCAGCCTTTGGACGCATACATCCACCACGTTTGTGCTGGGGTTAAAGTCATAGCCCCAAACATGCTCTAGCATTTGGGTGCGGGTGAATACGCGACCGGGCGATCGCATCAAATACTCCAGCAAATTAAACTCCCGCGTCGTCAGCTCCACTATCTGCTGACCGGCAGGCTGACTATAGGTCACCGTGCGCGTAATCCGATCGAGCTTAAACGGCCCCACCGTCACCAGATTTTGCCGTTCGCCCACACTACGGCGCACCACCGCATATATCCGCGCTACCAATTCTTCTACAAAAAACGGCTTAGCAATATAGTCATCCGCCCCCAAATTCAAACCCTGCAAGCGATCGTCTAGCTCATTTCGCGCCGTCAATAAAATGACTGGCGTATTGCGCCCCGACTTGCGTAAATGCTTCAAAATAAACAGGCCGTCCTTGCCTGGCATCATAATATCCAGCAAAATCACATCATATTCGTTGTCAATCGCCTTCTCGTATGCCACATCACCGTGATCGCAATAGTCCACCACAAAGCCATGCTCTTTTAGCCCCACCTGCACAAAGCTGGCAATCTTGGGCTCGTCTTCTACAAACAAAACATGCATGCGATCACTTCTCCACTAGCGGTTATAAACATCCGCCAAAGTCCTATTCCTATCTACCCGGCACCTTCAGCCACTTCCAGCCGAACACCTGCCAACACTGACAACATTACGAAACTGTAACCAAAGCCTGGGGCAACTGTTAACTTTCTTTTTCTTTAATACAAAACATAGACAGGCCATGACCTCCAGACTAGCGACGCTCGCTGAGGCACTACAGCCTGTCTAACTTTCTGTCTAACCGTTGTTAATTTCAAAAAATATGCGTTTTTCTGCCCTTACACAACCTTTCAGCAAACAGTCTTTCAGCAAACAGTCTTTCAGCAAGTTTGCTGGTATTGCCGCTGCACTGATGATTCTGCCAGTCGCCGTTTCTTGTGCCACTGAGCCCACCGCAGAAACCGACGTCACCTCAGAAGTTCCCGAATCTGTTGAAGGCGAGATCGCTGCTGACGGCACCACTTCCGCAGAAACAGGCAACTCTATCCTAGAAGTTGCCGCTGCTAACGGTTCATTCGATACCCTGGTAGCCGCCATCCAGGTCGCTGGTTTAGAAGAAGCCCTCACCACAGAAGGCCCTTACACCGTTTTTGCCCCTACTGACGAAGCCTTTGCCGCGCTGCCCGAAGGCACGGTTGAAAAGCTGGTCAAGCCCGAGAATCAGGAAGTATTGGGCCAAATTTTGGCCTATCACGTCGTAGCAGGAGCCGTGCCCTCATCGGATATCGAACCTGGTGCCATCAGCACCATAGAAGGTAGCGATATAGAAGTTTCGACCGATGCGACAGGCGTTATGGTAAATGGTGAAGCCACCGTTACCCAGCCCGATATCGTCGCCGATAATGGCGTCATTCACGTGGTAGACACCGTTTTACTGCCCCCCACTTTTGATCCTTCAACGCTGCTCTAAAAGCTTTCTTTAAGCTTCTAGCTTTTCATACCCCTGCGCATTTGCAGGCTTTGAAAGCCTAGCGATCAAAAGCCCTGGAAGATACTCACCTTCGAGGGCTTTTTTGCTGTCTATATACCGGTCTTCGACTGCGAGCCCTCGGTATCACCCAGCCGTTACCTAGCCGTTACCTAGCTGTCACTTAGCCAGTAGTCGAGCATAGTCGGAACTACACGCTCGTCATATAGCGACTATCAATCAGCAAGTAAGCGTAATCCGATGCGGCCAGCCCTTCGCACAGCTCGTCATAGTTGGTCACAATATCCGCCAGTTGTTGATGCACAAGCTTTAGCGTCGTCCCCGCTGGGCTAATCTCTGGTATATCCAAAAAGTCAGAGAGCTTAAGGGCGGTGTTGAAATGTTGGTTAGAATCCATTAAGTCATCTTCGTAAATCAGATCTAGCCGGGGCACTTCGTGCAAAATCGCACTGGCCTCTACCCGCTGATTGTCTAAATACTGTAGGCAAGCTAATAGCTCACTGACGTCTACCGTAACTTTATTAGAGAGTGGTGATGGGCTGATCGCATCGAATCGATAGTTGATGCTATGGGCTTTGAGCGTTGCGATCGCATGTCTTAACGCATCGCGCCGTTGCAGATAAATCACCCGGCACCCGCCCCGGCCCAAATCCTGAAAAAATTGATTAGGATCCGCCATCCGCTGCACCTGCCGGAGCTGCTCTACCGTTACATTGAAGCCATATACGTCCCCTCGGCACCCGCGAACGCGCTGATAAACACTCAGCCTGGGAAACCGCACCGGCTGGCTTAAAATATCCGTTTGAAAAGAAATTGACCGATGAGCCGCAAACCACTGCGACAGCAGCATACAGCCGCTCTGCCCCACATCGAGAATCACAAAACTAGGCTTATGCGGGCGAGAGCCCATTACCCTTTGAAAGGTGCTCAGCCAGCTTCCTGCCGCTTGTTGACTTGATACCACTTCACTATCCATACCGCTCGCCTGTAATTCTTCTACCAAAATCTAAAGATGCACCGCAGCTTGATAGCAGGGAACGCATTAGCCTATTTATATAGAGAGCGCGATCGCCGCTCGCTCACACAGCTTGTCTCAAAGTACCCGCTTTACCCGCCCCTCTTTAAACCCTGCTTATGGCCACCCTGCTTCGCACCCCGCTCCATGTGCTCTGTCTCCAGCAAAAAGCTAGAATGACCGGCTTTTCGGGCTGGGAAATGCCCGTCCAATTCAGCGGCATCCGCCAAGAGCATGATGCCGTTCGCCAGCACGCTGGCATGTTCGATATCTCCCATATGGGCAAGTTTATCCTGACGGGGCCAGACGTAATTGCGGCGCTGCAAAAGCTCGTCCCCACAAATTTGGCCAAATTATCCAAAGGCAAAGCCCAGTACACCGTCTTACTCAACGAGCAGGGCGGCATTATTGACGACCTGATTGTCTACCACCAGGGCCAACCCGGCGAATCAGGCGCTCAGCAAATCACGCTAATCGTCAACGCAGGCACCACAGCCAAAGATAAAGCCTGGATTCAAAGTCATTTGCCCGATAGCATTCAGCTCGAAGATCTTTCCCAAGCGCAGGCACTCATTGCCGTACAAGGGCCAGAAGCCACCGAAAAACTGCAGATGCTTTGTCCTGCTGAAGATCTGCGATCGCTCCCCCGCTACAATCACCTCACCGGCAAGCTACTAGGCCACCCCGCCTTTTTCGCCAGAACGGGCTACACCGGCGAAGATGGCTTTGAAGTGATGGTACCCGCCGCCGCTGCCCCCGGCATTTGGCAAAAGCTGATCGCTCTCGGCGTCGTCCCCTGCGGGCTAGGCGCACGCGACACCCTTCGTCTAGAAGCTTCCATGGCCCTTTACGGTCAAGACATCAACGACACCACTACGCCCTTAGAGGCCGGTTTAGGCTGGCTCGTACACCTCGACAAACCTCAAGACTTCATTGGCCGTCAGGTTTTAGAACAGCAGAAGGCAAACGGCTTGGCGCGTCGACTGGTCGGCCTTACCCTAGAAGGTCGAAACATTGCTCGCCACGACTATCCTGTGCTCAGTGAAGGTAAAACGGTTGGCATTATTACCAGCGGCACCCTGTCCCCCACGCTTGGATACCCTGTTGCCATTGGCTACGTTCCCCCAGCGCTCGCCAAAGTGGGACAGACCTTAGACGTGGCCATCCGTAATAAAATCTTTCCGGCAACTGTCGTAAAACGCCCCTTTTATAAAGTGTGAACAAGGCAACACTGTGAGATGATTTGGACTGAATTATCTCGTTTGAAATCTCGTTTGAAATCTGGTTCAAATTAGTCTAACTTACCGATACATTGAGGAAACACTATGGCGTTTGACTACCCTGAAGACTTGCAGTATATGAATACCCACGAATATGCGCGGGTCGATGAAGAGGAAAAAATGGTCACCATAGGAATCACGGCATTTGCGGTTGATCAGATGGGCGATGTCGTCTTTTTAGAGCTTCCTGAGATTGGTGATTCGGTAGAAAAAGGCGAAAACTTTGGCACTATCGAGTCGGTCAAAGCGGTCGAAGATTTGAAGTCGCCAGTGGGGGGGGGCGTTTTGGAACGCAACGATGCTTTGCTAGAGTCGCCAGAAGACATCGCTAACGATCCTTACGGCGAGGCTTGGCTAATCAAAGTTCGCGCTGACGACCTTTCTGACTTGGACGAAACAATGTCTGCCGAGGAATACAAAGCGCAGGTGGAAGGCGAATAGTGGAAAAAAGACCTTCTTATCCCCACAGCTAACCTATCAATAGCTTAGATACGAGAGTCAGCAAACTGTTCATGGCGATAACCGGCCATGAACCTTTTTTTGTTACACAATACTAAGAAGACTGTGGGTATGCATTTATTCGTAGGCATTCCACAGCGGCGATCGCCAATTATTTTGCATTTTTTACTCTTTCTGTTATGTCATACGACCAGATCTCTCCGTCTCCTGAAATCCTCACCGAAACAGCAGCCACCCCGACTAGCGCAGTCATTGAGATCGGTTCTAGTCAAAAGAAGGGCCATCTGCTTCAGGTGGATGCACTGGCCGCTGACCGCTTTGCGGACAGGCATTTAGGCCCTACCCAGCAAGACGTCGTGGCGATGCTTAAGGTGCTGGGATTCGACCAGGTAGAGGCGCTGATTGAGGCGGCGGTGCCAGCGGGCATTCGGTTAAGTGCATCCTTGACAGTCGGCAAAGCATTAAGCGAAACAGAAGCATTAGAAAAGATTGGGGCGATCGCAGCTCAAAATCAGGTCTACCGCAGCTACATCGGCCTGGGCTACTCAAGCTGCATCACCCCGCCCGTCATCCAGCGCAACATTCTAGAAAATCCGGGCTGGTATACCCAATACACCCCCTACCAGCCTGAGATTTCTCAGGGGCGTTTAGAAGCTTTGCTGAACTACCAGACAATGGTCACCGACTTAACCGGGCTGGAAATTGCCAATGCTTCTTTGCTGGATGAAGGCACCGCCGCCGCAGAGGCGATGAGCATGAGCTATGGCATTTGTAAAAACAAAGATGCTAAGGCTGCTAAAAGATTTTGGGTATCTGCGGCCTGCCATCCGCAGACGATTGAGGTGATTAAAACCAGGTCGCGCCCCCTAAACATAGAAGTGATTGTTGGCGATCACCGCCAGCTCGACTTTTCCACCAGCGGCCCTTACTTCGGCGCACTCTTGCAATATCCCGCCACCGACGGCGCAATCTTCGACTACACCGATTTCATCCAGCAGGCCCACGCCAACGGTACGATTGTCACCGTTGCCGCCGATCTCCTCAGCCTGACCCTGCTAAAGGCCCCCGGCGAATTTGGCGCAGATATCGCAGTCGGTAACACTCAGCGATTTGGCGTACCCTTAGGCTACGGTGGCCCCCACGCCGCCTACTTTGCCACCCAGCAAGCCCACGCCCGCAAGCTCCCCGGTCGCCTGATTGGCCTTTCTAAAGACAGCAAAGGCGCACCCGCCCTGCGACTAGCCTTACAAACCCGCGAACAGCATATTCGCCGCGACTCGGCCACCAGCAATATCTGCACCGCTCAGGTTTTACTCGCCATCATCGCCAGCACCTATGCGGTATACCACGGCCCCAGCGGACTAAAAGACATTGCCAGCCGCATCCATCAGCTCACTACGGCCCTCGCCGACGGTCTTCGCAAACTGGGCTATACCCTGGGCAAAGCGCCCGTATTCGATACCCTCACGGTGGTTACAGGCCAGCAAACTGACCAGATTGTTGCCCGCGCAGCCAAGCGCCAAATTAACTTGCGCATTGACCCAACCAACGCTGACACATCTCAGACAATCGGCATCTCGTTAGATGAAACAACTGGCCCCCGGCAAATCATCGAACTACTAGAGATATTCGCAGGCGATCAAGCTGTGCCCAGTTTGGCGTCATTGCGCACCCAGGCATTACCCGCTGCCTATCAGCGCACCTCGGACTTTCTCACTCACCCAGTCTTCAGTCAGTATCATAGTGAAACCGAGCTGTTGCGCTATTTGTATAGCTTACAAAAGAAAGATCTTTCCCTGGCCGATGCGATGATTCCGCTGGGCTCTTGCACCATGAAGCTAAACGCCACGGCTGAAATGGTGCCGATTACCTGGCCAGCGTTCGGTCAAATTCATCCTTTTGCCCCCCTCTCACAAACCCAGGGCTACCAAACGCTCTTCACTCAGCTAGAAGCCTGGCTCAGCGACATCACCGGGTTCGCAGGCGTTTCGCTTCAGCCCAACGCAGGCTCTCAGGGCGAATACGCTGGTCTGCTGGTCATTCACGAATATCACAACTCGCGCGGCGACGATCACCGCAATATTTGTTTAATTCCACAATCTGCTCATGGTACAAATCCAGCCAGCGCCGTCATGGCAGGCATGAAAGTCGTCGCGATTAAATGTGATGACGATGGCAACATTGACGTCACCGACTTAGAGGCCAAGGCGGAGAAGTACAAAGACAGTCTCGCGGCGTTGATGGTCACCTATCCCTCTACTCACGGCGTGTTTGAAGAAAGCATTAAATCTATTTGTGAGATTGTGCATGAGCGCGGCGGGCAGGTGTATATGGACGGGGCTAACATGAACGCGCAGGTAGGGCTGTGCAGTCCCGGTGACATTGGCGCAGATGTTTGTCACCTGAACTTACACAAAACTTTTTGCATTCCACATGGGGGGGGTGGCCCTGGCGTTGGCCCGATTGGCGTAGCGGCGCACTTAGTGCCTTTTTTGCCAGGGCATACGCTGATAGAAACGGGCAAAGACCGGGCGATTGGAGCGGTTTCTGCTGCACCTTGGGGAAGCGCTAGCATTTTGCCGATCTCTTGGATGTACATTCAAATGATGGGATCTGCGGGACTGAAGCAGGCGAGTGAAATCGCAATTTTGAGCGCTAACTACATTGCGAAGAAGCTAGAAGGGCACTACGACATTTTATACAAGGGTGCTAGTGGGTTAGTTGCTCACGAGTGCATTGTTGATTTGCGAGGGTTCAAAAAAGCGCAGGTAAGCGTCGATGACGTGGCCAAAAGGATGATTGACTATGGCTTTCACCCACCCACCATGTCCTGGCCGGTGGCGGGCACTATTATGGTAGAGCCGACAGAAAGTGAGTCCCTTAGCGAGCTAGACCGCTTTTGCGATGCTATGATCGCGATTCGCGCCGAGATTCAACAAATTGAGGATGGCGAAATTGCGGTGGAAGAGAGTCCTTTGCACTACGCGCCTCACACGACGGCTGATCTGGTGGATGAGTGGAAGCGGCCCTATACCCGTGAGCAGGCGGTTTTTCCGACTGATTGGACACGCGATCGCAAGTTCTGGCCCTCAGTCAATCGCATTGATCAGGCATATGGCGATCGCAACCTCATCTGCACCTGCCCTTCCATGGACGAATTTCTATGACCCTCTCCGCTCAGGACATTTGGCAAACTCCCCCTGAGCCGATTGCGACGATGCTCGATACGCCTCGGCTTCCCACCGTAGGCTTCTCTCCCAACGGCGAGTGGATTGTCGAATTTGAGCAGGCTAAACTACCGCCGATCGCAGAACTGGCGCGGCCTAGCGTTGCTTTAGCAGGCTTTCAGCTCAACCCCAACACCTGGGGCCCTGCTAACGCTGGCTACTATTGCAGCCTGGCCATCCGCCGCCGCCATGAAAAAACCGCCCGCCCGATAGATCTTCCGCCCAATCCTCGCATCCGCGATCTGAGCTGGTCAAACGACGGCCAGTATCTCTGCTTCACCCATACCTATCTGGAAGAAACTGAAGGCTCTGACGAGAAAACGGGTATCAGCCTGTGGGTATTAGCACTAGAAACCGCCAAGGCGCACGCGCTGACTGGCCCAATTTTGAACGCGGTTCGAGGCAGGGCTGCCCAGTGGCTACCTGACAACAGCCTGCTGTGCAAAGTGCGATCGCAAACAGATTCACCACCGACCGCGCCCGAACTTCCAAGCGGCCCCGTTGTCGAAGAAAACTTAGGCCGAACCGCCCCCGCTCGCACTTACACCAATCTGTTAGAAAACGCTCACGACGAAGCTCTACTGGAATACTATCTCACTGCCAGGCTTGTCAGAGTCTCTCTTTCTGGTGAGCAAAAGCTTGTTGCCGGGGCAGGACTCTACCAGGGGCTTTCTCCCTCGCCTGACGGCAACTGGATTAAGGTAATCACTACCCGTCGGCCCTTCTCCTATCAAGTGCCACTCTCTCGCTTTCCCAAATGCACCTATGTCTTTAGCCTCAAGGGCGACGCCGAACCCTACCAATTGGCTGAGCTGCCCCTGGCCGAAGAAATTCCGATTAACTTCGATTCTGTTCGAGAGGGGCGTCGGGCGTCAGGCTGGCGAGCCGATCAGCCTGCGACTGTTTACTGGGTAGAAGCAATAGATGGCGGCGATGCCCGTATAGAGAGTGATTATCGAGATAGCGTTTACACCCTCGATGCCCCGTTTACAGGCACGCCCAAGCTGCTGTGGAAATCACAGATGCGCTTTAACTCGGTGGTGTGGGGAAACGGCGATACTGCATTAGCGTACGAAGCTTTTTATAACACTCGCCAAGTCCGCACCTGGCGACTTGCGCCTGACAGTGAGCAGGCCCCGGTTCTGCTAGCAGAACGGAACTTTCAAGATGCCTACAGCAATCCTGGCAGCCCTGTCATGACCCCTGGTAAGTATGGCTGGCAAACCCTGTTGCTATCAGACCAAGGCGATATATACCTCAATGGTAGAGGGGCTTCAGAGGAAGGGATTTATCCCTTTTTAGACAGGTTTAATTTGGCAACAAAAGAGAAAGAAAGACTATGGCGATCGCCCCAAAATACCTTTGCCCGCGTCCGTAAAGTCCTCGATCCTGCCGCCCAGCAGCTCATTATCCGCAAAGAGACTAAAACCGAACCTGGTAACTACTGGCTTTATGACAGAACTGAAGGCAAAGAAACCGCCCTCACTCACTTCAGCGATCCGCTGCCCTGGTATAAAAACATTCACAAAGAGATCGTCCGCTACCACCGCGCCGACGGACTAGAACTCTCAGCCACGCTATACCTACCTCCCGGACACGACATAGAACGTGATGGCCCCCTTCCCACACTGCTGTGGGTGTACCCCCAAGAACACAAAAGCCGCGAGACCGCCAGCCAAATCACCCGCGCCGAAAACACCTTTGGCAGACCCAACCGCGCCTCGGCACTGTTCCTGCTGACTCAAGGCTACGCGCTGCTTTCTGGCCCCACAATGCCGATTGTTGGAGAAGGGGAGAGTGAGCCTAACGACACTTATTTAGAACAACTGATCGATAGTGCGGCGGCGGCAGTGGATTATCTAATAGAACGGGGGGTGAGTGAGCGCGATCGCATTGCCATCGGTGGCCATTCCTACGGCGCATTTACCACCGCCAACCTCTTGGCCCATACCGATCTATTCGCCACTGGGATCGCTCGCAGTGGGGCATACAACCGCAGCTTGACCCCATTCGGCTTCCAGGGCGAACAGCGCACCTTTTGGGAAGCCCCCGACACCTATATTAAAATGTCGCCCTTCGTCTGTGCCCACAAAATCAACCACCCCCTCTTACTCATTCACGGCGCAGCCGACAAAAATTCAGGCACTTACCCGATTCAAACCGAGCGCCTATACGAGGCGATGAAAGGGCTTGGCGGCACAGTGCGGTGGGTCAGCTTGCCTTACGAAAAACATGGCTATCGCTCCCATGAAGCTGTTGGCCACGTATTATGGGAGATGACCCGCTGGCTAGATATTTATCTGAAGCGAGAACTTAAACCAGAAAGTCACTAAAGTTGGTGCAGTGAAAATGACCTTTCTACCTGCCTATCCGGTTCCTCAAAGCGACCCGCCGCGATCGCCTCGCGAAACGCTGCCAACGATGTACGATCTGCCCAGCGAGTTTCCTGAGGAACCCGGTTTGCCCGACGAATTTCACGATTTGCAGCCCCAACTGCTCAGCCGTACCCTGAAGCTGCAAGACTATCCCAATAGCAACCGCTTTACCGGTTCAGATCTAAACATCTATTACGACGTTCATCACCCAATTTGGCACAAGCGCCCCGATTGGTTTTTAGCCGTTGATGTGCCGCGAATGTATGCGGGTGCAGACTCTCGGCTAAGCTATGTGGTTTGGCAAGAGGGGCGATCGCCCGAAATCATCGTTGAATTTTTATCACCTCGTACCGAACGGGAAGACCTCGGCAGGTTTCATACAAAGGCAGACGTGATCCCTCACAACAATCCAGTTACCGAGGAGAATGATTCTTTAGAACAGAAGCGGGCCGAGCGAACCATTCCGCCCGGTAAGCTCGAAGTCTACGAAGAGTACTTGAGAGTACCTCACTACATTGTGTATAGCCGTTATACGAAAAGGCTCCGTTATTTTAAGCTCAGCGGTAGCCATTACGAAGAGCAGGCGATTGCTGAAGAAGCTCCCGAAATATGGCTACCCGATCTGAAGATTGGGCTAGGGCTGTGGGATGACTACTTTGAGGACTTACCCGGCCCCTGGCTGAGATGGTGCAACGCTGACGGCGAATGGCTATTGACGGATACAGAGCAAGCGCAAGCTAAAGCTAATAGGCTAGCTGAAAAGCTGAGAGAGCTAGGCATCGATCCGGATGAGATCTAACTGCGGTGGGATAAACCAATAGCTTCTGAGAGATTTTCGAAGCCGTGAGCGTCGAGCTTATCCAGTAAGCCGCTCAAAACCGCTTTCACCATAGTTGGCCCTTCGTATACCCAGCCGGTGTAAGTTTGCAGTAGCGAAGCGCCCGCCGTGAGCTTGTCCCAGGCATCGTCAGCGTTAAAAATGCCGCCCACGCCAATAATCGGCAGCGATCCTTGAGTGTGTTTGTAAATCAGACGAATGACTTCTGTAGAACGCCCAGTGAGGGGCGCACCGCTGATACCCCCGGCTTCTTGGGCAATGTGTTGCCCCGTCTCTAATATCGTTTGAGTCTTTAACCGCTCGCGGCTAATGGTTGTATTGGTAGCAATGATGCCTGCTAGTCCGCAGGCTTGGGCCAAATCGACAATTTCATAAATATCTTCTGTTGCTAAATCGGGCGATATTTTGACGAGGAGCGGTTTATTTTGAGTGTTGGCAGTTTGTAGCGTTTCTAAAATGGGGGCGAGCTGCGCTTTGGCTTGAAGCGATCGCAACCCCGGCGTATTCGGCGAAGAGACATTCACCACAAAATAGCTTCCCTGAGTTTTCAACAGCTCAAAACTCTGACGATAATCTTCAGCGGCTTCAGCCAATGGCGTAATCTTCGACTTCCCCAAATTGATCCCAATCGGCACCGGATAGTCACCCGCTGGCCATAGCTGACGCAATCGCATAGAAAGCGCCGCTGCCCCTTGATTGTTAAAACCCATCCGATTGAGCGCTGCCTGATCGCCTACCAGGCGAAACATTCTCGGTTTAGGGTTGCCAGGCTGAGCGTGATAGGTCACAGTGCCCAGTTCGGCAAAGCCAAAGCCGAGCAGAGGCCAGGCGCGGGCGGCGCTGCCGTCTTTATCGAACCCGGCGGCGAGGCCCAAAGGGTTGGTAAAAGGAAGATTCCATAGAGATTGAGCAAAGCGAGGCGATCGCACCTCACAAACCCCCACCATTGCCGCCTGCGCCGCTAGCCGAGTCGGCTGATGAAACAGTTTCCCCTCAGTCGGTTCTGTCGCCAGCCAAGATAGGGTCTCGATTGTTTGGCGATGCACCGTTTCAGCATCCGCCTTCAGCACATTAAACAAAAGCGGACGCAGACCAAATCGGTAGAGCTGTTGCAAAGGAAACTCCCAAAAGAGAAGAAAAGACGGCTGTCAGCAATATATCAACAATTGTGGTTTCCATCGAGATTCAGACAGTTCCTAAATTGACCCGTCAAAACACCGTTGAGCCAAAGAACAGGAGGGGAACTCTACGGGTATAAAGACTCTGCAAATATTTCACGCACTCTCCGCAATCTCACCGATTAGCCCATGGCCAAGTCTGATGCTCAACTCCCCACCAGTCATGCTAGCCAGAGCGACCGTCGCGCTGCCAGAGACCTCACCAAACAAGATCTCGCTCAGGTACTGCCAACCATCTGGGAAGCAGAAACCTTAGAGCGCTCGATTCAAGCCGCCCTAGAAGCCATCCGCGCCGAGTTTGGCTACACGCTGCTGTGGGTCGGCCTGTATGACCGCTTTAACCACAAGCTCAACACGCGCGGCATCATCACTAACGGCCCTCGCCGCTTCTCACACACCTCTTTAGGCATCCATCCGGGCGATCTATTAGAACAAGTCATCGTCCAGCAGCAGCCCACCGTCGTTGCCGACATTCGCGAAGAATCACGAGCCGGAGCCTGGGGAAAAATTGCCAAAACCTTTGAACTTCAAGGCACCGTCATTCTGCCGATTCAGCGAAAAGGCATTTGCTTCGGGCTGATTATCCTGGGTTCCCGGCGCTGGGGCGTCGTTCCTGGCATTTTAGAGAACTCTACGCTGCTAGCGATCAACAATGCCCTCGCAGAAGCCATCCACCAGAATGCGTTAGAGGTTCAAAGGCAGCAGACTAAACAACCGGCCAAACCCCTACTGGCCCTGCTGGGGTCACTCAACACCCTCACTGGATTAGACGCCAGGCTAGAAGTGATTGCCGAAGAAACTCAAAAATTTGTCGGTGCCCCGGTCAGCATTTACTGGCTAGAAGCACGCGGTCGGCACTTTTGGTGCCGCTTAGGTAGGTGGAAAGATAAGTCAAACGCGGCGCTGTTGGTCAGTGAGATGCAAAGCCTGTATCAAAACTTTTGCGCGGGTGAGATGATTGCGCTGGGTGAAAAAGAAGGCTCGTTAAAAGCGAGTATGGCAAATCGCCTGATGCAGCATTTAAAGGTGCAGTCACTGATGGCTGCGCCGATTATCTATCAAGATGAGCTGCAAGGCTTTATCACCATAGAAGGGAATAGCCCGCGCATTTGGAGCGAGGTTGAAAAAGACTATATCAGAGGCATCACACAGCTAGTCGGCTTGGCAATGCCCACTTCAGAAATGGATACGGCCTTGAGCCAAATCAAATCCGATCATTTGCTGAGTGCAGGCATTACGCGCAGCATTCATAGCGATCGCGACTGGCAGCATGTCTTAGGACTGTGCGCAGAACAGCTTGCGGCCCGGATTGGCACCGATCAGTTAATTGTGCTGAACAGCAACTGCGAACGCGGTGGCTTTGAGCTGTGCTATCAAACCGGGCAGGTTGCCAAACCCATGGGCCAACAGGCTGAACAATGGCTGCCGCTAGAAGCCGTTGACGAAAAGATGTTGAAACGGGCACATTGTCCAGTCAGCGTAGAAAGCCTGGAGAACGATCTGAAGTTTGTACCCTGGCGATCGCATCTTCAGTCCATGGGTGTCAAATCATTACTGGTTAGCAACACCTCTCCGGGCCACAACCCCGAAGGCTTGATTATTGTTGCCGATAAAATAGAACGCCGCTGGAGCCAGATCGAACGCGAGCTGCTGCAAACCCTCAGCAGCCAAATTGGTCTAATTTTGCATCAATGGCAATTGCAACGACAAACCGATCAGCAGACTCACTTACATGAGACCTTTCAATGGGGAATGCGCAGCCTCCAGCGCCTCTCTAAAATCGAAGCCCTCGATCAGTCGGCAACTCGCCATATTGCTCAGCTATTGCATGTGCCCCTAGTCGCCATTATTACCTGGGAAAATGGCGAAACCATTGCCCACCCCAGCAATGTACTAGCCCAGAACAACCACTTTCAGCTAGATAGTAATCGACAGATCTCGGTAGAAACCGACGCTGTGCTTAACTGGGCCGTTGCCACAGAAGGATTGTTGACCCTTCGCTTGGAAGATTTACCCACTGACGAGCAGCCGTGGATTACGGGGCCAGCAGGCACGCAGCTATTGGTGATGGCCTTGCGCACGGCCCCCGAGCATGAGCCCACTGCCGTGATTATCCTCGCAGATAGTGCCAGCCGTCAGTGGTCAGACGAGCAAACCACGCTGCTAGCCATCATTACCAGCCAGCTAGCCTGGTGCCGCCGCCATCTCAGACTCGCTAGCCTGATGCTGGCTCGTCAACAGCAGCTCATCCAGCTCAACTGGTACAAACAGCACCAACTTGAGGATCTCAATGCGGCTGTGAAAGCATGCCTGAAGCAAATAAACGCCCAAACGAATCCCGCCAACGCCCGTCAGCAAGTGCTTTTGCAAAAAATGAACGCCCTGACAGCGCGGCTGAGTGAAGTCAGCGCCGATGAGCAATGGGCACTCAAAATATCTCACCAAAGCACACCACTCATTAGCCTGCTAAAGCGGGCGATGGTTCGCACGAACCCGCTAGTGCAAGAACGGCAGCTCTGGTCAAAAGTACATTGCGAAAGCAATCTGACCATCTCAGGCGATATTGCTAAGATCGAGTTTGTGCTGTACGAGCTGATTGCTGAAGCCTGCGGGCGATCGCCAGTGGGCGATCGCGTCGATATTTGGTGTCGTCCCATTGATGAGCACTGGCTCGAAGTCGCGATTACTGACGAAGGCAGCGTCGCACTGCCAATATTGCAAGAGCTAGACCAGGGCCGTCCGCTAGATTTACTGTCGCCCTCCACCTTGCAGCAGCCTCAAAATAGCCATCTTTGGGTATGCCAATCGCTGATGCAGCAGCTCGGCGGTGAATTTACCCTATCCACGATGGAAGATGGCCGCACGCTGAGTCGGGTGATGCTGCCTATCGCTCGGCCCGACTAATCGCTGCCATCTCGGATGTCTCGTGGGTGCTGAGCAATGTGCTGCGCCCAATTCCCGCTAAACTGATTGCTCGTAGAATGCATCAGTCTTCAGCGCTCATATGCCCAATTCCTATAGCTGGTTAAAACAATCTCTTAGCGTCATTCATCAGGCGAATTGGTACCGTAGCGTGCAGGCTATTGAAGGCCAGGCCGGGCCAGTGGTTACCTTGGGCGATCGCACCCAAATAAACTTTGCCAGCAATGATTATCTGGGACTAGCCGGGCATCCACAGTTGGGCAAAGCTGCGATCGCCGCCATCCAAACCTATGGCACTGGCGCAACTGGCTCCCGGCTACTCAGCGGCCATCGGCCTTTACACACAGAGCTAGAGCAGGCGATCGCCCAGCTCAAAGGCACCGAAGCCGCCCTGGTTTTTAGCAGTGGCTACCTCGCCAATATCGGGACTATTACCGCCCTTGTGAATAAACGCGATCTGATTCTGTCTGATGAATACAACCATGCCAGCCTAAGAAATGGGGCAACGCTCAGCGGCGCGACTGTCATCACCTACAGTCACAGCAACTTGCTCGAACTCACCGAAATTCTCAGCAACAATCGAACCGCTTACCGCCGCTGCCTAATTCTGACCGATGGCGTCTTTGGTATGGATGGAGACATTTGCCCGCTGCCAAAAATTCTCAACCTTGCCGATCGCTTTGAAGCGATGGTGATGATAGACGAAGCTCATAGCGCAGGCGTGTTAGGCAAAAGTGGCGCAGGTTGCCTCGAACATTTTGACTGTCGGCACTGGCCAGTTGTCCAAATGGGCACGCTCAGCAAAGCCTTTGCCAGCTTAGGCGGTTACGTAGCAGGCACCGCAGAGCTAATCGACTATTTGCGAAACCGCGCCGCCAGTTGGATCTACACCACAGGTCTTTCACCCGCCGACACCGCCGCCGCCCTGGCCGCAATCTCTGTACTTCAGCAAGAGCCGCAGCGCCTGGTTCAGCTACATCAAAACGTCCGCTATTTAAGCCAGCAGCTAGACGAGCTAGTTGAGAATTTACCTGAGCGCCTATCACTTCAGCGTCTCCCCACAGATTCAGCGATCGTCTGCCTGCAAGTCAAAGACGCCGCCACGGTACTTAACCTAGGCAAGCAGCTACAGGCACAAGGCGTTTTCACCTCAGCGATTCGTCCGCCGACTGTACCTATCAGCCGTCTGCGCATGAGTGTGATGGCCACTCATACAAAAGACCATCTCGATCGACTGATTGCTGCGCTTAAAAGATCTTTCACTGTAGGGAAGTAAAGGCTAAAGGCTCGAAAGAAGGGTAATCTGTGGTCTATCAATAGATCAATATCTCTACTGACAAAATCCCTTAAACTTGAATTTAATGACATTCAATTTTAAGTTCATAACATCATGGCAGATATTAACTGCGCTGTAGATTGCAAAGAGGGTTGCGTTCTAGGCGATCAGTGCCCTCACAAAGATTCGCAGCAAAAAGCCTCTGAGTTTATTGAAACTACCTCACTCGATACCATGCTCGAAATGGCCGCTGAAGCCGTGCGTCGTAAACAGCAAGCGCGTCAGAGTGAGGGGCCAAAATGGGTCTTTCCAGAAGATGGCATTAAGCCCGAATAGTTAATTTAGTGCCTGTAGTGTGGGCGTCTTACCCGTCAGTCTGCTGGCGAGTCCTGGTCAGAATTATGTAAACCATTTGTTTTCAAACTCATTGCCATCTGCGGCACAGCGATCGCAATCCCAGCTTCATCAAACCGCTGCTTGATGCGTCCTCTCAGCTCCCTGGCCACTACCCACTGTCGCAACGGCTGCGTCTTCAACAGCAGGCGCAGCGTCACGCCCAAATGATCCATCCCTTCTATACCCAGCACGTCCGGCGGCTCTAAAATGCACGGTTGCCAGTCTTCTTCTTGCGAAAGTGCGATCGCAGTTTCCGCCATCAGTGCCAGCGCTTTATCCACATCCGCCGTTGCCGCCACACTCACGGACAGATCCACCTGCGCCCATTCTTTAGAAGCATTCTGCACAATGCTAATTTGGCTGTTAGGAATTGTAATCAATCGGCCTTCATTATCTCGCAATTGCGTAATTCTCAAATTGATTAGCTCCACCATGCCGCTCATTCCCTGTACCGTGATCACATCGCCTACCCCAAAGTGATCTTCAAACAGAATGAAAAAGCCGTTGATAAAGTCTTTGATCAGGCTTTGCGCGGCCAGCGAGATGCCAACCCCGATAATGCCCGCCCCGGCTAGTAATGGCCCAACTTGAACGCCCGCGATCGCCAGCCAAACCAGCCCCATAATCGCAAAAATCACTGACCCTGCCAGGCCCTTTGCCACCTGCGAAAACGTCGAAAACCGCAAGCTCAACCGCCGCGACTTTTCAGGTGCCCAGTGAGCTTCGTTCTGCAACGCTAACCCAACTCGATCGATCACCAAGCTACTCACTCGCACCGCGACATAGGCCAATCCGCCAACCAGCAAAATTTTAGCGGGAACCTTCAGCCACTGAAGCAGCAGCGTCGTCAACCATCGACTGTAGGGAAACAAAGCCAGTATCCACAGCAAGCTACCAACCCATAGAACTAGCTGAAATAGGGCGACTATGCCACGCTCAGCGTCGTTGATTTTTCGCTTTTGTCGATTGGCCAGCCGGGCCTTGAGCAGCTCATACACAGAGCTGACGTTAAGCGTTGTTGGCCCTTCGACCATCGGTTCTGTGCCCTGTGCCTGCCCGAGCTGAGTTCTGGCCTGGGTCAGTCTAATCTGTCGGCGATGCAGCCGGTTTGCCACTTGCTTGGCCCATAGCTGTAGCAAAATAGCGATCACGACAATTCCCCCCGCAATTTTCGCCTGCCGCCACAAAAACTCAGGCTGCCGCTCTTGCCAGTACCGTCGAAACGACATCTGTAAGATTTCTGAGAGGGCAACGGCGCGATCGCTCGGCGTCGCATAACCACTAAACTGGGCATCTAAATTAGTCACCGTTAGCAGCAGCTTGCCTTCAACAGACACCACCGGTAAATTACTGGGCTGATCGATATCAACGACAACCGTCGAGTCCTGATTAGCAGCTTCGCGGGCAAAGGTATTGATTCGCTGTTGAATCTCTTGGGCCCTGACTTCAGCCGGGCTTGGCCCTGTCGCGCGATCTGCCACCACCGGCGCAGTCACCCGAAACAGCGTTCGCCCATCCAAATAAATAGGGGCCGTCTCAATCGCTTCAAAATCTGCTGACCAAGGCTCGGGTAGCAGCCGACTAACCGCAGAGGGCTGCTGAAGCAGTGAGGGCTCCGCAGGCGTTGGCGAATCGTCTGGTGCAGGCGTCAAATTTTGAGCGGGCAGTTGGGCTGAAGCCGGAATGCCCAATCCTAGAACCAGAGCGACTACCAGTATCACAACCCAGCCGCTCATCACTGCAGATTTTACCCGCCAGTTGTGATCACGCGCTTTCATAGGTGCAAATAATACGTGCAAGCATAAGTGTAGAAATAAAAATTCGGCCCGCCTCTAAAATTTAAACCGAAAATCTAAACTGTAGGAGCAGTCCGCCCGCTGTCGCCGACAGCTAACATATGACGCAGCCAACCGACCAGAATACAGGACAAAGTGCGGCGCTAGATGCAGCCATGATGATTCGCTGCTGCGAACTGGCCGCCCAAGCCGCTGGCCACACCTCTCCTAACCCGCTCGTCGGCTCAGTCATCGTTCAGGGTAGCGAAATTGTCGGCGAAGGCTACCATCCCCAAGCCGGAGCACCTCATGCCGAAATCTTTGCGCTTCGTGCAGCGGCTGGCCAAAGCCAGGGGGCAACCCTATATGTCAACCTAGAGCCTTGCAACCATACAGGCCGCACGCCCCCCTGTAGCGAAGCTGTGATGGCCGCTGGCATTCGCCGGGTAGTGATTGGCATGGCTGACCCCAATGCTGAAGCCAGTGGCGGCATCGAAAGGCTGCGGGCGGCAGGCATTGAGGTCACAGTGGGCATAGAAGGCGATCGCTGCCAGCAGCTCAACGAAGCCTTCATCCACCGAGTGACTCACCACCGACCCTTCGGCATCCTAAAATACGCCATGACCCTGGATGGCAAAATCGCCACCACCACTGGCCACAGCGCCTGGGTCAGCGGGCCAGACTCGCGCCAGCAAGTCCATCAGCTTCGCAGCGGCTGCGACGCTGTCATTGTCGGCGGCAATACCGTCCGCCAAGATAATCCCACCTTAACCAGCCATGGCGAAGGCGATCGCAACCCAATGCGTATTGTGATGAGCCGCCAGTTAAACCTGCCTGCCGCCGCCACTCTATGGGATACCACCCTGGCCCCTACTCTGGTTTTTACCCAGGTAGGGGCTAACCCAGCAATGCAGGCGACGCTTCAGCGACAGGGGGTTGAAGTGATTGCTATTGAGTCCCTGACGCCGGGCGCTGTGATGGATGTGCTGTACGAGCTAGGAGCCATGAGCGTACTGTGGGAATGCGGCGGAACGCTAGCGGCTGAGGCGATCGCGCACCACTGCGTCCAAAAAGTTTGGGCCTTCATTGCCCCCAAACTCATCGGCGGTCAAGGCGCACCTTCACCAATTGGAGATCTGGGCCTAACCGAAATGACCGCCGCCAAATCCTTGAGCCAAGTCACCTTCACCTCTATAGGTCAAGATTTTCTATTGCAGGGCTATCTTAATAATTAGCTCGCCCATTAGCTGTGAACTAGCTGTGAACTAGCTGTGAACTAGCTGTAGGCCAGCATCAGGCTATTAGTGAAATCCAAGAATCTTCCAGACGGCAGCGGCTTTCAATTTCTGCCAGTCGCGCCCGCAAACCTTCGCGGCCATCAAACCCTTCTATCCGGTGCAGTACTTTACCATTCTCGATGTAGAGCAGAGTGGGCAAAGTACTGAGCTGATAGCGGTTAGCCAGTTTAAAATTTTCGTCGGCGTTGACGTCATAAATGCGCAGCGGCCCTGGCCAATCGGCCTGAAAGCTTGCCAAAATGGGTGCAGCCAGTCTACAAACGCCGCACCATGGCGCTTGAAAATGAACAAACACTGGGACTGAAGAAGCAAGGACTTCTCGGTTGAAGTTGTCCTCAGTAACCGTCTTCGTCATCATAGGTAGGGGCTCTTCTCTTAATTTAAATTTTTAAAGGTATTTGAAGTCAACCGGATAGGGAAGGCTCTAACCCTGGTTTCTAACTCTGGTTAAAGAAGCACCTTAAAGATGCCCAACTATGAGCGTCTCTATGGCAGCTTGCCAGCTACTAGGTAGAAATTAACATAAGGGGAGAGCTAAGGCCCTATACAAGGCTGATTATATCGACTTAGTTAAACTGCATACAGTTACATTTTATATGCTTTTTTAAGAAAACCATAAAATTATCCTTCAGAAAGGATTATTCCTAACGGTGGTAGCTAAACGGTTTAAGGCTGATTTTAAACGCCTTTTGGAGCAAAATGACATGTCAAGAGACTGTGAAGTTCCAGACGAGGGGTCAGACGGTGGGCCAGACGATGAGCATGGTCGCTGAAGCCATGCTGCTACCTGCTAAAAGCCAGCCCAAGGCGATCGCACAGACTGCGCCAATCGTCGTGTTAATAATATTAACCAGATCGTGACTGAGCCAGGCTAGCTTTTCTTCAACGGTGGCCCCGATCAAACTTTCTGCGGTCGTAGCCACAAAAGCAGCCACCGCGCAAATTCCGATACCCCCAAAAGAAATTAGCCCTACCGCCCAGGCGATCGCGGCCAATGCTAGCGAGCCCACGACGCCCGCGACTGTTCCTTCTAAACTCACGGCCCCTTCTGTTCCTCTTTCAACGGGCTGCAACGTCGTAATCAAAAACGTACGTTGCCCATAGGCTTTACCAATTTCAGTCGCCGTCGTGTCTGAGAGCTTGGTGCTCAAAGAAGCCACAAACCCGAGCGCTAATAAGGATTGCCAAAGGCTCAAAGAACTAGGAGAAAGGATCTCAAGGGCCACAATTCCTAATGCACAGACCGTGCCTGTCAGGGCCGAGCCCCACACGTTACCAGGCCCGCGCACGCCACCGCGAGCTTCGGCAATGCCATAGGCTTCTTTTTCGGCCATACCCACTTTAGTCACCGCAGAGCCAACAAAAAAGTAAACCAGAATGGTTGTATAGCCCCGCCAGCCCAAAGCACCCCACACAACGACACCTAACAGCCAGGCATGGGCATAGCCCGCAGGCGTGAGTAGTTTCTTGGGCAAAAGCAGGGCGATCGCGATCAAAACCGTATTAATGGCAACGGCCAGTAACCAGGCATTCTCTACAAATATTGAAACAGACATCGAACTCAACCCACATTACAAAGCAAAATGTGATTATTCACCTAAAACAGGACAGTAAAAAGAAAAGGGGATAACTCTCAATGAATTACCCCCTTTTACGCTTCATAGGCTATCGATTCGTCCTAGCAGCATCAGCTACTTCATTTTGGTCACGCTCTCCGATTGAGAGTAGCGACCGTTGCGGCCCCGATACCAGGTGCCATCGCGTGCCCCTGCCGACAGGATATTAGAGATTCGGTTGCGCGCCTTCAAGAAAGACTCGCGCGGCATACTCTCTTTAAAAATAGAAGACATCACATCCGCGATTTTAAAGACCTCCGAGGGCTGCGATCGCAAAACACTGCTAACGGCCTCAGGCAGTGCCGCATCTTTATATTCAGACTGCACATACTTTTGCCAGTCAGCAGCGCGGCCATCTTTCTTCTTGCCAGGCGGCTTTGTAGCCTTAGACTTTCGCCCTGGCTTAGCCGCCGTGCGAGTTGTTTGCTTGGCTTTGGCGGTTGTTTTAGTCGCCTTTTTCGCGGCAGGTGCTGGTGGTTCACTCGCTACCGGCTCGGCAGCGGGTTCATCGGGGGGCTCATCAACAGCAGGCTCAGCAGGCGGGGTTAAAGTAGCCACCTCACCATTAGAGCTTTGGAACATATTGATAACAGTTTGCAAACCTTGGCGCTTTTCCCGAAGCTGGCTCAGGTTAGCCTCCAAAGTCTCGACTTGTTTGGCTAGGTCATCCTCAACAGAGACAAGTTGAGAAAGGACAGGATCGCTCATGTTTGAAAAGTCCTCGTGGAGCTACAGATTCTTTGCAGTTTTTTGGCGGCTTGTTGGAAGAGTCTCTAGCAAAGCAGTCTCTATATCCAACAGCCTGTAGTTTTTGCACAAGCTTTAGTAGTCTTTGTACAAACATGAGTGTAGCGCCTTCTGTGACGATTACAACCCGGTTGAACAATATTTAGTTAGCAAATCTGCAATCACCTCTGCGACGCTATCGATCGCCCCATCGATAAATCTACGCTCAGCCAACCCTATCAGCGAAAGACAATCGTTTTATGATTATGCAGCAACACCCGATCCTCAATATGGTAGCGCAGCCCTCTAGCCAGAACTGTTTTTTCAATATCTTTGCCATAGCGCACCAAATCTTCGGGTGAGTCGGAGTGATCGATCCGCAACACGTCTTGATCGATAATCGGGCCACAGTCAAGATCTTCAGTGACGTAGTGGCAGGTCGCACCAATCAGCTTTACGCCCCGCAAGTAGGCTTGATGGTAGGGCTGAGCCCCAACAAAAGATGGCAAAAAAGAATGGTGAATGTTGATGATGCGACCCGGATAGCGATCGCACACAGCCGCCGACAAAACCTGCATGTACCGAGCCAGCACCATCACCTCGCCCCCTACCCCTTCAAAGTGAGAGATCACCTGTTTGTAAGCTGCCGCCTTAGTCTCAGGCGTCACAGGCACATAAAAGTAAGGAATACCATGCCATTCCACCAGTCCCCGGAAAGTTTCGTGATTAGAGATGACACAGGCAATTTCCATCATTAGCTCATGGCTGCGCCACCGAGAGAGCAAGTCGTACAGGCAATGACCACTTCTAGAGACCAAAATTGCCACCTTCTTTTTTTGTGCAGAGTCGCGAATCGTCCAGTCCATGTCAAACTGCTCGGCAATCGGTAAAAACCGGCGACGCAGCTCAGCCACATCAAACAGAAGAGACTCTGCCAAAATCTCCTGACGCATGAAAAACCGGCTGTCTGTCGGCTCCGAATGGTGACGCGCCTCGCAAATCCAACCGTTGTTAGCGGCGATCAGCGAGCTGACTGCCGCCACCACCCCCACCCGATCGGGGCAAGAGAGCGTAAGAACATAGCGTCTAACAGAGGTCATAAGTGAACCTAAAAAACGACGACCCGATCATCGCAACCCAGGGTAGACATCGCCGCTAAACTACACAGAAAGCAGATAAAGTTCAGGTGTCTATGCAATCCCTTCGGCGTTTTGTTTCCCTTTTGTTTCTACCCGCAGGGCTGGGCCTGCTGCTACAGGCTACGGGCGTCAGCATTGGGGCTACAGCGCCAGTAGCTCCAGCAATAGACCTCGCCCATCGGTTGCTAGCCTTGGCTTTGGCCCTATTTTGCGCCGAGCTTGCTCGGATGGCTGGAGTAGATTTAGACAATATCGCCCGCCTCAAACAGCAAGACCCAACCCTTGCAGAAAACTCTCGCCTGCGTCACTTTCACAAAGTCACGATTAGTACTATTGTTCTAGAAATAACAGGATTTTATGCTGCGCTGCGCCTGCTTCCGGTGGGTGCGATCGCCATTATCTTTAGTCAGCTCTGGTTCAATTTACTCGCAGGCATACAGCTTTATCCCAATGCGCCATCACCCATTGAAACGATGGGCCCCGCCGACAGAAAAGCCGTTTTGCTTGCCAACGCTGTGGGCCTAAGCCTGATGAGCCTTTGGTTTATTCAAGCTGCTCGCATTTGGCTCTCGGCAGGGCTACTGAGCTTAATTGTTCTCTTCCTGTTGATCAAATACGGAACAGCAGTTGGACAGCCCGCCCAGAAAAGTAAATAGCCGCATCCCCGAAATCATCAGCCAGGCACCCAGCAGAGATCGAGCAGAGATTCAGTCAAGCGGTCGCCTCTTTCATATCAGCAGTCCATGTGCAGCAGTCTATGTGCAGCAATCTTATGTCAGCAAATAGTTAGAAAAGTAAGTTCTTTAGAAGATAGATCCGATTTGATCAAATCCGCTAGACAATCCTTTAAAGGCTTATGCTTTAGAGGGTTTTAGCGAAATGGCACAAAACTTCTTACCCGTAATCTCCCCTAAATTTCCCAAGAATCGCAAGAAAAGTCTTGATTCTTGAGAAGAAAGCGTTTAAATAGTGTTATTCTCAAAAAAGATATTTTGGCTAAAAGCATTTCAGGCAGCGTTTTTCCTATTTAGAAAATTTAGGGAGAATATTAGGGACTCTCCGGAAACTGTGGGTTTTTGAAAGAAATTTGGAATGAGCGCTGCTGATAGATTTTTTCATTTAAAGCGATTACCACCCCATATAAACTTAAGGAGAACGTGACGTATGTCTACATCTGTTTTACCGCAGCTCTTGGAAGTAGATTCTGAGCTGTCGGCACAGGCGATTGCCCTAGAAGCAAAGCTCAGTGAACTACATGAAAAGCGAAAAGGCATTCAAACTGTTATCAACATGTTTGAATCAGGCGGCAACCTTCAGGCTGACGACCTAGGGGCCGCGACAGAAGCGGTAACAGAACCGGCTAAAGCCGCTACAAAGCCCACAGCAAAAGCCGCCACAAAAGCCGCTCCCGTAGAGGTCACGCCCGTCCAAGCGACTAAAACGACAAAGACAAAACCGGCCAAAGCCAAGACCCCTAAGGCCAAAACAGCGACTAAGACAGCGACTAAGACAGCGGCCAAAACCACAGCTAAGACCGCCACTAAAACCGCCACTAAAACCGCGACAACTAAGGCAAAAGCAAAACGAGGCCGTCCTGCCAAGGCGAAAACGCAAGCACCAAAGGCCATTGAAAAACCCCCGAGCAAGCGCAGTGGTAGAACAGCTAACTGGCAGCGCTACGTTCAAGATAACTACAGCACAGCGCCTTTGCCCGACGTCATTGTGGGCGTTTTACAGGCTCAGCCTAACAACATCTTCAAGATTGCTGACGTCATGAACGCTGTCTTTAAAGAAGATATGCCCAAAAACCACTTCTTGAAAGCTCGTAATCGAGTTTCTAATATTCTTTCAGCAGGTGCCCGTGATGGTGACTGGTATCGCGGTCGTGGCGGCACTTACAGCGTCTCTGAAAAAGCTATCAAAGCGGCTGGCTAGACCATCACTTGTACGGCGATCTCATCTGCCTCATTAAATTTAGATCAATCGTCAATTGTCTTTGAAGCCTTAACCCTGAGTGACTAAATGGTTGCTCAGGGTTTTTCTATGGTGGTGCTACCGGCAGATTAACAGCGGTAGTTCTCGTCTCGTAGCGCAAAGGCACCGGACGCAACGGCGTTAGCCCGCTGAGGGAAACAGCCTCTGCGAGATCAAGACTAAAAGATAGTGTGATGCCGTTGGTATCACTATGCTCGTACACCCAGTATTCTCCTGGGCAGGCTTGAGAGGCTATTTCGGGGAGGGTATCGGGCCATTGCCCCTGCGCTTGAAAAATTTGCTTGGCTTGCAACACTTTTTGAGTAAGTTCTAAAGTAAGGGCGCGATCGCCTGCCACCTTCCAGCGCAAGGCCGTCACCGCAGGCACCAGCGCCGTTGCTTCATTCCATCGGGCCGTTTTTGACTGCATTAGTACCCCTTCAGCCTCGTGCTGCGTGCTCGAACAGACGGTTAATAAGCTGAGGTCTTGAAGCGCCCGCTGCGCCGTTTGGGTAGTGTCTATGGCGGCGAGCTGAAGATAGGAAGATGGAGAAAACCAGTAGGCTAAAACCGACATCAATTTTTCACTCAGCCCCGAATCAGCCTGTGAGCGGTAGATCGTTGCCGCAAATGCCTGCTGCGAAATTTTATATTGCAGCCAGGTATCAAACTGACGCCCGCTAAGAACAGACTGCGTTTGCGCTTGTTGAATCAGGCGCGATTGCCAACGCTCGGGCACCTGTGATAGATGCCGCAACAGACCTGCTTGCTGCTCGGATACGATTGAAGCTGTGAGCTGAGACAGCAGATCGGGCCGCTGAAGCATTGATTGGTTTAGCCGCCAAGAGGCTTCTAGCGCTGCGATCGCCGCTGAGTTTTGGCCTTGCTGGGCCTGGGCGATCGCCGAGGTCAGCAGCAGGTTTTGCATACTTCGAACATTTGCAAAGCTGGCAAACGCATAGTCAGGATCCGACATTTGCACAGCATCCATATCCCAACGAGGAATGGGATTCGCCAGCAAATAGGCTTGGGCTGAAGCGATGCGATCGCCATAGCGCATCAGATAGTCACGAAGCAGCGGGGGCGGCGCATCAAACGATCCAGACGTCTTAGTAACCTGGTTTTGAAGAAACGCCTTTAAATCGGGCTCAATCGCCTGATACGCCTGATGCGCCTCGGTATCGACTTGAATGCTTGTGCCATAGACGCTATTAGGGAAAAAGCCTAAATAAGCACCTAAAACATCAAACTGCTGAGCCGAGAGATTGCGCTGATAGGTAGGGAACTGAGCAAAGAAAGTCGCCGCCCGGCTGTCCATTTCCGTTTGCTGATGGCGAGACTGTATGCCGCTGCGGAACAGCCAGATCCAGGGCAATCCAAACAGCCCTAGAACAACGAGAAATAAAAAAGGACGAGGTCGATTGAGCCGTTCTTTTTGTCTGGCGGTTAGCTTCAAAATTTTGTACTAAGGGAGAAAAGAGCCAAAATGAACCAGCCCCTAGCACAGCAAGGAATCAGGCCCACCGTTAGCTTTCCCGCCCAAAGGCGACACCATCAGCGTACAGCGACTATTCGCAAATACCAGAATTTGCCACCGGGCAGTTTATCGCCGATGGCAAATTCTATCTCTAATAGGTTTCCATAGCCTCTAAGGACATGATCCTTGAGCCTAGGAGCTGGTATGTGTCTGAACCTGTTCTAAACTTTGTAGAGAAGAGCTGAGCGCTCTTACCATATTTGGGCTTAGTGCATTATGTACGAGGTCTAGCCTTGTTTACCTTTAGCGTCCGGCCCATCCACTCAGCGCCGTCTAGCGCGTCGATGGCCGCTTGTTCTTCAGCCTCGCTACTCATTTCAACAAAGGCGAAACCTCTAACGCGACCGGTCTCGCGATCGGTCGGGACTTTCACAGTCTTTACTGAACCGTACTCTGTAAAGACCTGATTGATGTCATCTTGAGTAGCATCAAAAGACAGGTTTCCAACGTAAATTGACATAAAATCGTCTCTAGTGTCTCTAGAGTATGGGTTACAAGGCTTTAGGAAAAGTGAATTGCTAGCTGCATAGTCTGGTAAATGACCAGAGCTGGTACATAACCAGACAGCAGACCTGCGATCGCTCTATCCTTTTTTGACTGACTATAACTGACGAACTAGCGCCTCGAAAAAGTAGTTACCAGACACAGTAGCACAGTCGTAAGCACAGTCATATAGGGCAACACAAACTAGTTATATATTGCCGTGTATATTCCACATCTACCGGCGTGTTGAGGGTTTTAGCTGTAGCGCACATTACAAAATAGCGCTCTCTTCTAGACACAATAGAGAGGCTGTTCTTTGTAACTTTTTATGGATACCATTTTTCATCTCTCTTTCCCGATCGACAACATCCCTGACACCAAGCGCTTTTATGTGGAGGGGCTGGGCTGCGAAGTAGGCAGAGAAGGTAGGGGATCTTTAATTTTGAATTTTCTAGGTCATCAGCTAGTTGCCCATGTCGTCAAAGCGCCCTTGCCGCCACAAAAGGGTATCTATCCCTGGCACTTTGGTCTGACGTTTGTACATGAATCAGACTGGGAGATGGCTTTAGAGCGGGCACAACAAAAGGGGTTAACGTTTTATCAACAGCCTAAACACCGGTTTAAAGGAGAGCGGATTGAGCATCGCACTTTCTTTTTAGAAGATCCGTTTCATAACTTGCTGGAGTTTAAGCACTATGTGTATCCCAGTGCTGTTTTTGGGGAAGTGCAATATACCAAAGTTGGGGATGCGCATTAGACTGTTCGTGGAGCGGATGCCGCTCGCTGTTTTATAGTGCTGTTCTGTGAACTAATGAACTGATGAACTAATGAACCAGGGCTTGGGCGATCGCACTCAAGCCCGTCACATCTTGAATCATGCGATTATGAGCGCTCACCCGCAGCCTCTGCGTTTGGCCAATGCCCATATCAGAACTCCAGGGCGGCAAGATGAGCAGATCAAACGGCGTCCAAAAAGAGAAAACCTGAATGTCTCGCAGCAGGTGGCGGTCTCGGTTCAACGCTGTCAAAAAAGGACTGCCAGGCCGCATTTGCCTGACGCCATAGCGATCGCTAAACAGCGCCAAAGCCGTCCCTTGATGAGGCGCAGACACCGTTACGAACCGTTGCACACGCCCCAACCCGCCTAAGTTCTGCACATAGTAGCGACCGATCAGCCCACCCATACTAAAGCCCACCAAATCAAAAGCCTGTTGCGATCCCAGTCGTTTATCCACAAATTTTGCGACCTGATCGGCCAAAACTTCTAGGGGAGCATCGCCGTTGTTAGGCTTCATGCTAGGGGCGTAGACTGTCCAGCCTGATTGCTCTAGGTAAGCTTGCAAGGTCGCGAAAATACCGGCTGTGTTCCAAATGCCATGAACCAGTACGACAGGATTGCGAGGCACGCTAGAAAGCACTAACTATCTTCCTGGTTGCGATCTTCCCAGCGGAATAAGAACACCATCAGCGCGACAACGCCCAGTTGCAACGCCAAATTAGGCAGAGACTGAGCCAAGTCGCGGCCTGCCAAAATTTTAGCAAAAAAGACAAAGCCCCCAATCGCGCCCGAGGCCCCAAAAGAGGCATAGAGGAACTTGCGCAAGCCTTTGTAAGGCGCTTTAGACTCTGCTACCAGCTTGTCGTATCGGGCCTGACTCATGCCAGTAGGCGGCTTGCGATTGGGTGTATCTTTGGCTATTTTTTTATTTTTAGAAGACGGCTGACCCTTTGCCATAAAGCGCTCTAAATGTTTGCTCTAAATGTTTGCTCTGATTTTTGATGTGTAGCCCTTACTACTTTATACACTGGCTGCTACAATTCATAGCGAGATTGCCGATGTGGCTCAGGGGTAGAGCGGTTCACTCGTAATGAATAGGTCGTGAGTTCGAATCTCACCATCGGCTTTTTGAGATTAAATTTCGGATATTATTTTTTTGACATCAAATCTGGGCGTCCCACTTGCGCCAGCGCCTGATCCCGAATCCGACAGGAGTCACAGAGACCACAGGGATCGGCTTCCCCTTTGTAACAAGACCAGGTCTGCTCGATCGGTACGCCTAGTCGCAGCGCCCGGCGAACAATGTCAGCTTTAGAATCCATTACCAATGGCGCGACTAGCTCGGGTGCGTGCCCTTCTAATCCGGCTTTGGAAGATAACGTTGCAAGGGTTTGAAAGGCGCTCAGGTATTCTGGGCGGCAGTCCGGATAGCCGGAGTAATCGACCGCATTGATGCCAAGATAAATGGCCTCGGCGTTTTGAGCTTCGGCAAGGGAAAGGGCGATCGCAATAAAAACCGTATTTCGCCCTGGCACATAAGTAGAAGGAATAGCATTGGCCTTGACGCCCTCTACTGGCAGCGGTTCGGTTTTGTCCGTCAGCGACGAGCCGCCCCACTGAGCCAGGTTTACGCTGATCTCTCGGTGATCGCGAATGCCGAGCGATCGCGCCACCACCCGCGCGGCATCTAGCTCTGTGTCATGCCGTTGACCATAGTCAACAGAGAGTGCTATCACCTCATAGCCATCTGCCAACGCCTGAGCCGCACAGGTTGCAGAATCTAGCCCACCGGAAAGCAACACGACGGCCTTCGCCCTCGGTTCCCGCTTCGATTCATTTGATTCAGCCAGCATTATATCTGCTGCCATCTGCGCTATCGCACCTCTAAAAATTTGTGTGTTTGCAATCCTACCCGCCAGTCTGGATGCGACATCACATAGTCAACCACCCGCGACTGCCTGGCATGAGTGTCTTCTCCAGCCGTCCACCGGGGCTGTAATAGTTTGATCGCTTTATCTGAAACTTTTCGAGCAGATCTCTCCGCCCAGTCCAAATCTTCTGGGTCACCCACCACCACTTTTAGCTCGTCTACGAACTCATAAATCTCTTCTAGCGGCGCTTTAAACCGTTTTGGCGAGAGTGCGATCCAGTCGAACACACCTGTCAGCGGATAGGCTCCTGAGGTCTCTAAATGAACCCTGAGCCCGGCTGCTTTCAGGGCGGTCGTGAGATTGCCCAAGTCATGCGTTAGGGGCTCTCCGCCCGTGATCACAACCATGAAAGGACGGGCTGCGATCGCCGCTTCTACCAACTCACGCACAGGCCGCACCGGATGGCGATCCATCGGCCAAGAATGCTTCGTATCGCACCAGGGGCAGCCGACATCACAGCCCGCCAGCCGAATAAAAAAGGCATTCGCGCCCGTCCAAGCCCCTTCACCCTGAATAGAGTGAAAGGTCTCAACCACCGGCAATGTCTTGACCGTGGCTCTCGAACCTTTTTCTACAGCAGCAGATACCGCCATCATCAATCCTCATCAGCAGTGTTTTTGAACCAATCGTTTTTGAACCAATCTTTGCGCTTAATCAGACTCGTACTCAACCCAAGAATTCGGCGTTTCAGACACCGAGACTTTCAGTTTAATATTCTCGGGCAGGCGATCGCAGGTTTGCTGATGAATATACTGCGCAATCATCTCCGCCGTTGTCTCATAGCTATCTGGCATCACCTCATTGAGCACACAATGATCTAAACCACCCTTCAGCACATCCTTTTTTGCCCACTTCAGCGTTCTAAAATCGGCCACCATCGCGGGATGCGGACAAAACTCCGACGCCTGTAGCTGATGCGCGATCGCCTCTATGCGCACCCGGTAAGTGTGGCCATGCATCCGCCCACAAGGCCCGTCATAATCTCGAATAAAATGCGCCGCATTGAACGTAAACTCCGTTGATACTGTCCACTTAGGCATAATTTTTTCACAACCTCCCAACGTCACGGCCTTGAATTGTAGTCTTTTGCGTTGGGGTAGGTGAAGAGAGCTTCGGGCTTTTGTTTGGGCTTTTGTTTGGGCTTTTGTTTGGGCTTTTGTTTGGAACTATGTTTGGACTTTTCTTTAAGCTTTTGTTGCACAAAAGGTTCGTCCCTGGCACAGGGCTCTAAATTAAAGGCGTGCAATCAAACTTAGGAATGCAATTTTCATGGATTTAGGTCTTAAAGGCAAAGTCGCTGTTGTCACTGGCGGTGACTCCGGCATTGGGAAAGCCACCGCCGAAATTTTGCTCAAAGAAGGCGCGAAGGTTGCCATTCTTAACCGCTCTTTTGATGAAATTGACGATCTCAAAGCTTTTGGCGATCCCTTCCCGGCAAAAGCCGACATCACCAGCCTAGAAGAGATCGAATCGGCCCGCGACAAAATTACCGAACACTTTGGCCGCCCAGCCGAAATTTTGGTGCATTCGGCTGGCATCACAGGCGCAGTCGGTGACTTTTTAGAAATTGACGACAAAGGCTGGATGGACACCATCAATGTCAACCTGATGGGCACCGTGCGCGTCTGTCGAACCTTTATTCCTGATATGCGCAAAGCTGGCTGGGGCCGCATTGTCCTGCTGGGGTCAGAAGATGCGGTGCAGCCCTATATCGAAGATATGCCGTACTGTTCTTGTAAAGCAGGCACGCTCAACCTGACTAAAAATCTCTCGAAGGCTTATGCCAAAGATGGAGTGTTGACAAATATGGTATCGCCCGCGTTTGTAGAAACGGCGATGACGAATGCAATGATGCGATCGCGTTCAGAAGAAAGAGGCATCAGCGTGGATGAAGCCGTCAAAAGCTTTTTAAAAGAAAACCGCCCTGGCATTGAAGTCGGTCGTCGCGGCAAAGTCGAAGAAGTCGGCGCAGTTATCGCCTTTCTCTGTTCTGAGCAAGCTAGCTACGTGGTCGGTGCCAACTGGCGAGTCGATGGCGGATCGGTCTCCACCATTTCAACTTAATTTTTTTCTATTCTTCTCTAATCTTCTGCCTGCTTAGGCTCTGAGACTGACCCAGCTTCAGGTACTTCTTCCTCAGGGGTATCTGAAGCTTCACTGCCTGAAGAAACAACCTCAACTATCTCTAACGTTACGGGCAAAGCCCCGCTCTTTAGCTGAATCTCCAAATTTTCAGCAGCCTCCTCGGTAAAATTGCCAGAAATCACCGCTTCCCCACCCGAAATCCCAGTCTTCGCAAAGGCCACATCCACCAGTGGCGCACTCAACAGCACGTCATCCAAAAATATCCCAATTGCCCGGCCCGTACCCGCCATCGCTTTCGTTTGCGCGGTGAATAAGGCCGTCCCTTCCTCATTTAGCGCAATGGTTACTTCCCAAGCGCTGCCAGCTTTTGCGGGCATCGCCTCAGCCTCACTCAGCATTGCCCCGGTTAGCTCGCCGGGTTCAAATAAGGCGGCGATCGCGCCTCTAGTCTCCTCAATTTTTGGCCCAAGCGCTTCTGCCTTAGCCTGTTCTTCAGCTTGAAACAGCGTATTTTGCTCGACAAGCAGCCGCTGCAAATCCTCAATATTACTCGCAAGTTTTGCTTCTGTATCCGGCTTTTGATTGCGAAAAGACAGCAGGCCAACACTCGTCAAAATAGTCTCAGCCGCCTCAACATCGACCGTTTGAGGCAACCTCACCACGATCTGGCGATCCTCAACGGTCTCGACCTCAGCGGCCTCTACGCCTAGCGCCATCAGCCGGTTCTGCAAAATGTCTTTAGTTTGATCGAGCTGATCGAGATTAATTTCGGTTTCGGTTTCCAGGGCGATCGCCTTCAGCGTTACCTGAGTGTAATCTTGCAGCCCACTGGGCACACAAGCGACGCTAATCGCCGAAACAACAGCCGCCGATATCAAAACCCGACGCAGCGATCCGCCCAGCGTTCTGCCCACCAGTTGAGCCGTTGGTTGAGCCATCTTTGTTTTTGAATCTATCCAGTACATACACACAAACTCTCCATTCAAGCGGCTTTGTTGCATGAATGGGTCGATAGGAAGCTGCGGAGGACAGTGGTAAATCGGTAAAGTAGTGGATAACAACAACACACCACAAAACCCATGACAAGCCACTACCGCATCCGCAACTGGAGTAA